>NZ_JBQFTX010000002.1:0-552124 GCF_056538905.1 Ruegeria sp. BE10
GCAATAATGGTGGCCCGGGCAATGGGAACGGGAACGCCGGAAACAGCGGTAATGGCGGCGGCAACAACGGTGGTTCAGGACCGGGCACCGGTAATGGCGGCAGCAATAATGGCCAAGGTGGCGGTAGCGGCAATGGCGGTGGCGGTTCCGGGAACGGCGGCAGCAATGGCGGCGGCACCGATGGCGGCAGTGGCAACGGCGGCAATAATGGTGGCCCGGGCAATGGGAACGGGAACGCCGGAAACAGCGGTAATGGCGGCGGCAACAACGGTGGTTCAGGACCGGGCACCGGCAATGGCGGCAGCAATAACGGCCAAGGTGGTGGCGGCGGCGGCAACGGTAATGGCGGCAGCACAGGCGGCGCTTCTGGTGGAAACGCTGGCGGCCCCGGCAGTGGTGGAACGTTTTAACCGAACAGCTGCATCTGACTTGCGTCCTTAGATTCGGATTGAATGGTCAGACCAAGCTAAAACCTATGGAATGCACAAAGGGCGACCTCAGGGCCGCCCTTTTTTCCCTCAAGCCCGAGGGGAAATGGAAAAAGTCTCAGCTACGACCGTAAACGCCGACCCAACCGCTGGGTTTCCTGGGGTTTTGCATGCGAAGGAACAGATATTGCGTGGCGGCCCACGGTTTGATTTGATTGGTTAGGTTGTCCAAAACCAAGTCCCCGGCTGCCGAGCGATAGACAAGCACGGCATGTGAATTGCGCCTTGCATCTAACACAGTCGCGATCAGCAATTTACTGGGATCAACCCCCGCCCGAATTAAATCGCGTTTCTTAAGCAGCGCAAAATCTTCGCAATCTCCACCACGAGAGGTCGGCAAGGCCCATCTTTCCGCGGTCCGATATTGCGACCGATCTGTTACCGCGCGTGTCGTCGCATTCACTTGACGATTTACGCGCTGAATAATCTGCATCTCTTTCTGGCTGGACATGGACACAGTTGCTTTGGTCGAACACGCCCAACTGTATTGACGGCACAATTGCCGAGCGCCTGACGGCGGCGGCGACACGGCTGCAATCTGTATAAAGCGTCCCTCGGTTGCTTGTGCATCGGTGCCAACACCCAAAGTTCCTAACGCCAATGCGGATACAGCAACCAGTCGACCAATTGATGAAGTCAACCGTGCAGATACATCTCTGAGTTCATTGCTCAACAGCTTCATGCCTGTTCCTCGACCATTATTCATCCTCGCAATTGCGGACAAACAGGACCGTAGATCGTTTAGCTTAACTATCAGTAGACGGGGTCGTTTGCGCAATCTGAGGTGAAGTTGCAAGGAAAAAGAGGCGGAAATTCGTTCCGCATTTTGACCATTTCAGGCAAGAATTGTGAGGGCTCGGCCACAATCCAAAAGTTACGTAAGGTTAACTTAGCGCAAGTTATTGAAGGCAAATAACTGTAATATATAGAAATATTGCGATGTCAAAAAAGCCAGACGACTCATCAAGTTGCCTGGCTCATCCATTGGCTGAATTCCGCTTACACAACCAGAAGTTGGCCAATCTTTGGCGGTCGAGCTTTATTCAGTGGTCTCGACAATCAACAATTCACGTTCACTAGCCCCGCGTGCATGGTCCAGCGCCTGTTGATATTCGGGTGAATTGTAGCATTCCACTGCGGCCTCGACCGAGGGGAAACGGGCAACAACATTGCGTGGGCGCTCTTTCCCTTCAAGCTGCACATACCGTCCAGCACGTGCGATGAACGAGCCCCCGTGCTTGGCAAGCGCCGGCCCTGCCAGTTCAGCATATTTGCCATAGGCCTCGTTGTCTGTCACGGTCACGTGGGCAATCCAAAGTGCCGGCATTTTATCCTCCCAAAACTTGTTCTGCGGCTTTGATTGCCGCTTCTGAATTTGACGCATCCCGGCCACCGCCCTGCGCCATGTCCGGGCGTCCGCCGCCACCCTTGCCACCCAGTTCGACCACTGCAGCCCGTACCAAATCAACGGCTGAAACCTTGTCGGTCAGGTCCGATGTTACACCAGCAGCCACGGCAGCCTTGCCACCGGCATCCGCAATCAACAGCACCGCGCCCGAGCCCAGACGGCTTTTGTGTTCGTCAATCAATGCAGGTAGATCCTTGCCGGAAACTCCGCTCAGCGCCTGCGCCAGGAAAGGCACACCGTTCACGTCACGTGCTTCGGCTCCGCCGCCCTGCCCTGCACCACCGGCCATCGCCAGATCACGGCGCAACTGAGCAACCTCGTTTTGCAAAGCTTTGCGTTCATCCAGCAGAGACTTGACCCGGGTGACCACATCATCCGGCTGCGCTTTCAATTCCGAAGCAATCTGACCCAGCCGCTGATCTTGTGCGGACAGATGCCGAAATGCCTCATCCCCAGTCAGCGCCTCGATCCGGCGCACACCGGCACTGCTGGCACTGTCACCCAGTACAACAAACGTGCCGATATCACCGGTCTGACGCACATGCGTGCCCCCACACAGTTCGATGGACCATGTGTCGCCGTCATGACCCTTGCCTGTCTGAGCTTTGCCCATCGACACAACCCGGACTTCGTCACCGTATTTCTCACCAAACAGCGCCTGCGCACCTAGTTCGCGCGCATCGTCGGGCGTCATGACCCGTGTTTCAACAGTCGAGTTCTGGCGGATGAATTCATTCACCTCACGTTCAATCTTTTGAATCTCATCGTGGCTGAGCGCCTTGGAATGGCTGAAATCGAAACGCAGCCGGTCTGAGGCATTCAGCGAACCGCGCTGTGCCACGTGATCACCCAGCGTTTCGCGGAGCGCCTCGTGCAGCAAGTGCGTGGCCGAATGGTTGGCCCGGATCGCTGTTCGACGGGCATGATCAACCTCAAGCTCAACAGCATCGCCCTTAGACAAAGTACCCTGACTTACCGTGACCCGATGCGCATAAACCTTACCTTCTGCAAACTTGCGCGTGTCTTCGACCTGCGCCACGTCTTGCAGGTTCTCAAGACGCCGAATTTCCCCTGTGTCCCCAACCTGACCACCAGCTTCGCCATAGAAAGGCGTCTGGTTCACGACAACCCATCCCGAGCCGCCCTTTTCAATCTTGTCGACCAAAGCGCCATCAACCACCAGAGCTGCCACCTGCCCTTCGGCTTTTTCGGTGTCGTAACCCAGAAAATCGGTGGAGCCCGCTGCATCCAGAACGTCAAACCAAACGGCCTGATCCGCTGACTCACCGGACCCGGCCCAAGCGGCGCGGGCCTTGGCTTTTTGCTCGGCCATGGCCGCATCGAACCCGTCCGTATCCACAGTCCGGCCTTTTTCACGCAATGCATCTTGCGTTAAATCCAGTGGGAAACCGTAAGTGTCATACAGCTTGAACGCCGCTTCACCAGACAATGCACTGCCTTCAGGCAGGCCAGAGACCTCATCATCCAACAGCTTAAGACCGCGATCCAGCGTCTGTTTAAAGCGGGTTTCTTCCAGCAGCAGCGTCTCTTCGATCAGAGCTTGCGCCTGACCAAGCTCGGTATATTGCGCGCCCATCAGTTGCACCAGCGCGGGCACCAACCGGTGCATGACCGGGTCTTTCGCGCCCAGCAAATGCGCGTGACGCATGGCGCGGCGCATGATCCGCCGCAGAACGTAGCCTCGCCCGTCATTCGACGGCATCACGCCATCTGCGATCAGGAACGACGTCGAACGCAGGTGATCTGCAATCACCCGGTGATGCACGTTCTGATCACCATAAGGATCAACGCCCGTGGCATCCGCCGACGCCTCGATCAGGGTTTTGAACAGATCGGTGTCATAGTTGTCATGGCTTCCTTGCAGCAGCGCCCCAATCCGCTCCAGCCCCATGCCGGTGTCGATCGACTGCATGTCGAGTTCGACCATCGAGCCGTCTTCGAACTGCTCGTTCTGCATGAAAACGATGTTCCAGATTTCAATGAACCGGTCGCCGTCTTCCTCGGCTGATCCGGGAGGGCCACCCCATATGTGATCGCCATGATCATAGAAAATCTCGGTACACGGACCGCACGGGCCGGTGGGGCCCATCTGCCAGAAGTTGTCATTGGTGGCGATACGGATGATCCGGTCTTCTGGCACACCAACCTTCTTCCAGATTTCAAACGCCTCATCATCGGTGTGATAGACAGTGGTCAGCAGGCGGTTCTTGTCGACACCGAATTCCTTAGTGATCAACTCCCAGGCAAACGGGATTGCCTCGGGTTTGAAATAATCACCGAACGAGAAATTCCCCAGCATTTCAAAGAACGTGTGGTGCCGTGCGGTATAGCCCACATTGTCCAGATCGTTGTGCTTGCCGCCCGCGCGCACACATTTCTGAGCGGTGGTCGCACGCTGATAGTCGCGGGTTTCCACACCGGTAAACAGGTTTTTGAACTGCACCATCCCCGAGTTCACGAACATCAAGGTTGGGTCGTTGCGCGGGACCAGAGGGCTGGACGGCACCACTTCGTGCCCCTGCTTGTCAAAGTAGTTCAGAAAGGTTGATCGGATATCATTCAGCGTGGGCATAAGGCTCTCTCGGCGCGCAATCATATTGTGTCAAAACGGGTTTATCCCTGTCCCTGCGGATAGTCCACAGCGTTGGACTCGCAGAACGAAACAAGGCGACCCCGATGGACCGCCTTGTTTCGGATTTTCTAAGCACTGGCTGTGTGACGCGGAATTTTTTCCGTTCCCGTCAGCGAGCGTTTATGCCTCGAGGATATCATCATCCTCAGTCGCGCCGGGCGGCATGTCGAAATCCAGGCCGTGTGCTGCGCGAATCTTGTCTTCAATCTCAAGCGCGGCGCGGCTGTTGTCGCGCAGGTATTGCTTGGCATTCTCTCGCCCCTGCCCGATCCGTTCGTCGCCATAGCTGAACCACGAGCCCGACTTTTCGACCACGCCAGCCTTGACGCCCAGATCCAGCAGTTCACCCATCTTGCTGATGCCTTCGCCATACATGATGTCGAATTCCACCTGCTTGAAGGGCGGCGCCACCTTGTTCTTGACCACTTTGACGCGGGTCTGGTTGCCCACAACCTCATCGCGATCCTTGATTGCACCGATGCGGCGGATATCCAGGCGGACCGAGCTGTAGAATTTCAGCGCGTTACCACCGGTCGTGGTTTCCGGGCTGCCGAACATCACACCGATTTTCATCCGAATCTGGTTGATGAAGATGACCATACAATTCGAGCGGCTGATTGAACCGGTCAGTTTACGCATCGCCTGGCTCATCAAACGGGCTTGAACGCCGACATTGCTGTCACCCATGTCGCCTTCCAACTCGGATTTCGGCGTCAAAGCCGCAACAGAGTCGACGACAACCATGTTCACCGCACCCGAGCGCACCAACGTATCGGTAATCTCTAGCGCCTGTTCGCCGGTGTCGGGCTGTGAGATTAGCAACTCATCCAGATCGACGCCCAGCTTGCGCGCATATTGCGGGTCCAGCGCATGTTCCGCGTCAACAAAGGCGCAAACACCACCACGCTTTTGCTGTTCGGCAATGCAGTGCAATGTCAGCGTCGTCTTACCAGAGCTTTCTGGCCCGTAAATTTCAACGATCCGGCCCATCGGTAGGCCGCCAATCCCCAGAGCAATATCCAGACCCAGAGAGCCGGTCGAGCTGGCCTCGATGTCCTGCTTGGAATCCTCGCCCAGCTTCATGATCGAGCCCTTGCCGAACTGGCGTTCGATCTGGGCCAGCGCGCTGTCGAGCGCCTTTTGCTTGTCTGCGTTTTTCTTGTCGCTCATCGTCAGAAGATCCGCCATTGTCCTGTCGCCTTCCCTTTTGTCACACCCTTGAACGGGCGGCAATCGCTGCTTTGTTCGCCTCTTGTTCCTTATGGGACCAAAAAGAGAACATTTCAACCAAAACTTACAATGCTTACTGTTGGGCAATTGTGTTAAAGAGTCGTTTACGCCAATCTGCACCCGTAACAAAGATCGGCAAAAGGCAAATAAATGCTTGTTTTCTATAAGGAACGCCTTGCGTTTCTGGCTGTTCCAAAGACCGGCAGCACGGCCTATCACTCAGCCCTGCGCGAGCGCGCCGATTTTGTCGTAACCGGTCCACCGGATCTGAAACACGCTCCTGTGCGGCGCTATGACCGCTTTTTTCAGAACATTTTTCGAAAGATGTACGACACCGAAATGGAGATCATGGCCGTCGTACGCGAACCGATCGACTGGCTGGGCAGTTGGTACCGTTTCCGCAGCCGCTATGACCGGGTCGGGCATCCACATTCAACTCGTGACATATCCTTTGACGATTTTGTGCAGGCCTATATGAAATCTCCGCGCCCCGATTTCGCGGATGTGGGCAGCCAAAGTCAGTTTTTCCGCACCCGAAGCAACGGTTTTGGTGCAAGCCATGTCTTCAAATACGAAAATCAGGATAAGATTTTGAACTTCCTTCAGGATCGTCTGAACATGCAGATTAACCTGCAGCAGGAAAATGTCTCACCCCGACGTGAGCTTGCCCTGTCACCTGAAACCGAGCGAAAATTTCGAAAATGCCACGACGCCGAGTTCATATGCCACGACGCTGCACTTTGATTTGGTCAGTTAATCTGTTGAAACACCGCTTCGGTCAGCTCATTCAATGAGAATGGTTTCGGCAAGAAGGCCGAATGCGCGATTTCCGGCACGGAATCACCAAAGGCCCCTTCGGTATAGCCAGACATGAAGATCACCCGTACATCCGGACGCGTTTTCATCGCCTGACGCACCCAGGTTGGCCCATCCATCCCGGGCATGACCACATCGGTGACAAAAACATCGACATTCAACGCCCCGTCCTCAAGCAAGCGCAGTGCCTCTTCTGCCGACCCGGCCTCAAGAACGGTGTAGCCCTTCAACCTTAATGCGCGTGTTGCAAAGGCACGCACAGGGGCTTCGTCTTCAACCAACAGCACAACACCCTCGCCCTGCCGAGCGCTTTGCGTTTCGACCGCGGGCAACGCCTCTTGCTGAACTTCCTGAGGCGCGGCGGACACCGGAAGGTAGACAATGAACTCAGTTCCATGTCCCGGAAGGCTGTCGACAAAAATGAACCCGCCCGTTTGCTTGACGATTCCATAGACCGTGGACAAGCCCAACCCCGTACCTTCGCCAGTGCGCTTGGTCGTATAGAACGGCTCAAATACCTTTTGCAGCTTGTCTGCCGGGATACCAGTGCCGCTGTCGATTACCTTGACGGTCACGTATTCCCCCGGCTGAACCGTGGCACGGTCGCGTGTGAAGGGTTGGCTCAGCACGACCACCTCGGTCTCAATCCGAATCTCGCCGCCATCCGGCATGGCGTCGCGCGCGTTCACAACTAGGTTCATCAGCACCTGCTCTAGCTGCCTTTTGTCCGCCCGGACGGGTTTCAGAACCGGATCATGGCTGAGTATCAGACGCACTTTTTCGCCCACCAACCGGTTCAGCAGGTGGATCAGATCCGAGATCGTATCGCGCAGGTCCAGCACCTCGGGCTGCAAGGTTTGTTTGCGCGAAAACGCCAGCAGCTGACTGACCAGAGCCGCAGCCCTGTTGGCATTCTGGTTGATCTGAACCAGATCGCCGTAATTCGGGTCATTTTGGTCGTGCCGCAAGAGCAGCAGGTCGCAATGCCCGGAAATGGCTGTCAGCAAATTGTTGAAATCATGGGCTACGCCACCGGCCAACTGGCCCACCGCCTGCATTTTCTGACCCTGCACGAACTGTGCCTCAAGCGTTTTGAGTTCAGTAGCGTCATTCAACACCGCAATCAGGCAGACCTGCCCGTTGTTCACCACACGGTTTAAGGTGACCTGAACAAAAATCTCTTTGTCCTGGCGAGTCAGACGCAGAAACTCGGACCGCATCGTGGGTTCTTGTGAGGCGGTCCGCCCCAACCAATCCAAGATTGGATGCCCCAGCCCTTGCATGATCTGATCGACATTGGTTTCGTCGGGCTCGATATCGCCGATCAACTTTACCGCCAGCCGGTTCGCCTCGAGAATACGACCATCGGGGGCAAGGCGCATAATCGGCACTGGCAAATCGGCAAAGGATGTACCACTGCTGGCTTGCCGGTCCTGCGCCACAGGCAACACAAGCAGGTTTCGCACAGTGCCGGACCAGCCGAGTTCGCATACAATGGCTGAAACCGCACCCCTTGTTGTCTGAACCTGTACAATTTCACCCTGCGTAAGAGAATCGCTCGTGAGCACTTCGTTCAGCGCGTCCGGCCTCTGCCCCAGCATATGCGCCGCTGCATCATTCACCCGCAGCAAAGTGCCGTTGCGCCCCTCGGTCAGAACCGGGATGTTGACCTCGTCCCACTGTCCTGGCGTATCCAGATGAAAACGCCAGCAAAACCGACCCTGACCAACGTTGAACACTGAAACCGGGATCGTTGACCCTACGGTCACAATGTCTTCTCGGGCTTTGCCATAAATTTCAGCCGATGACTGCAGTCGAAGCAAAATAGCCGGAGGGTTCGCGAACAGGGATTTCAGGCATTGCTCTAACCGACTGCCTGCAAAGGCCTGAAACTGCGCGCGTGCCTCAGGGTTGGCGGCCAGAATTTCGCCTTGGGCGTTCGCAATCACGCAGGGAAACAGATCTTGCTCTGCGAAAACGGCCATGGTTTTCACCGCCTGCTGCGCCAAATAGTCCGTGATCTTCCCCCGAAGAACCACCAGAAACGAAGCGGCCAGAAGGGATACGCCCGCAACCATGAAGCCTGTATGCCAAACGTCGGGCAACAGCCCTAAAACCGGCGTCAGGCTTAGAAGCGCACCGATGACAACCAAAGAGGCAAGTCGCAGGCCGGATGGGGTTTTGTGGTCAGACGGATCGGCGAATACTTCCGTAGTGTCAGTCATAAACAACTCAAGTCGATAGGCTTTGGCGTAGTCAGCCCAAATAAGGTTAATGTCCGATTAAGCGAAACCGGATACTCTCCCTAAAGTTGCTATGCTCTGACGCACTATCGCGTCAAGTGTGCAGTGAAGAAACCATCAGCTCCGTGCGAAACAAGCCACGTTTTGCGAAATGCCTCGGACCACTCTGGATTGGCGCGCAGAAAGGAGGCGACGACAGCGCCGTTTTCATCCTCCAACATGGAACACGTCGCATAGGCCAAGACACCGCCCGGCGCGACCATTGTCGATAACTTATCCAGAATGGTCGATTGAATTCCGGTAAGCTCCTGCAAGCGACTTTCGGTTAGCGCCCACTTGCCCGCAGGAGCACGTCGCCACGACCCGCTGCCCGAACATGGCGCATCCGCGAGAATGACATCAAACGGCTTTTGCTGTTCGAGTTGGTCCGTGGACACGATCTGAATCCGCGCCCCCGCACGTTCCGCGCGCGCAGGCAGGTCGCGCATCCGGCCTGCGTTTACATCATGCGCAAACACCTCGACCCCCTGATGCGCGGCCAGGGCCAACGACTTACCACCCCCACCTGTGCAATAGTCCAGAACCCGCATCCCCGGGCGCAGATTCAAAGCGGCCACAACGGCCTGACTGGCGGCGTCCTGAAGTTCGACCAACCCCGTTGCATAGGTCCGGCTTTGGGCGATCTTGCGCGCGCCTTGGGTCACTTCCAAGGCTGTTTCGCAAGTTGGATGCGGGGCGGCTGTTATGTCTTCAGCTGCTAGCGATTTGCTTGCGAAAGCTACATCCGTTTTGACAAGATTAACACGCAGATGCACCGGCGCGCGGTGTTGCAGCGCCCGCGCGACGGCAACCGCCTGATCCCCCAGCGAGGACTGAAATCTGGGCCAGAGCCATTCGGGAATGTCCAAAGACTCGGCATCCGAACGAAAATCACGCCTGACCTCACACTCAGATAAAACCGCGGGCGCGTGACGGGCGCCTGTGAACAAATCCTCCGGCCGTTCGCCAGAGGCGCGAAGCGCACCGATCATCAAACCTCGGCCAGTGTCAGCACCACCCAGCGCCGCATAGGACCGCTGACACCGCAACGCATCAAACACATGATCACGAACCGCAGCACGATCCTTGGACCCGGCAAACCGGCTGCGTCGCGCCCAGTTGGTCAGAGACTTCTCGACGGGCATACCCGACAGAATCTGGTCAAGGATTTCAATCGATGCCTGAATACGAGCGGCCGGGGTCATAGTGTTTTCCGATGCTGTTGTCTTGGCGCGTAAAGATGCGCTGAAAATGCAAAACGGCGCCCTGATCCGGACGCCGCATTACGCATTGGATACAATTACATCACCCGGTAGTTCGGGCTTTCACGGGTGATCTGCACGTCATGCACGTGGCTTTCTTTCAGGCCTGCACCAGTGATTTTGACGAAATTGCAGTTCTTGCGCATTTCTTCAACTGTCGCACAACCGGTATAGCCCATCGCCGCGCGCAAACCGCCAACCAATTGGTGGACCACCGCGCTGGCCGACCCTTTGTAAGGCACCTGCCCTTCGATCCCTTCGGGCACCAGTTTGTCGTTGGCCGCATCCTTCTGGAAATACCGATCTGCCGAGCCGCGCGCCATCGCGCCCAGGCTGCCCATGCCGCGATAGGATTTGAATGAACGGCCCTGATACAGGATCACTTCTCCCGGGCTTTCATCGGTGCCCGCGATCATCGAGCCGACCATCGCACAGGATGCGCCCGCCGCAATCGCCTTGGCGAAATCGCCCGAGAATTTGATGCCACCATCCGCAATCACCGGAACATCTCCGGCGGCCGAAGCGCAATCCATGATCGCTGTCAGCTGAGGCACCCCGACCCCGGCAACCATCCGCGTGGTGCAGATCGACCCCGGCCCGATACCAACCTTGATCGCATCCGCGCCGGCATCGATAAGTGCCTTGGTCGCTTCACCCGTTGCCACGTTACCCGCAATGATCTGAACCTCATTTGACAGCGTCTTGACACGCTTCACTGCGTCCAGAACCCCTTGCGAATGACCATGCGCGGTATCGACCACGATGATGTCGACACCGGAATCCACCAGTTGCTCAGACCGTTCAAACCCGGCATCCCCGACCGAGGTCGCCGCAGCCACACGCAAACGGCCCAGGCGGTCCTTGCAGGCCGTTGGATTCAGCACCGCTTGTTCGGTGTCCTTCAACGTCAGCAGGCCGGTCAGCTTGCCCTCGCCATCGACCACCAGCAGCTTTTCGATCCGACGGGCTCGCATCAGGCTTTTGGCCTCTTCCAGATCGGCGGGCTCTTTCAGCATCGCCAGATTGTCCGAGGTCATCATCGCCTTGATCGGCGTATCATCCGAGGTCGCAAAACGCATGTCACGGTTTGTCACGATACCAACGACGCGACCTTGGTCATCAATCACCGGAAAACCAGTAAAGTTGTAACGCTGCACCAGCGCCTGCGCATCTGCCAGCGTCTGATCCGCGCGCAGGGTCACCGGGTTATACACAATGCCGGATTCAAACCGCTTGACCCGCCGCACTTCGCGGGCCTGTTCTTCGGTTGTCAGGTTCTTATGAATAACGCCAATGCCACCGGCCTGAGCCATGGCAATGGCCATGCGCGCCTCGGTCACCGTGTCCATGGCCGAGCTGAGCAGCGGGATGTTCATGGTAATCTCACGGGTCACGCGCGTGGTCGTGTCCGCCGTCGCAGGCAGCACCGTCGATGCCCCCGGAACCAAGAGTACGTCGTCAAAGGTAAGTGCCTCACGAATCTGCATCTGCTAACCTCATGCAAAAGCCCGTTTGGCGGTGACCCTATTACATGGATTCATCCCAAGGAAAAGCCCCTGACCTAAACTAGTTTTCCCCCGCAAGCCGCTACCACAGTAAAAAACGACGTTCATTATCCAAAACGTGCCGCGGAATGCCCTTTCCCTTTGCGCACAAACCCATATCTTGCCGGCAAACGCGCGAATACAAAAAGGCAGGCCAGATATGACCACCGATCCCCTTGTTGTCTTTACCCCCTCGGGCAAACGCGGGCATTTCCCCGTCGGCACCCCGGTTCTGACCGCTGCCCGGCAGTTGGGCGTCGACCTGGATTCGGTCTGTGGCGGGCGCGGGATCTGTTCGAAATGCCAGATCACGCCCAGCTATGGAGAGTTTCCCAAGCACGGCGTGACTGTATCCGACGACGCGCTGAGCGAATGGAACGCGGTCGAACAGCGTTACGACGACAAGCGCGGGTTGAAAACCGGTCGTCGTCTGGGCTGTCAGGCGACGGTTCAGGGCGACATCGTGATCGACGTACCACCTGAAAGCCAGGTACACCGGCAGGTCGTCCGCAAGGCTGCCACCGCGCGCGCCATCACCATGGACCCGGCAACCCGGCTGTATTTTGTGGTGGTGGAAGAGCCCGATATGCACTCACCCACCGGCGATCTGGAGCGGCTGGAGCGTGCCTTGCGCGAACAGTGGCACATCGATGCCGTCACAGCCGATCTGTCGCTGATGTCCAAGCTGCAGCCCGTTCTGCGCAAAGGTAAATGGGAAGTTACCGTTGCTGTTCACAAAGGGCACAAGGATTCGGTCGCGAAGGTCATTGAAATCTGGCCCGGCCTGCATGAAAGCGGGTTGTATGGGCTGGCTATTGACCTTGGCTCAACCACCATTGCCGCCCACCTGACCGATCTGGAAACAGGTGAGGTCAAGGCATCATCGGGTCTGATGAATCCACAGATCCGCTTTGGCGAAGATCTGATGAGCCGCGTGTCATATTCGATGATGAACCCCGGCGGCGATCAGGAAATGACAAAAGCCGTGCGCGAGGCGATCAATGACCTGTCCACCTCGATTGCCGAAGAGGCCGGGATTGACGCGGACCTGATCGTCGAAACCGTATTCGTCTGCAACCCGGTCATGCACCATCTACTGCTGGGGCTGGACCCGGTTGAACTTGGTCAGGCGCCGTTTGCTCTGGCCACGTCGGAAAGCATGTCTCTGCCCGCGCGTGAGATGGACCTGACGAAAATGAACCCACGCGCGCAGGTCTATATCCTGCCCTGCATCGCGGGTCATGTCGGCGCCGACTGTGCCGCCGTTGCCCTGTCCGAGGAGCCCGGAAAATCCGAAGACCTCGTTCTGATCGTCGATGTCGGCACCAACGCCGAGATTCTGCTGGGCAACACCAGCCGCGTTCTGGCTTGTTCATCGCCCACGGGTCCTGCATTCGAGGGCGCGCAGATCAGTTCCGGCCAAAGGGCCGCCCCCGGAGCCATTGAAAGGATCGAGATCGACCCCGTTACCAAGGAACCCCGCTTCCGCATTATTGGTTCCGAGAAATGGTCTGACGAAGATGGCTTCGATCAGGACGTTGCCACCACCGGTATCACCGGCATCTGTGGTTCGGGCATCATCGAGGCGGTCGCTGAAATGCGCATCGCCGGGTTGCTGGATGAAAGCGGTCTAATCGGGTCGGCCGAGCAAACTGGCACCACGCGCTGCGTGCCCGAAGGCCGCACCCAAGCCTACCTGATCCATGACGCCAGCGCCGAGGGCGGCCCGCGCATAACCGTGACCCAAGGCGATATCCGTGCCATCCAGCTGGCCAAATCCGCGCTTTATGCCGGTGCGCGCCTACTGATGGATGTCATGGAGGTCGATAAAGTGGATCGCGTGGTACTGGCCGGAGCCTTCGGTGCGCATATTTCGACCAAACACGCGATGGTTCTGGGCATGATCCCCGACGCGCCGCTGGACAAGGTCTCAAGCGCGGGCAATGCGGCGGGCACCGGTGCGCGGATTGCGCTGTGCAACATCACCGCCCGGTCGGAAATCGAGCGCGTCGTGCGCGAGATCACCAAGGTTGAAACCGCAATTGAACCCAAGTTCCAGGATCATTTCGTCGCCGCAAACGCTATCCCGCACAAAACCGATCCGTTCCCGGAGCTGTCGCAGGTAGTCACCCTGCCCTCACCAACCTTCAACTCGGCCGGAGGGGCCGATGAAAAGTCTGGTCGCCGACGCCGACGCCGGTCATAGTCGCGTCACCTGAGGGAGGCGATCATGCAAGCAGCGAACGAAGAACAGGCCGAATTCTGGAGCAATTCTCCCTCTGGCGCCAATTGGCTCACCTTTGAAGAGCAGATGGATGAAATGTTGGCACCGGTTCTTGATCTAGTCCTAGACCGAGCCGGGCTACAACCCGGCATGCGGGTGCTGGATATCGGCTGCGGCACCGGTGCAAGCAGCGTCAGGGCGGCAGAGTTCGTAGGCGAAAGCGGTCACGTACTGGCGGCGGACTTCTCGCAGCCATTTCTGGACCGCGCGGGGCAACGGGCCATCGAAAAAGGATTGTTAAACATCGACCTCCAACATGCCGATGCTCAGACCCACCGGTTTGTCGAGGCAGACCGCGACGCAATGATCTCGCGTTTTGGGGTGATGTTTTTTGAAGACACGGTCGCTGCCTTTGCCAACATGGCACGTGCGTTGAAGCCGGATGGTCAGATGACCTTTGCCGCTTGGGGACCATTAGACGGAAATCCCTGGTTCAAGACACCGCATATCATCGCATGTGCCCGACTGGGCAACCCACCTGTAATGGATCGAAACGCCCCCGGCCCATTGGCCTTTCATGACCACGAACGGGTCTCTGGCCTACTGGACCAGGCTGGCCTGACCGATATTCGTGTCGAACAAGTACCTGTCTTACTGCGCATTCGCGGAACGATCGAGGATTGCGCAACCTTGTGTACACGTATCGGTCCGGCGGCCCGTCTGATCGCCTATTTTGAAGGGGATGCCGGGGACGTATTGAATATCCAACAAGGAATTACAAAGGCATTTCAACCGTATGCGTCTGAAAACACGGTCGAAATCCCAGCTTTGATCAACCTGTTTCAGGCGCGAAAATCTGAGTGATTGGAGCGGGTAGCGGGAATCGAACCCGCGCGTTCAGCTTGGGAAGCTGACAGGCTACCATTACATCATACCCGCCGCGTGGCGCTGAATAGCACCAGCGATTGATTAACCGCAAGCGTCTTTCCATCTCTGCTCCCATTTTACTCGGTCCGGGCACGCAGGTCGTCGATCAGGGATTGATCCACATCCAGCACCTCGCATGCCGCATCCAGCGTGCGCTGATCCAGATGCTGCGGGTTCAGGTCGATATCTTTCGAAAACGCGTCAACAATTGCCTGCATTGCTTTGATTCTTGCATATTTCTTGTTGTTGGCAGGGATCACATACCATGGCGCGACATCGGTTGAGGTACGGGCCAACATTTCATCTACGGCAACTTCTGCTTCGGCCCATCGTTCGCGATTGCGAAAGTCCTCATAGGTCAGTTTCCACCGCTTCATCGGGTTGCGTAGGCGTTCGGTGAACCGCTCCATCTGTTCTTGCTGAGAAATGTGAAAGAACAGCTTTACGATGCGGGTGCCGTCATCCACCAGCATGCGTTCGAAATCGTTGATCTCGCGATAGGCTGCGCGCCAGCGCTCTTCCGGGGTGAACTTCTCGATCCGTTCGACCAGCACCCGGCCATACCAACTGCGATCAAAAGCAGAGATCGCGCCTTGAGGTGGCAACCTCTCCCAAAACCGCAATAGGTAGTGACGGTTCAGATAATAGTTTCGGGGCGCCCCAATCGGCCACACTTTGAAACTGCGCGGATCCAGAGCCTGACTGATCCGTCGGATCGTGCCGCCCTTGCCTGCCGCATCCCATCCTTCAAAGATCAGCACGCCCTTGGTTCCGTGAAACAGAAACGCCTGTTGGATCAGCGCCAACTGCGCCTGCAACTCGGCCAGTTTCTTGAAATAGCTCTGCTTGCCCAATTTCAGGTTCAAGTCCGCTTCGGCGAGCTTTGGGGGGTGATGTCGGGTCATGATTGCGCAGGTCCTTCGTCATCTGTCCCAATCAGTCTGACCCGCCACCCTCGCCTTAGCCTTGATTGGTATCAAAAACGAAAAAGGCTGGGCGCGAGGCCCAGCCTTTTCACTGTATTTGGTGTCCGGTTCAGGACGCGCGGCGACGACGACCACCACCGCGACGGCCACCAGCAGCGCCTGCGGCCCCAGCTTCGTCCGGCGCTTTGTTGAATCTGATCCACTCACCGCCATGCGGGTCGTTGTTGGTCAGCAGGTTGGCGGCACGAATGGCCTCCATCTCTTTACCAGCGCGCGGCTTGGTCGAACCCAGACCAAACATCTGGACGAAAGCCTCGTCATCCATGCCTTCGGGCAAGATGATGCCAGCGGCTGTGACGGCCTCTTTCTTCTCGGCAATCTTTTTCTGCGTCACCGGCAAGGCGACCGGGTTCATAATCGCCGAGGTCATGCCAGCGCCCATTGCCATCGGCAGGAACGCGTTATTGATGCCGTGACGGTTCGGCAGACCGAACGAGATGTTGGACGCACCGCAAGTGGTGTTCACGCCCAGTTCTTCGCGCAGGCGACGGACCAGAGCGAACACCTGCTGGCCTGCGGTTGCCATCGCACCGATAGGCATAACCAGCGGGTCAACGACGATGTCATGGGCCGGGATGCCGAAATCAGCGGCACGCTCGACGATCTTTTTGGCAACCTCGAACCGCACATCGGGATCTTCGGAAATACCGGTATCGTCGTTCGAGATCGCAACGACTGGAACGTTGTACTTTTTGACCAGCGGCAGAACCATTTCCAACCGCTCTTCTTCGCCCGTGACCGAGTTCAGCAGTGGACGACCTTCCGCGGCTTCCAAACCCGCTTCCAAAGCGCCGGGAACTGAGGAGTCAACGCACAGCGGCACATCGACCAGCCCCTGTACCAGCTCGACAATCTTGCGCATCAGCGGCGGCTCGGTCTCGTTCGGGTTGGGGTTCGAGTTGTAGACAACGCCTGCGTTGATATCCAACACGGTGGCCCCTGCGGCGACCTGTGCGATGGCGTCTTTCTCAACGGTTGAGAAATCGCCCGCTTCCAGCTCTGCAGCCAGCTTTTTACGACCGGTCGGGTTGATCCGCTCACCGATGACGCAAAACGGTTCGTCAAATCCCAGGACGGCTGTTTTTGTTTTTGATTCTACGACTGTACGGGTCATGTCCGTTCCTTAAGCGTTTGCAGGCTTTGCCGAAGCGCCGCCGTTATTGATCGCCCAGTTGGCGTTGGTCTTGATGCCGCCAAGCGGGAAGAAGTGTACGTTGGTGATGTTGAAATCCGGGTTGGCCGCTTTGTGGTTGGCCAGCTCAGTCACAACATCGGTCGGTTCATACGGCAGCAAGAGCTTCGAGACATCCATGGCGCGCTTTTGCAGAACCTTCAGCGACGGGCCAACACCGCAGGCGATGGCGAATTTGATCAAGGTCTGCAGCTTGGCCGGGCCCGCGATGCCGATATGGATCGGCAGGTCGATGCCGGCTTCTTTCAGGCTGTCGGCCCATGCGATGATCGGCTTGGCGTCAAAGGCAAACTGGGTTGCCAGAGCCATTTCCGCATCGGTTGTTTCCGAGAATTTCTGTTTCCAACGCAGCGCGTCGTCGACATTCTTGGTCGAGCCGTCCGGGTCGATGTCCTTGTTGCCCTCGGGGTGGCCCGCCACGTGCAGACGCTTGAAGCCTGCCTTGTCGAACAGGCCGGATTCCAGCAGTTGCATCGAGCTGTCGAAATCACCGTGCGGATTGGCGACACCACCGGCCAGCAACAGCGCTTGATCAACGCCCGCTTCGCCCTGATACATCGAGATCCAGTTTTCCAACGTGGCCGCATCCTTGATGATCCGCGCCGGGAAATGGGGCATCACGGGATAACCTTCGTCGGCGATCCGCTTGGCGGTCTTGACCATATCTTCGATGGGCGTGCCCTCAATATGGGCGATGTAGACGCGGGTGCCTTCGGGCAACAGCGCGCGGAAATCTTCGACCTTTTCGGCGGTGCGCGGCATCACCTCGATCGAATAGCCTTGCAAAAAGGCTTCGACGGTCGGATTCACAGGGCCGTTTTCGACCGCATCACGTTTCTTGAAGTTCAGCAAAGCCATTGCGGCCTCCCATATAGATTTTGGGCTCATGCCCAACCGTCATTGGCGATCAGAGCCTTGATGCGGTCCTGATCGTATTCCGTTTCCAAACGCACGGCCTCGGCCTCGGCAATCTCAGACGGGTCGCCCTCGACAGCAAAGGGTTCGGCCTTGCGCCACTCGGCCAGATAGGCATCGCTGTCCTTGGCGTTCACTTTCATCGCAGCCCGGTCGATGGCTTGTTCGAACCGCTCCTCCAACTGCCGCTTTGCGCCACGACGGCCTTTGCCGACGATGACTTGGGCGGGAATATCGCGCCAGTATACGATGGTGACGTCAGGCATTGCCGTTGATTCCTCCTAACCAGATGGATCGGTTCTAGACTTCTATATGGGTCAAAGTCGGTCGATTTTCGACACAAGCAGTCTTTCAAACGACGTTTTTGTCCCCCACAGGATACGGCGCTTGTACTCAATTCTCGCGCAAATGCGCACATCAAAATACTCATCACTTTAATGAGCGTCTTGCACGAAACATTTGGCCGACCTATGGTCGGGGTAACTCGAAAATCGGAGGGCGTTGAAGATGGCGCCCAAGCGTCCCAAAGGTGCGGGCGCGTTCCCCAAGGCGGTCGAAAGCCCCGCGCCGGCAAGACCCGATCCAGATGCGTTATATGCGGCGCTGGATCTGGGAACAAATAGCTGCCGCATGTTGATAGCCCAACCCAAGGGTAGCGGGTTTCATGTGGTAGACAGCTTTTCCAAATCCGTGCAACTGGGCGCGGGGCTGGAACGGACCGGACGGCTGTCTCGGTCGTCGATGGCGCGCACCATTCAGGCACTGCGCATCTGTCAGCAGAAACTGAAGCGAAACAAGGTCAAACGGATGCGCCTGGTCGCGACCGAGGCCTGTCGGCGCGCCAAGAATTCACGCGACTTCATCCGGCAGGTAAAACGCGAGACAGGCCTGACTCTGGAAATCATCCAGCCCGAGGAAGAGGCCCGCCTGGCCGTGATCTCGTGCGCGCCGCTGGTATCGACCAAGACCGAACAGCTATTGGTCGTAGATATCGGCGGCGGTTCGACCGAGTTGGTGTGGATCGACGTCTCTTCCGTACCGCGTCGGGACCGTCCGGCGGCGATTATGCGGCTGCACCACGGGTTTCATACAGCCGATAGCCCTTTCCCGGCAGCAAAAGTGGTGGATTGGATCAGCGTTCCGTTGGGGGTGGCCACTCTGCGTGACCAATTCAATGATGTCGAAGACGACTCGGCTCGTTTCGCGCTGATGAGCTGGTTTTTTGAAGAAAACCTGGCCGATTTTGCCCCTTACAAGGACGAACAGGCCCGCGAAGGGTTTCAGATTGTCGGTACTAGCGGCACGGTAACGACCGTGGCCGCCTCGCATCTGGGGCTAAAGCGTTATGACCGGACCAAAGTGGACGGTTTGCGCATGACCAGCGATCAGATTGACAAAGTCATACGGGGATACTTAGAACTCGGCCCACTGGGGCGGCGGCGAGATCCGCGTATCGGCGATGACCGGCAGGCCCTGATCATGTCCGGCTCAGCCATTTTGCAGGCATTGCTTCGCTGCTGGCCCACTGACCGCCTTTCCGTGGCGGATCGTGGGCTGCGCGAAGGCCTGCTTTATGCGCAGATGAGTGCGGACGGTGTATTGGAAGACGGACCGTTCTAATGGCGAAGACACCAAGTGGCAAAAACAACTCGGGCCGCGGACAGCGCGACCTGAAGGTCAAGGTCAAGACTGCGCGCGGGCGCAAGCTCAGCTCGACCCGTTGGCTTGAGCGGCAGTTGAACGACCCGTATGTGAAGCGCGCGCAAGCGGATGGCTATCGCGGACGTGCGGCCTATAAGATTTTGGAACTGGATGACAAGTTCCGCTTTCTCGTTCCCGGTGCGCGCGTGGTCGATCTGGGTTGTGCGCCCGGTGGCTGGCTGCAGGTAGCCGTTAAACGCGTCAATGCGCTGGGCGAGCGAGCTGGCAAACGGATTGGGACCGTTCTGGGCGTCGACTTACAAGAGGTTGAACCGGTCGCTGGTGCCGACGCACATGTGCTGGACTTCATGGAAGATGATGCCGACGAAAAGGTCAAAGCATGGCTGGGCGGCAAGGCAGATGTCGTGATGTCCGATATGGCGGCGTCGTCGTCCGGGCACAAGCAAACCGATCACCTACGGATCATGGCCCTGTGCGAAACCGCGGCCTATTTTGCCTTCGACGTGCTGGAAGAAGGCGGCACGTTTGTCGCCAAGGTTTTGGCCGGGGGGGCCGAGGGCGATCTGCAAAAGCTGTTGAAGCAAAAGTTCGAAAAGGTGGCAAACGTAAAGCCCCCTGCGTCACGGTCTGACAGTTCCGAGAAATTTGTTGTCGCCACGGGATTCCGCGGCTGACTTAGTCATCAAGCCAGCTTCGATCGCCGGTCAGGAACTGCTCGCGCAGCGACGCGGCAGCTGTACCTTGCAACAGCAGGGCTTCGCCATGGTTGATATATTCTGGTTTTCTGGCCTGCAGATCAGCGATCCTCTGGCCCAGGGACAAAGGATTTTGCAGCTGCGATGTGTGAACCGGTTTGTCAGACATGGGTCACCTCGGGGTCTGGCGGCGTTTCTACCTTGACCCATGGTTAACCCAATAATTAGTCGGGAACGTGGCAAAATCCGGGCCACGCCATGCCGGTTTACGGGGTCAGCTGAGCCTTGAGCTGCAGCAATGCCGGATCTTCGGGCAGTATGTCTAGCCCCTCTTGCAGTACGGTGCGCGCGGCCTGTGGCCCACGATTAATCTGCGCCAACTGCACCAACATCGGCCAGGCCTCGGCGCGCTGTGGGTCCAGGGTGACAACTTCGCGAAAGGCTAGCTCAGCCGCAGGTGCGTTGCGGAACGTCAACGCCATTCCACCCAATACAAGATGGGTTTCAGGGAAATCCAGCCGGTTCCCAATTGCACCCTGCCATTCGGCCATGCTCTGCGCCACTTGTGTTTGCTGATCTGGCGTCAGCGCCTGAGCTGGGATGTTCAGGAACTCTTTGGCTGCCGAAATACGCACATTGCGCATCGGATCAGAAAGCAACGGCTCCAGCCGCCCCACCCGCTCCGGCAGCGCTGCCTCACGTTGCAACGGTGCTGCGTTGGCGCGCACTAAGGGGTTAGTGTCCGACAGCAATGGTGCCGTTTTTGCCGCAACCTCGGGCGAGGCGAAGGGCTGCAGCAGATACGCCGCCGTGGCGCGCACGATGCCAGCCATGTTCGGGTCAGTCGCTATTTCCAGCAAAGCTTCTGGCCCGTCAGCCTGCCCGGTCAGAGCCACCTGAAACGTCGTCCCGAAATGTTCAGTACGTTGGGTGGAGTCAGGAAACCACCCTTGGATTTGTCCCGCGGCCCAGGCTTGATTCTCGGATTGGTGACAATCGGTGCAGGCGTCCTGCCCCAACCCCAGATCAGGGCGCGGGATGCGAAAGCTGTGATCGCGTCGCCAATCGACACCCATATATACCCGCTCGATCATATGACAGGATACGCACTGGGCGCCTGCGCTGTCGTCCGGGTGATGATGATGCGCCGGTGTATCGTAATCATTGGCCGTCAGGGTCGGGAAAACTGGATTTCCCGCCGGGGAATGGCACTGCGTACACACGCCATTTCCCTCGGCCTTCAGCTCGGCGCTGTGCGGGTCGTGGCAATTCATACAACCGACACCCTGTGCATACATCTTGGACTGCAGGAATGAACCGTAGACATAGACCTCGTCCAAAATCTGGCCGTCAGGGTGATAGAGGCCTGGGCGTAGCACCGACAGGTTATAAGCGTCATGATAGGGCGTTCCCGGCACCGGGATTCCATCGCCGTGTGCTTCACGCCGGGAATGGCAACCGGCGCATTGCTGGATTTCCGCCTCAGTCTGGCCTTTTCCCCAATCCATGGTGAACCCAAACGCGCTCAGATCAGCGCTGATGTTTTTTCCTTGCGTCCAGTCGATATGGGCCGAGGATGGGCCATGGCAGGCCTCGCACCCGACCCCAATCTCAGCCTGAACTGAGCTGTAATTGCGGGTCTGCCCATCGTAATTCTTTTCAAACCCTGTCGCGTGGCATTCGGCGCACCGGGCATTCCAATTTTTATATGGTCCGGTCCAGTGCAACCCATCATCCGGCGGAAGATCCTGATCGGGGTAGAGGTGATACCAGCGTTGTTCGTCCGTATCCCAAACCACATCGAAACTCTGCAAACGACCGGACTCGGTTTCGAACAGGTATTGCTGCAACGGTTCAATACCGACCACCGAATGCAGATCGTAGAGGGTTGTAGTGCCATCCTTTTCGGTCACGCGGGCCTGCAACGTATCGCCTGTCTGACTGAACTCTGTCGACATGCCAACATGATCAAACCGCGTATCATCAAAATCAGCCGCGACGTGCCCATCTTCTAATTTTGTCCAGGCCAAAGCGTGATGGGATGCAGACCAGGCCTCGGCCTCAGCCTTGTGGCACGCGATACATTGGTCCGAGCCGACATACTCGGGCGATTGAGCAAATGCGAATAACGGTGCCAGCAGCCCGAAAAGAAAAATTGCTGTTCTCACGCCGCCTGCCCGCCCAGTTCATCCTGCATATCCATCAACGCACCGTTGTATTCGGCGCCCAGGATCAGCATCGCGGCACACAGATACAGAAAGATCAGCGCGGCCATCGCCCCGGCCAGACCTGCGTAGGTGGCGCTGTACGAGGCGAACTGCGCGATATAAACCGAAAACCCCCAACCTCCCGCAGCCCAAAGGGCAAGCGTCAGCACAACGCCCGGCAGAATCTGGCGCAGCTTGTGCCGTCCCGTTGGCAAGACCAGATGTGCCAGGACAACAACACCTGCGGGAACGGCTACCGTGAAAGTCCAGCGCAGACGATCCACCGACAACCAATCGGACACGTTCACATCCGTCTTCTCGGACACCAACTGCGTATAGACTGGTAGAACCACTTCGACCGCCGCTATGATCATGAATGTAAGACCACCAACAATCACCAGCCCCAGACACAACAGCCGCGTTTTCCAAAACGGCCAGCTGTCGTGGTCGTGATAGGCCTGATTCATGGCCTTGCGCACGGCCAATACCCCGTTTGAGGCAAAAAACACCGCCAGCAAACCGCCCAAAGTGATTACCCCTGAACCAGATTCCGTCAGGACCGAGCGCAGTTCAGCCACAATCGGCCCGGCCACATCTTTTGGCCAGGCACCAAAAATCAGCTCGATCAATTCGTCGGTGACGTAATCCTGTGACAGTGAACCTGCCAAAGCCACGGTAAACAGGGCAAACGGAAAAAGCGCCAACATTAGAGACATGGCGACATGGCTGCTCATGACGAAGCCGTTCTTGGCGTCAAAGCGGACAATAGCCACCCAAAGTGCCCTAACCGGTCGGCTCAAATAAGGAATCACACGCGCGTTCATTCCCAAAGCCTAACCTGCCTGTGGCACCCAAAGAACCGGCAATCCCGCGAACTACCCAAATAATCTCAGACAAAGGTTTGGACGCATTGCATAATCCGGCTCTGCTGTGCAGGATCGCTATACGCGCCAAGGACAGTTCCCGATACAGGCCAAGCTATGACACTGGACAATGACGAAACCACAACACCGACAAAGCTGAAGCTTTCCGTTGTGCGCGACGTGTCGATTGTGGCAACGCTGCTGGTGCTGGGGCTATACGCTGGTTCCGCGTTTCTGATCCCGCTGACAATGGCCTTGCTGGTCAATGTCCTGATCATCGCACTGAGCGACCGGATCATCGCCCTGACCCGCATGCCGGTGTGGTTGGCCAATGTGGCCGGTGTCACCGTCGTTTTGGCCGGGTTGTTCGTGATCATGTATATTTTGGGCAGTCAGGCCACCCAATTCGCCCGCACGATCGGCACTTACGAAAACCAGTTCGACGAGACGGTCAACCGTGTCACCGGTTGGGTTGGCAATGACGTGACCACATTTATCCGCGACAACCTGATCAACATCGACATGTCTTATATCGCGCGCGTTCTGTTGGGCAGCGCTACATCCCTGCTGAACCAGTTTTTCCTGATCAGCCTATATGTCGCCTTCTTGATGGCCGAACGATTGGCCTTTCGCAAAAAGATTCAACTGGCCGCGGGCGATCCCAAAACGGGTATCGAATTCGCTGCCATTCTGGATGCGATCTCGTTCAGCCTGCAACGCTATGTCGGGGTGAAAACACTGATCAGCCTGATCACAGCAAGCATCAGCTACTCAGTCTTCAAGATACTTGGACTGGAATTCGCCGAGACCTGGGCCGTCTTGACCTTCGCGCTGAACTTCATCCCGTCCATCGGCTCGATCATCGCGGTGATCTTCCCATCCCTGATCGCGTTAGTGCAGTTTGAAAGCATCGGACCATTCCTGATGATCATCTTGGGCTGCGGCACGCTTCAATTCCTGATCGGCAACTTTCTGGACCCCGCGCTGCTGGGACGTTCGCTGAACATGTCCACCTTTCTGGTCATTCTGGCGCTGATGTTCTGGACCACGATCTGGGGTTTGATCGGGGCGTTCCTCAGCGTGCCGCTCACCGTTTGCATCCTGATCGTCTTTAGCCATATTCCAGCCCTGCGTCCGATTGCGATCCTGATGTCTCTGGACGGAAGGCTGGGGGAAGACATCCGCCATGGTGTCGCTAGCTAGACGATGCCTGCGCCCCTGTTCATCGGATCCGAGATCTATCGCAGCTCGACCTATGGTTCAAAACACCCTCTGGCCATTCCGCGCGTGTCTACCGTCATGGATCTGTGCCGGGCGCTGGGGTGGTTGACGAGTTCGAACTATCGCGTCAGCCCGTGCGCAAAACCTGCTGCACTTCACGCATTTCATACACCTGATTATATCGAAGCGTTGCAACAGGCTGAGCGTGATCAGGCCGTATCGGATGAAACGCGGGCGAAATACGCGCTGGGCACATTGTCGAACCCAGTATTCACCGAGATGTACAGACGTCCCGCCACCGCCGCTGGTGGATCAATGTTGGGGGCAGAGCTGGTCCGTGATGGAGGCATCGTCTACAGCCCGGCCGGTGGCACGCATCACGGCCTGCCGAACCGCGCCAACGGGTTTTGTTATCTGAACGACCCGGTTTTGGCGATCCTGACCTTGCTGAAGAACGGCCTCGACCGGATCGTCTATGTTGATATCGATGCGCATCATTGCGACGGGGTCGAGGTCGCCTTTCGCGGTTCAACTAAGGTTCGCATGATCTCGGTTCACGAAGCGCGGCGTTGGCCGTTCAGCGGAACTTTGACCGACAACGCAGGTGGGGCCGCGTTCAACCTTCCGGTTGGGCGAAACCTCAATGATGACGAATTCGATGCCATTATTGATCAACTTATCCTACCCGCGACCGCATCATTTCGACCACAGGCCATCGTAATGCAATGCGGCGCGGATGCCGTGACCGAGGACCCGCTGTCGCGTCTGACGTTGTCAAACAACGCCCACTGGCGCACCGTTGCCAACCTGCGCGATATGGCGCCCCGACTGTTGGTCCTGGGCGGTGGCGGATATAACCCCTGGTCCGTCGCACGGCTGTGGAGCGGCGTTTGGGCGACCCTGAACAAGATCGACATACCCGAGACACTGAATGCCACAGCGCGATCGGTGCTGGGTGACCTGACCTGGAGCCGCGCGGCTGGCAAACGCCCTCCGCGACACTGGTTCGAAACCTTGTGCGACACGCCGAACCACGGCGATATTCGCCCCGAATTGCAAAACGACCTGCAACAATTAGCGGCCCGGATTTCATAGTGGATTGGTGGCGATAACGCTGCTAACCTTCGATCATTATTAAATATTCCTGACCATTCCGCTTCGGCGCAGCCCTGATATGTCTTTTTCTGACATCTGGCCACGATTGGACCAAATAAATGAATGCACTTAATCAGATAAATGATCTCAAAGCTCGCATGGGCAAGTCAATTATCGGGCAAGTCGAGGTAATTGACCGGCTGCTAATTGGATTGCTGGCGAACGGAAACCTATTGATCGAAGGTCTGCCGGGTCTGGCAAAAACTCGTGCTGTCAAAGCCATGGCGCGCAATCTTGATGCAGATTTCAGCCGGATACAATTCACACCAGATCTGCTGCCATCCGACGTAACCGGCACCGAAGTATTCCAACAAACCAGTGACGGCGGCACGTTCCGGTTCGATCCTGGCCCGATCTTTGCCAACATCGTGCTGGCCGATGAAATCAACCGCGCGCCTGCCAAAGTCCAAGCCGCGCTGTTGGAGGCGATGGAGGAACGGCAAGTCACCGTTTCAGGCACCACACACAAAATGGAGCCTTTGTTCATCGTGATGGCTACGCAAAACCCGATTGAGCAAGAGGGCACTTATCCCCTGCCCGAAGCGCAGATGGATCGGTTCCTGATGCACGTTCAGATCACCTACCCCCCGGTCGAAGACGAGGTTGAGGTTATACGGCTGGTGCGTGGTGAAGAGGTCGCCGCCGGGACCGGCGTTTTCAGAAAGACCCGAACCCCGATCCCGCAAGACGCCGTTTTTCAGGCACGGCTTGAGATTGGGCAGATTCATGTCTCCGACGCAATGGATCGATACATGGCTGATTTGGTGCAGGCGACCCGCACACCCGAGAAGTTCAGCGATGAGTTGGCCAGTTGGATTGAAATTGGCGCCAGTCCGCGCGCCTCGCTTGCGCTGGACAAGTGCGGACGCGCGCATGCCTGGATGAATGAACGCGATTATGTGGACCCCGCGGATATTCGCGCCGTTGCCCACGACGTGTTCCGGCACCGCATCACGCTTAGCTTTGAAGCGCAAGGAAGCGCCAAAACACCGGATGACGTGATAATGGAAATCCTGCGCCTAGTGGCGCTGCCCTGATTGATCGGAGAGAAGTTCGTGGCCCAGACCGCCACATATCCTAATGACCCACGCATTCATGTGGATGCCCAACACCTGTTGCGGATTGGCGCGAAGTCGCGCGCGTTCAGCCTTTTGCCGAGACAACCTGCGCGCTCAATCCTGAATGGCCGCCATGCGTCACGGCTGCGAGGGCGCGGTCTGAATTTCGAAGAACTGCGCGGCTATCTCCCTGGCGATGACATACGGACTATCGATTGGAAAGTGACGGCGCGCACCGGAAAACCTCATGTTAGGGTCTATACCGAAGAACGGGATCGCCCTGCCCTGCTGTTGGTCGATCAACGCGTTTCGATGTTTTTCGGTACCGAAGTGTATATGAAATCAGTCATCGCCGCCGAGGCCGCCGCGATTGCGGCCCATCGCGTCCTGTCGCAAGGTGACCGTGTCGGCGGCATCGTCTTTGGCGACACTGATCTGGCCGAACACCGCCCGCAACGCCGCCCCGCTGCCTTAACGCGGTTCTTATCGTCGGTCGCTGCGTTGAATGGCGATTTGAACGCGTCCTTGCGTCCCAAACCGACCATCGCGCTGAATGACGTGCTGAGACAGGCAGTCGGTATTGCACATACCAACGCGTTGATCTGTGTGTTTTCGGATTTCGATGGTCTGGACAGGGCATCAGAACGCCTGCTGAGCCGCTTAGCGCAATCCAACGACCTTATTCTGTTCAATATTTCCGACCCTAGTGCGCATCAACTGACCGCAGGCTTGAAGATGACGGTTTCGGATGGGACGAAACAAATCGAGCTCGACAGTTCCGACCCGGACCTGTCCAGCCGTATCAAGGCTGCAATGGATAATAGGTTGGCGCAATTGCAACTCTGGTCACGGCGCTATGGCTTCCCGATTGTCCCGCTGACAACGTCCGAACCGGCCCTTGATCAATTGCTGAAATTGTTCGGCCATCCCGGAGGACGGGCATGAGCGTCGAGGTGGACGGCAAATCCCTGGTCGAGCTTCTCGACATGCTGGTGCCCGCGCCCGTGCCCGAACCAATTCCAATGACACCGCAGACCTGGGGTTGGCTGGCTCTTGCAGTCGTTGTAGTGGCAGTCATTGTTGTGGGACTTCATTTGTTTCGTGGACATCAGCGATCCAACGCATACCGACGCGCCGCACTTGCCGATCTACAAGCCGCGAACGATGACCCCGCAAAAGTCGCAGAGATTTTACGCCGTACGGCACTTGTTGCATATCCACGCGCGAAGGTTGCCAGTTTGCATGGGCAAGAGTGGCTAAACTTTCTACAGCAAACTGCTGAAAAAATGCCGGTTTCCTCTTCGGCATCTCGCCTACTACTCGAAGGGCCCTACAGATTAAGCCCATCAAGCCCGGAACTGTCACATATGGCACGGGTATGGATACAAAGCCACAAACCTGAAGGAGGGCGCAGATGATTTCATTCGCCGCGCCCTGGGTTTTTCTGATGTTGCCCTTGCCGCTGTTGGTCTATTGGTTTGTTCCACCGCATCGCGAACAGACCAGCGCAATTCGCATCCCGTTTTTTCGCCATGTCGCCGAGGCTGCAGGGGCTGATCCGCAATCGGGGTCAATGATCTCACAGCGGTCAATGCTGCAAGCATTCGTGACCACCTTGATCTGGCTGCTGCTTGTTACAGCCCTTGCTCGTCCTGAAAAGCTGGCTGATCCTATTGTCGTCGAAAAATCTGCGCGGGACGTTGTGTTGGCTCTCGACATCTCAGGGTCGATGGATCAGCGCGATTTCCAATCCACAGATGGGGCGCCCAAGCAGCGCCTTGCTGCTGTCAAAGACGTGTTGCGCGCATTTATTGCCGAGCGTCAGGGAGACCGGATGGCGCTTATTATCTTTGGTACCCGCGCCTTCGTACAGGCACCATTTACCGAAGATCTTAATAGTTTGAATGGGTTCCTGGATCAAACTCAAGTCGGCATGGCGGGTCCGAATACGGCTTTGGGTGATGCGATCGGGCTTGGAATACGTATCTTTGACTCAAGCGAGGTAGATCAGCGTTTGATGATTGTACTCAGCGACGGCGCGGATACGTCCAGCCGCATGACGCCCGCCAACGCTGCAGCCATCGCTGCGGATAATGGTGTGGTCATTTATACCATCGGCGTTGGTGATCCTGACGCCACTGGCGAAGACCGTGTGGATCTGGACGCGCTGCAAGCCATCGCGGATCGTACTGGTGGCCAGTATTTCTTTGCCAACGATCAGGCCGCGCTGAGCGACACATACCAGAGAATTGATGAGCAGAACCCCAGAATTGTCGAAACCCAAAGCTACCGCCCACGCGAAAGCCTGACGCATTACCCGTTGCTGATGGCGCTGATCGTTTTTCTTTGCAGTTCGACCGGCTTTCATTTCGCACCACGTCACAGGAGAGCGACATGATCGACGCTGTGACTGAATTTCATTTTATCAGAGTAATTTACCTTCTATTCCTAATCCCAATCGCAGTGCTGTGGTGGGCGATCCGCCCGAAACACAAGGGGCTATCTGACCTGCCTGCTGGTATAGCTCCTCATTTGGCTAAAGCACTTTTGTTAGGTGCCGAAGCAAACCGCCGGATCTATCCGATCGACGTTGCCATGACCGTCGCCGTTCTACTCACGCTGGCCGCTGCTGGTCCGACCTGGACGCGGGCGCCCAACCCTCTGATCGCGGATACGGCCCCCCTGGTGATCGCCTTGAAAGTTACCGACAGCATGGAAGAGACCGATCTGACCCCGTCGCGCCTGCAACGGGCGAAATTTAAGATCACCGATATCATCGACGCACGGTCTGGCGCACAGACCGCTTTGATTGCCTATGCAGGCTCATCTCACCGAGTTGCACCGCTGACCGAGGATGCGAACATCTTGCGTCCATTGCTGGAGGGCCTGACCCCTGCCGTGATGCCAAAGTCCGGAGATGCCGCAGGAGACGCTTTAGTACTGGCGCAAAGCATCTTGGATGAAAGTCAGACACCAGGCGCAGTGCTGTTTGTTCTGGATGATCTAGACCCCTCGCAGATTCCAGAATTCGAAACCGCGTCATCGCAGATGTTTTTTCTGACTATGCTGCCTGACAGCCAGGAAATCGTTCAGCTCAACACCCTGAAAAACGCCGAAATGGTCCCGTTTTCAACTGATGACCGGGATGTCACGCGACTGCTGAGGCAAATCCAGACAGCTTATGTCGATGCTCTGGATGACGAGGACCGGCTTGATTGGCAAGACCGAGGGTGGATTCTGGCCTGGCCAGCTGCGCTGTTGTCCCTTCTTTGGTTCAGGCGGGGTTGGGTTATCCGGTGGGCCATGCTGGGGCTATTCCTTGTTCAACCGTCTGGCCCGGCCAATGCCGACGGATGGCGCGATTGGTTCCTGACGCCCGACCAACAGGGCCAGATCGCCATGAACCAAAAGCGCTTTGCTGATGCGGCAGAGTTGTTCGAAGACCCATATCACGAAGGTTACGCTCGTCTAAAAACAGGCCAATACCCCGAGGCCGCGGCGATCTTTGCGGAACTTAAAACGCCTGAAGCAGCCTTCGCCGAGGGAATGGCACGCATCCGAAACCGGGAATACAGACCAGCTATTTCGGCCTTTGAAACTGCGTTAGAGCGTCGCCCTAACTGGCCGGATGCGCAACATAATCTTGAAGTTGCCACGGCCATTTTGGACTATGTTGAAACCACTCGCGAACAATCTGATACCGGTGAAGAGGCAGGTATCGGCGCGGATGACACCGTATTCGACAACGACGCAGGTCGGGGCGAAAACACAACCATTCAAGCCCAAACCGACGGCAGCCAGCCCCTTTCCGCGGATCAATGGATCAGCGCCATCGACACAGACATGCAGGACTTTCTGCGCAATCGGTTCTTGTTGGAAAATCAGGAGCGAACGCAATGAAGCGCCTTCTCCTCCTGCTGCTTTTGTTCCCCAGCGCAGTGCTTTCGCAAGGAACAACTGCAATCCAACCTCAAGTGACGGTGGAGACGCCGACCGAAGACGTGATCGTGGGGCAACCGGCGATCGTGCGCATCAAGGTACTGGTTCCTACGTTCATGCCGTCTCCTCCCGTCTTCCCGTCATTGGAACAGGAAAACCTGTTGGTCCGGCTTCCTGAACGCGCATCAGGTCCCGTCAGTGAGCCCGTGAACGGTGAAACATGGTCCGGGGTTCAGCGCAGCTATCGCATTTACCCTCTGCTTGCCGGGCAAATCAGCCTTGGCGTCACCGACATGAAGGTGACGTTTGCCGACCCTGAAACGAATGCTCCAATACAAGTCTCGGTCCCGCTTTCACCGATCGCAATCAATGCTGTTGTCCCAGACGGTGCAGCCAATCTGAACCCTCTGATCATCGCGACGGGTTTTGAATTGGAGCAAGAGGTTGAAGGCGTGACTGAGATGCAGGCCGGAGATGCAATTACACGGCGGTTAACAGCACGTATCACCGGCACCAGCCCGATCCTTATTCCGAAACTTATTCCTGAATATCAAGAACCTCTGCTGCGCCCTTACCCCAAGGAACCACGCTTAACTGAAACCGAGGATCGAGGTATTCTGTCCGGCCAACGGGTCGACGAGGTAGTGTACCTTGCCCAAGATGGCGGCCAAGCGCAGCTGGCGCCCGTGTCTATTCAGTGGTTCAATCTGTCAACTAACGCGGTCGAGACAGTTGAAGTACCGGGTGTGGATCTGACGCTCACCGCGCCCAGGTCGAACCTTCTGACGACGGACAGGATGGTTGAATATGCGCTTTGGTTGGGATTGGCGGCAATTGTTTTTTGGGCGTCTTTGCGTTGGGGCACACCGCGCTTTCGCACTTGGAAAGACGCGCGGCACCAAGCATATCGCGCATCGCCTGCACTTGCTCTGGCGGAATTGAAAAGCGCGCTAAAGGCCCATGATCTGTCCGCAGCTTATTCAGCGCTGGAAACCTGGAAAACCCGCAGCAGTGATCCACAGGGGTATCGGGAACTTGAGGCACAGTTGGCAAGGATTGGATGTGCGCGGTATGCATCTGATATCAATCAGAAAACACCGGATTGGTCCGCTGCAATTTCGGCCATGAAGGAACTTGCAGAAACCCCACAATCGCAGGCTCAACCGCTTCCACCGCTGAATCCTTAACGCTTAGGTCTGGCAGTTCGCGATCAGCGCCTGTCTGTTCTTCAACCGCACCCGTCCATAGCCGAGTTCAATCAAGTCCAAATCAGCAAGGCGGTGTAGGCTGCGATGCAAAGTAGGTTGTGACACAGCGATCATCTCGGCCAATTCTTCCTGTGACACGACGATCCATCCATCACATTTCGAGGTGCCTTCATCCAGATGCAGCAGCCTGAGAACTAACCTCTTTTCGCTGCCCGTGACCGCCAGGTTTGCCATGATCCGAAGGGCGGTCTGCATATTCTCGTGGGTCAGCGCGTAAAAGTCCCGAACGTAGTCAGGCTTGGACTGAACCAACTTGGTCACGCGACCATTTGGGAAGTACAACGCGTGCGTCTCTTGCGTCGTTACGACACTAATCAGACGCGGTTCATCCGCAAACAACGCCAGATCCCCGACCCAAAACCCCGCGCCTTCGCGATGCAGAACGAATTCCTGCCCGTCATCCGCCGGAGCGGTGATCTGCACGCCACCGCTGAGGACAGCAAAGACCCCGTTGGACGGATCGCCATGGTGATACAGCGTTTCCCAGGCTTCATAGGTTTTCGGGACCCCGCACTCCAACAAATCACGCTGAAATGCGGCGGAACGTTTGCTGAACCAGCCTCCGCCCTGCAAGAGTTTCATATTATTCGCTTTGTCAAACATTAGAATTTTTCAATATCATCATATGATGAGTTTTCAATCTCATTGATCGCCTAACCTGAGCACGCTCGATTCCCCTACGGGTGATGTAACGCCGTTCAGAAATCGACCATTTCTTGGCAGCTTATTGGCTGAAACAGCCAGCCTCCAACTAATTTTCACCTCCGGGTTTTTTCGACCCTTTCAAATCAGGAGTACATCATGTCACCACCACGTTCGATTGCATACAGTTGGCGCAGAGGCTTGCGCCGGGTTGCTGTGGCTACATTCGCCGTTGCGTTGGCAATTCCCGCCTGGGCGCAGGAACAGAAACCCAACATCCTGGTCATCTGGGGGGACGATATTGGACAGTCCAATATTTCGGCCTATACGATGGGTTTAATGGGGTATCAGACGCCCAATATCGATCGCGTCGCCAAGGAAGGGATGATCTTCACCGACTATTATGGCGAGCAATCCTGCACCGCGGGCCGGTCATCCTATATCATGGGGCAATCAGTATTCCGGACCGGGTTGTCCAAGGTTGGATTGCCGGGTGCCGATCTGGGTATGCAGGTCGAAGATCCAACCATCGCGGGCTTGTTGAAGGACCACGGCTATGCCACTGGTCAATTTGGTAAAAACCACCTGGGTGACAAGGATGAGCATCTTCCGACAAATCACGGATTTGATGAATTTTTCGGAAACCTGTATCACCTGAATGCCGAGGAAGAACCGGAAAATGAAGACTATCCCGGCGACGCGGTTCTGGCCGATGGGCGCACCTTCCGCGAAGCGTATGGCCCGCGCGGTGTAATCAAATCCAAGGCGGACGGCACCATAGAAGACACCGGCCCCCTGACCCGCAAGCGCATGGAGACGGTAGACGAAGAGACCGTTGCCGCTGCAATTGACTTCATCAAGCGAGCCCATGAGCAAGGCCAGCCCTTCTATGTCTGGTGGAACGGCACTCGGATGCATTTCCGCACCCACGTCAAGGATGAGATGCGCGCGCAAGCGAACGATATCATTGGTGGCGTTGCAGACGAATACACTGCGGGCATGATTGAACATGACATGCATGTAGGGCAGTTGCTGGACCTGCTGGATGAGCTTGGAATCGCAGACAACACGATCGTCCACTATTCCACCGACAACGGACCGCACATGAACACATGGCCGGATGCTGCCATGACACCGTTCTGGGGCGAAAAGAACACCAACTGGGAAGGCGGATGGCGCGTTCCATCGATGGTGCGCTGGCCCGGCCAGATCGAAGCTGGTTCGGTCACCAATGAGATCGTGCATCACATGGACTGGCTGCCGACCTATCTGGCCGTCGCTGGTGATCCAGAGATCAAGGAAAAGCTGAAGGCTGGCTATAGCTCCTCCGGCATGGGCCGAGATTACAAGGTGCATCTGGACGGCTACAACATCCTGCCTTTGCTGACTGGTGAGGCCACGGAAAGCCCCCGACGTGAAATTTTCTATTTCTCGGATGACGGTGACCTGACCGCGCTGCGTTTTGACGATTGGAAGCTGATCTTCCTAGAGCAGAAGGCATGGGCCACCCTGCGCGCCTGGATCGAGCCCTGGACCGAACTGCGTATTCCTCTGATCGTGAACCTGCGTCGTGATCCGTATGAGCGCGCGTATCGGACCTCCAACACCTACTATGACTGGCTGTTGGACCGGGCTTATTTCCTGGTGCCGGCACAGCAATATGTCGGGTCTTTCTTGGAAACCTTCCAGGAGTTCCCGCCACGCCAGAAAGCGGCAAGCTTTAATCTGGATCAGGTGATGGAGAAACTGGTCACGCCGACCAACAACTAAGCCCCTCGCAAGCTTAGGGTCGCCGGTTCAACGGCGGCCCTTTTCACATTGAAGAAAAAGGAATTTCTCATGAAGACCGCCCTTCTCGCTGCTGCCGTTTTCATGGCCCCGTCGATTGCCCTGGCCGACCCGCTGCCCAGTTGGGGAACCTCTGCGTCGAAGGATCAGATTGTTGCTTTTGTTGACGCCGTCACCGATCCGGACAATCCCGATTACGTGACACCAGCAGACCGGATCGCCGTGTTCGATAATGACGGGACGCTTTGGGCGGAACAGCCGGTGTATTTCCAACTGACCTTCGCCATGGACCGCCTTGCCGAAATGGCCGCGGCTGATCCTTCGATCCTGACCAGCCCAACGCTGGAAGCTGCAGCCAAGGGGGATATGGAGGCCATCGCGGAAGGCGGCCATGAGGCCTTGATCGAAGTCCTGAATGCCTCGCATTCCGGGGTCAGCGTCGAAGAGTTTCAGGCCTCGGTCACCAAATGGCTGGACACCGCGCGTCACCCCGATACCGGGCTGCCCTATGACCAGATGACTTATCAGCCAATGGTGGAACTGCTACGCTATCTCAGGGATGAAGGGTTCCGCACTTACATCGTTTCGGGCGGCGGGCTGCATTTCATGCGCGTGTTTGCCGAGGACGCCTATGGCGTGCCGCCAGAGCAGGTACTGGGCACCTATACTGCCACCACTTATGAAACGGCCGAAGGCAAACCCACGATCATCAAGGCACCCGGCATTGCTTTTATAGACGACAAGGAAGGCAAGCCGATCAATATCGAACGCACCCTTGGCAGGCGCCCCATTCTGGCCGGTGGAAATTCGGACGGGGACTTTGCCATGCTCGAGTGGACAACCGCCGGGCACGGACCGCGTTTGGGCGTCCTGATCCATCACACCGACGCTGAAAGAGAATGGGCCTATGACCGTGAAAGCCCGATCGGAAAACTGGTCGACGGGTTGGACAAAGGCCCCGATATGGGCTGGGTCATCGTGGATATGGCGCAAGACTGGAATCGCATCTACACTGGGTCGGAATAAGGCACTCAGAGAACGATAACCTCATGTGGACATTACTTGTTTCCGCTGCCGTCCTCGTCCTGTACGTGACGGCTGTGGTCTTTGCCATACGGGCGGCGCAGACCGCCCGAACACCGCAGGGCGCGGTTGGCTGGGTGGTGTTTCTGATCTCAGCCCCGATGCTCGGCGTACCCATGTATTTGTTTTTGGGCCACCACCGATTTCGCGGGTATCGCATTGCGCGAAAACACAGCGAACGCGTCGTTGAAGGCATCAAAAGCTTTGCAGATTTTTCAATGCCCGAGCCCGGCTCGATGCCGTTCAACGCACGGCCATTCGAGGTTCTGGCGCATCTGCCAGTATCGCGTGGAAACGGTGCCAATTTGCTGATCGACGGCAAGGCCACGTTCGATGCCATTTTCGAGGCAATCGACGCCGCGCAAAGTTATATCCTGATCCAGTTCTACATTGTCCGCGATGACGACCTGGGCAAACAGTTGCAGTCCAAACTGATTGCCGCAGCCGAGCGTGGTGTCTCGGTCCGCTTTATGACCGATTCCGTGGGCAGTTATGGTCTGCCGACCGCCTACCTTGAAACCTTGCGCGCCGCTGGGATCGAGATTGCCAACCCGCGCGACCGGCGCGGACCGCAATATCGCTTTCAGCTGAACTATCGCAACCACCGCAAGACCGTAATCATTGATGGTGAAACGGGCTTTATTGGCGGTCACAATGTAGGGGTCGAGTATCTGGGCCAGAGCAAAAATTTCGGCCATTGGCGCGACACACATCTGAAAATGACCGGCCATATCGTCCGTCAATTACAGTTGATTTTTGTCGAGGATTGGCACTGGGCCCACGAAGAAGATCTGATTGATCAACTCAACTGGGCCGGATCAGAATCCGAACAGGACATGAATGCCCTGCTGGTCGCCACCGGTCCCGGGGACGAAACGGAAACTGGTGCGATGATGTTTTTCTCGGCCATCACTGCAGCCAAGGAAAGGATATGGATCGCCTCACCCTATTTTGTGCCTGATATCGACGTCATGACGGCCTTACAGCACGCTGCCCTTCGAGGTGTCGATGTGCGCATCCTTGTACCCGAGGTGATTGACCACCGCCTGCCCTGGCTGGCTGCCTTCGCATATTTCGACGAAATCCGCGACTGCGGTGCGCGGGTGTTTCGGTATACAGACGGGTTCATGCATCAAAAGGTATTCGTGGTCGATGACACACTGGCTGCTGTGGGAACGACCAATCTGGACAACCGATCATTCCGGCTGAATTTCGAAGCCATGGCACTGTTTTTCGACCAACGCGCGGCTGAGGCAGTGGACAAAATGCTGCGCGACGATTTTGAAAACAGTTATGAATTGACCCGCAAACTGCCCGAACAACCCGGCTATATTCGGTTCGGCTCGCCGCTTGCGCGCTTGTTCGCACCCATCCTCTAGGACATCAGCTCTTCTTTGAAAACCTGGGTCATCAGGGCAACCATAAATGCCGTCGACAGGCCAAACGCCAGCAAACCTGTGACCGAAGCAAACGCGCCGAATATGCGCAGTGGCTCACCCAACACAATGTCGCCGTACCCCAGGGTGGTGAACGTCACCAACGAGAAATACAAGGCCGAATTCCAGTCAGGCAGAACATCCCCCAACACCCAGACGATCGCCCACAACCAGACCTGAAACGTGTGAATTGCAACGATGAATGCTAGCGCGATACAGATGGGACCGGCGATGGCAAGAAACCGTTTCGTGTTCTCAAGCCGGGGTACCGCGTGCCGGATGACCTGCGTACACCACGTCAAAAGGATGATTTCGATTAGGAAGCAAATCCCCAGATAGATACTGCCCCAAACAATCTGCTGCGCTAGTGTCATAAACTCGTATCCCGGCCCGGAGAAGTTCTGACACAATGGCGACTTAACCAAAAAAGAACAAGGCTGTGACAATCGCAAAAGATTGCGCCCGGACGCTGGACTCTGTGGGGTGGCGTTGCACATTGTGACAGGCACTGTCCAAGGGGTTTGCATGCTGCTGAATATCGACAAGGTCCAGAAATCCTATCCCGGCGGGCGGCCCGTGTTGCGCGATGTGTCACTGACGCTGGATCAAGGTCAGACGCTGGCTCTGACCGGTGAAAGCGGAAGTGGCAAAAGCACGCTTTTGAACCTTGCTGCCGCTTTGGACAGCTTTGACGGCGGCGAGATTACGCTGGACGGCACCGCCCTTTCTTCGCTGGATGACCGTGGTCGGGCCGCATTGCGCCGTGAGAGCGTGTCGTTGGTGTTTCAGCAATTCAATCTGATTCCATCGCTGACGGTCGCTCAGAACCTCTCATTTCACGCCCGATTGGCGAACCGTGAAGACACCGACTGGACCGCGCAACTGGCTGAACGGCTTGGTTTGTCCGACTTGCTGACGCGCTATCCTGAAAATCTGTCAGGCGGTCAACAACAGCGCGTAGCCATCGGCCGCGCCATGGCCCTCCGGCCAAAGCTGTTGCTGGCGGATGAACCAACCGGCAATCTAGACGAAACCGCCAGCGCGACCGTGCTGGATCTGATGCTCTCGCTAGTTGCCGAGACAGGTGCCGCCTTACTGTTAGTTACGCACTCGCCAGACATCGCGGCGCGTCTGGATCGGCGGGCGCATCTGACCGGTGGCCATATCGCATGACTGGGGCAATCATTCAGGCATTGCTGTCGCATTGGCGACGTCACTGGCTGCAACTGGCAACGCTGTTGATTGGCATCGCTTTGGCGACCGGGCTGTGGTCGGCGGTGCAGGCCATCAATGCCGAGGCGCGCGCCAGCTATCAAGAGGCCAATGATCAGCTTGCGCTGGGTCTGTTTGATGAGCTGCGCGACCCGTCCGGCCCGATCCCGATTGAGCGTTATGTCGCGCTGCGCCGTGCAGGTTGGCAAGTGGCAGCTGTTTTGGAAGGCCCCCTGCGGATTTCGGGACGCACGGTACAGGTGATGGGCGTTGACATGGTCGCCTACCCGGCCCTGCCCGCCGTGACCCAGATTGAGCAAAGCGAAACGCCCCCCGACCCGGCCGACATGCTGACCGCACCGGGCCGCTTGCTGGCTGCGCCTGATCTTGCACAGGTGCTGCGCGGGCAAAGCGGTCTGCCGCCGATTCTAACCTCTGACACTGTTCCGCCTGATCTGATCCTGACCGATATCGGCGCTGCCGAGACACTTCTGGACAAATCCGGGCAGATCTCGCGCATGATAGTGCTGCCCGATCAGCCGCTTGACGTACCACCGCTATCCGAGATCGCGCCTGAACTTGAACGGATCGCAGCTTCGGCGCAGTTGGATGCGGCCAGTCTGACGGATAGTTTTCACCTGAACCTCACCGCATTTGGACTGCTGTCCTTTGCCGTCGGTCTTTTTATTGTTCATGGCACCGTCGGGCTGGCCTTTGCGCAACGGAGGGCGATGATCCGCACCCTACGGGCTCTGGGTGTCTCAATGCGGCGTTTGATCTGGGTGATCATGGCTGAATTGACCGCGTTGGCCCTGATCGGCGGCACCTTGGGCCTGATCCTTGGGTTCTTTCTCGCCGGAGCGCTGCTGCCCGACGTCGCGGCCACTTTGCGCGGGCTTTACGGCGCACCTGTCGACGGGCAAATGTCCTTGCAACCGCAATGGGCGCTGGCGGGGTTGGCGATGGCATTAGCGGGCACAATGTTTGCCAGTGGCCACGCCTTGTATCGATTGGCGCGCATGCCCTTGCTGACTGGTTCCGGAGTTCAAGCTTGGCGTGGTTCAGCCTTGGGACAACGCAGCGCAGGCCTGATCGGTCTGGCCTTGATCGGGGGTGGCTTTGGCATAGGGTTTGCCTTTAACGGGTTGGTTGCCGGGTTTGTGATGGTCGGCGGCATTCTCACCGGAGCGGCACTGACTCTGCCCTATCTTCTGTCCCTCGCCCTGTCGGGTTTTCATCGGCGCGCCCGAGGGCCGATCGCACAATGGGTCTGGGCCGATATGCAGGCGCAATTACCGGGTCTGTCTTTGGCTTTGATGGCACTGCTGCTGGCTTTGGCCGCGAATATTGGTGTCGGAACCATGGTTTCCAGCTTTCGCCTCACCTTTGTTGGCTGGTTGGATCAACGCCTGACGTCCGAGGTTTACGTGACCGCCACTGACAACCAACAAGGTCAACAGATTGCCCAATGGCTAGGCCCGCAGGTGGACGCCGTGTTGCCAATCCGCAGCGTTGAACTGATCCACGAGACCGGACCGTTGTTCTTATACGGAATTGTGGACCACCAGACTTACCGCGATCACTGGCCTCTGATCGCCTCTTCAGATGATGTCTGGGATCGCGTCCTGACGGGTGAGGCCGTTTTAATCAACGAACAGCTCGCCCGCCGTGCGGGTTTATGGCCTGGGGATACACTGACGCTGAATGCAGGGCATGCGCTGACCGTGGCAGGTGTTTATTCGGACTACGGCAATCCGACCGGTCAGGCGATCGTATCAATGCCGCAGCTTGACCAAATCGCCCCAGGGGCCGACACGCGCAGGTTCGGCATCCGCCTTGCACCCGAGCGCGCCACCGAAATAACTCAGGCTCTAGGAGACCAGTTTGACCTGCCTCGGCGGGCCGTCGTGCAACAGGCCGCCATGAAGGCGCAATCGCTGGCGATCTTTGACAAGACCTTTGTGGTGACTTCCGCATTGAATGTGTTGACACTGGGGGTGGCGGGATTTGCTATCCTGACCAGTTTACTGACCTTGTGGACCCAGAGGCTGCCGCAGGTTGCCCCGGTTTGGGCGTTGGGGCTGACACGCGCGCAACTGGCACGGCTAGAGTTGTTGCGCAGTGTGCTGCTGGCGGCGTTGACGGCCGTGCTTGCCTTGCCACTTGGGTTGGTTTTGGCCTGGGCGCTACTGGCGGTTATCAACGTACAGGCTTTTGGCTGGCGACTGCCGATGTTTCTGTTTCCTGCTGATTGGGTCTATCTGTTTGTGCTGACCCTGCTTGCCGCCTTTGCCGCCGCCGCCCTGCCCGCATTGCGCTTGATGCGTTTGCCACCCGCTGACCTTCTGAAGGTATTTGCCAATGAACGTTAAAGCTTGGCTGTTTGTCCTGATCCTATTGCTGCCCTCTGCCTTGCACCCGCAAGGCTATGCCGGGCTGGGCGGGTCAGCCGACGGGTTCGACATCCCCAAACCAGGTTACCAGTTCGAATTTCCGCGAGATCACGGCCCGCACCCGTCCTTTCGAATTGAGTGGTGGTATCTGACTGCCAACCTGAGCGGAGAAGACGGGCGCGATTACGGCATTCAATGGACCTTGTTCCGATCCGCCCTGAAACCGACCGAGGCCGAAGGTTGGCAAAGCCCTCAGCTGTGGTTGGGCCACGCTGCTGTGACGACTGAGGAAGCGCATTATTTTGCCGAACGCCTGTCGCGTGGCGGCATCGGTCAGGCTGGGGTGACTGCCGAACCATTCGAGGCCTGGATCGACGAATGGCATATGCGCGGGCCTGATCCTAGCGCCTTGTCCTTGTCCGCGAGCGGTGCCGAATTTTCCTATGACCTAACCCTGACAGCCCAAGGTCCACTGGTGTTTCACGGAGAGGACGGATACTCAGTCAAGTCCGCCGATAGGCAGGCCAGCCATTACTATTCTCAACCCTTCTATGACGCCGAAGGTGTACTGCGCCTACCCGATGGAGATGTCGCGGTCACCGGTCAGGGCTGGTTGGATCGTGAGTGGTCCAGCCAGCCTCTTGCTGCCGATCAAAGCGGATGGGATTGGTTCTCGCTCAGCTTTGATGATGGCAATAAGCTGATGGCATTTCGCCTGCGCGGCGGGCGCGGGGATTTCACAGCGGCCACTTGGATCACAGCAGATGGCACCGCGACGCCCCTGCCCGATGGCTCCGTTTCGTTCACACCGCTGGATACGGCACGAGTCGCTGATCGGGACGTGCCCATCCAGTGGCGCGTGACATTGCCTGATCGCGATTTGCAGGTCGACGTATCGGCGATCACACCCGATGCCTGGATGGCGACGCGGTTCGAATACTGGGAAGGCCCCGTAAGGGTCTCAGGCAGCCACTCTGGGCGCGGCTACCTTGAGATGACCGGATACTAGCGTACCACGTAAACCGAGACCGTGGAATGCCGCACGACCCGCGCCGCGTTCGGACCCAGAAGATAGTCCTTGAGGTCCGGTTTGTGTGCGCCGATCACGATCAGATCGCTGTTCGCGCTTTCAGCGGTCTTCAAGATCTCCTGATAGGCTGTTCCGGTGGCGACGACGTGGCGGATTCTCTCGTTCCGCTCTGCACCCAAAGTTGCCGTACACATATCGGTCAGTTTGGTATGCGCCTCATCCAGCGCCTTTTCGTGGAAATCCGGTTGGAAAAAGCCGGACACCCAGCTTTCTCCGAAATCTGGCAGTACAGTCACCACGTCCAGCTGCGCGCTATCCTGATCGGCCAAAGACGCCGCGGTCTTCAACACATGTACGTCCAGATCGCCATTGCTGATATCAACGGCACAAAGAACAGAGTTTGTCATGCGGGCACCTCTTGTCTGGCGGCGCGGCCGCGTTGAAGGAAAGCGATCAGCCCCAGCAGAATCATCGCCGGGATATAAATCAATTGCTTCGGCGGCTGACTGGATGGCAGGCTGACCGAGGTCAGACGCACCGCGTCATCCGCGTAATAGTCGAAGTTATCCAACTCATCCGCGACCGGGGTGCCAAACAGCGGCTCGTCCAGTTTGACCAGACCGTCCTCTTCGATCAGCATCAGGCCCATGGCGTCCACACGCGCGGCGCCACCCTCTTCGCTGCCAACCGGCACTACGACCGTAGTGTCCGTCATCTCCAGAGTGTCAAAATCAGGGCCGCTAACAACAAGGCGGACTTCTGTTCCCGGCGGCGTTTGCCCGATCGTTTCAACGAATGCCGACGGTTCAACCGACGCATAGGGCGGTGAAAGCCGATCCATGAAGAAGTCGGGCCGGAACAGCGCAAATGCAACGAAGATCAGCGCGACGCTTTCGTAAATACGGCTGTGCGTCACGAAATAACCCATCGTCCCCGCAGTAAAAACAAGGATGGCTATGGTTGCGAATATCGCGACGGTTATCCCTTCAACCCAGGTGACGTCGATCAACAGCAGGTCCGTATTGAAGATGAACACAAACGGAAGTGCCACGGTGCGCAGGCTGTAGAAGAACGCGGTGAAACCGGTTTTGATCGCATCGCCGCCTGACACAGCCGCCGCCGCAAAGCTTGCCAGCCCGACCGGAGGCGTCACATCCGCCATGATCCCAAAGTAGAAAACGAACAGGTGCACGGCGATCAGCGGCACGATCAGGCCGCTCTGCGCGCCTAGTTCGACAACCACACCAGCCATCAGCGAGCTGACAACGATGTAGTTCGCCGTGGTCGGCAGGCCCATGCCCAGGATCAGGCTTAGGATACCAACCATCACCAGCATCAGGATCAGGTTGCCGCCCGACAGGAACTCGACCAGATCGGCCATCACCTGCCCGACACCAGTCAGGGTAACCGTGCCAACGATGACACCTGCAGTCGCGGTAGCAAGGGCGATACCGATCATGTTGCGCGCGCCGTCAATCAAGCCCTGCCAAAGGTCGGCGACACCATCGATAAAGCTGGCGTTCAGGTTACTCTGCCCTCGGAACAACGCCTTGAGGGGCTTTTGAGTCAGCAGGATCACGAACAGTAATGCGGTGGCCCAAAACGCTGACAAACCCGGCGATTTCTGTTCGATCATCAGGAAATAAACCAGAACGATGATCGGCAGCAGATAGTGCAGCCCGGCTTTATAGATATCGGCGATAACCGGCAGCGTTACTTCTTTGGCATTCGGATCATCAGGTTCCAGATCCGGCACCTGAGCCGCCAGATACAGCAGCACCACATAGACTGCGCAGACAATCAGGCTCAGGACCAATCCGGCCGCCGAGGGCACCCAGCTGGTGACCGCTTCGACCGGGTATTGCGAGCCATAGCAAAGCCCCGCAAACACAAGGAAGAACATCAACATTCCAACGACAGTGCGCGCCAGATGGACGTCGCGATCACCCAATGTGGGCATGTTCCGCTTCACCGCTTCAAGATGAACGATATAGACGAGCGCGATGTAGGAAATCGCCGCTGGCAGGAACGCGTGGGTAATCACCTCGACATAGGAAATGCCCACATATTCCACCATCAGGAAGGCCGCAGCGCCCATCACAGGCGGCATGATCTGGCCGTTCACTGAGGATGCAACCTCGACCGATCCAGCCTGTTCACTGCTGAACCCGACGCGCTTCATCAGCGGGATAGTGAAGGTTCCGGTGGTAACCACGTTGGCAATGGACGAACCCGAGATCAGGCCGGTCGCCGCCGAGCCCACGACCGCTGCCTTGGCCGGGCCACCACGCAGGTGGCCGAGGGCACCAAAGGCCATCTTGATAAAGTAGTTCCCCGCCCCGGCCTTATCGAGCAACGCGCCGAACAGCACGAACAGAAACACGAATTTGGTGGAAACACCCAAGGCGATGCCGAACACGCCCTCGGACGTGATCCACATGTGGCTCATGGCCTTTTTCAGGCTTGCGCCTTTCCAGCGGATAACCTCGGGCACCCATTCAGATGAGCCAAAGAACACATATGCCAGAAAGATCGTCGCGATAATGGCCATTGCAGGCCCAAGCGCACGGCGCGCGGCCTCGAACAACAGCAGCAGGCCGGCCAATGCGACCCACTTGTCGGTGTCATCCGCAAGACCGCCCGCATCGACGATCTTTTCGTAGAAGAAGTACCCGTATAGCGCAAGAAACGCGCCAGCGACCCCCATTATCCAGTCCTGAACCGGGATATAGTCACGCGGGCTGGACTTCAGCGCTGGATAGGCCGCAAAGGCCAGAAACATGGCAAAGGCCAGATGAAACTGACGTGCATTATTCACGACGCTGCCCGGCAACACATAGTTGGCGATAGGAGATGCTAAAAGCACCTGAAAAATCGACCAGATCGCCGCCACAACGGCCAGAAAAATCCCGACATTGCCGACCGGATTACGCCCACCCGCATCGGACGAGGCTACAAGTTCCTGCAGCTCTTCTTCGGATAGCGGACGATTGGATTGTGTGTCGGAACTCATGCAAATGTCTCCCCGTCGCGGCCTTTTTGGCCTTTTGAACCACCCGTTATTTTACGGGCTTGGGTTGCAGGGCGCCCGTGGGCACCCTGCCTTAAGTCTGGTTTACTGAATCCAGCCTTTTTCTTTGTAGTACTTCTCGGCACCCGGATGCAGCGGAGCCGACAGGCCGTCCGCGATCATCTCTTCGGGCTTGAGGTTTGCAAACGCCGGGTGCAGCTTTTTGAAGTCGTCGAAGTTTTCAAAGACCGAGCTGACAACTGCATACACCGCGTCTTCCGACACGTCTGCCGAGGTCACGAAAGTCGCGCCAACACCAAAGGTTGCGGTGTCACCGTCGGAACCGCGATACATGCCACCGGGGATGGTTGCGGTGCGGTAGAACGAGTTGTCGCCAACCAGCTTGTCCACGGCGTCGCCGCTGACATTCACCAGCACGGAATCACACGCGGTGGTGGCTTCTTGGATCGAACCCGAGGGGTGGCCAACGGTGTAAACCATCGCGTCGATCTGGTTGTCGCACAGAGCAGCAGACTGTTCAGCTGCTTTCAGTTCGGTCGCCAGTTCGAAATCGTCGGTGGTCCAACCCATTTCGCCCAGCAGGACCTCCATGGTGCCGCGCTGACCGGAACCGGGGTTACCGATGTTGACGCGCTTGCCCTTCATGTCTTCAAAGTTCGTGATGCCGGAATCGGCACGGGCAACCACGGTGAACGGCTCGGGGTGTACCGAGAAGACGGCGCGCAGACCTTCGAAGGGACCAGCCTCTTCGAATTTCGAGGTGCCGTTAAAGGCGTGGTACTGCCAGTCGGACTGCGCCACACCAAACTCCAGCTCGCCTTCGCGGATGGTGTTGATGTTGTAAACCGAACCACCGGTCGATTCGACCGAGCAGCGCACGCCGTGCTCTTTGCGGCCTTTGTTGACCAGACGACAAATCGCGCCGCCTGTCGGATAATACACACCGGTCACACCACCGGTGCCGATTGTGATGAATTCCTCTGCATACGCGGCCGGAGCCATAAGGGCCGCGGTGACGACCGCGCCGAGGCTAAGCTTGCTGCTGTTTTTCATTTTCGTGAACTCCCAATTCTTTTGGTGGATGGGAGACTGTTGGCGGTCCCATCCGGGACCTGCCGGTACGCCAACTGCACCTGTCTTGCAACAGGCACAAGCGACTGAATTTCCAAAATCTCCCAACACCTTCGACGTTTCATTCAGATACTCAACTTGTCAACCCCCGTACTCGGCCTGACACGCCCACGCCGCATATCTGAGGGCTTTTTCAAAACTTTCCCCCCAGAATGCCCATCTCACAGGTCTTTTGGGTGGTCAGGAACAATTCTTTTGAAACTCGGTTCGGTGATCTCTAGTGTCAAACCGACATTCACAGACACCTGTAAGCGCAGGGCTGGAAAGGAATTTGTTCTGCAACTGTCAGGAAAGGCCGTTTAACATGAAGCCCGCGTCCCCCAGCCCGTTGCTTTTCATCGCTCTGACCATCAGCGCAGCGATTGCGGCCTGGGGTATAGTCGACCCGCAAGGGCTAGGGCGGCTTGCATCCGCAGCGGTGGCCACGCAGTTCAACAGCCGTGGCTGGTTCATCATGCTTGAGGTCAGCGGCCTGCTGTTTGTCACGCTGTATCTGGCCTTGTCCCGATTTGGCGACATTCGCCTTGGGCCCGACGGGGCCGAGCCTGAGTTTTCAACGCCTGCCTGGATCGCCATGCTTTTCGCGGCTGGCATGGGCGTTGGTCTGTTGTTTTACGGCGCAGCCGAACCCCTGACCCATTTCGAGGTTCTGCGCCAATACAACCCCGATCCCATGGCCGCCGGTCATGCCTTGTTCATCACCTATCTGAACTGGGGATTTCACGCCTGGGCCATCTATGCGATCGTCGGCCTGGTCATCGCCTATTTTGCCTATCGTCGAGGGCGCACGCTACTGCTGAGCGCCCCTGTAACCGATACATTGGGTGAGGCCCGCTGGACCAAATCTCTGGGATGGGTTTTCGATCTGCTCTCGATTGTTGCGATAGCAGTGGGCTTGGCCGGTTCGCTGGCGATGGGCGTATTCCAGATTCAAACCGGCCTGGCTGGTCTGATCGGGATTGATTCACCTGGCGTGCTAACCCTGCCCGTTTTTGCCTTGCTGTGCGTAGCTTACATCATTCCGCTGCGCCGCGACCTTGGCGAAGGGATGTCACTGCTGTCCAATATCGCGATGCTGATTGCGGTTGGAATGATGGTCTATCTGCTGATCCTTGGACCCACGTCGTTCATGATGGACGGCATCGTGTCAGGCTTCGGACGCTACCTCTTCGGCGTTCTTCCGGCTGGATTCTCTACAGCTGAATTCTTCGACGACATCATCGTCGACTGGTTCCACGGCTGGACGCTGAACTATATGATCTGGTGGTTGGCCTGGTCGCCTTTTGTGGGCATTTTCATCGCACGAATCTCACGCGGGCGCACGATCCGAGAGTTTCTGGTTGGTGTCATCGTTGCCCCCACCCTGTTCTCGATCTTGTGGTTCGGTATTTTCGGTGGGCTGGGTTTCTACGACACTCTGCGTCAGGACGGTACCCTGTCCGCCGTTAACGCCGAGAATCTGGACGCGACGACCTTTGCCCTGCTTGCAAAGTTCCCACTGGGCGGTGTGACTCAAATCGCCACTGTTTTGGCCGCGTTCCTGTTCGTTGTAACCAGCGTCGTAAGCGCAGGTTTCACACTTGCAATGATCGGCACCGGAGGCGACGAGAACCCGTCGCCCCGCATCCGTACAATCTGGGGCATTATTTTGGGGGCACTGGGGCTGGCGATGATTCTGGTGGGCGACATTTCCGTGGTCAGATCAATCATCGCACTTTCGGCCATGGCGTTCGTCTTTATCGTACCGATCCTAGTGATCTGCCTGTTCAAAAGCCTATCGCGAGAGGACCGGACATGAGCGGACAGTTTGTTGATACCATGCTGAATGTTGTCGTTTTCGCATATATCGGATTCCTGATCTGGTTGATCTTCACAGGCTTTCCCAAGGCATCCAAACCCGCCGACTCTGAGACTCAGGCAAAACGTCACCAAAACGAATAGATGTGATTTGGCAGTGTGTGCAAACGCAATGCCGAAAAAGAAAAAACAGAGAGCAGGTTTCCCTAACCCTCTGTTTTTACTTTGGTACCCAAGGCCGGACTCGAACCGGCACGGTATCACTACCGGGGGATTTTGAATCCCCTGCGTCTACCATTCCGCCACTTGGGCCACGACCATTGGATTAGCGCCCATAACCGGGAAGGTCCAGAGGCAAAAAGCAACCAAAATCCAGTTTGTATTCGCGGTGATGCTTGACGCCTTGCCGGACGCGTGGTTTGGCTTGCGCTACGTTAGAACAGGGTTTTAGCATCTTATGTTGCGATCGCTTTATGACTGGACCATTCGTCTGGCAGAACATCCGCATGCATTGTGGGCGTTGGCCTTCGTGGCTTTTATCGAAAGTTCGGTCTTTCCGATCCCACCTGATGTTTTGATGATTCCCATGATTCTGGCCCGCCCGTCGCGGGCTTGGCTGATTGCATCGGTCGCACTGGTCTTTTCGGTGTTGGGGGGCTTGCTGGGCTATGCCATTGGCGCGTTCTTTTATGAAAGTCTCGGCCAACCGATTCTCGAGTCGATGGGCAAAGCCCACGCCATGGAAGAGTTCAACACCCGCTTCAACGATTTCGGCTTTTGGGCCGTACTTGCGGCTGGGGTTACCCCCTTCCCCTACAAGGTCATTACGATCATGTCCGGTTGGACTGGTATGCCGCTGGGAACTTTCATCGCCACCTCTATCCTAGCCCGTGCCTTGCGGTTCTTTATGGTTGCCGGTCTGCTTTGGGGCTTTGGAGAACCGATCCGGGCCTTCATCGAGAAGCGGCTGGGCCTTATGTTCACTCTGTTCGTCATCCTGCTGTTCGGCGGATTTTTCGTGGTGAAATACCTATGACTCGCAAAAACACTCTGATCCTGATCGCTACGGCAGGGTCTGCGGCACTTCTGCTTGGGGCGTGGGGGTTTCAGTACCTCGGCGGCTTGGCGCCTTGCAAAATGTGTATCTGGCAACGCTATCCGCATGGCGCCGCTGTTCTAATCGGAGCAATGGCTTTGGCCCTGCCACGGGCAACGCTGTTGCCATTGTTGGGCGCGCTTGCGGCCCTAACGACGGCTGCAATCGGCGTGTTTCACGCGGGGGTCGAGCAGAAATGGTGGGAAGGCCCGTCTAGCTGCACGTCCGGTGACATAGGCGGCCTGTCGACAGAAGATCTGATGGAACAGATCATGTCCGCCCCGCTGGTGCGTTGCGATGATATCCCCTGGCAGATGTTAGGCTTGTCGATGGCAGGTTGGAACGCTGTCCTGTCCGGCGTGTTGGTGCTGGTCTGGATCGCAGCCTGGCGCGCTCGTTAAAGTTCGTCCAGTTCCGCATCCCAATAGAGAAAGTCGATCCAGCTATCATGCAGGTGGTTCGGAGGGAACTTGCGCCCAATATTGCGCAACGCCTCTGATTCCGGTTGGCGCGGAGGCTTGCGCAACGTCATCCCTGCCTGTCGCAGTGACTTGGACCCTTTTTTTAGGTTGCACGGGCTGCAGGCCGCCACGACATTCTGCCAGCTTGTGACGCCCCCTGCCGCACGCGGTACCACATGGTCAAACGTCAGATCACCCCGGCTCCCACAATACTGACAGCGGAATTCGTCCCTCAAAAATAAATTAAAGCGCGTGAAGGCCACGCGCTTTCTGGGTTTTACATAATCTTTCAGGACAACGACCGAAGGTATTCGTATCTCGGTACTGGGGCTTCGGACGACTTCGTCGTATTCAGCCACTATGTCCACCCTGTCCAGCCAAGCAGCCTTGATCGCCTCTTGCCATGGCCACAGGGATAACGGGTAATAGGATAAGGGGCGATAATCGGCGTTCAAAACCAATGCCGGATGATGCCTGAGCGCACCGGGTTCCCTGACAAATTCGGTCCTGAAGTCTCCATCCATCTCAGAATCGCTCCTCGCTCTGCTCTGCCCGTTTTTGACATCAGAGCGGGGAACACCCGCCCCGGCCTTAACTTAACTATATATCGTGTTAAATCTCTGACAAGCCCTGAGTTTCCACAATATCTCGGGGATTGGTTAATCCGAATCTGTAACACCTGCGTAACACTTATCCACAGGTTGCGCCTCACTGACCTGCGAGCTATGGCGTTTGTCATGTCCTGGTTCATTCGCTTCAACAAACCATTCGATGTGCTGCCGCAGTTCACCGACCGCGCCAACGCAGATTCGCCCCGCCGCACTCTGTCAGACTATATCGATCTGCCAGGCGTTTACCCGGCCGGGCGGCTGGATCGGGACAGCGAAGGCTTGATGCTGCTGACCGACAACGGGCGACTGCAAGCGCAAATATCGGACCCAAAACACAAGATGACCAAAACCTATTGGGTTCAGGTCGAAGGTCTGCCGGATGACGCTGCCTTGAAAGCCCTGCGAGACGGGGTTGAACTGAAAGACGGCCTGACCCGCCCTGCCAAAGCCCGGTTGATGGATGAACCGCCAGGGCTGTGGCCCCGCAATCCGCCGATCAGAGTGCGCCAGACGGTGCCCGATTGCTGGATCGAACTGACCATCCGCGAGGGCCGCAATCGGCAGGTGCGGCGGATGACAGCTGCCGTTGGTCACCCGACCCTGCGTCTGATCCGCGCCCGGATCGGCGACTGGTCGCTAGAGGGGCTTGAGCCAGGCCAATGGGACAGCCTACCGACGCCAACATTAAACTCTGCCCCGCAACACAAACGCGACCGTCGTCCACGCCGGTGACAAAAACTGCATGTTGTGATAGGCTTACAGCATGAAAGTCACACCCGACATTCCAGTACCAACCGGCATTCTTGAGGCCGCTCTTTATGTCGACGACTTGGATGCTGCCGAACGGTTTTATGGAGAGATTCTGGCGTTGGAGAAAATCCAGCGCGTGACGGATCGACACGTATTCTTCCGGATCGGCAGTTCAGTCTTGTTGTTGTTCAACGCGGAAGAAACCGAGAAACCGCCGGGCAATCCCGACTTGCCCGTTCCCCCCCATGGCGCGCACGGGCCTGGCCACGTTTGTCTGATCCTGACACGCGCGGAGATCGACACGATGCGCAAACATCTGCTGGATTGGAATATCCCCTTAGATGCCGAGTTTGACTGGCCAAACGGCGCACGCTCTCTTTACGTGCGCGATCCGTCAGGCAATTCGGTTGAATTTGCCGAAGGGCATTTGTGGGGCTGACCCCTCAGAGTGCCGCGCCCGCCGATAGATCAAACCTTTTAGATATTCTATCAACCGGCGTGCCATCCTGCAGTGGCACGCCATAGGCGACCGAGTAGTCTCGAAACCCCATCTTGTCGTAGTAGCCAAGACCCATCCCATTATCGGCGCGGATGGTTGCATTAATCGCTGTAAACCCCATTGCCGCCGCGAATTTCGAAGTTTCCGCGAACAAGGCCCGGCCTGCCCCTTTCAGCGCAGGATGGCGTCTGGTGAAGGTCGCGATATCGGCGCAATCCTGTGGCAACGTGTTTTGCATTCCCAGCCACTGAAAGCCAGCCACCTCTCCTTGATCGTCCAAGGCGACGTGGGCGCAGATTGTGTCAGCGCCCTCCAGGTAGCTTTGAACGAACAACGCGTAAGAGAACGGAATTTCAAACGCGGTGCTGCCCCCGATTTCGATGATCTCATTGAGGATGCGGCAGGCTATGGCCACATCCTCTGGCATCATGGGGCGGACCGCGATCATCCCTACAGGCTCAATTTGTCGCGCATGAAGGCCAGCGCGACACTCAGGCCGTCCGGCGCAATTCCGTGGCCGGTACCCTTCATCACATGAGCGTAAACCTCTTTGAACCCGGCCTCTTGCAGCGCTTCGGCGGCGGCGGGCAGCGACTGTGGCGGCACCACATCATCGACGTCACCATGAACCAGCAGAATCGGCATCCGGCTGACCGTCTCGTCGGGCAGCAGATCGGGTTCTAGCAACCGTCCCGAAAAGGCAACGATGCCGGCAACCGGATCCTCGCGACGCGGTGCGACGTGCAGGCTCATCATCGTGCCCTGGGAAAACCCGAACAATACAACCTGTTCCGGCAGAACATCCTCGTCCACCATCAGCGCATCGAGGAAGGCGTTGAAATCCTCAACCGCCATTTCCATTCCTCGTCGGGCTTCTTCTTCGGACGACCCGTCAATCCATGGGATCGGAAACCACTGAAACCCATTTGGCATCCCGGGGATCTGCTCGGGCGCATCGGGGGCGACAAAAAGCGTGTCGGGCAAGTGTTCGCCTAAAGGATCGGCCAAGCCCAGCAGGTCGGCCCCATTGGCCCCATAGCCGTGCACGAACACAACGACCGAGCGTGTGTCGCCTGAAACCGGCTCTTTTCGGAGCGCATTCAAAACCCGTGTCATCTGATCCCTTCTCGTTCTTTAGCCACCCGGTAATAGGCCCACAACACACGCGCCGCAACCGATCGCCAGGGCGACCAAGCTTCGGCCATTTGGCGCAGTTCTTTGTCCGTGGGACGTTTGGGCAAGTCATAGAGGATGCGCGCTGCCTCTTGCAGCGCCAGATCGCCCGGAGCGATCACATCGGCGCGCCCCAAAGAGAACATTGCGTATATTTCAGCTGTCCAGACACCGATCCCCGGCACCTCGGTCAAAGTCGCGATGACATCCGCATTAGAAGCGTCGCGTAATGTTTTGTAATCAATACGCGCCTCAGCCAACGCGCGTGCGTAGCGTATCTTTTGACGGCTCAGCCCCACAGCCCGCAAATCGTCATCGGTTGCCCACATGATCTTGCGCGGTCCGGTGAGCTTGGCATCCTGCAGCCGTTTCCAGATCGCATTGGCCGAGGCCACGCTGACCTGCTGGCTGACAATAGCGCTGAGAAGTTGGGCAAACCCGTCCGGGCGACGACGCAGGGGCAAAGGCCCAGTCTGATCCATCGCCCAGGCCATCCGCGGGCATTCCGCGGCCAGCCATTCGGCGCCCTCTGCGACACAGTCAGGTGATTCAATGATGCGTCCGACAGACATGGGCCCTCCGGGAAAATGATATCGCGCTCACGGTAGGTTGCTTTGTCGCAGATGCAACCCGCTTGTACGACTGGCTTTTCAAAGATACGCATTGGCGCATGACACTAACGACGACAACCCTCGACACCAGTCGCGCCAAGCGCAATGTCGCCGTTTTGGTGGCGGCACAAGCTGTACTGGGCGCACAGATGCCGATGCTCTTTATCGTGGGCGGGTTAGCTGGGGATTCACTGGCTACAAACGCGTGTCTGGCCACACTGCCGATTTCGCTCATCGTGCTGGGGTCAATGTTGGCTGCCACGCCGATCTCGGCGATCATGCAGCGCTGGGGACGGCGCGTCGGGTTTCTGGTTGGTGCTACTGCGGGAGCTTGCGGCGGGGCGGTCGGCGCGTATGGGTTGTTTCTGGGCTCGTTCCCGGTCTTCCTGCTGGGAAGCCTGCTAACCGGCATTTACATGAGCGCGCATGGATTTTACCGCTTTGCAGCCGCTGATACGGCGTCTGACGCGTTTCGGCCCAAAGCGATTTCATATGTCATGGCAGGCGGTCTAGCAGCGGCGATCATCGGCCCGCAGATCGTCAAACTGACCTCGACCGCATATGTGATTCCGTTTTTTGGCACCTATCTGGCTGTCATCGCGATGAATGTCATTGGGTCAGTGCTGTTTTTCTTCCTCGATATCCCGACGCCCGAAAAGCCAAAGGAAGACGCGCCCAAAGGACGATCCCGGCTTGAAATGCTTAAAACCCCACGCATCACCGTGGCGATCATTTGTGCGATGGTTTCCTACGCTTTGATGAATCTTGTCATGACCTCGACCCCGCTTGCGGTTGTTGGTTGCGGTTACAGCGCCAACGATGCCGCTGATGTCGTCACTAGCCATGTTCTGGCGATGTATGTGCCCAGCTTTTTCACGGGCCAGTTGATCGCGCGGTTCGGGGTCGAAAAAATCGTAGCCCTCGGTCTCGCCATTCTGGCCGGCGCGGGTGTGGTTGCTTTGCAAGGCGTCGAGTTGGGCAATTTCTTTATCGCGCTGATCCTGCTGGGCATTGGCTGGAACTTTGGCTTTATCGGCGCCACGACGATGCTGGCTGCGTCGCACGACGTGAACGAACGTGGGCGGATGCAGGGGCTGAACGACCTGCTGGTGTTTGGGGGCGTGACACTTGCGTCGCTCGCTTCGGGTGGGTTGATGAACTGCTCGGGCGGGTCACCAGTCGAAGGCTGGACCGCCGTGAACCTGGCCATGATCCCACTGTTGACACTGGCAGGTGGTGCGCTGCTGTGGTTGGTTCTGAAACCCTCTGAGCCGGAAACGGTCTGACGCCTACCAGCGCCCGCTGGCAACGGACCACATCAAGGACGCTCTGCGGCGAATTTCACCCTGTGCGAGGTCCCCGACGGCGACGCGCTCTGGGCGAGTCACGACTCGCCGCAAAACCCATTCTGCCTGCCATCCCGCAAAAAGCGCGGGGCGGGCATCTGCTGAAACACCTGCACTGTTTGACCGTGCGCGCTGAAGTTTGTCCAAGGCCTTTTGCGCCAGTGACCGAACACCATCAGGCGTGCCGTCAAGCAAAGGAATACGACCACGCGCCTCAAGATCGGGGATCGCCCGAAACCAGTTCGCCACCCCTACGCCATAGCCGAAATCGCGCAGCACAGCTTCGTCCGCTTCACCCAGAACCTGCGCGGCTGCGACCATCAAGGATCCGGCGCTATGGTTGATATAGGTGTCGAAATGTGCTTCGTCCTCAAACGGATCACGGTAAATGTCCCAACGCCTTACGGCCACATACTCATCCAACGTAGCCGCCAGATCGGGCGACAGGACCTGCGACAGAGGCGTCACAACCTCATGCCGGCGCACCGCCTTACCTTCGGCAATCTCTTGCAGCGAATCGCGCCACCATTGCAGGCGCATTTCAGCGATCATTGTCTCTTGCGTGACCCAAGGGGCCCGAGCAACCTCGACATTCAGCGCATAGAGCGGGAACAGTTTAGGCCGTACCGCAACGGGTGCCGCCATGACCGCCATGAACCGGTCAGGATCAGCGCGATGCACCAATGCTGCGCAGGCCTTAACGTCATCATCAAAATCTACGCTCACTCGGCCACCGCCGTCTGTGACCCGCAATCGCGCACCAGTTTCCACTGTATCGCGTCCAACAGCGCCTCGAACGAGGCATCGACTATGTTCGCGCTTACGCCCACGGTCGACCAACGCCGCCCCTGCCCGTCTTCGCTGTCGATTATCACGCGGGTCACCGCCTCGGTGCCGCCCTGCGTGATGCGTACCTTGAAGTCGACCAGACGCATGTCGGACAAAATCTGCGAATACTGCCCCAGATCCTTGGCCAGCGCTTTGGCCAGCGCGTTCACCGGCCCCCGGTCACTGCCGTCCTCGTCCAAAGACTCGCTAACCGACAGTTTCTTTTCCCCGTCGACTTTCACAACAACGACGGCTTCGGATAGGCTGACCATCTTGTTGTACTTGTTCTTGCGCCGCTCAACGGTCACCTTATAGCGCTTGACCTCAAAGAACTCGGGCAGCTGCCCCAACTCATCACGTGCCAGCAGCTCAAAACTGGCCTGCGCAGTGTCATAGGAATACCCCTCGGCCTCGCGCTGCTTGATCCGGTCCAGAATGCGCCCCAGCGCCGGGTTGTCCATTTCGACGGACAGACCGGCCTCGGTCAGGCGTTTGCGCAGGTTCGACTGCCCCGCCTGGTTCGACATCGGAATGATCCGCGCATTCCCGACAGAGGCCGGATCGACATGTTCATAAGTCGATGGGTCCTTGAGGATCGCGCTGGCATGCAGCCCTGCCTTATGTGCAAAGGCCGAGGCGCCGACATAGGCCGATTGCTTGCTGGGCACCCGGTTCAGGATATCGTCCAGCATCCGACTGACCCGCGTCAAACCGGCCAGAGCTTGCTCACTAACACCAATATCGAAACCCGACGCGTAGGGCTCCTTCAACAGCAAAGTCGGGATCAGAGCGGTTAGATTCGCATTACCGCATCGCTCACCCAACCCGTTCAGCGTGCCTTGTATCTGCCGCGCGCCCGCATCGACTGCAGCCAGAGAGCAAGCCACAGCGTTTTCGGTATCGTTGTGGGTGTGAATGCCCAAGCGGTCACCGGGCAATCCGGCGGCAATCACTCCGGTTACGATCCGCGTCACCTCGGCGGGCAGTGCGCCGCCATTGGTGTCGCACAGCACAACCCAGCGCGCACCGGCGTCCAAGGCCGCCTGACACACCTGAACCGCATAGCCGGGGTTGTCCTTGTACCCGTCAAAGAAATGCTCGGCGTCAAACAGAGCCTCACGACCCTGTGCCACGATATGCGCGACGGAGGCGCGGACGTTCTCGACATTTTCTTCCAGCGAAATTCCCAGCGCGTGGGTCACATGGTAATCATGCGACTTGCCCACCAGGCACACCGCCTGTGTGTTTGCATTCATCACCGCGGCCAGAACATCGTCATTTTCAGCAGACCGGCCCGACCGCTTAGTCATGCCAAATGCGGTCAAACGGGCCGAAGTCTTGGGCGCAACATCGAAAAACGCGCTGTCAGTCGGGTTCGCGCCCGGCCAACCGCCTTCGATATAGTCGACACCCAGCGCGTCCAACGCCTGTGCGATCTGCACCTTCTCAGAGGTCGAAAACTGCACGCCCTGCGTCTGTTGCCCGTCTCGCAGGGTGGTGTCGTAGAGGTAGAGGCGGTCTTTGGTCATCACACCCCCTCCAACTTGGCAGCGTCGAACCCAGCACCGGGCACCAGTTCGACACCATCCTTGCTCATACGAACCTCAAGCCCAGCAGCCAGATAAGCGGCTTTGAGACGGTCCACTTCCGAGAAGTCCTTGCTTTGCATCGCAATGACCCGCGCATCTGCCAACCGGTCCGCATGTGCCGACAAATCCGTCGATGTGGTATCCGCCCACGCCCCCATCTCGGGGGTCAAGAGACCAAGCAATTGTGCGCTGGCCAACAAACCAACGGCATCTCCATCCGCAGCCAAACGGTGGAGTTCAGCCAAAGCACCCGCAGTGTTCAGGTCGTCACTAAGCGCTGCGATAACTGCAGGTGCCGCGCTGGCGGCGGGCTCGATGCCCGACGTCAGCGCCCGCCACTTGCGCAGCGTCGCCTCGGCTTCACGCGCCTTCTTCTCAGTCCAATCCATCGGCTTACGATAGTGGGTTTGCAGGAAGACAAAGCGGATCACCTCACCCGGGACGCCCTGCTCCAGCAGATCATGGACGGTGAAGAAATTGCCCAGAGATTTGGACATCTTCTTGCCTTCCACCTGCAGCATTTCATTGTGCAGCCAGACCTTTGCGAACTCACCATGCGGATGGGCGCACTTGCTCTGCGCGATCTCATTCTCATGATGCGGGAACATCAAGTCATTGCCACCGCCGTGGATGTCAAAACTCTCGCCCAACAGCTCATAGCTCATGGCCGAGCATTCTATGTGCCAGCCCGGACGCCCTCGGCCCCAAGGGGAGTCCCACCCCGGCAATTCATCGGTCGAGGGTTTCCACAGCACGAAATCCATCGGGTTTTTCTTGTAAGGCGCAACCTCAACCCGAGCGCCCGCGATCATGTCGTCGACGGACCGGCCCGACAATTCGCCGTAATGTTCTTTCCAACTGTCCACGGCGAACAGAACGTGCCCCTCTGCCGCGTAAGCATGGCCCTTGGCAATCAGGTCTTCGATCATCGCGATCATCTGCGCAATGTATTGCGTAGCGCGCGGCATCTCATTGGGCTCTAGCGCCCCAAGCGCGCCCATATCGTGCAGATACCAACCGATGGTCTCATTCGAGCGTTCCTGAACCAGCTGCTCCAACGTGCCTTCAGCCCCCGCCTGTTGCCGTGCCAGCGCGGTCGCGTTGATCTTGTCATCCACGTCCGTGAAATTGCGCACATAAGTCACGTGATCCGCACCAAAGGTGTGTCGCAACAATCGGTAGAGCACATCGAACACCACTACAGGCCGTGCGTTGCCCAGATGGGCGCGGTCGTAAACTGTGGGCCCACAGACATACATCCGCACATTGTCGGCACTGATCGGCACGAAATCCTCTTTCGTCCGCGTCCGGGTGTTGTGCAGTTTGATTGTCGTCATCGGTCGGCTCCTAAAGACAGCATGGCTGGTCGCGTTAACGCGGGCTTAGCAACTTGTCTCAGGGATGAAAACGAAAGAAACCGGCCCGCTTGAAGTATCAGCAGGTAATGCAGCAAATAATGATGCAGGTCATCGGGTTCATATTGTCCCAGTATCACGGCGACCGCCCTTCGCCAAGCCTTGAGTTCCAACCATCTGTTTCGCCAATTGACATTCTGCAACGGCTCTGGCCCTTTCGGCGCAGAACACCAGACGGAGGCGGGTCATGAAATTGTCGCAGCGTATTACTCATCTGACCGGCGGCGGCAGTGACGGTTGGGACGTGTTCTATCGTGCCCGTCGAATGATCAGCGACGGCTATGCTGTAGTCGAATTGACCATTGGTGAACATGACGTCCGAACCGACCCATCGATTCTGGAAGCCATGGACCTTTCGGCACGGCAAGGCCACACCGGATACGCGATGGTGCCCGGCACGGATTTGCTGCGCGATACCGTGGCCGCCCGGCTGCAGGCGCGCACCGGAGTTCCCACTACCAGAAACAATGTTTTGATCACGCCTGGTGGGCAATCCGCCTTGTTTGCTGCCCATGTTGCAGTCTGCGATCCGGGCGATGTTGGTCTGTATCTGGATCCATATTACGCCACCTATCCCGGTACGATCCGCGGTGTCGGAGCGGAAGCGCGGGCGATTCAGACAACCGCCGAAGACGCATTTCAACCGCGTGCCGAGCAGATTGACGCGGTCGCGGATGGCGCGGTGTCCCTGCTGATCAACACACCAAACAACCCCACCGGGGTCGTCTATTCCCGTCAAACGCTTGAAGGGATCGCCAAGGTCTGCCGCAAGCGGGATCTTTGGCTGATTTCGGATGAGGTTTATGACACACAAGTCTGGGAAGGCTCACATATTTCGCCGCGCACTCTGCCGGGTATGACCGAACGTACGCTGGTGGTTGGGTCGATGTCCAAGTCCCACGCCATGACGGGTTCGCGTTGTGGATGGATTGTTGGGCCAGAGGATGTAATCGCGCATCTGATCAACCTCGCTACGCATACGACCTATGGGGTTCCCGGGTTTATTCAGGACGCTGCTAGTTTCGCCCTGAACGCAGGTAACGTGCTGGAAGATCAAATCGCTGCGCCGTTCCGCAGGCGGCGCGCACTCGCCGTGGGTATTCTGAGCGCTCAGAACACTGTCGGGTTGGTTCCAGCGCAGGGGGCCATGTACCTGATGCTGGATATCCGCGCCACGGGACTCAGCGGAGAAGCATTCGCCAACGCGCTGCTGGATACGCACGCCATTGCCGTGATGCCGGGTGAGAGTTTTGGGTCCGCCGCCGCCGGCCATATCCGCGTGGCCATGACCATTGATGACGAACGGTTCGGGTCCGCTTTGTCGACGATTTGCGAATTTGCGACGGAAATAGCCGGTCGTCACGCCGCGGCCAGTTAACGGGTGTCAGAACCGGAATGAGGTTCGCAGGTTAAAGACATTCGAATCCAGGGTGCCATCTGATCGGGTGACATCGTCAAACTCCTGCCGCAACGCCTCGCCGCTGATGACAAAGCGGTCGCCGATGGGATAGGCCACGCCAATTCCATACACAGCAGCGGTATCGTTATCGACTGAGCTATCGACCCGCGACGCACCGATCACAACATAGCCCAAAGCCGGGCCAAAATCATAGCCGCCGCGCAGCTTCAGGCGGGTCATGCTGTCCAGGGAACCCTCGCCCTGCCCCAAGTCCAAAGACAGGCTATTGTATTCAAGCTCGCCGCCCAAAACAAAATTCCCGAAGTCGCGGTCATAGCCAATATGTGGCGCGAAGGTCAGATCATCGCCGCTGGAGCCATTCGGGCCTTCGGCATCTGCATATCCAAAGCTAAAACCTGCATAAGCCCCGGTCCAATCCTCAGCCAATACCGGGGTCGCGAGGGACACCAATGTTGTGAGACTGAGGGCCTTAAGGGCTTTCATTAATCTCTCCTAAAAACCTTTCGCCGCAGAGACGTTCGGTTAAGTCATGTTAACTCAAAAACTTGGTACATGATCATTAAATTTCAATTGAGATCACGAACCACTCTTAAATAAGTGAAGGAACTATAACAGATTTTCAGGTGCCAAAGAAAAAAACTTGAGCAGACAAAAGAAGAGTGTGACATCTTCATGAATACTTCGCTTTTAGGCGCTCAGGTCGCAAACAGAACAGATTGTGATCAGGTACATCGGGAAACTTCAGGTCAATAGGTGAGGACCTGCATGCAAAACGACGTTTGGAAGATTCGACTGGTCAGCCGCACCATTGGTGCGGATCGTGGTCGTGCGGCACGTGGGCGGCCGTCAGAGGCTTAGATCAACCCTTCTGACAGCCAATTACCCATCGGAATCCGAACCATGAACGATCAAACCCGCACCTCATCCCGCACCGGCGGTCGCGCCGCGCGTCGTGCTGCCCGTGCAACTGCCCTGCCCGAACATTTGCGCCCTGTCCGTGCAGGTATGGAAGGCGGCACTCTCAATGTGCTGACCCAAGCCCAAATCGAGCGCATCCACGAAGCCGCCTTGACCGCATTGGAAACCATTGGTCTGGCGGATGCCCCGCCAAGCGGCATCGACTACCTGGTCGGCGCCGGGTGCATCCTGGGTGACGATGGTCGCATCCGGTTCCCGCGCGCGTTGGTGGAAGACACGATTGCCAAGGCCAACCGCTCGGTTACCCTGTACAGCCGCGATGGAAAGACCGACCTAGAGTTGTCGGGCACTAAGGTTCACTACGGCACCGCCGGTGCTGCCGTCAGCATGGTGGATGTACACGGGCGGGAATACCGCGACTCGACCGTTCAGGACCTGCACGATGCTGCGCGCATTTGCGAACAGCTAGAAAACATCCATTTTGTTCAGCGCCCCATGGTTTGCCGCGACATCTCGGACAATCTGGAAATGGACCTGAACACGATCTACGCCGCCTGTTCAGGCAGCTTCAAACATATCGGTACGTCCTTTACCGAACCCAGCCACGTTGCCCCTGCGGTGGAAATGCTCCACATGATCGCCGGCGGCGAGGACAAGTTTCGTGAGCGGCCCTTCGTGTCGAATTCGAACTGTTTTGTCGTGCCCCCGATGAAATTCGCGACCGAAAGTTGCGAAGTGATGGAAGAGTGCATCAAGGCCGGGATGCCGGTTCTGCTATTGTCTGCTGGCATGGCAGGCGCGACCGCGCCTTCAACCATCGCCGGAGCAATCACGCAGGCCACTGCGGAATGTCTGGCCGGACTGGTTTACGTAAATGCCGTAAGCCCCGGCGCACCGGCAGTTTTTGGCACTTGGCCATTTGGTTTGGACCTGCGCACAGGTGCGATGTCCATCGGTTCGGGCGAACAGGCCCTGTTAACGGCCGGCTGCGCGCAAATGCATCGATTTTATGACCTGCCGGGTGGTGCTGCGGCTGGAGCATCGGACTCGAAGCTGCCCGATATGCAGGCCGGGTGGGAGCAGATGTGTTCCAACGTCATGGCGGGCCTGTCAGGTTTGAACATGGTATACGAAGCGGCGGGCATGCATGCCTCGTTGCTGGGCTTTTGCCATGAGAGCCTGATTCTCAGTGACGACCTGATCGGTCAGGCACAGCGCTGCGTACGCGGGATCGAAGTGACTGACGAAACCTTGGCCTTGGACCAAATCGCCGAGGTCTGCATTGGCGGGCCGGGTCACTATCTGGGCACCGATGCCACGCTAAGCCGGATGCAGGCGGACTATGTATATCCCGTTTTCGGTGACCGCACCTCACCCAAGGAATGGGCCGAGCTTGGCAAACCCGATCTGATCGAAAAGGCGATCAAGCGGAAGGAAGAGATCTTGTCGATGCCGTCCCCGGCGCGTTTTGATCCACTTCTGGATGCTGAACTTCGGACCAGATTCAATATTCACCTTCCCCAATAAGATACTGAAAAGCGGCCAGAAATCCTCTGGCCGCTTTCTTTAATGTGTTAGCCGTCGGTTGGCGGCAGCAATCCTGCTTCCTGTGCCACGGCAATCTCGGCCTCATCCAGCGCGCCGTCGCCGTTGGCATCCATTGCCGAGAAACCATCCGTGTCCACTTCAGGCAGAACCGCCTGCACTTCTTCGATGGTCAAAACGCCGTCTCCATTTGTATCTGCCGAGGATTGCGCGACGGCCAGCGTCGGCAGTCCCAGGGCAAGGGCGGAAATAGCGGCCAGAGTTTGCGGTTTCATTGTGATGCCTCCTGATTGAGTTTTTTGCATGTTTGCGTCCGGACAAGCCCTACAAACACCGCACGCCGGGCTGCTGTCACCCGCATTGCGGGACTAAGCCACTTTCGCGCCAATCTTTGCGTGTTTTTCCGAGTCGCGTCTGCGGCGAGCCGCTGGGCAAAATTCCCCCATCACGTCTCGGCGGGTCTTGCCCGATGAGGAATGCACAATCCGGCAGAACCCTGCCTAATTTCCCAATCACGGTTGAAAAAAGAAAGGGGGCCGAAGCCCCCTGTCAGTTTCGCCTTCCAGGCTCATTTCGTTGACCGCCCGGTGTTTTTTTGCCTGCGGCCTGGACTGCGCATGGGACGAGCGCACCCGCCCCGTGAAAGAGTGGGAAAGAGCAAATATTCCGCCCCACCCTGTTCCCGGCCGACACGGGCATGTCGACCGAGTGGAGCAAGACGCCTAGTGGTAAGTCTCAGGCTATGCCTTGCCCCGTATTCGTCGGGACCGAATATCCGAGGGGAAATTCAGGTCCCTACACCCCGCCTGGCGGGGCGTTTGTCTTAGCTACACCCGCTGGTCCCGCCGCAGGTGTTGCATTTCATGCAGGTGCCGTTGCGCACCAGCGTATAGTTTCCACATTCGCCGCACGGGTCTCCTTCGTAGCCCTGCATCTTGGCTTTGGTGCGAGCATCCATGCCTGTGGCAACCGCTGTTTCCGCGACCGGAGCCTCGAACGATGCGGCGGTTTCCGCCATGCCGTTCACCTCGGCCTGACCGCCGTTAAAGACGACAAGATCCTGCGGCAGACGCTTGCGCAGATACCCGGTTGAGCTGATTTGTTTCAGCACTTCCAAAGACTTAGTCGCTGCACTTTCACTGATTTCAGAGACGTTTGAGACACCCTCTTCCTCGCCCCGGCCCAGATCATCGAAGGTTGCACCTTCGGGCTTCACGTGCGCCAGATCGGTTCGGTCCAGATAGGACACGGCCAGTTCGCGGAAGATGTAATCCAGGATCGAGGTCGCATTCTTGATCGAGTCGTTGCCCTGTACCATCCCCGCCGGTTCGAACTTGGTGAAGGTGAACGCATCGACGAACTCTTCCAGCGGCACACCATATTGCAAGCCAACCGAGACAGCGATGGCAAAGTTGTTCATCATCGCCCGGAAGCCAGCGCCTTCCTTGTGCATATCGATGAATATCTCGCCCAGCTTGCCGTCTTCGAATTCACCGGTTCGCAGATAGACCTTGTGGCCGCCCACGATCGCTTTCTGAGTATAGCCCTTGCGGCGATGCGGCAGTTTCTCGCGATGGCTGCGGATGATTTCCTTGACCACAACCTTCTCGATCACCTTTTCGGCCAGAACGACGGCCTTTTCCTGCGCCGAGCCGCTTTCCAGCACTTCGGCTGCCTCGTCATCATCCTCGACCAGCGCCGCTGCCAGCGGTTGCGACAGTTTCGAACCATCGCGATAGAGCGCGTTGGCCTTCACACCCAGCGACCACGAAAGCTCATAAGCCTTTTGGCAATCCTCGATGGTCGCGTCATTCGGCATATTGATCGTCTTCGAGATCGCACCCGAGATAAAGCTCTGCGCCGCCGCCATCATGGTGATGTGGCTATCAACCCCAAGGAAACGCTTGCCTTTCTTGCCGCACGGGTTGGCGCAGTCAAAGATCGAATAGTGTTCTTCCTTCAGATGCGGCGCGCCTTCCAGCGTCATGGTTCCGCAGACATGATCGTTCGCCGCGTCGATATCCGCCTTGGTAAAGCCCAGATGGCGCAGCAGGTCGAAAGTCGGGTCATTCAGCTTGGTCGCCGGGATGCCCAGAACTCCGGTGCAGAAATCCTCGCCCAGTGTCCACTGATTGAACACGAACCGGATATCAAAGGCGCTTTCTAGCGCGGCGTCCACCTTGGCCAGCTCATTCGGGCCAAAACCGTGACCGGTCAGCGAGGTGTGGTTAATCCCCGGCGCGTTGCCGATAGTGCCGTGACCAACCGCATAACCGACGATTTCTTCGATCTGCGACGAGGAATAGCCCAGCTTTTCCAGCGCGGAAGGCACCGAACGGTTGATGATCTTGAAGTAACCGCCACCGGCCAGCTTCTTGAACTTTACCAGCGCAAAGTCAGGCTCGATCCCAGTGGTGTCGCAATCCATCACCAGACCGATGGTGCCGGTGGGCGCAATCACGGTGGCCTGCGCGTTCCGGTAGCCGTTCTTCTCGCCGAGGCTCAGCGCCTCATCCCAAGCGGACATGGCCAGATCGATCAGACGCTTGTCCGGGCAGTTACCATGGTCCAGTGGCACCGGCTTTACGGCCAGTTTTTCATAACCATCGGTCACGCCTTGCGATGCACGACGGTGGTTGCGGATGACGCGCAGCATGTGTTCAGCGTTGCGCTCATACCCCTTGAAAGGTCCAAGCTCACCCGCAATCTCGGCCGAGGTTGCATAGGCCACACCGGTCATGATCGCCGTCAGCGCGCCACAGATCGAGCGCCCCTCATCCGAGTCGTAACTGTAGCCCATATTCATCAGCAGGCCGCCGATATTGGCATATCCCAGACCCAAGGTACGGAAGTCATAGGACAGTTGCGCGATTTCCTTCGACGGGAACTGCGCCATAGTCACCGAGATTTCCAGCGTCAGTGTCCACAGACGCGAAGCGTGCATATAGTCCGCCGCCTGGAACTCACCATCCTTCAGGAAGGTCAGCAGGTTCATCGACGCCAGGTTACAAGCCGTGTCATCGAGGAACATGTACTCCGAGCACGGATTCGAACCGCGGATCGCACCATCTTCAGGGCACGTGTGCCATTCGTTGACCGTGTCGTGGAACTGAATGCCGGGATCGGCGCAAGCCCATGCGGCGTGGCCAACCTTTTCCCACAGATCCCGCGCCTTGACGGTCTTCGAGACTTTGCCATCGGTGCGGTTGATCAATTCCCAATCGGCGTCTTTCTCAACGGCGGTCAGGAATGCGTTGGTCACACGGATCGAGTTGTTCGAGTTCTGGCCCGACACCGAGCTGTACGCTTCCGAATCCCAATCCGTATCATAGGTCGGGAACTCAATACTGTCATGGCCCTGCTTGGCGTAATCCAAAACGCGCTTGATGTAAGTTTCTGGGATCGCAACCTTTTTGGCTTCGCGAACCGCTTTCTTCAGGCTGTCATTCTTGTTGGGATCATACGCATCGTCCTGTGCACCGTCCCAGCTGCGGATGGCCTCGAAAATGCCGTTCAGCATCTTCTCGTGCATCTTCGATCCGGCAACGATCGAGGCCACCTTTTGCTCTTCGATCACCTTCCATTCGATGAATTTTTCGATGTCAGGGTGATCAGCATCGACGATTACCATCTTTGCTGCTCGACGGGTTGTTCCGCCTGATTTGATCGCGCCAGCGGCGCGGTCGCCGATCTTGAGAAAGCCCATGAGGCCCGAGGACTTACCGCCACCCGACAGCGCCTCGCCTTCGGCGCGCAGATGGCTGAAGTTGGTCCCGGTACCCGAGCCGTATTTGAACAGGCGCGCCTCGCGCACCCAAAGATCCATGATGCCGCCTTCGTTCACCAGATCATCATCGACGGACTGGATGAAGCACGCGTGCGGCTGCGGATGCTCGTATGCGGATTTCGATTTGGTCAGCTTGCCGGTCTTGTAATCGACATAGTGGTGACCCTGCGCGGGGCCATCGATTCCGTAGGCCCAGTGCAGACCTGTGTTGAACCACTGCGGGCTATTCGGTGCGGCGCGCTGAGTCGCCAGCATATAACGCATCTCGTCAAAGTAAGCGCGCGCATCCTCCTCGGTCGAGAAATAGCCGCCCTTCCAACCCCAATACGCCCAAGCGCCCGCCAAGCGGTCGAACACCTGCTTGGACGAGGTTTCGCCACCGAATTCAGCACCTTCTGCAGGAACTGAGCGCCACAGAAATTCGGGAACGTCCTTTTCCTTGACCTTTTTCAGAGCCGACGGAACGCCAGCCTTACGAAAGTATTTCTGAGCGATGACATCACTGGCGACCTGGCTCCACTTTGCGGGGATCTCGATTTCATCCAGTCGGAAAACAATGGTGCCGTCCGGGTTCCGTATCTCAGATGTCGCAGAGACAAAATCCAGTTCTGCGTATGCATCTTGCCCCGATTTGGTGAATTTCCTGTCAATCTTCATGTCCGCAGCCCTAGATTCAATCAACTTGTCCGTTCGCGTCAGATGCATTTCAGCGATCCGCACGCCATGCCTGAAAATTGGGCGCAAATGACCGGTCGCTGTCTTTAACAGCGCGAAACCGCTTATACGGTTGCACGTTTAATAGATGTGCTTTCCGACCCTCGCCCTATGCCTTACCCTGGTTATGCTACCAGATTTAGTGGCATGTCTTTCGGCCCATACAACTTGGCGTATTCGGCCATAGATCGTCAACGCCATTTTCATTCATTTTTGAAATCTTTTTTGTTGACCAAACGGTTCCCAAGGGTCCGCGGGCGCTGGATTCCGATTCCTCCACAGGTTCATCCACGGGATAAAGCACTGCACTTGAAAATCGCGCAACAGAATTAACTGTTTTTATCAGCAGAGTTACCAGCATTTGATAATCCCGCTGTAAGGTGGATAGGCTGAATGAGAATCACAACACCACCGGTCGCGCGGCCAGACAGGAGGCATAACGTGCAGAATAGAAAATCGAGAGTGTCAGAGTGGATGACCGCGTTTCGATTTCTGCCCGCAATGGCCCTTATCGTGGCCTGTGCACCACAAGATATACCCCCTCCGACCCGCAGCGCGCAGTTTGAAACATATCCCGAACGGTTGTTTGACACCTTTGAGACTCAGTGCGCTGGGCCAGGAGAAAAGTTCGAAAAAGTGGGGAATCGGGTGTTTGAGTGCCAGGAGTTTCTTCCTCCGGACACCACCGCGTTTCTGATTCTCAATTATGATGGCTACCCGCAGGACCTGCCCAAAAGCGTCATGCGCATGACGTCGACCAAGAACACTACCGGGTATCGCGTGGATGCCGAATTGTTCTTCAATGTGCCGCAAAAACAGGGCCCAGCCGTCAAAGTTCCCGTAGAGAGCAAAGCACTGGATCAAGCGTTGGGCGCGCTGTTCCAAAAGATGGGTGGTTCACCAACATAAGAGGAAGAAGTGGTCGGGGCGGCAGGATTCGAACCTACGACCCCCTGTACCCAAAACAGGTGCGCTACCAGACTGCGCCACGCCCCGGACCGTGCGCCTTCCTAACGTCGCCATTCTGATTTGAAAAGCCCTAACAGGGCCAAATTGCAGGACCTTGCGAAAAAATTTCGTGCTGCATCTGTGTTCCTGGGGTGATCAGGTAACGCGCCGCCAATCCAGCGTTGATTTCCAGGACTGCATACACCGAATCTCCGCCTTCGATCAGTGATTCATCCCCGGGAATCGCGTTGTCATACACATGAACAACAGCGCCTGTACGATCCAGAAAAATGATGTCCAAGGGAATCAGCGTGTTTCTCATCCAAAAGGCGACTGGCTGCGGCGGATCGAACACGAACAGCATTCCAGACCGCTGCGGCAGCGACTCGCGAAACATCAATCCACGCGCCCTGTCTTGCGGACTGATTGCAAGCTCGACGTTGAAACTGACCTGAGTTTTGTCGTTCCGCAGCCCGACACGATCCACCTGGCACGCAGCCAGCACGTTACCGGCCCACAGCATTGTCACACTTGCAAGAACCGTTAACAGTCTGATCATCTGGTATTATTCGTCCAGTGCCGCTTCCCAGGCCAAGACCTGAGCCGCCATACGCCCGCGTTTGCCATTAATGACGCGCATCGCCAACGCTTCGCCTGGTTGCAGATCAGCCAGACCAGATCGGCGCAGCACCTCGATATGCAGGAAAACGTCTTCGTCCCGACCAAAAACATTGGCAAAGCCAAAACCCTTGCCCTTGTCGAACCATTTCACCCGCGCCGCTTCCAAAGGAGCCTCCGCGATCACAACCGGATCAAGTTCCGCGAAATCCGCCAACATCATTGAGTCGGTGCGCGCCGGTGGGTCTACGCTGACAACCTCAACCGCCTGAACGCCGCGGTCAGTGCGATGCGTCATGATCTCGATCCCGGCGCCATCGGCGACCGAGCTTTGACCAAAGTTACGTAACACGTTCACATGCAACAGAATATCCGGGCCACCTTCGTCGGACACAACGAACCCGTACCCCTTAGCGGGGTCAAACCATTTCACGTGTCCTCGAACGCGGTACATATTGTTCAGGTCTTCCGGCACAGCATTCCTATCGCGAAAATTAATAGTTCGTTAAGGGTCCGATGTGTATGGGATTGGCTCGCAAATTCAAGCTGAAAAAATCCTTTGATTCCTTTATGTTGCATTTCACGATACGCGAATGTCATGGATTCAACCTTTGTACATCCCATGCCGAGTCTTCCTGATCCCGGCGCCACTGAAACCTGTCGTGCAACCGGAATGCACCATCGGCCCAAAACTCGATCTCGCTCGGCACTAACCTGTACCCGCCCCAGAACGGTGGTCGCGGTGGGTTCGGCCCCAATTTCGCGGTCACCTTTGCAACTTCTGCCATCAAAGCAGCCCGGCTGCTAAGAGGCTGAGACTGTTTCGAAGCCCAAGCCCCAAGACGGCTTTTTAGCGAGCGCGACGCATAATATTCATCGGCTTGCGCCCCGCTTTCCCGGGTTATTGTACCACGAACACGGATTTGCCGCCTCAATGATTTCCAATGCATTACAAAAGCTGCTTTGCCCGCCGAATCCAATTCGGCCGCCTTGGCACTTTCGTAATTGGTGTAAAATACGAAAGCGCTGGATTCGATTTCTTTCAACAGCACCATACGCACGTTCGGCATGCCGTCAGAATCGACGGTTGCCAACGCTATTGCATTGGGATCGTTCGGTTCGCTGTCTTTGGCCTCACCCAGCCACCGCCCCGCTATTTCAAACGGATCGGAGCCGGCGAAGATGCCGTCACGCTCGGTCATTTCCATCCCCCGGAAACTATTATTGGCCACCCTAGGGCGAGAACCCGCTGCGGGCAAGAGTACGCGGCCTTGATGCAGCGCATCCAATGGCATAAACCAACGCAACAAATCGCGAAGACAGGCGGAGAACCAAACATGTCAAATCAGTTGATGGCCGGCAAGCGCGGCCTCATCATGGGACTGGCCAATGATAAATCGATCGCATGGGGCATTGCCCGCGCTTTATCCGATGCCGGGGCCGAATTGGCCTTTTCCTATCAGGGCGATGCCCTAAAAAAGCGGGTCGATCCGCTGGCGGTGCAGCTGGGCAGTGAAATTGTTCTTCCCTGTGATGTGGGTGACGAGGACTCGATTGATGCTCTGTTCTCGGAATTGGAACAGAAATGGGGCAAGCTGGACTTCGTCGTTCACGCAATTGGTTTTTCCGACAAGAACGAGCTGCGTGGTCGGTACGTCGATACCAGCCGGGCGAATTTCAAGCTGACCATGGATGTTTCGGTCTACTCTTTCACCGCCGTCATGCAGCGTGCGGAAAAGATGATGTCCGAAGGCGGCAGTGCAATCACTCTGACCTATTACGGTGCCGAGCAGGTTATGCCGCACTATAACGTCATGGGTGTCGCCAAGGCCGCGCTGGAAGCATCGGTCAAATATCTGGCCGAGGATCTGGGCAAAGACGGTATCCGGGTGAACTCGATCTCTGCCGGTCCGATCAAGACGCTGGCCGCCAGCGGTATTGGTGACTTCCGCTATATCATGAAGTGGAACGAGTATAACTCGCCCCTGCGCCGCAACGTGACCATTGACGATGTCGGTAAATCGGCGCTGTATCTGCTGTCCGATCTCAGCAGCGGTGTCACGGGCGAAAATCTGCACGTAGATTCGGGGTATCACATCGTCGGTATGAAAGCCGTCGACGCCCCGGACGTTGAAAAGGGTTAACGCAATGAGCGCCAAGGACCGTCTGCCCCACGAAAAAGGCTTTCACATCAGTTGGGACCAAATCCATCGCGATTCCCGTGCTCTGGCATGGCGGCTGGATGGTCAAGGACCGGACGACGGTGCCTGGCGCGCGGTTGTTGCGATCACGCGCGGTGGTATGGCCCCAGCCATGATCGCCAGCCGTGAGCTGGACATACGCACCGTCGACACGATCAGCGTGCGGTCCTATCACCATCAGGAACAAGGTGAAGCCGAGGTGCTGAAAGCCCCTGATGCCGATCTGATGGGTGATGGTGAAGGCGTTTTGATCATCGACGATCTGGTCGACAGCGGCAAAACACTGGAACTGGTGCGTGCGATGTACCCCAAGGCGCATTTTGCCACTGTCTATGCCAAACCCAAAGGCCGCCCGATGGTGGATACGTTCATCACCGAAGTCAGCCAGGATACGTGGATCTTCTTCCCGTGGGATATGGCCCTGCAATATGTCGAGCCCTACCGCGGCACCGACTGATCTTTTCCTGAACATCTAGGATCTCGCATGACCCGGACACGCACCGCCGCCACCTTCGCCCCTCCGGTGATGGAGGCGCGGCGCTGGCTGGAAGGCGCGAATTTCCCTGACGACCAGCCTTTGATCAATGTCAGTCAGGCCGCGCCGGTCGATCCGCCCCCTTTGGCCTTGCGTCAGGCCATAGCCGAATTTGTGGTGACCGAGGATCGGGCCCATCTGTATGGGCCCGTGCTGGGCAATCCGGATCTGCGCACCGAACTGGCGGTACAAATTGGTCAGCACTATGATGTCCAGGTCGCACCGGATCAGGTCGCAATCACCTCGGGCTGCAATCAGGCATTCGCCGCCACAATCTCGGCCATCACTGACGAAGGGGATGAGGTTATCCTGCCAACCCCATGGTATTTCAATCACAAAATGTGGCTGGACATGGCCGGGGTACATGCCGTTGACCTGAAGACCGGTGATGATCTGTTACCTAATCCTGATGCCGCCCGCGCTTTGATCACCGACAAAACCCGCGCCATCGCTCTGGTGACGCCGAACAACCCGGGTGGTGTGGAATACCCGGCCGATCTGGTGCGCGCGTTCTACGAACTGGCCCGTGAAAACGGTCTGCGCTTGCTGGTCGATGAGACCTATCGCGATTTCGACAGCCGCAGCGGCCCGCCGCATGACCTGTTCGCGCAGCCCGGCTGGGATAAGACGCTGGTTCACCTCTATTCCTTTTCCAAAGCCTATCGCCTGACCGGCCACCGGATTGGTGCCATTGCGACGGGTGCTGACCTGCTATCCGAGGTAGAAAAATTCCTTGATACGGTGGCGATCTGCCCCGGTCAGATCGGCCAATTCGCGGCCCTTTGGGGCATGCGGAACCTGTCGCAATGGGTCGCCGGAGAGCGTGACGAAATCCTCGATCGCCGCGCGGCTATCCAAGAGCAGTTGCCAAACCTGACTGACAAGGGTTGGCGTCTGTTAGGCTTGGGCGCCTATTTCGCCTATTTCGAACATCCGTTCGATATCCCCTCGGACGAACTGGCCCGCCGTCTGGTGGCGGAGGCCGGCATCCTTCTGCTGCCCGGAACGATGTTTATGCCGTCGGATGATCCCGCCGGAAAACGCCAGATGCGCATTGCATTCGCTAATCTCGACCGCGCCGGTATTCAGCATTTGTTCGAACGGTTGCAAGCCCTGTCCTTCTGAGCTTGCCCCCCGGCGGTGCGCGTCGTATTCAGGGCCGCAACCGACAGGGCAGTTCCTTGCCACAAGATTAAGAGGGCACCATGGCCGCAGGCATGAAAAACCTATCGAAGACCTTTGTCTGGATTCTCATGGGCCTATTGATGCTGGGCCTTGCGGGCTTTGGCGCAACAAGCCTGACCGGCACCGTGCGCACCGTCGCACAAGTTGGGAACGAAGAGGTTTCGATCAACCAATACGTTCGCGAATTGCAGCGCGAAATTCGCGCGGTCGAAAGCCAGACCGGCCAGCCCTTGCAAATGTCGCAGGCGCATGAGTTCGGTCTGGATCAGTTGGCCCTGTCGCGCCTGACCGCTTTGGCCGCGCTGGACAACGAAGTCGGTGAGCTGGGCATTTCGATCGGGGATGAGAACCTGCAAGAAGAAATCGTCGCCATCCCGGCTTTTCAGGGCGTCAACGGCACGTTTGACCGCGAGGCCTATCAGTTCCAGCTGGAACAGGCTGGCATGACGGATACCGAATTCGAATCGGATCTGCGCAAGGAGTCCTCGCGCACCATCGTGCAAAACGCGGTGATCAGCGGGGTTGAGATGCCTTCGCTTCTGACGCAAGTGCTGACGGACTATGTCGGCGCACGCCGCAGTTTTACCGTTGCGACGGTCGGGCCCGACGCCCTGACATCGCCTGTTCCTGCACCCACGGATGAGCAGATCCAGACTTACTATGATGAGAATCAGGATCAGTTCACCCTGCCCAGTACCAAGCAACTGACTTATGCGATTCTGTCGCCCGACATGCTGTTGGACAGTGTCGAGATTGATGAGGATGCGGTGCGTCGCCTCTATGATCAGCGTGCCTCGGAATTCTATCAGCCCGAGCGACGTCTGGTCGAACGTCTGACTTATCCGAACGAAGAAGACGCACAGCATGCGATTGCGCAGCTTGAGGTCGGTGGCACCACGTTCGAAAACCTCGTGCGAGATCGCCAGCTAGAGTTGAGCGATATCGACCTTGGCGACGTCACCCGCGAAGATCTGGGCGAAGCTGCTGATGCCGTCTTTGCCGCCGATCTGGACGCGGTTGTTGGCCCGCTGCCCTCGACCTTCGGCCCCGCGCTGTTCCGCATCAACGGATCGCTGGCCGAAAACAACACGCCGTTCGAAGATGCCGCCCCTGCCCTGCGCGAAGAACTGGCCGCCGACCGCGCGCGTCGTCAAATCGAAGCACAGGCCGAAGACATTGACGATCTGCTCGCTGGTGGTGCAACGCTGGAAGAACTGACCGGCGAGACCGAAATGGAATTGGGCCAGATCGACTGGACCCGCGAAAGCGGTGAAGGCGTCGCCGCCTATGACGGTTTCCGCGCCGCTGCCGAAGCCGTAAACGAAGGCGATTTCCCCGAGGTTGCGTTCCTCGAAGATGGTTCGATCTTTGCTTTGCGTTTGAACGAGGTGCTGCCCCAACGCCCCGAGCCTCTGGAAAGCGCACGTGATCGTGTGGCCGCCGCATGGACGCAGGTGGAAACCGGCAAGGCGTTGGCTGAAAATGCAAATTCCGCTCTGGAGCAACTGAATGCTGACGGCGATTTCACCGCCACCGGTTTGCCGTTCCGGGTTGAAAATGCGCTGACCCGCACCGCTTTCCTTGAGGATGTGCCGGCAGATTTCATGGGTCAGGTGTTCGAGATGGAGCCTGGTGAGCTGCGAGTCATTCCTGGCGATGGCACGGCGTTCGTCGTGCGTCTTGAAGAATTGCTACCGCCCGCCGAAACTGATGAACTGCGCCAGGTACAAACCGCGCTGGAAGCACAGCTAAATCAGGCGCTGGCCCAGAACATCTTTGACGCTTATGTGCGCGACGCGCAGACCCGCGCCCGTCCCGTGATTGACCAACGCGCGCTGAACGCCGTGCAGTCGAGCTATTAAAAGAGACCGAACATGGCCTTGACCCCCGAGTTTGACAGCTTCGCCCGCGCCTATGAGGCTGGCGAAAATCAGGTCGTTTACACCCGCTTGGCAGCCGATCTGGATACGCCTGTGTCCCTGATGCTCAAGCTGACGGGCGCGCAGAAAGACGCCTTTATGCTGGAATCCGTGACCGGAGGCGAGGTGCGTGGCCGCTATTCAATCATCGGGATGAAACCGGACCTGATCTGGCGCTGCCGGGGTGAGACGTCCGAATTGAACCGCTCGGCCAGGTTCGATGCCGAAGCGTTTTCGCCTCAGGATGGCAATCCGATGGACAATCTGCGCGCTCTGCTGGCCGAAAGCCGGATTGAGCTGCCTGACGATTTGCCTCAAGCTGCCGCAGGGCTGTTCGGTTATCTTGGGTATGACATGGTGCGTCTGGTAGAGTATTTGCCGGATGTGAACCCAGACCCGCTGGGCCTACCCGATGCGATTATGCTGCGCCCATCGGTCATTGCCGTTCTGGACGGTGTAAAGGGAGAGGTCACGGTCGTCTCCCCTGCCTGGGTCGCCGAGGGGCAATCCGCCAAGGCTGCCTATGCGCAAGCCGCTGAGCGTGTGATGGACGCAGTGCGCGATTTAGAACGCGCCATACCCGCCGAGACTCGCGATCTGGGCGACGCCTCTGAAGTCGCGCCTCCGGTGTCGAATTTCACCAAATCCGGCTATATGGAAGCGGTTGAAAAGGCCAAGGAATACATCCGCGCAGGTGACATCTTTCAGGTGGTACCAGCTCAGCGTTGGACACAGGACTTCCCGCTGCCGCCCTTTACGCTCTATCGGTCATTGCGGCGCACTAACCCCTCTCCGTTCATGTTCTATTTCAACTTTGGCGGCTTTCAGGTGGTCGGTGCCAGCCCAGAAATTCTGGTGCGTGTCTTTGGCGACGAAGTGACGATCCGCCCCATCGCAGGCACCCGCCCCCGTGGCGCTACGCCCCAAGAGGACAAGGCCAACGAGGTCGATCTGCTGGCCGACAAGAAAGAGCTGGCCGAACACTTGATGTTGCTGGACCTGGGCCGCAACGATACCGGCCGCGTGGCCAAGATCGGAACGGTGCGGCCAACCGAAGAGTTCATCATCGAACGCTACAGCCATGTGATGCACATCGTGTCGAACGTGGTCGGAGAGCTGGCCGAAGACAAAGACGCCTTGGATGCGTTCTTTGCCGGGATGCCTGCTGGCACCGTCTCGGGCGCGCCAAAAGTGCGCGCGATGGAGATCATCGACGAGTTGGAGCCTGAAAAGCGCGGTATCTATGGCGGCGGCGTTGGTTATTTCAGTGCCGGCGGCGACATGGACATGTGCATTGCTCTGCGAACGGCCATCGTGAAGGATCACAAGCTTTATATTCAGGCGGGTGGCGGCGTTGTTTTTGATAGCGACCCCGAGGCAGAGTTTATGGAAACCGTCCATAAATCAAACGCCATTCGCCGCGCTGCTGCCGATGCGTCCCGGTTCACAGGATCGGGCAACACATAAAAAAACGGCGGGCTTTCAGGGCCAGCCGTTTTCGTTGTTCCGAGGTTACTGAACCTCTTTCATCATCACTGCAGAGATTGGGGCCATCGCCACACGGCTGCCCCGATCTTCAAGCCCCCACAGCAACAAAGCCGAGATCGTGTCAGGGCGCAGACGGCCCAGCATTACAACCGTCCCCTCCTGACCGGCACGAAATGCCGCTTGGTCCAGAAAACGACGCATGATCTTGGGGTCCTGGCGCGCACCGTCGATATCGCGGAAAATCACACCCGATGGAATACCGTTGCGCGCAGCCAGTTTTTGGACAGTGTTCAGACCATTGTCCTGTGTGATCAGACCACGCCCTGTACCGGCAGCAATCGCGGCCACCTGGTCGGCCAGCTTGCGGTTGCCTTGAATGCCCGAATCCACTCCTTCGAGAATTCCCACCGTTTCCGGTAACGTGTCGAGCCATACGGCCAGCGATACTTCGGCATCCTGCGCGCTGGCGGCTTCGTGTAGATCAGCAAGAGCCAGAACTTCGAACCCGGCTTCGCGGTGACGCGCCATCTTTTCAACAGCGTCCGGATCAGACGGGCTAACGGCAAAACTCAGCGGATAAGGAAAATCATGCAGAGCTTCAGCCCCATAGGCACCTTCATCGTCGATCAGAATGATTGACATCAACGGCTTGGATTCGGGGTTTTCGAATTCCGCCGCATAAGCCTCGATCGGCTTGCCCGGAAGGGCAGCCGCCACGTTGGTTGTGCTGACCTCAATAACATCATCACGTTCCGTCAATGGAACCACGCGCGTTCCGACTGTCGAGACTGTGGTCGCTTCGCTTGCCCCGCCAATTTGCGGAACCGACGCGATCCGGGGCAGATTGCGCGGTGCTGTATCCTCATCACCTTCTACGGCGATTGGGCTGTCGACAAATGGGTTTTCCTCGGTTTCCGGATCGGCGGCTGCGGCGACCTCGGGTTCCGGTTGTGCTGCACTGTCGGCAACAACAGGGTCCGATTTCTGAGCCCCCTCGGCAACCTCGGGTTCTGGTTTCGGCTCGGCCTCCACAACCTCGGGCTCTTGTTCGACGGCCGGTTCAGGCTGAGGTTCAGGCACCTCCAGCGACACCTCAGGCAAGGCTTCGGCATTTGGGGATACCTGCGACAACGGCGGGGCCTGTGGGGCGACCGGGGCCACAGTGGTTGCAATTACAGGAGCTGATTGAGCAACGCTGGGCGCATCGACTTGCGCCGGGTCCAGGTTGACTTTGGGCTGGGCATCGGGCTCAACCTCGACATCTGACAATTCAGCCAGCGTGTCCGTCTGTTCGCCGACAGATTCAGGTGTGGTTGGTGGCAAGTCCAGCACATCGGGGTCACCCCCGGTATCAGTGGCGTCCGCCACTGTATCCGGGACATCAGCCAGAGAGGGTTCAGGCGCAGAAACCGCCACGTTCGGTTTGCTGGTCAAAGGCATGTTCAAAGACAGCACCGCCCCCAGCACAAGAACAGCGACCGTTCCCACGATCATTCCGCCGACAAATCCGCCCATAACAATTGCCTCTCGTCTTGGCCCTGCATCGATCACATGTTCGCCGTCTGCTGCGGCATTTGCTTGCCGCAGCGCCAAGAACGGGATGTCCCCTTGACGCTGCCACGCAAGCCTGAGCATGTATGTCCCGACATTATACCGTGGCTCGGGGCTGCATCGCCAGCCCGAAATGCCCAAGCCGAGACAAGTGCCCAAATGCTGCTGCTGATCGACAACTACGACTCGTTTACCTACAACCTGGTACATTATTTAGGCGAACTTGGCGCCGAGATGGTCATTCGGCGGAATGACGCCTTGGACGTTCAGGAAGCCATGGCCATGAACCCATCCGGCATCCTGCTCAGCCCCGGCCCCTGTGATCCGGATCAGGCCGGTATCTGCTTGGCCTTGACCGAAGCAGCGGCTGAAACGAAAACGCCGCTGATGGGAGTCTGTCTTGGCCATCAGACTATCGGACAGGCCTTTGGGGGCGACGTCATCCGCTGCCACGAAATCGTACATGGCAAAATGGGAACGATGCACCACACCGGAAAAGGTGTGTTTGCCGGGCTGCCCTCGCCATTTGAGGCGACCCGCTATCATTCTTTGGTGGTCGACCCCAACACCCTGCCCGACTGTCTTGAGGTCACGGCAGAGCTGGAAGACGGTACCATTATGGGTCTGCAGCACAAAGAATTGCCGATTCACGGCGTTCAGTTCCACCCGGAATCCATCGCCTCCGAGCATGGTCATGCCCTGCTCAAGAATTTCCTGTCTGAGATGAAAGTTCCCGCATGAGCGACGCTCTGAAACCGCTGATCGGAGCCGCCGCCGATCGGCCTCTGACCCGTGCCGAAGCCGAACAGGCCTTTGGTATCTTGTTTGACGGTGAAGCCACGCCCAGCCAGATCGGTGGCCTGCTGATGGCCATGCGCACCCGTGGCGAAACGGTCGAGGAATACGCCGCGGCCGCCGCCGTGATGCGCGCCAAGTGCAATGCCGTCACCGCGCCCGACGGTGCAATGGATATCGTCGGAACCGGAGGGGACGGCAAAGGCACGCTCAATATCTCAACCGCCACGGCATTTGTTGTCGCTGGTGCCGGTGTCACCGTGGCCAAGCATGGCAACCGCAACCTCAGCTCAAAATCCGGGGCAGCGGATGCTTTGGGGCAGTTGGGGATCAACGTCATGGTTGGCCCGGAAACAGTTGAAAAGGCTTTGAAAGAGGCCGGTATCGGCTTTATGATGGCCCCGATGCACCACCCAGCCATTGCGCATGTCATGCCCTCGCGGCAAGAGCTTGGGACCCGGACGATCTTCAACATTCTCGGCCCTTTGACGAACCCTGCGGGCGTCAAACGCCAATTGACCGGAGCCTTCAGCCGCGACCTGATACGCCCAATGGCCGAAACGCTTGGTCTGCTGGGGTCTGACCGCGCCTGGCTGGTACACGGATCAGACGGGACCGATGAGCTGACCATCACTGGCATCAGTTGGGTCGCAGCACTAGAGGATGGTGGCGTTAAGGAGGTGGAACTTCACCCCGAAGACGCGGGCCTACCGGTTCATCCGTTCGAGGATATCATCGGCGGAACACCCGAAGAAAATGCTGTCGCCTTCCGCGCACTGCTGGACGGGCAGCCCTCGGCCTATCGCGATGCGGTTCTGTTGAACTCTGCCGCCGCGCTGGTGGTTGCAGACGCCGCAACAGATTTGCGGGATGGTGTCGAAAAAGCCGTCGAAAGCATCGACAGCGGAAAAGCCAAAGAAAAAATCGCGGTACTAGCCCGCATGACTCAGGAGACCGCATGACCGAGACGGTACTGGACAAGATCAAAGCCTATAAGCTGGAAGAAATAGCTGCAGACAAGGCTGAGAAGTCCTTGGAAACACTGGAAAGTGAGGCACGGTTCGCATCCGAAGTGCGCGGCTTTGCCGAAAGCTTGCGGAAAGCGACCCGCAAGGGGTATGGCCTGATCGCCGAGGTCAAAAAGGCCAGCCCCTCCAAAGGGTTGATCCGCGCCGATTTCGACCCGCCTGCATTGGCCAAGGCGTATGAAGAAGGCGGTGCAGCCTGTCTGTCTGTACTGACCGACACGCCCAGCTTCCAAGGCGCCAAGGAATACTTAACCGCGGCACGCGCAGCAACGTCGCTGCCAGCCCTGCGTAAGGATTTCATGTACGACCCCTATCAGGTGGTCGAAGCGCGCGCTTTGGGTGCCGATTGCATTCTAATCATCATGGCCTCGGTCGAAGATGGTCAGGCGGCCGAGCTGGAACAAACGGCCATTGACTGGGGGATGGACGTTCTTATCGAAGTTCACGACGAGGCTGAACTGGAACGGGCGACCCAACTGAAAAGTCTATTGATCGGGATAAATAACCGTAATCTCAAGACCTTCGAGACCACACTTGATACTACACGCCGCCTTTCGAAACTGGTTCCTGGCGGTCGGACGATTGTCTGTGAAAGCGGTCTGAGTACACCCGAAGACCTGGCCGATATCGCCCGTTATGGCGCGCGGTGTTTCCTGATCGGGGAAAGCCTAATGCGTCAGGATGATGTCACCGCCGCCACCCGGCAATTGCTGGCAAACCCGCTGATCCCCGGAGTGATGTGATGCCTCTGACCCATTTCGACGCGCAGGGACAGGCCCATATGGTCGATGTCTCGGACAAGGCTGTTACTGACCGCGTCGCGGTGGCGGCTGGCCACATCAAGATGGCAAAGAAAACCTTTGATTTAATTTCAGAAGGACGCGCCAAGAAGGGTGACGTTTTAGGTATTGCGCGGCTGGCAGGCATCATGGGAGCGAAGAAAACACCCGACCTTATCCCGCTTTGCCACCCCTTGCCGGTTACAAAGGTTGCGGTTGAGTTGACCCTGGACCCCGATTTGCCGGGCGTACAGATTGAAGCCACCGTCAAGACCGCAGGCCAGACCGGGGTTGAGATGGAGGCGTTGACTGCGGTCTCAACCGCGGCGCTGACTGTGTATGACATGACCAAGGCAGTCGATAAGGCGATGGAGATCGGCGGCATCCGGGTCCTGCTGAAAGATGGCGGTAAATCAGGCCGTTACGAGGCGAGATGATTACAGTCGAAGAAGCCCGGTCACTACTGTTTGATCTTGTTTCCCCGCTAAACGCAGAAACAGTTCCGCTTGCCGAATCTGCTGGCCGCGTGCTGGCGGAAGACCTCAGCGCCACGCGCGATCAACCGCCATTTTCGGCCTCTTCCATGGATGGTTACGCGCTGAAGTCGACCGAAGTCGAACAACACGCCATGTTCAAAGTAGTTGGCGAATCCGCTGCCGGGCGTCGTTTTGAAGGCACCGTAGGCCCCGGTCAGGCCGTTCGTATCTTTACCGGCGCTCCGGTGCCGGAAGGTGCTGATTTCGTTGTTATTCAAGAAGATACGGAACGGCGCGGGGATTTGCTTACAATCACCGACGATCCCGGACTGAAAACAAATATCCGACCTGCAGGTGTCGACTTTACCGTCGGCACCAAGATCAGCGCTCCGCGCCTTTTGCGCCCTGAAGACGTCGCGCTGTTGGCAGCAATGAATATTGCAACAGTGCCGGTCAGACGCAAACCCGTGGTCGCATTGATTTCGACCGGAGATGAACTGGTTATGCCCGGTGAGATCCCAGGCCCGGATCAAATCATCGCTTCGAACACTTTTGGCCTGAAAGCCATGCTAGAGAATGCCGGTGCACATGTGCGAATTCTACCGATCGCGCGCGACACTGTCGCGTCCTTAGAAACGGCGTTTGGGCTGGCAAGTGGCGCCGATCTAGTCGTGACAATCGGGGGTGCCTCGGTCGGAGAATACGATCTGGTCGGGGACGTTTCTCAGAAATTGGGGATGGAGCGGTCGTTCTACAAAATCCGCATGCGCCCCGGGAAACCCCTGATGGCGGGTCAGTTGGGTGACACAGCGATGGTTGGGCTGCCGGGAAATCCCGTGAGTGCAATGGTTTGCGGTTATCTCTTCCTGATCCCCATGTTGCGTCGCATGTTGGGCATCGAACAAGCCCTGACCCCGTTTCGCCAGGCCAAGCTGGCCGAGCCCATCGGCAAAAACGGCCCACGCGAACATTATATGCGAGCTGTCCTCGGTGAGGATGGCATTCGCGCCTGTGCCGATCAGGACAGCTCGCTTCTCAGCGTTCTGGCGCAGGCCAACGCGCTTTTGGTTCGTGAGCCGAATGATCAGGCGCGCCCCGCGGGGGATGAGGTTCTGTTCCTGCCGATATAGGCCACGCTCAAATCCGTTGACACAAAACGTGAACATGCGTAGAACAAAAGAAAACGCATGACCGACGAGGTGTGAGCAATGCTGACCAAGAAACAGTTGGATTTGTTGGAATTCATCCACAAACGCGTTCAGGCGGACGGTGTTCCGCCCAGTTTCGACGAAATGAAGGCCGCGCTGGATTTACGGTCGAAGTCCGGGATTCATCGCCTGATCACTGCGCTGGAAGAGCGTGGCTTTATTCGTCGCCTTGCCCACCGGGCGCGCGCGATTGAGATCGTAAAGCTGCCCGAAAGTCTCGGCGGCGAACCAACAGCCGCTTTCAAACCTCGCGTGATTGAAGGCGACAGGCCCGAAGGTCCCCGCCCGGCGAATTTCGAACCGGTCACTGTAGATGCCTTGGAATTGCCGGTCATGGGCCGTATCGCAGCTGGTGTCCCGATTGAAGCGATCAGCCACGTATCGCACCGTGTGGCGGTCCCGGGCAGCATGGTTTCGGGCAAAGGCGAACATTACGCGCTTGAGGTACGTGGCGACTCGATGATCGATGCCGGTATCAATGACGGCGATGTCGTGGTGATCCGTGAAACTCGGGTTGCCGATAATGGCGATATCGTCGTGGCTCTGGTCGAAGATCAGGAAGCGACCCTGAAGCGCTTTTTCCGCCGTGGCAATGCTATCGCGCTTGAGGCTGCGAACCCCGCCTATGAAACCCGCGTTCTGCCCGAGGACAAGGTCAAGGTGCAGGGACGGCTGGTCGGGCTGATCCGCAGCTACTGATCCCGTTTTAAATTGCGGTTCTCGGCGATAGCCGGGGACCACAGGCGACGGCCGATTGCCTCTCGGCTGGTTGTTATGCGTCCTTTTGAAAACGCCAGGCTTCCGGTTTCTTTCAGGCGGTTCGGATCGAAAAGACCGCAATCCCCGTTCAGGTTCAACTCAACTGCAGACACCACGATCTGGTTTGATTGGCATTCTTCAAACCCTTGGGCCGCACGTTTTCCGGTGATGTGAATCACTTCCTTGCCCTGCCAATCAAAGCGCTGAACAGCGTTTTCTGCATCAGGCCAGCGGCTGGCCGCCTTCTTCTGATCTACCCCGTCACCGTCGTTTTCCAACCATACCGTAGCGATGAAACCGCTGCCTTTTTCTTTGCTCAGCGCGCGGCCATGTTCAGTCATGACACCCACCAACCCGCCTGAATCCGCGATCAGAACCTCGGGTCTTTGCCCCTGCCCCCACGACAAAAATGCGGACGCAACCGGGATAATCCCAATCCATTTTGCGCGGCCCTGCCACAACGCCAGCCACAACGCCCCCAGCGCAAACATGGGCAACACGTAATGTGGCGGACTAACGACATAGCCTTGCGCGCCATCTAAGTTTGACACCTTGTCTGAAACGATCAGAATCCACTCCAACCCCAGACCCATGACATTCAATGCGGCCGCCTCTAGCCCGAAAGGGGCCAGCAATGCCGCGACAAAGGCGGCGGGCACCACAATCGTGCCCATTACCGGGACCGAGAGCATATTGGCCAGCAACCCATAGTGTGACATCGTGTTGAAATGCGCCGCCCCGATAGGTGCGGTCGCAAGCCCTGCAATCGCCGAGGACAACAGCAAGCCGGTCACCGGTTTCAGCCATTTTGGACCGGGCATTGGGCCATAGTCCCGCAACAGCCCAAACACCGCGACAAGCGCCGTAGTGGCAGCAAAGGACATCTGGAAGCCTGGGCTCAACAATGTTTCTGGCCGTAGAATCAACACGATTAGGGCAGCCACGGCCACGGCCCGCAAAGAAATCGCACGGCGGTCGATCAGGATCGCCCCCAGCATTACGCTGGCCATGACGAAAGCGCGTTCCGTTGCAACATTGCCCCCGGACAACAGTAGGTAAAGGACGGCCGCGATCAACGCACAAACTGCCGCCAACTTGCGGACGGGCAACCTTAAGGCCACTGAAGGAATGGCTGATAAGACCAACCGAAACACCAGAAAAACGAACCCCGTCAGCAACCCCATGTGAAGGCCCGAAATCGCCAGCAAATGCGCTAGGTTCGAGGCCCGCAGGGATTTTAACGTCTCTTGCCCCATGCCACTGCGATCTCCGGTTGTAACGGCGGCTGCGAACCCACCGATCTCACCAGGCAGGATCGCACGTACCCTTTCCGAGATGGCCATACGCCAGGCAGTTACCCGGACCCCTTCGGTCGCGTCAGTTGCGGGGGCAATGGTCATCACCGGCACCCGGGTATAGCCAACCGCGCCCAGCCCTTGAAACCAGGCATGACGGCGGAAATCAAACCCTCCGGGTTCAACCGGCCCTTGCGGCGGTGAGAGATGCCCGGTGGTCATGATCCTTTGCCCAGGCGCCAGGGAAACCGATCCTCCGTGCAGTGAAAGCCGGACGCGCTGCGGTCTGCGATCTGCGGGCACATCCCCTATACGCACCCGATCCAGCGTGACCCGCAACGCGTCCGACGCAGAGCGATCCATGGCTACGACCCGCCCCTCGATCGGGCCGTAGTAACGCCAGGACAGGACCGGCTCTGCGACCGTATGGGCTCGTGCGCCGGCCAGTATAAAACCGGACGCGATCATCGCGCCCCCCGTTGCCAACGCAGCCCAGCCAGTGCGGCGCGTGCGGCCAACCCAGACCAGCAACGTGATGCCAAGCAGAAGACAGGCATAGACCTGCCATTCCGGTTCAAACCGAAGGCTGAAATAGAGGCCGATGCCAACTGCCAGACAAATCGGAGACCACTGGAACAAATACCCTGTCTGGTTCAGCAAAGCGGCGTCGACCCGTGCCAGAACACGCATGGTTGCCCCCGTCCTTCGGGCTCGTTAGACAGACGCCAAACTATGCCCGACACGGTTACCAAAAGGTTAATCCACACAATGTCCGATCAGGTCGTCACCCGTTTCGCCCCCTCGCCCACCGGTTTTTTGCATATCGGCGGTGCCCGCACTGCGTTGTTCAACTGGCTCTATGCTCGTGGTCGTGGCGGTAAGTTCCTGCTGCGGATCGAAGACACGGATCGCGAACGCTCGACGCCTGAGGCGACAGCCGCAATTCTGCAAGGCATGGAATGGCTTGGCCTAGATCACGATGGTGATGTAATCAGCCAGTTTGAGGGTGCCACACGCCATGCCGAGGTCGCTCACCAGCTTCTGGCCGAAGGTAAAGCCTATAAGTGTTTTTCAACCCAGGATGAAATTGCAGCCTTTCGTGAGCAGGCTCGGACCGACGGCAAGTCCACCCTGTTTCGCAGCCCTTGGCGTGACGCTGATCCGGCCACCCATCCTGATGCACCTTTTGTAATCCGTATCAAGGCCCCACAGGAAGGCGCCACCGTGATCCGCGATCAGGTGCAGGGGGATGTGACCATTCGCAACGATCAGCTGGACGACATGGTCCTTTTGCGCTCGGACGGAACACCGGTTTATATGCTGGCTGTGGTGGTGGATGATCACGACATGGGCGTAACGCATGTGATCCGGGGCGACGATCACCTCAACAACGCCGCACGCCAGATGATGATCTACGAGGCGATGGGTTGGGACGTTCCGGTATGGGCACATATCCCGCTGATTCACGGACCAGACGGTAAGAAACTGTCGAAGCGTCACGGTGCCTTGGGCGCACAGGAATATCAGGCGATGGGCTATCCTGCCGCTGGCATGCGCAACTATCTCGCGCGTTTGGGCTGGAGCCACGGCGACGATGAGTTTTTTACCGACGAGCAGGCCAAAGAGTGGTTTGATTTGGACGGAATCGGCAAAAGTCCGGCCCGCTTTGATCTGAAAAAGCTTGAGAATCTCTGCGGTCAGCATATCGCGACGTCTGATGATGCTGCGCTGCGGCATGAAATCGAAGCTTATCTGGATGCGGCGGGCCTTCCTGCTCTCACTCAGACACAATCTAGTGTTCTTGAACGTGCAATGTATTGTCTGAAGGATCGCGCCCGAACCTTCCCGGAATTGCTTGAAAAAGCACACTTTGCGCTGATTTCCCGCCCGATTGAGCCGGATGAGAAAGCGGCAAAAGCACTGCAAACAGTATCCGACGGTATACTAAGTGAATTGACGCCGCATGTGCAAAATGCTAGCTGGTTGCGGAACGAACTGGAGGAAACCCTCAATGCCTTTGCAGAAGCGAAAGGCATCAAGTTCGGCAAGCTGGCTGGGCCCTTGCGGGCGGCTTTGGCGGGTCGGGCAGTGACTCCTTCGGTGTTTGACATGATGCTTGTGCTGGGGCGTGAAGAAACCTTGGCACGGCTTTCCGACGCAGCAAAATGACCCTGGCTTAATATTCAGGTAACGCTGCTTCGTTACGACCGGTCAACACTTTAGTGTGTGACCGCTGACCGCGCGCAGGCCGCTCACCCGGCGTGCTCATGAACGAAGAAGGGACAACGATGACCGACAGCAAAAAAACAGCCACTCTTACCGTACATGGTGAAAATTACGAGTTGCCGGTTCACTCGCCAACCGTTGGCCCGGATGTGATCGACATTCGCAAACTGTACAGTGATGCGGGTGTGTTCACCTATGATCCGGGCTTCACCTCGACAGCCAGCTGCGACAGCACCATCACCTATATTGACGGCGATAAGGGTGAACTGTTGCACCGCGGCTATCCGATCGACCAACTGGCCGAGAAATCGCACTTCCTCGAAGTGTGCTACCTGTTGCTGTACGGAGAGCTGCCAGTCGCAAAAGATCTGGAGAAGTTCGAGACCACGATCACTCGCCACACCATGATGCACGAACAGATGCAGTATTTCTATCGTGGGTTCCGTCGCGATGCGCATCCTATGGCAATCATGGTTGGCGTCGTCGGTGCAATGTCGGCTTTCTATCATGACTCGACAGATATTCATGACCCACGTCAGCGCGAGATTGCGTCGCACCGTCTGATCGCCAAGATGCCGACCATCGCAGCCTGGGCATACAAGTATCACACCGGTCAGCCCTTCGTGTATCCGCGCAACGACCTGGACTATGCGTCGAACTTCCTACGCATGTGCTTCAGCGTTCCGGCCGAAGAGTATGATGTTAACCCAATCCTCAGCCGCGCGATGGACCGCATCTTTACCCTGCATGCGGATCATGAACAGAACGCTTCGACCTCGACCGTGCGTCTGGCTTCAAGCTCGGGTGCGAACCCGTTTGCCTGTATCGCGGCCGGTATCGCCTGTCTGTGGGGTCCGGCCCATGGTGGCGCCAACCAAGCGTGTCTGGAGATGCTGGAAGAGATTGGTTCAGTGGATCGCATCCCTGAATACATTGCCCGCGCCAAGGACAAGGATGATCCGTTCCGCCTGATGGGCTTTGGCCACCGCGTCTACAAGAACTTTGACCCGCGCGCCAAGGTGATGAAGCAATCCGCTGACGAAGTGCTGGATCTACTGGGCATCGAAGACAATCCAAAACTGCAGGTCGCCAAAGAGCTTGAGCGAGAAGCGCTGGAAGATCCGTATTTCGCCGAGAAAAAGCTGTTCCCGAATGTCGACTTCTATTCGGGCATCATCCTCGAGGCGATGGGTTTCCCAACCTCGATGTTCACGCCGATCTTCGCCCTGTCGCGCACCGTTGGCTGGGTCAGCCAATGGAAAGAGATGATCGCCGATCCACAGAACAAAATCGGTCGCCCGCGCCAGCTGTATCTGGGCGAAACCATGCGTGATTACGTGGATATCGAAAACCGCTGATTGCAGCGATGAAATGCTTAAGCCCCGGACCTGCGTCCGGGGCTTCTTTCATAGTAGGCTCAACTGATCGCCGATCTGAGCCGGGCGGGCAAACAGGTCGCATCGCAGGGGCGGTGTCCGCCTTACAAGGCCTAGGCGCTTGACCGCCAAGGCAAACCGTTTGGCAATCAACCCAGCATATTCACCCTCACCCCGCATCCGGTGGCCCCAGCGCGGGTCATAGTCCCTGCCCCCGTGCATTTCGCGCAGCTTGGACATGATCTTTTCCGCCCGCGCGGGTTCGTGATCCTGCAACCACTCCTGCCACAACGTCGATACTTCACGCGGCAAGCGCAACATGATCCAACTGGCAGCATCCGCGCCCGCCTCACGCCCCGCCTCAAGCAGGTGTTCCAACTCATGATCCGTCAGACCAGGCACTATGGGAGACGTCATGACCCGCACCGGCACCCCAGCTTCGGTCAAGCGGCGTATCATGGCCAATCGGCGCTGTGGTGAGGGCGCGCGCGGCTCCATCCGACGGGACAGATTAGCATCCAGAGTGGTCAGGGATATCCCGACCCGCACCAACCCTTGCTGAGCCATGTGCGCCAGGATGTCCAAGTCCCGTTCGACCAAGGCGCCCTTGGTGACGATGGCGATGGGGTGATTGAATTCTTGCAGAACCGACAGGCAGCCTCTTGTAATCGCGCGGGTTTTCTCAATCGGTTGGTAAGGGTCCGTGTTGGTACCCAAGGCAATGGGTGCAACCTTGTACCCTTTGGCCGACAACTCCTTGCGCAGGATATCCGCTGCGTTTGGCCGTGCGATCAGGCGGGTTTCGAAGTCCAGCCCCGGCGATAGCCCAAGATAGGCATGGGTCGGGCGGGCGAAACAGTAGACACAACCATGCTCACACCCGCGATACGGGTTGATCGAGCGATCAAACGGCAAATCCGGCGAACGGTTATAGGTAATAAGGCTGCGGGCGACCTCGTCCCGAACATCGGTTCGCAAAGGCGGCAGGTCCTCGTCGATATCCCAGCCATCGTCACAAGGTATGGTGTCGAATTGTTCGAACCGTCCAGCGGCATTTGTGGCGGCTCCTCGGCCGCGAATATGCGGTGCAACCATGTTTGTTCTCGTTATGTTCCTTTGATTGGGTATAACGGCAATCCCGAATACCCGCAAGCACAGCATTCGAGGCCGCGCAGGTATCAACCGTGTGGTTATCCACCAGTAAAATGAACCAGATGCAGGATCATCTTGCAGATAATTCTGTCGAGTGATGCAAAAATTTGACGTATAGGTCGGTCCCGAAACGACTGAGGTCGCAATCGTCACAGTCAAACTGCGACGTTTTGGCCAAAACGGGAAAAATGCCACCACGGGCCTATGGCTCGCACAGCTCAGGGAAACGCCCCATGTCTGAAGAAGAAGACATCGTCCTGTCCGAACTGAATGACGACGAACTTGTCGAGCAGATGTTCGACGATCTTTATGACGGCCTGAAAGAAGAGATCGAAGAAGGTGTGAACATCCTGCTTGAACGCGGATGGACGCCTTACGACATCCTGACCAAGGCTCTGGTCGGTGGTATGACCATCGTGGGCCACGACTTCCGCGACGGTATTCTTTTCGTGCCCGAGGTTCTGTTGGCTGCAAACGCCATGAAGGGCGGTATGTTTATCCTCAAGCCGCTGCTGGCCGAAACCGGCGCACCGCGCGTGGGTAAGATGGTGATCGGTACAGTCAAAGGCGACATCCACGACATCGGCAAGAACCTTGTGTCGATGATGATGGAGGGCGCTGGCTTTGAAGTGGTCGATATCGGTATCAACAACCCGGTTGAAAACTATCTGGAAGCGCTTGAAACCGAAGAGCCAGATATTCTGGGCATGTCCGCCCTGCTGACCACGACCATGCCTTACATGAAGGTTGTGATCGACACGCTGGTCGAACAAGGTAAACGCGAAGACTATATCGTTCTGGTTGGCGGCGCGCCGCTGAACGAGGAATTCGGCAAAGCCATCGGTGCGGATGCTTATTGCCGTGACGCAGCCGTTGCGGTTGAAACCGCCAAGGATTTCGTCTCGCGCAAGCACAACCAACTGGCCGGTTAACCGGACGCGCAGGTTATTCTGGGGCCGTCCGGGTTTCGGGCGGCCTTTTATGTTACACTGACAGTCGCGTAGAATCCGAGAAGCACCCAATGCAGCAGGATAAATTGCCAGACGATGCCAGCCTGACGACCAAGGGCTACGAATCCGGTGAGCACGGGCGCATCCTGCTGTTGGCCTGTGGCGCGCTGGCGCGTGAGATTCTGGACCTGAAGCAACGCAATGGCTGGGATCACATGGCGCTGACCTGCCTGCCCGCGATTTTTCACATCCAGCCTGACAAGATCATTCCGGCGGTACAAGAGGCCGTCGCCAAACACCGTGACGACTATGACCAGATCTTTGTGGTCTATGCCGATTGCGGAACGGGTGGCCTACTGCAGCAAGCCTGCGAAGACCTGGGTGTCGAGATGGTCAAAGGCCCCCATTGTTATTCCTTCTTCGAAGGAAATCAGGCGTTTGAAGCACATGGTGATGAGGAAACCACCGCCTTTTACCTGACCGATTTTCTGGCCCGGCAGTTCGATGCCTTTGTGTGGAAACCGCTGGGGCTGGACCGACACCCCGAGTTGCTTAGCATGTATTTCGGCAACTATACCAAGCTGGTCTATCAGGCGCAAATTGACGATCCGGACCTGACAGCCCGTGCCCGTGAATGTGCCGAGCGGATGGGTTTGGAATTCGAACGTCGCCTGACCGGTTATGGCGATTTGGAAACCACCCTGACCGATTGGGCAAAACGCACACCGAAAGCCTGAAAAGCGTCAGGCGTTTTCCTGCGCCACTTCGCGGATACGATCAATCATTGCCCGCAATCCATTCGACCGCTGTGCGGACAGGTGATCGTTCAGTCCCAAGCGCGCCAGCTCTCCGCCTGCGTCTACCTTGGGAACTTCGCTGACGGGCAACCCGTTATACAAGGAACGCAGCACCGCGATCAGGCCACGTACGATCAGCGCATCGCTGTCCCCGTCGAACCGGAAAACCCGGTCTTCGATGATCGGGTGCAACCAGACCTGGCTTGCGCAGCCGTGGACCTTGGTGGCCGGCACTTTTAGTGCGTCCTCCAGCGGCTCCATCGCTTTGCCCTGGTCGATGACGTGGCGGTACCGGTCTTCCCAGTCCTCCAGAAACTCGAAATCGTCGACGATCTCTTCAAAGGCAGGCGTTGCCATGTCGCGGCGGTCCTTTCGTTGCAATCACAATTGTGAACTATGCCTCCGATCTATGCCTGTCCACCCCCCTACGCGGCTTTTCAATCAACAGAAATTGCGATAACCCATTGCTGGACTTACAGCTCTGGACGTTGGGACCATGCAAAAATCGTTTACTGTTCTCTTGGTGGCTACCCTGGCCCTGTCTGCCTGCAACAGCTGGCGCGAGTCACGGGTGAACCCGTCCAACTGGTTCGGTTCAAGCACGTCAGCCCCGCCGCCGGAAACAGCGACCTATGACGCCAACGCTCTTGTGCCCGAAACAAGGGAAGGCGGTGGACTGCTCTCAAGACCGACCCCTGAGGATACAAGCGTTCCGATCGCCAAGATTGATGAACTGAGGATTGAGCCGACCCCGAACGGTGCAATCGTCTACGCCTCGGGGACGGCAGTCCGGCAAGGTGCTTATGACGCCCGACTGGTTCGCGTGGACAGTGAAGAAAACCAGAAGAACGGCGTTTTGGAGTTCACTTTCCGGGTAACCTATCCCGCGCGCGCAACGAATACGGGAACAGAACGGTCTCGAATGGTGTCCGACGCCATCAATATCAGCAAAAAAGACTTGGAAAATACCCGTTTGGTGCGGGTTGTAGGACAGCAGAACGCATTGGAATCGCGGCGCCGTTAATCGGCGCTACAGCGATACAACTTTGACGTTCTGACCTTTGGCCGCCAGCGCGATTTTACCTTCACACAGTTTCAAGGCGTCTTCGCCGAACACCTCAAACCGCCAACCTGACATCGCAGGCAGTTCCCGCTCACCCGCTGCAATCTGATCCAATTCCGAGCTGGTGGCTATCAGTTTGGCTGCCACGCCAGAGCTTTCGGTTTTCGATTTCAGCAAAACCCGCAGCAAATCCGCCAGCGCCGGGTTCACCTTCAGTTTGTCCCGGCTGTTGTCGACTTGCGGCAGCTGATCCGCAGGGCAATTCACCCCTTTTTTGACGGCGCTTAAAATACCATCGGCAATTGCGCCCTTTCGGGCCTCGCGCAGCAACAAGCGCGAGCCGCCCAGATCCGAGGGCGATTTGGGCTTGGTTGATGCCAGCTCGATCAGCGCATCATCCTTGAAGACCCGGCTGCGCGGAACATTGTTTTCCTGCGCGTAAGCCTCACGAAACTGCGCCAATTCCCGCACCACGGCCAGAAATTTGGCGGAATTCGTCCGGGTCTTTACACGTTTCCATGCATCTTTGGGGTGAATGTCATAGGTCGCAGGATGGGTCAGCGTGCGCAACTCCTCTGCCACCCAATGACTGCGCTGCGATTTTTGCAATTGCGCTGCGAGATATTCATAGATTTGGCGCAGATGGGTGACATCCGCCAGCGCATAGGTCTTTTGCGCCTCGGATAGCGGGCGGCGGGACCAATCGGTAAACCGCGAGGTCTTGTCGACTCCCTGCTTGCAGATCTTGCGCACCAGCGTTTCATAACCCACCTGCTCACCAAAGCCACAAACCATTGCTGCAACTTGCGTGTCGAACAGCGGTTTCGGAAAGACACCGGCTTCGACCCAGAAAATTTCAAGATCCTGACGCGCGGCATGGAAGACCTTGACCACATCGTCGTTGCCGAACAGCTCATAAAGCGGGTCCAGAGACAAACCATCAGCCAGCGGATCGACCAGAACCGCGCTGTCCTCGTTATCGGACGGAACGGCCAGCTGTATCAGGCAAAGCTTTGAATAATAGGTCCGTTCGCGCAGAAACTCGGTATCTACGGTGACATAGTCATATTCCGCCGCGGCCTTGCAGAAATCGGCCAGCTCTTGCGTCGTTGTCAGGGTTTTCATGCGCGGTGCTGTTCTTGCTCTTGTTTTCTTCGGCTGATCGTCTCTTCCGTACCTAGCCGTAGTGCAGACCATAGGCCGAATTTAACACGCGTGTAAATCACTCTGGGACGTTCAGGGCAGCAACACCGGAGTCCGGTCGCCACTGGCGTAACGGCGCAACACTGCAGGATAAAGTCTATGCTCCCAAACCAGCACACGAGCAGCCAAAACGTCGGGCGTGTCACCGGCTTCGATGTTTACCCGCGCCTGCCCCAGGATCGGGCCGTCATCCAGCGCTGCCGTAACCTCGTGAACCGAACATCCATGTTCGGCATCCCCGGCCTCGATCGCGCGGGCATGGGTGTTGAGGCCTTTGTATTTCGGCAGCAGTGAGGGGTGGATATTCAGCATCCGCCCCTGAAAGCGGGAAACGAAATCACCGGTCAGAACACGCATGAACCCCGCAAGACAGACAATATCCGGTTGCGCCTCTTCCAACGGCTTCAGCAGCTCTGCTTCAAACGCAGCGCGGTTGCCCTTGAAGGGGCGGTGATCTACCGCAGCCGTCGGGATGCCACGGTCCGCGGCCTTTTTCAGCCCGCCCGCCGTAGCGTCATTCGACAGAACCAGACACGTGCGTGCCGGGTGATCGCCGACCATGCTGTCGACCAGCGACACCATGTTGGACCCACCCCCCGAAATCAGGATGGCGACGCGCTTGTGACTCACAACAGTTTGCCCGAATAGTCCATGCCGGGCGTGTCGGTCACGGTGCCGATGCGAGCAACTGTTTCTCCGGCCTCGGCCAGCAGAGCGGCCAGTTCATCGGCGCTGTCTTCGGCGCAGACGGCAATCATGCCGATGCCGCAGTTGAAGGTCTTCAGCATCTCGGCCTCGACGATACCACCGGTTTCCGCCATCCAGCGGAAGACGGGCGGCAGGTCCCAGGCGTTCAGGTCGATCTCAGCACCCAAACCCTCTGGCAGCACGCGCGGCAGGTTTTCGGTCAGACCGCCGCCGGTGATATGGGCCAGCGCGTGTACGCCCCCTGCCCGGATCGCCTGCAGCGCAGGTTTGACGTACAGACGTGTGGGCGTCAGCAGCGCCTCACCCAGTGACCCGTCACCAAAGGGCGACGCCGCATCCCAGCCCAGACCCGAGATTTCAACCAGCTTGCGCACCAGCGAATAGCCGTTGGAATGCACCCCGTTTGAGGCCAACCCCAGTAGCACGTCGCCCCGCTGCACACCCGCAGGCAAATGCGCGCCACGCTCCATCGCGCCGACCGAAAAGCCAGCCAGATCGAAATCGCCATCGGGATACATGCCCGGCATCTCAGCCGTCTCACCGCCGATCAGGGCGCAACCGGACTGCACACAGCCCTCGGCAATACCTTCGATGATCCGCGCGGCGGTGTCGGTGTCCAGCTTGCCCGTGGCGAAATAGTCCAGGAAGAACAGCGGCTCGGCCCCCTGACAGATCAGGTCGTTGACGCACATTGCCACCAGGTCGATACCAACACCGTCGACCACACCGGTATCAATGGCAATCCGCAGCTTGGTGCCCACACCGTCGGTCGCGCCCACAAGAATCGGGTCCTGATATCCGGCGTCTTTCAGATCGAACAAGGCACCAAACCCGCCCAGACCGCTCATCACGCCCGAGCGGTTGGTGCGCTTGGCCGCAGGCTTGATCCGGTCGACCAGAGCGTTCCCCGCATCAATATCAACGCCTGCATCGGCATAGGTGATTCCGTTCTTGCCCGTCGTCATGGCCAGCCCCTTATGAATGGTTCCCGCGCGGGTTAGTCGATTGTTGGGCATCTTGCAACGGTCAGGCTTGACGCGGCCGTTCACCGTGATACTCAAAGCGCTCAGGCGGGCCTGTAGCTCAATTGGTTAGAGCAGAGCGCTCATAACGCTTTGGTTGCGGGTTCAAGTCCTGCCGGGCCTACCAAATCACCGCAAAACTGGTTTTCAGAAGGCAAGCAAGGGAACGCTGTTTCTTTGATTGTTGCGTGATCCAAAGTCGGATGAGACCGAACCAGAACAACACGTATTACTGATAGACCGGAAATCACTTGCCCGGCCGGTCAATCATATCAAGAAGCTAGATACCCCTAGAACCCAAAGATCCCGCGCTGACCTGAAGGATACTTAAATGCCTACACTGAGCGCAGTTGGGGAAAAATACGATGCGGATTACCTTAGGAACTGGATTAACAGTGCCCGCGTTGCCCAAATCTGGGATGGCGAGCAACGCGGGCCATAGTCTGGTCAGGGGTTGCCCAGACTAAAGGGACAAAAAGGATACGCGGCAACGCAGGCGCTGGATCACTCGCTGCTTTCGATGCTCAGTAGGATTTCTAATTTGGAGGCTCACCAAAATAACCACCAAGATAGGCTATTACCGAGGCAATTACGCCAATCACGATCACAATAGATATCAATGCGCCGCTACTTCTTGAGTAATAACCGAGCGTCAAAAGCCCAACGACAAAAATGCCAACTAAAAAAAATAATACAGTGTTGTCCATTGCTAATCCCCGACCGCGAAAAACATTTCGTCACTATAAGATAAAAAATCGTCTCAAGTTTAGTGGATACAAAACGCCATACTCGACTGCAGAGCCTTCACATGCATTCCCTAAAAAAAAACCGCGTTGTTCGGAGATGTACCTTTACAAACAACGCGGCGACAGTTTGGGGTAGTGTAGGCTATTCGGAGCACGTCAGGGATTGGACCAAATGCCCCGGATTACGATGGCTCCCCATCATTGGGGGGAGGCAAGGTCACTCTTTGGGATCAGCCGCTTCGGCTTTTTGGAAAACGGCTAACGTTACAAACAATCCACCAATCAGCAGCATGTGGCCCACCGCTGTGATTCCGAAAACGAAATAGCTGCCAATCATAAGTGAAAAAATTGCACTCCACATCCACGCCAACATCTGCATCAGCATATGCGCTGTAGATAGAGAGTATTTCTTGAGTGGGTTCTTGGTCTCATCCATTACCGAATCCCACGTCGATTTTACGTCGAAACTATTGGTCATGACTTCCTCCCATTACAAAAGGGATACGGGTCGATCGGTGCTTTAGACCAAAAATTTGCATCATCTTATCATCTGCAATATCTCATTCGCGTGATCTGTGATCGCGCGAATGACGTCTCCAAGTGCCGGTACCGGCCACTAGAATATCCTGCAAAGTGAAGAAGATATACTACGGCAATTACGCCAATAAAACCGACTCGAGGTGTCGAATCCGCGTGAAATTCATCGTTTAACTTGCACGGGCACGTAGCGCGTTGAATGGATGCAAAACACGTCGCCGCTCAGCGTTAGCCACTCAGTAAACCGGCGGCCTTAACCCTGCCTGAAACCAGCTGACCAGAGAGACGATGGAATACACCGGCAGCCCCGTCGCCGATTGAATATCGGCCGCGTAGGGGCACATGTTTGTGCATTCCAGCACCAACGCGCCGAGGTCGGGATGGGCCTCTTTCATCGCCAGGGCGGCCTCGACATTGTCGGCGCGGGCCTTGTCTACGTCCAGCGTCAGTTCATTATCCAAGATCGCGCGCGTGAATTCCTGCCCGCCCTCGGTCGAGCCGATGGGCGTGCCCTCTGGCACCTGTGCGCTGCGCAGATGGGCCTCGGTCAGGGTCGAGGCCGAGATAGTCAGCACCCCTGCCCGTTTGCCCGCAGGCAATACCTTGTTCACCATTTCGACCTGCATCAGCGAGGATGTGACAACGGGCACCGGGACCGCCTGAGACAGCTCTTTCTGAAACAGCGACAGGAACCCGCAATTGGTGGTGATCCCGTCGACGCCCTCGTCAACCAGCTCGCGCGCGGCATCGACAAAGGCGTCCAGCATCCCCTGCGCTCCACGACGCACCACCAGATCGGGTGAGGCGTTCCGGACAATGCGGAAATGCACCGGAAACGGCCAAGTCAGCGCGTTGCCCATGTCGCCGGGAATGCGGGGAAAGCGTGCGTCCAGCATCAGGATACCCACCGATGCGCCGTAAAGTGATTTGCCACCAGTTGCGATCATTCCTCAAACCTTTTCATTTCCGGACACGTTCTGCAGGGGTCTGTTCGCCATTCGAAACGCGACGACGTGGGCAGAGTTTGCACAGACCGGATAAAGGTCAATAGGCAAAAACTGAGCGCTTGGCATTCAAACGCTGTCGCCGCCATGCGCGTTGGTGGAAAAAGACGCCATCGCGGGCACAAGTTGGTCCAGAAACTCTCGCGCGATGGTCGACAAAGGACGCCCTTTGGCGGTGATAATCGCCAGTTCCAACGTCACCGCGGGCCGAAATGGGCGGGTCTGATATCCGCGCTCAGTATCAAAGGCGACGGTAAATGGGTCGATGACTGCAACACCCATGCCCTGTTTGACAAAGCTCAGCAGGTTTTCGGACAGATGTGTATGAATTTGCGTGCGCCAAGTCCGGTGCGCCGCCTGAAAAACATCCCGTGTCCCACGATAGGTCTGATGCTCGGGGCCCATCACGATAAAGGGCTCGTTCTCTAGCAACTCAGGGGTCAGCACGTCGTATTGGGCCAAATGGCTGCCTTCGGGAAATGTGGCCACAGTCTCAAAGCGGAACACCTGAGCATTAAGTGTATCGTGTAGAATTGGCACCTCGACAATGCCGACCTCGAACAGGCCCGAGATCACCCATTCCTGAATTTTGGACGAGTATTGCGATTGAAAACTGACCGACAGATTGGGGCGGCTGGCGGCGAAGCGCGCGATTTCCCGTGGCATGAATCCAAACGACAGCATGTGCGGTGCGGCCACTTGCAGCTGACCGGGATGCTTGTTCTGCAAATCCGTCACGGCCTGCGCCACGTGATCCAGCCCACGCACGACCGTGTCTACCTCGCGATACAGCAGATCAGCTTCGGGGGTTGGCAACAGACGGCCCTTGTTGCGTTCAAACAGCGGCAGCCGAGCTTCGCGTTCTAGTTGAGCCAGAAGATTACTGATCCCGGGTTGTGATATCCCCAGAACCGAAGCCGCCCCAGTCACCGTTCCCGTCTCCATAATCGCGTGAAACGCCTGCAATTGCCGAAACCTTAAAGACATTGACATTCCCACATCATTTTTTCTGATACCCTTGCCACAATATAGTATTTGAAATGATATAGCTATCGCGGCACGGTTCCCCCGAACGACCGGAGGACCAATGACCGACTTGAACCAAACCATCACAGGGTTTGACCTTTGGCACCTTGAGCTGCCTGTTACATCACGGCGTGATCATGGAATCGGCTCGGTCGAAGGCAGCTGCGAAATTGTGATCTTGCGCCTGACCTCAGAGGGCGGATCAGAAGGATTTGGCGAAGCGTCGCCATGGTCGGTTTTTACCGGTACACCCGAAGCAACTTACGCAGCGCTGGATCGTTATATCCGGCCGTTGGTTGTTGGGTCACGTGTGGCAGATCGGGCTGGGATCATGGCCAAGGTCGCCTATGCGGTCGCACATTGCACCGAGGCCAAGGCCGCACTGGAAACCGCCTTGCTGGATCTGACAGGGCGTATCAGCGGCGTGCCGGTCTGGGCACTGATGGGTGGCAAATGCCGGGACTCGATTCCGCTGAGTTGTTCGATCGCCAATCCTGATTTCGCGCAGGACATTGCGCTACTCGAGCAATTGCGCGAGGACGGGGTTCGCATCGTCAAGCTGAAGACCGGGTTCAAGGACCATGCGTTCGACATCATGCGGCTTGAACATCTGGCGCAACATTGCCCCGAGTTTTCTGTGCGCGTGGATTACAATCAAGGTCTGTCTATCGAGGATGCTCCTGCTCAGGTACGCGATGTTGCTCAATTCAAACCCGATTTCATCGAACAACCAGTGCGGGCGCATCACTATGGCATGATGGCCAAACTGCGAGGTCAGATCGACCTGCCCTTGCTGGCCGACGAAAGCGTGTTTGGCCCCGAGGATATGGAGCGTGCCGCGCGAGAAGGCATATGCGATGGCGTGTCGGTCAAGATCATGAAGTCCGGTGGGCTTAGCCGGGGTCAGACTGTGGCCCGCATCGCTGCGGCTCATGGGCTCAGCTCCTATGGTGGAGATATGTTCGAGGCTGGTCTGGCGCATCTGGCCGGAACCCACATGATCGCTGCAACACCCGAAATAAAGCTGGGATGCGAGTTCTATCAGGCATCGTATTTCCTGAAAGAAGACATTCTGGAAGACCCCTTCGTGGTACAGAACGGGCAAGTCATCGTGCCGGACATGCCCGGGATTGGTGGCCGACCGGATCTGGACAAGCTGAACCACTATGCCGTGGCCAAGGCGGTGGCGGCATGAGTGAGCGCAAGACCATTGCCATAATCGGTGCCGGTATTGTTGGCGTGTCCACAGCGGTCTGGCTGCAACGTGACGGGCATGACGTCATATTGATCGACAAGGCTGGACCTGGCGAGGGTACGTCGCACGGCAATGGCGGAGTTCTGGCATCCTGCTCGATCATTCCAGTCACGGTTCCGGGGCTGCTGCAAAAGGCCCCGAGGATGTTGTTTGATTCGTCCCAGCCACTGTTCTTGAAATGGGGATACGTGCCCAAGCTGTTGCCATGGCTACTGCGCTATCTGAAACATGCCAACGCGAGCGACGTTGAACGCATTGCTGCTGCGCTGACGCCTATTGTCGGCGATAGCCTGAATGACCATAAGGCGCTGGCGCACGGCACCGGGGCCGAGAAGTGGATTGTCCCGTCCGACTATCTGTTCCTTTACGAAAACCGGAAACATTTTGAGAATGATGCACTTGGCTGGGACATCCGGCGCAAGCATGGTTTTGCGTGGGACGAATTAGAAGGCGAAGCCTTTCACGCTTATGACCCGATTTTCAGCAAAGACCTCGGGTTTGCCGCCCGGCTTGCCGATCATGGCCACATCACTGATCCGGGGCGCTATGTCAAAGATCTGGCCGCCCATGTCGAGGACAATGGAGGCAAAGTTATTCGCGCTGCAGTCGAAGACGTGGTTCGGAACAACGGCAAAGTTACAGGTGTACGCGCAGGCGGTACAACCATCCCATGCGACACAGCTATTATAACGGCGGGGGTCTGGTCCGGCCCCTTGGCTGACCAGCTGGGCATTTCTGTTCCTCTGGAAAGCGAACGCGGGTATCATCTTGAATTAGTGGAACCTTCCGCGATGCCGAAAAGCCCGGTTATGGTAGCGTCAGGCAAATTCGTCGCCACTCCGTTAGAGGGTCGCATCCGTCTGGCCGGGATTGTTGAGTTCGGCGGGTTGGACGCGCCACCCTCGAAGGCGCCGTTCGAATTGATGCGCAAGAATGCCCGGGCGGCTTTTCCGGGTGTGACATGGAAGGATGAAGTGGAATGGATGGGGCACCGGCCCGCACCCGCAGATTCGATACCGGTTATCGGTGAAGTTCCCGGGATTGACGGCGCGTATATGGGTTTTGGCCACCATCACATCGGTCTGACGGGCGGGCCGAAAACAGGGCGTCTTTTGGCGCAAATGATCGCGGGCAGACTTCCGAACACGGATGTCAGCGTTTACGCCCCGTCGCGATACGCAAATTAGCAAAGCCGGTGAACAACATCGGCAGAATCAATACCAACTGGGAGACTAAAATGAAAAAACTGACGAGCCTTATGGCAGCAACCGCACTGACCGCTGCTGCAGCCCTGCCGGTCGCTGCTGAAAAATGGGACATGCCGATGGCCTATTCGGCGTCGAACTTCCATTCGGCCACAGGTGCTGAATTCGCCAAATGCGTGACTACCGGTACCGGCGGCGAAATCGAGATTGTCACCCACCCTTCGGGTTCCCTGTTCAAAGGGGCGGATATCAAACGCGCAATTCAGACCGGCCAGGCCCCTATTGGAGAGCGTCTGCTGTCCGGCCACCAGAACGAAAACGCATTGTTCGGCTTTGACTCGATCCCCTTCCTAGCAACGTCGTTTGACGACAGCGCCAAGCTTTGGGATGCTGCAAAACCCTCGATCGAGAACCTGTTGGCCGAACAGAACCTAACGCTGCTTTATGCAGTGCCGTGGCCGCCGCAGGGGCTGTACTTTAAGGACGAGGTGAACTCGGTCGCTGACATGAAAGGCATCAAGTTCCGCTCGTACAACAACGCCACGTCACGTCTGGCCGAGCTGACCGGAATGCTGCCGGTGACCATCGAAGCGGCCGAGATCAGCCAGGCCTTTGCCACTGGCGTTGCCGATTCCATGGTATCTTCTGGCTCAACCGGGTATGACCGCAAAGTTTGGGAAAGCCTGGATTATTTCTACGAAGTAGATGCCTGGCTGCCGCGCAACTACGTGATGGTGAACTCGGATATCTGGGCGGGCGTGTCTGACGCGAACAAGAACGTCATCAACGCCTGCGCCGAACTAGCGGAATATGCGGGGAACTGGCGGGCCAAGGAATATACCGGGTTCACCCTGCAAGGCTTGCGTGACGGCGGCATGACCGTTGGTCCGGCGTCCGAGCAGATGACCAACGAGTTGAAAGAAATCGGCGTCACCATGACCAATGAATGGCTCGAGGCCGCCGGGGACGAAGGCAAAGCCATCGTCGACGCCTTCCAAGCGCAACAATAACCAAATGGACGCGGGCGGCAGCGATCTGCCGCCCGTTCTCTATCCAACCAAAAGAAAAGCGGGGACAGTATGGCAGCGTTACGAGGGCTTCGGTCCGTACTGGATTTCATCTACCTGGCAGCAGGCGTACTAGCGGCGTTGAGCCTTATCGCCATACTGGTTCTAATTGTGGTGCAGATGCTGGCCCGTTGGACCGGCGAGGTATTCCCTGGCGCGCCCGACTATGCCGGGTATGCGATGGCCGCGGCCTCATTCCTGGCTTTTGCCAATGCGCTGAACCGGGGCAGCCATATCCGCGTGTCGATCCTGTTGAATGCGGTGCCCGATAAATTTCGCCGGGTGCTGGAGATTTGGTGTTTTGGTATCGGCACGGCCGTCATGTGGTACTTCTGCTGGTACGCCTACCGCTTTGTTTATTGGAGCTGGAAGTTCAACGATATCAGCCAGGGACAGGACAAAACCGCGCTTTGGATACCGCAATCGGCCATGTTAATCGGCGCGGTCATTCTGGCCATCGCCCTGACTGATCATCTGATTCACGTGATCTTCCGCGGCGATCACCGCATCACCCGCGATCTTGCCGATCAAAGCCACGGAGAGTGAGAGCATGGAAAACGCATCAATCATCATCCTCTTCCTCTTTGTTCTATTCACTCTGTTGGGCACCGGCGTCTGGGTCGGGCTGGCACTGATGGGCGTCGCCTGGGTTGGGATGGAGCTGTTCACTACTCGCCCCGTCGGCGACGTCATGATCACCACCATCTGGTCAGCCTCGTCCTCATGGACGCTGACGGCGCTGCCGATGTTTATCTGGATGGGTGAAATCCTGTATCGAACGCGATTGTCCGAAGACATGTTCAAGGGGCTTTCACCGTGGATGGCCCCCCTGCCCGGCGGTCTGGTGCATACCAATATCGTAGGTTGTACGGTCTTTGCCGCCGTGTCGGGCTCGTCCGCGGCGACGCTGACCACGGTTGGCAAGATGTCGATCCCAGAACTGCGCAAGCGCAATTATCCCGAACGCATGATCATCGGCACTCTGACGGGTGCTGCGACACTGGGCCTGATGATCCCGCCTTCGCTGACGCTGATCGTTTATGGCGTCACCATCAATGAATCGATTACCAAGCTGTTCTTTGCTGGCATCCTGCCGGGTCTGGTGCTGGCTTGCATGTTCATGGGCTATGTCGCGATCTATTCCAAAATCGGCAAGGACTGGAACCCGAACCAGGAAAACAAACTGACCTTTGCCGAGAAGATCAAGAACTCGCGCTTTTTGCTGCCTGTGATCCTGTTGATCGTCGTGGTCATCGGTTCGATGTATCTGGGATATGCCACCGCGACCGAGGCCGCCGCCTTTGGTGTGATCGGAGGGCTGTTGCTCGCCGCTGGTCAGGGTTCGTTGAACTGGAAGACGTTCACTGAAAGCCTCATGGGGGCCACTCGCACCAGCGCGATGATCGCATTGATCCTTGCGGGCGCGGCTTTCCTGTCGCTGTCGATGGGCTTTACCGGCCTGCCACGCGGTCTGGCCGATCTGATTGCCGGATGGGAACTGACGCGGTTCGAACTGCTGATGGTGCTGCTTGTGTTCTACATCATCCTTGGGTGTTTTCTGGATGGCATTTCCTCGGTCGTGCTGACCATGGCTGTGGTCGAGCCTATGATCCGCGACGCCGGAATCGACCTGATCTGGTTCGGTATCTTTATCGTCGTCGTGGTCGAAATGGCGCAAATCACGCCGCCTATCGGGTTCAACCTGTTTGTGATGCAGGGCATGACCAATCATGAAATGAGCTATATCGCCCGTGCTGCGATTCCGATGTTCCTGATCATGGTTGTTATGGTTTTCGTCCTGATCTGGTTCCCGGATTTGGCCACTTGGCTACCGAATAACCTGCGGCAAGGCCCAACCGGGTAGCCTGCCTTTGAACCCGCTGCACATCGCTGCCCGCCACGGACCGTATGTTCTGTTGGCGGGCCTTTTGTCGGGGTTGCTGCTGCCGGGGTTGGCGCAACCGATGCGGTCGCTGTTGCCGCCGATGGTTGTGCTGTTGCTGTTCGTCACCGTGCTACGAATGGAGCCCGCGCGCATATTCGGATCACTGCGTGATCTGCCCCGCGTTGTCTTGGTAGTTCTTGGTCTACAGCTTGCGATGCCCCTGACAGTTCTGACGGTCGGTGCATTGGGCGGGTGGCTCGACACCCCCACCCTGTTTGCCTTGTTGGTCATGACCGCGGCTCCCTCCATCGCTGGCAGCCCAAATATGTGTCGGATGATGGGGCACCCATCTGAATACGCGCTCCGCCTTTTGGTGATCGGTACTGCAGTACTGCCAATGACCATAGCCCCGGTTTTCTGGTTCGCGCCGCAACTGGGCGGATTCGATACGGTGCTTTGGGCCGCGTTAAAACTGCTAATCACAATCCTGCTGGTGACGCTGACCGCAGTCGCTATTCGCAAAACGCTGTTGCGAGACCCATCGCCCACAACAGAAAGTGCGCTCGAAGGCCTTGCCAACATCACATTGGCTCTCTTCGTCATTGGTCTGATGCCCTCAGTCAGCGAGGTCATCCTGACCGATCCGAAACGAGCGTTCCTTTGGATTACCTTCGCCTGCGCGGCCAATTTTGGCGTTCAGGTCGTCTGTTTTCGACTGACCCGGCTTCGTATGCCCACAGCCGCGTCGACGGCAGTGTCGCTGATCGCAGGCAACCGCAATATCGCGCTGTTCTTCGTGGCTTTAGCGCCCGAGGTTACTGCGCCGATCATGGTGTTCATCGGGGCCTATCAAATTCCGATGTACCTGACTCCGCTGGTGATGCAGCGCATGTACAGGGTCGTTAGCGACCGATGATAATGTCAGCGCAGAGGCCGCCCAGCCGCTCACTTTTGCTCAGACGCACCACGCCCCCATGGGCCCGCGCGATATCTGAAACGATGGCAAGGCCCAACCCCACTCCGGTACCCTGATTCTGATTGCGCGCCGGATCAAGGCGCGCGAACGGTTTGACCGCTTCGGATCGCTGTTCAGGTGGAATTCCTGGCCCGTCATCCTCGACCCGGATACGCAGGGATTTGGGTGTGATGGACAGGCTGACATCCGCGCGATTGCCATACCGCACGGCGTTTCCAATCAGGTTTTCCACGGCTCGCCGTATGGCAGTGGGACGCAACATGACCGTCCCTTCCCCCTCGACCGAGATCAAATCGACCTCATGCCCTGCACGACGCGCGTCTTTGACGATTTGCTCCAACAGCACCTTCGGATCGACAGATTCCGGAGCGCCCTCGGCCGCACCGCGAGAAAACTCAAGGAACGCATCCAGCAGCAATTGCATCTCATCGACATCCTGCTGCAAAGGGGCCGCTTCATCCTCGGGCAACATCGAAAGGCCAAGTTTCAAACGCGTCAGCGGTGTGCGCAAATCGTGACTGACCCCCGACAGCATCATGGTGCGCTGCTCCATCTGGCGCTCGATACGGGCACGCATATCCAGAAAAGCACTGCCCGCCGCGCGTACTTCGATGGCACCACCAGGAGAATACGGCACCACCCTGCCCCGACCAAAGGCCTGCGCAGCCTCGGCCAGACGAGTGATCGGACGCAATTGATTGCGCATATACAGGAAAGAAATCGTGGTCATGACAACCGCAAAGAACACCATTGTCACGATCAACTGGTGTGGCGCCACCGGAGACAGACGACGGCGATCAAAAGTCAACTGTAGAATGCCCAGATCCGTCTGCAGATACAGCCGCGCCTCTTGTCCGCTGGGCAAGGCAACCGCAATCAAATCTGGAAGCAAGGCCCGCAGATCGGCCTCTACCTGGGGTGCAATGAAATCGTACCAACGGCGGTGACCAACCTTTGGTTCGTCGTTAATGCCCAGAAACCGGGCCTTCATTTCAAGCGCTTGCAGGTCAAGCCGAACAGCCGCCATCGCCTGTTGTTGCGTTTCCGTCTCTTCCATGACTTCCGTGATCAACATCACTTCGCGCGAAGCAGCGCGTGTCATTTGCGCCGTGACGTCTTCCAGATGTTTTTGCAGGAACGCGACCCCCACCACCAGCAACACCACGACCACCGGCAGGACCAGGATCAGTGCAGCACGGGCATAGAGGCTGCGCGGCATATAGTGTTTGAGCCAAAGCGCGGACATGCGCTAAACCTAACGGGCTGTTACGACAAGAGAAAGAGGTCAGAATGCAGGCGCCTGACGATTTCAATCCGCCCGCCGGCCCGGCGGTTGAGCTGCAGCCGGGATTGCGGCGTATTCTGGCGCCAAATCCATCCCCAATGACATATCGCGGGACCAACACTTATCTGGTGGGCAGCAGCGAGCTTGCCGTGATCGACCCTGGTCCGCTCAGCAATGAACATCTGGATGCGATTCTGGCGGGACTACTACCCGGACAGCGGATCAGCCATATCATCGTTACCCACAGCCATCTGGATCACTCTCCGCTGGCCCAACCCTTGGCGGATCGTACAGGAGCACCGATCATGGCCTTTGGAGGGCCCGAGGCCGGGCGTAGTGCAGTTATGACTCAACTGGCCGAGGGCGGTTTAGTGGGTGGCGGTGAAGGCATCGACACCAACTTTCGCCCCGACATCGAACTTGCGGATGGGGCTTTGATCTCAGGCGACGGCTGGCAGCTTGAGGTGATTCACACCCCCGGCCATCTGGGAAATCACATCGCGCTTGGCTGGGGTGACGTCTGTTTCACGGGTGATCACGTCATGGGATGGGCCAGTTCACTGGTTTCGCCCCCAGACGGTGACCTGACGGATTTCATGGCGGCCTGCCATCGTCTGGACTCACGCGAGTGGGCCGTCTTTCACGCCGGGCATGGCGCGCCGATTGCCGATCCCGCAGCGCGGCTGGACTGGCTGATCAATCACCGCCTGACACGCGAAGCACAGATTTTGTCTGCGCTGGAAGATCACCCCGGTACGGCCCGAGAACTGGCCGAGCGAATTTACGTCGACACTCCGACCGCCCTTTTGCCTGCTGCTGAACGGAATGTTTTCGCCCATTTGATTGATCTGATTGGGAAATCTCAGGTCACTTCCGAAGGAAAGCTGTCAGCTGACACCCGTTTCATCAGACAAACCTAAGCCGCCGGAACTTTTTTTCGAAAACGTCGAATTCCCCTCTGGACGGCAAAAATCGGGATTGTTATACGGCCCTCAGTTCCGGCGTAGCTCAGCGGTAGAGCAGTTGACTGTTAATCAATTGGTCGTAGGTTCGATCCCTACCGCCGGAGCCAAATCCTCCCCACCTTAAATACCCATCACCAAAGGTCGTTTGCGGCGCAAGATTTTTCGACGAAAAATCTTATGCGCCCTCTGGACGCCGCAGAAACTGGTTGCTATACGGCGCGGACCGTTCCGGCGTAGCTCAGCGGTAGAGCAGTTGACTGTTAATCAATTGGTCGTAGGTTCGATCCCTACCGCCGGAGCCATTTCCCACGTTTTTTAAGATCAGCCCACCAAGGCGTCCTTGAATTCCGCGCGCAAGTTACGTTTCAGAACCTTACCCGTTGCGTTCAGAGGCAAGGCATCCACAAACACCACCTTGTCCGGCACCTGCCATTTAGCGATTTTGCCGTCATAAAATGTCAGCACCTCTTCTTCGCTTGGGTCCTCCCCCTCGGCGCGTACGGCCACCAGCAGTGGGCGCTCGTCCCACTTTGGATGCGGTACGCCAACCACGGCTGCGGTCGCCAATTTGGGATGCGCAACGGCAATGTTCTCTAACTCGACCGAACTGATCCACTCACCCCCGGATTTGATGATGTCCTTGGACCGGTCGCGGATGGTCATATAGCCGTCAGAGTCCAACGTTGCGACATCACCAGTGGCAAACCAGCCATCCCGCAGCAAATCTTCATCTTGCATCTGGAAATAACTGTCCAGAATCCACGGCCCGCGCACCAGCAGATCACCTTGGGTTTCGCCGTCATGCGGCAGATCATTGCCGTCATCGTCGACGATCTTCAGATCGACACCATAACAGGGCCTTCCCTGGCTTTCTCGAATGGCGTGCTGCTCGTCTTCCGGCAGGTCAAAGTGCTTGGCCAGAGGGTGATTTGCGGTCCCCAACGGACTCATCTCGCTCATCCCCCAGGCGTGGATGGTGTCGACACCATAGGTTTCGCGGAAGGTTTCGATCATCGAAGGCGGGCACGCGGCCCCGCCGATCACCGTCCGCTGCAGGCTGGCCAGCTTGCTGCCAGACTGCTCGGCAAAAGCCAGCAGCCCTTGCCAGATCGTCGGCACGCCCATGGCCAGAGTGACGCCGTAAGTGTCGATCAGATTCACCAGCGCCTCACCATGCAAACCCGGCCCCGGCAACACCATCCGCGATCCCGACATGGCGCAAGCATATGGGGACCCCCAGGCGTTTACATGGAACATCGGAACCACCGGCATGACCACATCCATCGCCGAAAACCCGATAACGTCGCGTGTGTTCGATCCGAAACTGTGCAGCACGGTGGAGCGATGCGAATACAACACCCCCTTTGGATTGCCGGTTGTGCCAGATGTGTAACACAGGCCGGATGCAGTGTTTTCGTCAAAGCTCGGCCATTCAAAACTGGCCTCACCGGTCTCGATCAGATCGTCGTAAAATTGCACACCCGGTATCTGCGCAATTGCGTCATCGTTTCTTGGCCCCATCAGGACGAAATGTTGAACATCGGGCAAATGCTCGTGCAGGGCTGCGACCAAAGGAATAAAGGTTGCGTCGAAAAACAGGACCCGATCCTGTGCATGGTTGATGATATACGTCAGCTGTTCGGGAAACAGTCGCGGGTTGACGGTGTGGCAAACGAACCCCGCCCCGGAAGTGGCATAGTAGATCTCAAGATGCCGCCGATTATTCCAAGCCAGCGTCGCAATCCGCGTCTGTGGTTCCAATCCCAACTTGGACAGTGCCGAGGCCAGTTTCCGCGCGTTTTTTGCCACTTGCGACCAACTGCTATGGCTAACTGTGCCATCGGTTTCAACCGAATAAATCTCAGTCTGACCGTGAAAGCGGTCGGCGTGATCAATTAGCGACGAGATCAGCAAGGGCTGCGTCATCATCTGTCCCAGCATGGGCGTTCTCCCTATGGCGGTGCCACTTTGTGCCCGCAATCACATCGGGCGATATGGCTTTTCCTTAGGCAGAGCCTGCCAAGCATTTAATTGTCTGACAATAAAAGAATGCGATTTACCGTTGCGGCAGGTGGTAAAATCGAACCCTCAATCGCGGTGTTTTAGCGCATAAGCAACCAGCGAAGCGGTCGAGCCATCCTTGCCGTCAGTGCTAACCTCACCATCCACTATCGGACCCAGCGAGGTCGCCAATTCCTTGCCCAGTTCCACCCCCCATTGGTCGAACGAATTGATCCCCAGCAGAACCCCTTCGACGAAAACACGGTGTTCGTACAAGGCGATGATTTGGCCTAGCATATACGGTGTGAGCTTCGGATAAATCAGGGTCGAGGACGGCCGGTTGCCCGGGAACACACGATGACGGGCCTGACGTTCAAGTTCCTCACCGGCCAACCCTTGTTCGGCCATGCGCTGCCGCGCCTCATCCAACGACCGGCCGCGCATCAGCGCTTCGGATTGGGCCAGACAATTGGCCAGCAAAAGGCGGTGGTGGTGGGTAAGTTCGGGCTCGTGCCCTTCGGCGGCCACCATGAATTCGCAGGGGATCACATCGGTGCCCTGATGGATCAACTGGTAAAAGGCGTGCTGGCCATTGGTGCCCGGTTCACCCCAAACCACAGGCCCCGAAGGCATGGTCAAGGCGCTGCCGTTCATTGCAACGGATTTACCGTTCGACTCCATCTCAAGCTGTTGGAAATAGGCGGGAAGACGCAGCAGCCGTTGATCATAGGGCAGAACCGCGCGGCTGGTATATCCCAGAACCTGGCGGTGCCAGACCCCAACCAGAGCCAGCATTACCGGCATGTTCTCGATCCAGTCAGCAGCGCGGAAATGGACGTCCATCGCCTGTCCCCCGCGCAGAAAGGCATCAAACGCGTTCGAACCGACGGCGATCATCACCGGTAGCCCAACCGGCCCCCAGACCGAATAGCGCCCCCCTACCCAATCGGCAAAACCAAATACGTGATCTTGGGCGATACCAAAGGCATCGGTCTTATCTACCGCACACGACACGGCTGCGAACTGTTTTCCACAATCGCCACCGCCATCCGTTAACCAGGCACGGGCGGTCCGGGCGTTGGTCATGGTTTCAATGGTGGTGAATGTCTTGGATGCGACAATCACCAGCGTCCGGGTCGGGTCAAGTGGGCGCAGCGTATCCGCGATATGCGCACCATCGACATTGGACACATAGTGCAGGTTTGGCCCGTCGTGATACGGGGCCAACGCGTGCGTGGCCATCACTGGCCCAAGATCCGAGCCGCCGATGCCGATATTCACGACGTCGGTAAAGCTGCCACCTGTCCCGGAAATCGCGCCGCCGCGCACCTCTTCGGCGAAAACCCGCATCCGGTGCAGCGTGTCCAGCACGTCAGGCATCACATCCAGACCGTCGACCTCAACTGGTCCGCCATCCAGGTTACGCAACGCCGTGTGCAATACCGCGCGCCCTTCGGTTTCGTTGATCTTGGCACCCGAGAACATGGCGTCGCGCCGTTCCGCCAGACCCGCCGTATCGCACAGCCCGATCAAAGCGACACGGATGTCCGCGTCAATACTGGTTTTCGAGTAATCAAAGAGCAGGTCACCGGTTGAGGCCGAATACCCCTGCGCCCGGTTTGCATCCTTACTGAACAGACCCAGAATGGGCTGCCCCTTCCGTTCTGCTGCCAGTGCTTTGAGTGTCTCCAGTTGCATAGCGTCTACTCCGCCCAGTGTACGGTCATGCCACTCAGCACCGCTGCGATGGGGGCCTCTTCCGGTGGCAGGGACATGGACCGTTCCAAAGCATCCCGTTTCGCGTTCCCGAAAATGATCAGGTGTTTTGACAAGGCACCATCCAAAACAGGCGCAGTCAGCGTGATACGGGGTTCCGGCTGAACCTCGGTCCGTGCCACCGCCAGAGGACGCGCGTGACCGCCCAACGCGGCCTCAAGCCCATCCATACCCGGGAACAGGGACGCGGTGTGCATATCCTCGCCCATTCCCAATACCAGCACCGACAAAGGCCGGATCGGAGTGATCAGGCTTTCGATTTCCGGCAAGACATCTTCGGGCTCCTTCCCCGGCACATACAGAGGTATATATTGCGCCACCGACGCCCGATTTGTCAGCAACCGCTCGCGGATCAGACGCTCGTTCGAGCGGTCGTGATCACCCGGCACACAGCGTTCATCGGTGGGCAGAACCCACACCCGGTCCCATTCCAAATCCGCCGCGCACAGAACATCAAACATCGGGCCGGGCGTCGTGCCTCCGGGGACAGCCAATGAGGCAAAGTCGTGATGCAGCAAGGCGGATTCCAATTCACCTGCCAGCACGTTTGCAACGTCGATGGCCAGCATATCCCGGTCGGCGTATTCCTGTATGTTCATGGGTTTATCCCTTGCCAGCGGCGACCGTCTCGTTTCATCAGCAGCTCGGCGTCGCCCGGGCCAGTGCTGCCGCTTTCATAAGGTTTGGGAACATCCCCGCGCGCCTGCCAGCCCGCGATGATCGGATCGGTCCAGGCCCATGCGGCCTCGACCTCATCTCCGCGCATAAACAGGGTTTGGTTGCCGCGGATCACGTCCATCACCAAACGCTCATAAGCGTCCGGCGGGTCCTGGTTTTCGGGCCCCAATGCCTCGGCAAAACTCATGTCCAGAGGCACGTCGACCAGGCGCATCCCACCCTGCCCCGGTTCCTTGATTGTCACCTTCAGCGTGATGCCTTCGTTCGGCTGCAGGCGGATCGACAAAACGTTGGCATGGCGCCCGGCATCTGCGCCAAAGATCGAATGCGGCGCGTCTTTGAACATCACATTGATCACCGAAGATCGCGCAACAAGCCTTTTGCCTGTGCGCAAATAAAACGGTGTACCCGCCCACCGCCAGTTACTGACGTGAGCCCGCAGCGCCACATAGCTTTCCGTGGTCGAACGTGGATTACCAACAGTATCCCGATAGCTGCGTCCACTCAGCCCACCTTCAAACTGACCGCGCACAATGTGGTGCGGCTCGACCGGGTCCAATGCGCGGATCACCTTGAGCTTTTCGTCCCGTACCGCGTCGGGGTCGAACTTGGCCGGCGGTTCCATCGCGATCAGGCAGAGCAGTTGCATCAGGTGGTTCTGCACCATGTCACGCATGGCGCCTGCGCGCTCATAATACTCTTCGCGCCCGTCAATGCCGACGGATTCGGCCACGGTGATCTGGATGTGGTCGACATACTGACTGTTCCACAATGGTTCGAAAAGCATGTTGCCAAACCGAACGGCCATCAGGTTCTGAACGGTTTCTTTGCCCAGATAATGGTCGATCCGGTAAATCTGCCCTTCGGAGAAATGTGCCGCTAGCGTCGCATTCAACGCCTGCGCGCTGCCCAGATCATGACCAAAGGGTTTTTCGACAACGATCCGTGTCTGGGTCGTGGCCAGATCATTAGCTTTGATCCGTTCGGCCAGCGGTCCGAACAGGCGCGGCCCAACCGAGAAATAGAACGCCCGTACCCGATCAATTGTGAGCTTCGCTGCAAGCTGACCCCACCCCTCATCCGTAAGCGCATCTAACGCGACATAATCAACCCGTTGTAAGAACGCATTCAATGCCTTGGCATCCGCACAATGCGCGGGCGCATGTTCGCGCAACGATTGCGCGACCACATCCCGAAACGCATCGCTGTCCAATTCCGATCTGGCGGCACCAATGATCTGAACATCCTCGGGCCATTGTCCGGCACAATAGCGACGGAACAGCGCCGGCAGGATTTTACGCTGCGCAAGATCGCCGGTACTGCCAAAAATGACCAGATCGAACGGGTCGACGGGGATGACGCGAGAAACCATGCGTTTCCCTTACCTTACCCCTGAGGACATGTCCAATGTTAGCGCAAACAAAATTACACTTTCTCCCATCATCAAAACTCTGTCAGGTCGGCCGTGGCACCCTTAACTAATTCGGTCTGAAAGGCTAAGTCAGCAGCAGGACTGCAAAGAACCGGATACCGGAATGAAAGACAACGCCTCTCAGATTGCCAATATCGGCAAATTTCAGAACACATTGGTGACGGCTGACGGGCAAACACGGGCCTCGGTTGCGCTTAGCAACCCTGACACGCTTTGGTTCAACACCGGTACCTTGTGCAATATCGAATGTGTCAACTGCTATATCGCAAGCAGCCCGACCAACGATGCACTGGTCTATATCACCGCTGATGAGGTGCGGTACTATCTGGATCAAATCGAAGCCCGAAATTGGCCGGTTCGGGAAATCGGGTTCACTGGTGGCGAACCATTCATGAACCCAGAAATGATCGACATGACCCGCGCCGCGCTGGAGCGTGGGTATGAGGTTTTGATTCTCACCAATGCCATGCAACCAATGATGCGCCGAAAGATGCGTGAGGGTCTGCTGGAATTGCAGCGTGACTACGGCAACAAGCTAACCCTGCGAATCTCGGTCGATCACTACTGCTCCGATCTGCATGACGAAGAACGTGGCAAGGGCAGCTTCGCCAAGACCGTGACCGGGATGGAGTGGCTGCGTGACAACGGCTTAAACATGGCCGTGGCCGGGCGCACTGTCTGGGGTGACAGCGACGCGGAAAGCCGCGCTGGCTATGCTGCGTTTTTCAAGCAGCACGGCTTTGACATTGACGCCCAAAACCCGGGCCAGACGGTCCTGTTCCCCGAGATGGACGAAACCATCGAGGTGCCGGAAATCACCACAGCTTGCTGGGGTATTCTGGACAAATCACCCGACGCCGTGATGTGCGCCAGCGCCCGTATGGTGGTAAAGCGCAAGGGTGCGGAACGCCCCGCCGTTCTGGCCTGCACACTTTTACCTTATGCGCCCGAATTCGAAATGGGTCACACCCTGGCCGAGGCCGAAGCGGACGTACACCTCAACCATCCCCATTGCGCCAAATTCTGTGTTCTGGGCGGGGCCAGCTGTTCAGGCTGATCAGTTCAGTTCAGGTGATTCCCAGAATTTCGTGCCGGACGCCCCAGCCGAGACGCGCCAGCCTTTCTTGCCCAGTACGAAAAAGGACCGGCCATCAGTGAACCGCACGGTTTCCCCGCTGCGCTCGTCACCGTACATCGCCCCGGTTTCCGCTGTTGCGTCGTAACCAAATTCGATAAATTTCGCCAGATCGGCGGGGGTTTCGAACAGGATCACGAACTTGGTTTCAAACCCACCAATACCCACTGCGGCACCCACTCCGCCAGTACCCATGTTCATATAAGTGTGCTGACCGGTATCCATTGAAACGGCCACCCCGCGCCCATACCCGGCCGAGACCGGAAACACCGTAACCTTGCGCGAGTCGAACACGGCGTAGCCCGCACTTACGTCATACAACGCTTTTGCGTCGGGGTTTTCCGCTAATAACTGGGTAAGAACCTCGCTGGCCATCGCGTCCAGCTTGGCGCGCGTCTCTTCCGGGGTGGCCTCGTTCGTCACCAAATCCGTGGTCGAGTTGATGGTCCCCTCAACCGCGCTTGCACCTTTCTGAATGGTGTTGCCCACGGTTTCAGTCCCACGCCCTACAGCGTCGGCTGTGTTCGCAGCACCTTTTTTGATTTTATCAAAGACGCCTTCGGCGACGGCTGGTCCGCCAATTGACAGCGCAGCGGCGAAAAGCAAAGCTCGGGACATAAAGCGATTCCGTATGTGACCAATGGATTGGTCGACACCATAACCCAAGCACCAATAAATTTAACGCGTCTCAATCGTTACTGACAAAAAAACAGGCTGGATATTCAATTGACCCTGAATTCACCCACCATGTTGCGCCATTCACCGGGCGCGATCATCTTGCGATGCGTAAACCGGACCGAATGCAGCGGACCGTCAATCTCGCGCTGCCAGAAGTCGATGAAATCGAACAATTTCGGATGATCCGGCGCCAGATCGTAATCCTGCCAGATGAACGTGTTCAGAACGTGGATGTAATCGGGCATGCGGTAGAAGAATTCTGCCGTTGTCAGCCCGTACCCTTTGAGCATTAGTTCGGTTTCGCTTTGCTCCATGCAGACCTCCAATTTTATTGCAAGGTCTCTTTAGGGTAACACGAAAACACCCTAACCCTTAGTTAACAATATGTTACTCAGGTGTTACGGGGGTTTTTCGCATGCAAAATCGTTGCTTGCTTGCACCTTATGTGCCGGGTCTGATAAGGTGCATCCACAAGATATAGACCCAAAACAAAACACGGGCAGTTTACGTGAGCGATACGCCAGAAATTCCTGAAAACATGGACGAAACCCCGCCCGAGCGCCCCGTTTATGACGGCCCGACGGTGTCCATCGAATCCGAGATGCGCACGTCCTACCTGGACTATGCGATGTCGGTCATCGTCAGCCGCGCGATCCCCGATCTGCGCGACGGGCTGAAGCCGGTGCATCGCCGCATTTTGTATGCAATGCACGAAACCGGGAACACACACGACAAGGCCTATCGCAAATCGGCCCGCCCGGTTGGCGACGTTATGGGTAAGTACCACCCGCACGGTGACAGCGCGATCTATGATGCGCTGGTGCGGATGGCGCAGGATTTCTCGATGTCGCTGCCGCTGCTGGATGGTCAGGGCAACTTTGGCTCGATGGACGGCGATAACCCGGCGGCCATGCGCTATACCGAAGTGCGCATGGACAAGCCCGCCGCGTCCCTGCTGGCCGATATCGAAAAAGAGACGGTCGATTTCCAGGACAATTACGACGGCAAGGACCGGGAACCGACCGTCCTGCCCGCCCGTTTCCCGAACATGTTGGTCAATGGTGCTGGTGGTATCGCCGTGGGCATGGCGACCAACATCCCACCGCACAACCTGGGTGAAGTAGTTGACGCCACACTGGCACTGATCGACGACCCGGACCTGACGTCCGAGCAGTTGATTGAATACGTACCCGGCCCCGACTTCCCGACCGGCGGCGTCATGCTGGGCCGCTCGGGTGCGCGCAAAGCCTATCTTGAAGGTCGCGGCAGCGTCATTATCCGCGCCAAGACCCGCGTGGAAGAGCTGCGCAAGGATCGTTACGCTATCGTCGTCGATGAAATTCCCTATCAGGTGAACAAGGCCGCGATGATCGAAAAGATCGCCGAGGCGGTGCGTGAGAAGCGCATCGAAGGCGTGGCCCATGTACAGGACGAATCCGACCGTAACGGTGTCCGCGTGGTAGTTGAACTGAAACGCGATGCGACGCCCGAGGTGGTGCTGAACCAGCTTTACCGCTTCTCTCCGATGCAAACGTCCTTTGGCTGCAACATGCTGGCCCTGAACGGTGGCCGCCCTGAACAACTGACCCTGCGCCGATTCCTGACATCGTTCATCGACTTCCGCGAGGATGTTGTGGCCCGCCGCACCGCCTATGACCTTCGCAAGGCGCGGGAACGCAGCCACATCCTGTGTGGTCTGGCCGTGGCCGTTTCCAACGTGGACGAAGTTGTTGCCACCATCCGGTCATCCGCGGACGCAGCCGAGGCGCGTGAAAAGCTGATGACGCGCCGTTGGCCTGCCGCTGAGATCGAGGGTTATCTGCGACTGATCGATGATCCTCTGTCCAAGATGAACGACGACGGCACCTATAACCTGACCGAGGTTCAGGCCCGCGCCATCCTCGACCTGCGCCTCCAGCGCCTGACCCAACTGGGCGTCAAAGAGGTCACGGACGAGTTGGAAGAACTAGCAGGTAAGATCAAGGAATACCTGGATATTCTGTCCTCGCGCGAACGCATCATGTCGATCATCGGCGATGAGTTGCGCAGCGTGCGCGAACAGTTCGCCGTTCCCCGTCGCACCGAGATCGTCGACTGGTCCGGCGACATGGAAGACGAGGATCTGATCGAGCGCGAAGATATGGTCGTGACTGTCACCTCTGGCGGGTACATCAAACGTACCCCGCTGGCTGATTTCCGCGCGCAGAAACGCGGCGGTAAGGGCCTGTCGGGCATGCAGACCAAGGAAGAGGATGTTGTTACCAACCTCTTCGTCGCGAACACGCACACACAGCTGCTGTTCTTCACCACCGACGGCATGGTCTATAAGCTCAAGACCTGGCGCCTGCCACAATCGGGCCGGACCGGTAAGGGCAAAGCCATCGTCAACATCCTGCCAATCCCGACCGGCGTTTCCATCGCGGCGATCATGCCCGTGGATGTGCCGGATGAAGAATGGGAAAACCTGCAAATCGTCTTTGCCACCAGCGCCGGGGACGTGCGCCGCAATGCGCTGAGCGATTTCACCAACGTAAAACGCAACGGCAAGATCGCAATGGACCTGCCCGAGGATGTGGAACTGGTGAACGCGCGCATCTGCTCGGAAGAGGATGACGTCATGCTGGTCACCAACTCCGGCCGTGCGATCCGCTTCCAAACCACCGATGTGCGGGTCTTCAAGGGCCGCAAGTCGACCGGTGTGCGTGGCATCAGGCTAAGCAATGGCGACCGCGTGGTGTCGATGTCGGTGATCCGCCATTTCGAGGCTACGTCGGACGAACGCGCCGCCTATCTGAAAATGCGCCGCGCCGTGGCCGGCCTGACCGAAGAGGCCGAAACCAATGACGAGGATGGCGATGCGCTGGCGACCATCAGCCAGGAACGCTATGCCCAGATGTCGGCCGCTGAAAATCTGATCCTGACCATCACGGCAGGCGGTTCGGGCAAGCTAAGCTCCAGCCACGATTACCCGGTCCGCGGACGCGGAGGCATGGGGGTTGCTGCCATGGACAAGGCAATGCGCGGCGGAGAGCTGGTAGCCTCGTTCCCGGTTGAGATCGACGATCAGATCATGCTGGCCACCTCCAAAGGCCAATCAATCCGGGTTCCCGTCGAAGGCATCTCGTTCCGGTCGCGCAGCGCGGGCGGTGTGAAGGTGTTCAACACCGGTAAAGGCGAAGTGGTCGTCAGCGTCGCCTGGATCGCCGATCAAGGCGACGAAGAGGCCGAGGGATAAGATTACAACAAAGGCCCCAGAGCGCAGTGTTTTGGGGCCTTGGATTTGTTTTCGCCAATAATCTCTCAAAATGTGGCAATCAACGGTTTGCCCAATAGAACGATCAAATCGGCGCTGGTTTCTGTATTTTCTAAAAATCGCTATTCTATGACCAAGGATATTTGAAACAGCAGTTTCAAGAGGTCGTTTTAATGCGAATTTTGTTCAAACAAAGTTTAGTTATCTTTTGGTTCCTCTGGTGGACATTCGCGTTTTTGACCGATTTCATCGGCGGGTTAGAACTGCTGGGGGTGACTTCAACCCCTTGGTTTGACGGTCACAACTTTCCGTTTCTGCAAAAAACGCTGGCGCAGTTTGGTGCCTCTACTGCCGTTGATGTAATTTTATTTGTCGGGATCATACTGTGGCTATTTCTTTCGACGCTGCTATTTGCGTTCGCTTCATTTACCCCGTATTCCCAGACGGATCGCTGGCAGAAGAGGGTCGACGCAGCGTTTATCGTATCGCTAGGATTGTGGCTTGCTTTTTTTCTGGCGGATCAGACGGTCATGAATTTTGACTTGGAAGAAAACCATATGGTTCAGGGGGGCTTTCAACTTTTATGCTATCTGACCATCTATCTACTGCCTGATTAGCAATGCTCGGTTCCTATGGGCTGCTTTAGGCAAAGAACTGGCAACGCGGCACACTTGTGACAACGAGTTTGGCCGGAAATTGTGCGTTCAAAGATTGTAGAGCGTACCAAATTTCTGTTCCAAATACGCCAACAACGGTTCCGGTCCCGGTTCAATCCCGCTGGCGCGTTGGATAGTCTCGCGCGGGGTGAAGAGCCCGCCAAAACGCTGTAGGTTCTCGCACAGCCAACTGGTTGCGCCTGACGTGTCGCCCCTGATCAGTTGCGCATCCAAATCAGGAACCGCAGCGCGCAACGCTTGATACAGACATCCGGCATAGACATTGCCCAATGAATAGGTCGGGAAATAACCAAACAACCCGACCGACCAGTGGACGTCCTGTAAACACCCGTTCGAAGGTCGGTCGACCTCATATCCAAAATCGGCCTTGAATCGGTCGTTCCACGCCGCTTCCAGATCGCTGACCTGAAGGTCTCCGGCCATTAGGGCGCGTTCAAGGTCAAAGCGCAGCATGATGTGCAGGTTGTATTGCACCTCGTCCGCCTCGGTCCGGATATAGCCTTTGTGTACGCCGTTGACCGTGGCATAGAACGCATCGGCATCCGCGACATCGAAATCACCGAACGCGTCAACCATTTGATTGTAAAGCCACTCCGTGAACGCCCGAGATCGGCCCAGCTGGTTTTCATAAATCCGGCTTTGACTTTCATGCACGCCCATCGACACGCCCTGCCCCAGTGGTGTCAGCGCATAGGCCGGGTTGATACCCTGTTCATAGGCGGCGTGGCCGACCTCATGAATGGTTGAGTAGAAACAGTTGAACGGGTCGGTCTCGCTGGTGCGAGTGGTGATGCGCACATCCAGGCCACTGCCCGAACTGAACGGATGTACTGCCTTGTCCACCCGCCCAGTATTCAGATCGTACCCGAACGTGGTCGCCAGTTTCTGCGACAATTGCATCTGTATCTGTTCGTCGAATTTTCCGGTCAGAGCGTGCGGCGCTGGTTTATCCAAAACGGCCGCGCGCAGGGCCACAAGACGAGGGCGCATCTGATCGAAAATCTCGGCGATTTGTGAACCGGTGGTATAGGGTTCGTAGTCTTCAACCATGGCGTCATAGACATCACCACCCTGCGCCAGTGCAACGCCTTCTTCACGCTTGAGGGCAACGACCTCCTCGAGAACAGGCAGAAAGGTAGCCACATTCTCGTCTGAACGGGCTTGCGCCCAAGTTCCCTGGGCTGCTGACGTCACGCGCGCAATGGCCTTGGCCAGATCGGCTGGCACTTTTGCCGTCCGCTCGTAAGTTCGACGGATATCGCGCAATTGGGCGCGGGCCACGTCGTCTTGTGGGTCGGCTAGCTCCAACCACTCAGCCACGCGCGGGTCAGAACGGCGGGCATGCAGAACCGCTTCGATCGCGGCCATTTCCTCAGCCCGTTGCGGGGCCGCGCCGCGCGGCATCACCGTTTCCTGGTCCCAGCCCAGCCGCCCGGCGATTTGCCCGAGGGCCGACGTTTCGCGTTGGAAGGCCATCAGGTCATCATAGGCAGTCATCAGGGTCATGCTCCGCGGATTGAGGTGGCGATTGGATATGCTGTCAGGAAACGTGCGCGCAGGATCAGGGTCCAAACAACAACGGCCATGAACTGGTGGAAGATGGCGATCTGCCAGGGGGCCGCGTAGATCACCGTCATAATCCCGACCACCACCTGCAGCGAAAGCGCCGCAAAAGCTGCATTGAACGCAAACCGCGTTTGCGGATGCGCGCTGGTGCTGCCGCGTCTCCTGACAATGATGCCGAAGATAAACAGAAGATAGCCAGCACAGCGGTGAATGAACTGCACCAGACCGGGGCTTTCAAAGAAATTGCGCCACATCGGTTCAAGCATCGTCGCGTCAGGCGGCAACAGTTGACCACCGATCAGGGGCCAATCGGTATATGATCTTCCAGCGTCTATGCCTGCCACAAGGGCGCCTATGAGTATTTGTAGAAAGGCGAAATGCATCAGCCCGGTCGATAGCGAGAACAGTTTGCCCTCTTTCGCGCGGCGGGCCTGCATCAGGTCACGCTCCTCGCGCCCCAGCTCAAAGATGTACCACGCAAGGAACCCGAGGATAACGAAGGCCAGACCCAGATGGACTGCCAGGCGATAGCTGGCAACGGCCGTCATCCCCTCGCCCTGCGTCACGCCCGAGGCAACCATCCACCAGCCAACCGCGCCCTGAACACCGCCCAAAGCGCCTGGAATCAGCAATTTACCTGTCCACCCGGTCGGAATTTTCTGGGCCAGCAGGAAGCCAAAGAACCCAAGTGCCCAAACTAGACCGATCACCCGGCCCAGTTGACGGTGACCCCACTCCCACCAGTAAATGGATTTAAAGTCATCAAGCTCCATCCATTGGTTCTGAATGCGCCATTGGTCGATTTGCTTGTATTTTTCGAACTCGGCCTGCCAATCGGCCTCGGTCATTGGAGGGATGGCCCCAGTGACCGGGCGCCATTCCGTTATCGACAGTCCGCTATCGGTCAGGCGTGTCAGGCCGCCTACGGCGATCATGACAACGACCAGCGCGAACAGGATCATCAGCCAGACGCGAATGGCCCCGCGTGCGCCGCCACGACCACGGTCAATCATGCCCGGTTGAACGGCCTGTTGTTTTTCTGTGTCTGAGACGTCTTCGAAGATGCTGCGCTTACCGCTCATGCTGTCCTCTTGTGCCTTGGATTTCGTCGCAAGCTAGGGTGAAGGGGGGCTAAGGTCCAGCCTCAGCCTTTATCCTTCCAGCGGACCATCTGACGCATGATCCCGTGCAGCATCTGCACATCCGCGCGCGTCATCCGCATCCGAGACCACAGATTGCGCAAATTGGTCCTCATGCCTTCGGCCTTTTCGGGGGGATAGAAAAAGCCCGCCTCCTCCAGCCGGTCCTCGTAATGTTCGACCAGTTTCTCGACCTCGATCCCCGTGGCCCAGTCGCCTTTGCCCAGATCGGTGGCTTCGTGCACCACATCGCCGGTCTGGCGCATCCACTCATAGGCGGTCAACAACACGCATTGGCCAAGGTTCAGCGAGGCATATTCCGGGTTTACCGGAACCGAGATAATGGCATTTGCCTTGGCGATATCTTCGTTTTCCAACCCCGCCCGTTCCGGTCCGAACAAGACCGAGACCTTTTCACCAGCCGCCACTTTCTCGGCCGCGATCTGCATCGCGCGTTCGGGGCTGTAGACCGGTTTGGTCAGACCACGCTGGCGCGCGGTAGTTGCAAAGACAAAAGTGCTGTCGGCCAGCGCGCCCGCAAGGTCATCGAACAGCTGCGCTTCGTCCAGCAAGCGCCCTGCCCCGCTGGACATTGCCACCGCCTTGGGGTTTGGCCAGCCATCACGCGGTGCCACGATCCGCATCCGGTCCAGCCCGAAATTCCACATCGCCCGCGCGGCAGCGCCGATGTTTTCACCCATCTGAGGGCGGACGAGCACAAAGGACGGCTGGGATGTATCGCTGGGCATGGTTGTCTCCGGAAAACTTGGCTTGCTGTAATCGGCGCGATGGCGCAGGGCAAGGCATCCGATTGGTCAATTGCGCCATAAACCGGCATAAAAGTTTGCTTCCCCGGCACAATCCGCTAAACCGCGCCAAAGACTGAAAGCTAAGGACGCGCCAATGGACACCCCCGAGCAGCCGCAGATTTACCTGATCACCCCTCCGACCATCTCATTGAGCACGTTCCCCGACCAGCTTAGCCGCGTTCTGGACGGTGCCGAGATTGCCTGCATCCGACTGGCTCTGGCAGGCAATGACGAAGACGCGATCTCGCGCGCTGCTGATGCTTGTCGCGAGGTGGCCCATACCCGTGACGTGGCGCTGGTCATCTCGAACCATGTTCTGCTGGCGCAACGGTTGGGGTTGGACGGGGTGCATCTGGACGACGCCGCACGTTCAGTGCGCGCCGCGCGCAAGGAGTTGGGCGCGGATGCCATTGTTGGCAGTTTTTGTGGCGCGTCCAGCCATGATGGCATGACCGCCGGCGAAGCTGGCGTAGATTATGTTGCCTTTGGCCCGGTCGGCGCGTCAACGTTGGGGGACGGAACCACGGCTGAAAAAGACCTGTTTCAGTGGTGGTCTGAGATGATCGAGGTTCCGGTTGTGGCCGAAGGTGGCCTGACGCCTGAGCTGATCCGCGACCTGACCCCTTGCACTGATTTCTTCGGTATCGGGGATGAGATCTGGTCACAAGAAGACCCGTTTGCCGCGCTTAAAATTCTTACCGATGCGATGTGAGCGTTAACCCTTGCACCCACCTCGGGGCTGCGGCATGACACGGGCATGACTCAGAACAGCGAAATCCTGTGTATCGGCTCGGTCCTGTGGGACATAATCGGGCGGTCCGCCAGCGCCATGCGTCAGGGCTCGGACGTGCCGGGGCGGATCACCCGCCTGCCCGGCGGAGTGGCCATGAACATCGCCATGACGCTGGTGCGCTTCGGCATGACGCCGACCCTTCTGACAGCCATTGGTCGCGACCCCGAAGGCGACGAGTTGGTCAACGCCTGTTCGCGGCTGGGCATGGTCACGGACCACATCTATCGTTCGCAGGATTTGCCGACAGACAGGTACATGGCCGTCGAAGGGGCCAACGGCCTGATCGCGGCAATTGCTGACGCGCACTCGCTTGAGGCCGCCGGGGCGAAAATCCTGCGCCCCTTGATGCAAGGGCCGCTGGGGTATGAGAACACTCCGTTCCAGGGTCCCATCGCGCTGGACGGCAACCTGACGCTGAACTTGTTGGAAGAAATCGCCCAAAGCCCCGCCTTTGCGCGTGCGGACCTGCGCGTGGCCCCGGCCTCGCCCGGCAAGGCCGAACGTCTGCTGCCGTTCCTGAAACACGCCCGCGCCACGCTTTATGTGAACCTCGAAGAGGCCGGCATCTTGTGCCAGCGCGAATTCACCGATTCTGAAGGCGCCGCCAAGGGCCTGCTGGACCGTGGCGCGCTGCGGGTGCTGGTCACGGACGGCGGCAACTCGGCCACCATTGGCAGCGCTGACGAAATATTGACCCAAACACCGCCCTCCGTTCTGGTCACCCGTGTGACCGGTGCGGGCGATACTTTCATGGCGGCGCATATCGCGTCCGAGGCCAACGGTGCGTCCAATGACGAAGCCTTACGCCGCGCCCTACATGCCGCCGCAACCTATGTTTCCGGAGAAACACCACTGTGATCGACATCCAATATTCCGCCGAGGTCCGCACCGCCAAAGATGCAGGTCAGCCCATCGTTGCGCTGGAAAGCACCATCATCACCCATGGTATGCCCTACCCTCAGAATATCGAGGTGGCGGCGCAGGTTCAGCAGGACGTCCGTGACGCTGGCGCGGTTCCTGCAACCATGGCCGTGATCAAAGGCAAACTGCATGTGGGCCTGGAAGACGACCAGTTGAAAGCACTGGGGCAGGCCCAGGGCGTCGCCAAGATCTCACGCGCGGACATGGCGGCCTGTATGTCGACCAGCGGCACCGGGGCCACGACAGTGGCCGCCACGATGATCGCCGCGCGCTATGCCGGGATCGAAGTTTTTGCGACCGGTGGCATCGGTGGTGTGCATCAGGGGGCCGAGACCTCGTTTGACATCTCAGCCGATCTGCACGAATTGGCGCAGACACCTGTTACTGTTGTTGCAGCCGGTGCGAAAGCCATCCTGGATCTTGCTAAAACACTTGAAGTGCTCGAGACATTGGGCGTTCCGGTTATCGCGCATGGACAGGATGAATTCCCGGCTTTTTGGTCCGCCAAGTCCCCCTATCCTGCGCCCTTGCGCATGGATAGTGCCGAAGACATCGCCAAGGCCCACGCCACCCGTCGCGCGCTTGGCCTGCCCGGGGGTCAGCTGGTTGCCAACCCGATCCCGGACGCCGATCAAATCCCGGCCGAGGAACTGGCCCCCATCATCGCTGCCGCCCAATCCGACGCGGATACGCACCGGATCACCGGCAAAGGCGTCACGCCATACCTGCTACAACGGATCTATGAACAGACCGGGGGCCGCTCGCTGACCGCAAACATTGCGCTGGTACGCAACAATGCCCGTCTAGCCGCCGGTATCGCGATTGCTTTGACCAAATCCGCCTAGAGCTACCCTATTGTACCAAGACACCGGACTGCTTAACTAAATCGGCAAACCAATCAGGATCGCAATGAACACACCGTTTGACGAAGAACCCCACCGCGGACCGGGCCTGTTTTCCCGGCTGCGCGCGTCTTTTCTGACGGGCATCGTTGTCATTGCGCCTGTCTGGCTGACGATCTGGTTGATTTGGTCCGTCGTGGGCTGGATCGACAGTGCTGTCCTGCCGCTGATCCCACAACAGTTCCAGCCCCAACAATATGTAGGCATCAACCTGCGCGGCGTCGGCGTCATCATCTTTCTGGTGTTCACTGTTCTGGTGGGCTGGGTCGCCAAGGGGATTCTGGGACGGTCCTTTATTTCCTTCACCGAAAGCCTGGTAGAACGGATGCCGGTTGTCCGCTCGATCTATTCCGGGATCAAGCAAATATCCGAGACGGTCTTTGCCCAGACAGAAAGATCTTTTGAAAAAGCCTGCTTGGTGCAATATCCACGCCGCGGTATCTGGGCTATCGGCTTTGTATCGACCACCGCCAAAGGCGAGGTCACCCAGCGCGCCGAAACCGCGGGCGAATTGCTGAGCGTTTTCATCCCGACCACGCCAAACCCGACCTCGGGGTTTTTGCTGTTCTTTCCTGCCGAAGACGTCATTCTGCTGGACATGACTATCGAGGACGCGGCCAAGCTGGTGATTTCTGCCGGTCTGGTTTACCCCAACGGCAAAGACCCGACGCTACCGCCTGAGTGATCAGCCAAACATCTCGGGCAAGTTGACAGTACTTTTCCGCCCCAAATCGTCCTTGTTGTCCGAAAGGAACCGATGCGCAGCCGTGCGCCCGGCCTCTTTCAACTTGTGCAGAACAACCGGGTTCGGCACCGTCTTAGTTGCCACCGACAGATCGTTCATCAGCGCGTCATCGGCGATCATGTGAACCAGAACCCGGTTCATCTCACCCGCTTTCAATTTGCCTTCGGCCAACAAGCGCTGCACGAAGCTGATCGCTCGCAATTCGCGGAACAGGGATGAGTTAAAGCTGATCTCGTTGATCCGGTTCTGGATTTGTTGCGGCGTTTTCGGCACCTCTTCCCGTTCCAGCGGGTTGATGTTCACGATCACCACATCATCCGGCAGATCGGTGTTGAACAAGGGGTACAGCGCCGGGTTCCCGGTATAGCCGCCATCCCAGTACGCTTCGGTCCGGTCCGAATTGGGATCAAAAATCTCTACTGCCTGAAACAGGTTCGGCAGGCAAGCCGATGCTAAAATCGCATCGGTCGAGACCTCATCCCCAGTAAAAACACGGATCTTGCCACTGCGCACGCAGGTGGCGCAGACGAACAGGCGCGGTCCTTCATCGGCGCAAATTTCGTTGAAATTGAACCGGTCCACCACCGGTTCCAGCGGATTGCGATAAAACGGACCATAAGCATAGGGCGACACCAGCCGCGACCATGCATCACCCACGGAAAACGGCAGGGAATACTCCATGGCATGCGCAATCTGAGCGGGCTCAAGTGCCTGCATCCAATTGGCAAGGCGCATATCGCCGACGGCCCCCATGCGCGCCCACAGCCCATCAAGGCTGGCCCGCGCGCCGTCACGTCCATCGCGTACCATGCCGGATTTGTACGCAGCCCCGTTCAGCGCCCCTGCCGAGGTGCCGGTGATTGCCGCGACCTCGATATCATCCTCGTCCAGCAACCGGTCCAAGACACCCCAGGTAAAGGCGCCATGCGCGCCGCCGCCCTGCAGTGCCAGATTGATGCGTTTCATGACCTGCCCCCTGACTTACAGAGCCGTCCAGCCCCCATCCACCGAGATTGCCGTTCCGGTGATCTGCGCGGCGGCATCCGAACACAAAAAGACCGTTGTACCGCCCAGTTGCTCGACCGTTGCAAAAGCTTTCGAAGGCTGTCGTTCCAGCATGACGTTCTTGATCACGTCCTCACGATTCATGCCGTATTCTTTCATAGTGTCGGGAATCTGCGCCTCGACCAGCGGCGTCAGCACGTAGCCCGGGCAAATCGCATTGCAGGTGATCGGTTCCTGCGCGGTCTCCAGTGCTACGGTTTTGGTCATCCCAACCACACCATGTTTGGCCGCGACATAGGCTGCTTTGAAAGGCGACGCCGTCAGCCCGTGGGCCGAGGCGATGTTCACAATGCGCCCCCACCCGGCCTGGCGCATCATCGGCAGAGCCGCTGCCATAGTGTGATAGGCCGAGTTCATGTTGATCGCGATGATTGCATCCCATTTGTCGACCGGGAACTGATCAATCGGTGAGACGTGTTGAATGCCTGCATTGTTCACAAGAATGTCACAGGCACCCGCTTTTTCGATCAGGGAACGGCATTCGTCCCCCTTGGACATGTCCGCCTTGATGTAACGCGCGTTGGTTCCGGTTTCCTGCGAAATCTCGGCGGCCAGCGCGTGATCCTCATCCCGGTCGGTGAAGGAGTTCAAAATTACGTTGGCCCCAGCCTTGGCCAATTCGCGGGCAACACCCAAACCGATCCCTGAATTCGACCCTGTGATGATCGCCGTTTTTCCCGCCACGCTCATGAGCTTTCTCCGTCAACATCTGCTTTGACCGCACAGTGCCATGCTGCAACTGCAAAGGAAACGGGGAAACATATGGGTTCTGCATCCGGGGGCAAAACGCCTCAAAAAAAACGCCCGCACGAAGCGGGCGTTAAGTTATTGAGGCAGGTTTCATACAGGCAAGAAACCTATCGAGCAGTGCATCCTTTATAAGCAATTCCTTGCATCCGTCCAAGCTAAAAGTTTGAAAATAAGAAAAATCATCGATACGGTGAATCCCAACAAAATAAGGCCAGAGCAGGATTGTTTCCAAAATGCGCCCCAATTTTCTACGCCCCGTTCGCCCTGTGATCGCGGGAATCACCTTTATTTTTGCTGTCACAATCGCTCATGCAGAATCGGCCCATGGCATAGCTATGTACGGCGACCCTGCCCTACCACCGGATTTTGTGTCCCTGCCCTATGCCAATCCCGACGCGCCTAAAGGCGGCAAGGTTGTATTCGGAAACACCGGCGGCTTTAACAGTTTGAACCCGTTTGTGCAAAAAGGCAGCTCGCCATGGCAATTGCGATTTTGGACCCATGAAAGCCTGATGGGCCGGTCCTGGGACGAACCTTTCACTCTTTACGGGTTGTTAGCCGAATCAGTTGAGACTGCACCGGACCGCTCTTGGGTGGAATTTACCCTGCGTGAGAACGCCCAGTTTTCTGACGGAAATCCGGTGACCGTAGATGATGTGATTTGGTCTTATGAAACTCTGGGCACCGAAGGTCATCTGCGTTACCGCGGTTTGTGGGGCAAGATCGACAGCATCGAACAGACCGGCCCCCGCACGGTGCGGATCACTTTCAACGAACCCGACCGGGAATTGGCACTGATCGCCGGGCTGCGTCCGATCCTGCAAAAAGCACAGTGGGAGGGGAAAGATTTCGCCAACGCCGCGCTGCAGGACGTTCCCATCGGGTCGGGGCCGTACGTGATCGATAGCTATGAGGCGGGCCGCTATGTGAATTTGCGGCGCAATCCAGACTATTGGGGGGCTGACATTCCGTTCCGGCGCGGGACCATGAACCTGGATGACATAAGGATCGAGTTTTTTGGCGACGGCACCGTCCTGTTCGAGGCGTTCAAGGCCGGTGAACTGACCGCGGTGCGCGAATTCAACGCCGACAAATGGAACACTCAGTACGATTTTCCTGCCGTTCAGCGCGGTGATGTGGTCAAGACCGAAATTCCGCACGGCAAACCCTCGGGCATGACCGGGTTTGTCATGAACACCCGCAAGGCCCCTTTCGATGATTGGCGAGTCCGCGAGGCGATGCTGCTGGCGTTCAATTTCGAATTTATCAACGATACGATCACCGGCAGCGCCCAACCACGGATCACTTCGTATTTCTCGGGCTCTGACCTGGGCATGCAACCCGGCCCGGCCACTGGGCGTGTCGCCGAGCTGCTGCAACTTTATGCCGACGACCTACCGCCCGGCGCGTTTGAAGGTTATGCCCTGCCCGTCGGCGACGGTTCGGCCCGGAATCGCGCCAATATTCGCAAGGCCAACAAGCTGCTGGCCGAAGCAGGCTGGACCATTCAGGACGGTGTGCTGCGCAACCAGAATGGTCAGGACTTTGCCATCACCGTTCTGCTGCAACAGGGCGATAGCGAAGGACAAACAGCCATCGAAATCTATACCCGCGCGCTTGAGCGTCTGGGCATCAAGGTCAATGTCGAACAGGTAGACAGCGCGCAATTTGTCGGCCGCAATGCCGAGTTTGATTTTGACATCACGTTCCTTCGCCGTGCGCTGTCTCTGTCTCCGGGCAATGAACAGCGTCTGTATTGGGGCAGCGAAAACGCGGATGTACAGGGCACGCGCAACCTGATGGGAGTCGCCTCACCCGCTGTGGATGGGCTGATTGACGCTATGCTGGCCTCGGAAAGTCACGAGGATTTCGTGGCCGCCACCCGCGCGCTTGATCGGGTTCTGACTGCTGGTCGCTATGTCATTCCGATCTGGAACTTCGACGTCGGGCGCATCGCCCATGCCAAAGAACTGAAGCAGCCTCAAACCCTGCCGATCTATGGCGACGGGCCCGAGTATATGCCGCAGGTTTGGTGGTACGAAGAGTGACCAAATAAGCCCCGCTGCCGCATTAATCCGCTGTAGGTTGTTTGGTGCTTTGGTGCTTTGGATCTGAAGATTTGGCCCCAAAGGACGGCTCTGCCATAACGCCGCAGCCTTCGGCGGATTTCGGCACATGGCGCAAACCACACTACATCTAGGGGTATTCGAACTAAGTTTCGCCACAATTTGCTGATCACCCAAATTCCAGCTTAACTAAAAAAAACACCCACAAGGGGCTTTACTGAACATATCTGTACGATATAGCCTAATGTCATTTAAACGTGCTGTTTGGCCGGATTAATTCTGATTATTTCGCTAGATAGCTTGTCATGCAGCGCGTCACTCTTGGATTTTGCGGACCGGCCTCCACTCACTCCAACCTTAGGTCCGTAGGCCCGTTGCGTATCGTGCGTAACGGGCCTTTTTGACGTTACGTCAGCGCCGCTCAGGTGCGACATTTTGTCATGCGCATCGACTCCCGCCATCTCCGTACCCTGATGAAAGGGCCGAGCAGCCGTGAAACCCGAATTACGGAAAGCTGACTGATGTTGAACTGGACTGACCTGCTGCAAGACTGGGATGCTATGTATTCCCGCGCTAAACGGCGTTTTCCGAATCTGCGCGATCAGGACAAGGTGCGGCTGAGCAAAGATCGAAAAGGGTTCGAAGCCTACCTGGCCGAACGCCACCACCTGACCGTAAATGAAGCCCACGAAGAACTTGAGGATTTTCTATTCACCGAAGGTCTGAACCGCGAGTTCAGCCGTTCCTTAAGCAAGTGACGTTACCCACAGGATCGTCGCATCTTCGTCACTGACGGAAATCACGTTGTGACCCATACTGGCGTCGTAATAAGCGCTGTCGCCACGGCGCATTTCGACGGGTTCGTAGAATTCGGTGTACAGTTTCACAACCCCGGTTAGCACATACAGGAATTCTTCGCCGTCATGGCGCACCCAGCCGTCAAATTCGTCCATTGAACGCGCGCGCACGCGAGCCCGATAGGGCAGCATCTGCTTTTTCGTTAGGTTTTCCGCCAGCAACTCGTGCTCGTATGTTCCCGTCGGATGTTCAGCGCCTTCGCCCATGCGGGTGATTGCCATCCGACCGATCACCTGATCACGCTGTGGCGGGGTGAACAGCTGTGGCACCGAAATTTCCAACCCGGTCGCCAGCTTTTTCAGCGCGTCATAAGTGGGCGACATCTGCCCATTCTCGATCTTGCTGAGGGTCGAGCGCGCAAGCCCCGCCTGAGACGCCGCTTGTTCCAGCGTCCAGTTCCGCGCCTTGCGCAGTTGACGCACGCGCGCACCCAGATCAAGTGGTTCGGGATCGGTGTGCTCACCCGAGTCACGTGCAATTCGGATCAGAGATGGCTGTTCATTAGTACTCATGCGCCAATCTATAGGACCAGCCCGCCCGGCTTGCAACGCGCCAAGCGCCGCGATAGCCAGTGGCCATGCTTTCTGTTTTCGATCAGGGGCCGCCTCCGGCCTGCCCCGCACCATTCAATCTGGCCGCGCACGTTCTGCGGCACGCGGATGACCACCCGGACAAAACCGCTTTGTCGGTTTTAGGCAATGACGGGGCGCGGGATTGGACCTATGGCGTATTGAAATCGGCCATTCTGGGCACCGCTACCGGGCTGTTGACGACCGGATTGAATCCCGGGGACATTGCATTGATGCGACTGGGGAATACGGTTGATTTCCCCATCGCCTATCTTGGGGCCATAGCTGCCGGGGTCGTGCCGGTTCCCACCTCGTCACAGCTGACTGAGCCCGAAACTGCGCGCATTATTTCTGATCTGCAACCCACAGCCATTCTGCGCGACCCAGCCGTCGCCTGCGCCAATCATCCGTTGCAGATTACGCTGGACGATCTGTCGGGGATGCGCGCACTGCCCCCTGCCAAGTTCCAACTCGGCGACCCGGACCGGTTGGCCTATGTCGTCTATACCTCTGGCACTTCTGGCAAACCACGCGCTGTGGCCCATGCCCACCGCGCCATCTGGGCGCGCCAGATGATGGTGGATGGCTGGTACGGGTTGCGGGATACGGACCGCCTGTGTCATGCCGGGGCGTTCAACTGGACCTATACTCTGGGCACCGGGCTGATGGATCCCTGGACGATCGGCGCGACCGCGTTGATCCCCGAACCCGGCACCGACTCTGATGCCCTTCCAGAGCTGTTAAGACAACATCGGGCAACGATCTTTGCCGCCGCGCCCGGCGTGTTTCGCAAATTGCTTAAATCCGCCGGTGATCTGCATTTACCGGACCTGCGTCACGGCCTGTGCGCAGGCGAAAAGCTGTCGCGGCACCTGCATGCGCAATGGAGCGACCTGACCGGGACAGAATTGTACGAAGCCTTCGGTATGTCCGAATGTTCGACCTTCATCTCGTCCAGCCCTGCCCATCCGGCCCGGGGCGAGTCGTTAGGGCAACCTCAACCGGGTCGCCGGGTGGCGATATTGGGGCCGGACGGACCGGTTCCGCGTGGCCAAGAAGGTACCATTGCCATCCACCGATCAGACCCGGGTCTGATGCTGACCTATCTGAATGCACCTGACGAGGCCAAGGCCCGCATGCAGGGCGACTGGTTTCTGACCGGTGATCAAGGGGCCATGGCGATGGACGGACAGATCACATATCTGGGCCGCGACGACGATATGATGAACGCGGGTGGCTATCGCGTGTCCCCGGTCGAGGTTGAGGCCGCCCTAACCAAATTCCCCGGCATCGCGCAAGTGGGTGCCGCGGCGGTTGAGGTTAAACAGGACACATTCGTGATAGCCGCTTTCTATACCGGTCCGGAAAAGCTGGACGAAGCCGCTTTGCAAACCTATGTGGAGGCAAATCTGGCGCGCTACAAACAGCCACGCGCGTTCATTCACCTGCCCGAGCTGCCAACCGGTGGTAATGGCAAACTCCTGCGTCGGGCGCTCCCGGCCTATTTCAAGGCGAATACACCATGACTCAGACCGTCAAACTCGACATCATGTCCGACCCGATCTGCCCATGGTGCTATATCGGCAAAACCCATCTGGACAAAGCTCTGGCCGCTATTCCGGACCACCCGTTCGTTATCGAATGGCATCCGTTTCAATTAAACCCCGACATGCCGAACGAAGGCATGGATCGCCGCGAATATCTGGAGCGCAAGTTCGGCGGCAAAGACGGTGCCGTGCGCGCCTATGCCCCGGTGGTTGAGCATGCGCAGAATGCCGGGCTGAGCATTGACTTCGAAGGGATGAAACGCACACCTAACACGTTGGATGCGCACCGCGTGATCCACTGGGCCGGAATCGAGGGCAAGCAAGACGCAGCCGTAAACGCTCTGTTCGATGCGTATTTCGTGCAGGGACGTGATATTGGCGACCACGAAGTGTTGGCCGATATCGCCGACAGTATCGGCATGGACGCAGCTGTGGTATCGAAACTGCTGAAATCCGACGCTGATCGCGAGGATATCCGCACCCGCGACACCCATTCGCGACAGATGGGGGTAAATTCTGTTCCTACCTTCATTGTGGCCAACCAGCACGCGGTTCCGGGCGCACAACCCCCTGAAATGTGGGAAAAAGTAATCGGTGAGATTATGTCTCAGCTTGAGGCTTCCCCTGCAAAATAGCACAGGTCCCTGTGCAGCCTGCCCCCTAGCGCCTCCTGAAAAGCCGTGATAGCGCAATCAGGTCAGGAGGGCGCCATGGCCAATCGCATGTCTTCGGGAGAGTTCATCGCACTTGTCGCAATGATGTTTGCGACGATTGCGTTTTCGATCGACTCGATGCTGCCTGCTTTGCCCGAGATCGGCGCGCAGCTAAGCCCCGATGATATCAACGACGCTCAGTTGATCCTGACCTCATTTGTTCTGGGCATGGGCATCGGGACATTCTTTGTGGGCCCATTGTCCGACGCGTTTGGGCGCAAGCCGGTGATCTATGTCGGCTCGGCGTTGTACATCTTGTCGGCAGCCGTGGCTTGGGCCAGTTCTTCGCTGGAACTTCTACTGTTCGCGCGGGTGGCACAGGGCATCGGCTGCGCCGCGCCGCGTGTGGTCGCCATGGCGATCATCCGAGACTTGTACTCGGGCCGGGAAATGGCGCGGATCGTCTCTATCGCCATGATGATCTTTACGCTGGTGCCTGCCGTCGCCCCGATGCTGGGGGCCGGAATGATCGCCATCGCGGGATGGCGTGGCATCTTTGTTTCGTTCATTCTGTTCTCGGTGATCACCGTGATCTGGCTGGGCTTTCGCCTACCAGAATCGCTGAGGTCGGAAAACCGTCGCCCACTGCGCCTGCCCTTGATGACCGCGGCCGCACGCGAGATGTTCGCCCATCCCACGGTGCGCGTATCAATCTTTGTGCAATCCCTTTGCCTTGGCATGTTGTTCACCATGCTGACCATGGTGCAGCCAGTTTATGATGTGATCCATGACAGCGCCGACAGCTTCCCGTTTTGGTTCGGCTTTGTGGCTTTGATGGCGGGGTCCGCCAGCCTGTTGAACGCTGCGCTTGTGATCCGCGTGGGGATGCGGCGGCTGGTGACATGGGCTCTTGGCGCGCAGATCGCCATCACGATTGGCGTCATCACGCTGAACATGATGCCGCTTTCGGCCAATCTGAACTTTGCGGTGTTCGTCTTCTGGCAGACCTCGATCTTTTTCATGGCTGGCATGACGATGGGCAACCTGAACGCCATCGCAATGGAGCCAATGGGCCATATTGCCGGTATGGCAGCGTCGGTCATCGGCTCGTTTTCGACCGTTCTGGCCGCCGCTATCGCCGCCCCGATCGGTCAAATGTTCGATGGCTCGCTATATCCCCTGACCACCGGTATTCTGGTGATGAGCGTGGCCGGTTTCGGACTGATGCTGCATATGGGCCGGATCGAAAACAGACTGCCTGCCTGACCTGTGCAGCCCGGGTGAATCACGCTAACCTTTCCCTAAGTTAAAGGGATCGTGATGAAAAAGAGCTTTGAGCCTCCAAACCCAAGGTCGCGCAAACCGAATGAGTTTAAGGGCACTTGGAAAGGGCGCAACTACCGTCATGGTGTCCTCAAAGCACTAATTGTAAATTTCTTTGTGTTTTGCATAGTCTTTGCGGCGGTCGCGTACGTCGTTCATCATAGGGAACAAGCAAAGCAGCACCCCAGAGTCTGGACTTTGGGATCACAGTAAAGGGGTTTTCATGGGCGACTATTACGATCTGGGTACGCATTCCTGTCCGGTCAGCACGACCTCAGCCGAGGCCCAGCTTTGGTTCGATCGGGGGCTGGCTTGGACCTATGGCTATAACCATGACGAGGCCGTTGTCTGTTTCCAACGCGCTGCCGAGCATGACCCGGATTGCGCTATGGCCCATTGGGGCATCGCTTATGCCGCCGGTCCGAATTACAACCTGCCCTGGGATTTACGCGACGCGCGTGGTCAGCAGAAAGCGCTCGCGCAAGCCTATGACGCGACACAACAAGCGGTAGCCCTGTTGGACACCTGCACCCCCGTTGAACAGGCACTGATCCGCGCCCTGCCCGCCCGTTACCCTCAGCGCGAACCGATCCCGGATATGAACAGCTGGAACCACGATTTTGCAGATGCCATGCGCGCAGCCTTTGCCGACCAACCCGATCACTTGGACCTGCATGCAATTTATGTTGAGGCACTGCTGAACCTCACCCCCTGGCAGATGTGGGATCTGAAGACCGGAAAACCTGCCGAAGGTGCCGCCACGCTTGAGGCGCAGAAGGTTCTTGAGGACGCGATGGCAAATGACCCCGCAGCCATGTCGCACCCGGGTTTGCTGCACCTCTATGTCCACCTGATGGAGATGTCTCCGACCCCCGAAAAGGCATTAAAAGCCGGGGATGTTCTGCGCACGCTGGTGCCGGATGCGGGCCATCTGGTGCATATGCCCACCCATATCGATGTGCTGTGCGGGCACTACCACAACGTCGTTTATTGGAACGAAAAGGCCACCATAGCCGATCTAAAATATTACGAGCGCGAAGGCGCGTTCAATATCTACACTGGCTACCGTCAGCACAATTACCATTTCGCCATCTACGGGGCGTTGTTCCTCGGCCAGATGGAACCGGCCCTACGCGCCAATCAGGGCCTGTGGGACACAACCCCCAAAGAGATGTTGCGCATCGAAAGCCCGCCCATGGCGGATTACTTCGAAAGCTACATGTCCATGGGGCCGCATATCCTGATCCGCTTTGGCCGATGGGACGAGGCAAAGGCGCTGGAACTGCCCGCAGACCCCGACCTCTATCGCACGTTGACCGCCACCATCCACTATGCTCGCGCCATCGCCCATGCTGCAACCGGTGACGTCGCCGAAGCCGAAGCTGAGGAACAACTGTTCCTGTCGGCCAAGGCCTGCGTGCCCGAAACACGCCTGCTACACAACAACCGCGTCGTTGACCTGCTTGAAATCGCGCGGGAAATGCTGAGTGGAGAGATTGAGTATCGCAAGGGCAACTACGATATCGCCTACGCCCATCTGCGACGCTCGGTCGAGTTGGATGACACGCTGCCCTATGACGAACCATGGGGCTGGATGCAGCCTACCCGCCATGCATTAGGGGCGTTGTTGTTTGAACAAGGTCACGTAACCGAGGCTGAAGCGGTCTATCGCGAAGACCTTGGCTTGGGCGGCACCCTCAGCCGTGCTTCGATCCATCCGGACAATGTTTGGAGCCTCAAAGGTCTGCATGACTGCCTGAAGGCGCGCGGCGAAAGTGTTGAAATCGCTCAAATCAAACAACGTCTTGATTTGGCTCTGGCACGTGCCGACCGCGCCGTCGGAGCATCCTGTTTCTGCGCCCAAGCCGCGATGAGGGCCGCCGAATGAGATACGCGCTACTGCTGGCTGCCGTGATCTGCGGCCCAGCACTTGCCGACCGTCAATCCTTTCCACCGGTCGATCAGGCAGACCGTGATCCATCGTTGATCGCCTTTCGCGAGGCATTATTGGCCCAAGTGGCTGCACGGGATACCGACGCTGTGGTTGCCGCGTCCTGCCCCGATATCTACCTAAGCCATGGCGGTGAAGGCGGCCCTGAGGAATTACGTTCCAATCTGACCTTCGACCAGGAAGCCCTGTCGGAAGAACAGCGTGAAAACGCGGATGCATTACGCGCGCAATACTGGTCTGACTTGGAAACCACTTTGTCTCAGCCCGGTTACTTCGACGAAGAAGGCGAGTTCTGGATGCCGCATCAATGGCAGATCACCCTGCCCTCCTCGCTGGACCCAGAGTTGGCGTTCTTTGTCAAAGGTTCCGATGTATCTCTACGTCAAAGACCGGATCGCAACTCGTCCATTATAAGCCTGATCAGCCACGAAATCGCGATCATACGTGACTATCAAGACGGTGCCGAATATCAGCGCGTCCTGCTGACGGACGGCACGCAAGGTTATATGCACGCCGATTTTCTTTGGCCCATGACCGGCCACCGCGCCGCGTTCGTCAAGTCAGACGCGGGCGACTGGCAGTTGTGTACTTTTGTCAGCGGAGACTAGACCTTCGCCTTTTTCTTCTCGGCCACAACCTTTTCCGCCAGATCACGAGCGATGGCAAAGGCCCCCTTGATCTTGTCACTGTCCTTTTTCCAGTCGCGGCGCACGACGATCTTGTTGTCCTTGACCTTGGCCAGCCCGCGCTGGTTCTGGATGAACTCGACCAACCCCTGAGGCGAGGCAAACTTGTCATTGTGGAACTGGATCGTCGCGCCCTTTGGTCCGCCGTCCAATTTGGCTATGCCGGCACGTTTGCACATCGCTTTGATACGCACGACCAGCATCAGGGTGTTCACCTCTTTTGGCAGCGAACCAAAGCGGTCAATCAACTCGGCCGCAAAACCTTCAAGTTCAACCTTGGTCGAAAGCGAGGACAAGCGGCGGTACAGCCCCAGGCGCACATCCAGATCGGGCACATAATCCTCGGGGATCAGAACCGGGACGCCCAGATTGATCTGCGGGGCCCATTGGTCGTCTGCGTCCGATAGACCCTCCATCTCACCGGCTTTGATCTTGGCAATCGCTTCTTCCAGCATCGACTGATAAAGTTCATAGCCCACGTCGCGCATCTGGCCCGACTGTTCCTCGCCCAGCAGATTGCCGGCACCGCGAATGTCCAGATCCTGCGATGCCAGCGTGAACCCCGCCCCCAGTGTATCAAGAGAGCCTAGAACCCGCAGGCGTTTCTCGGCGGTGGCCGTCAATCGCTGGCGCGGTTTGGTGGTCAGATAGGCATAGGCGCGGGCCTTTGATCGCCCCACCCGTCCGCGGATCTGGTAAAGCTGCGCCAGACCGAACATATCCGCGCGATGCACGACCATTGTGTTGGCCGTCGGAATATCCAGCCCACTTTCCACAATCGTCGTTGCCAACAGCACATCATACTTCCCGTCATAGAAGGCATTCATGCGGTCATCGAGTTCGCCCGCCGCCATTTGCCCATGCGCGACAACGTAAGTCAGTTCCGGTAGTTGTTCCTTCAGGAATTCCTCAATCTCGGGCAGGTCCGAAATACGCGGGACCACATAAAAACTTTGCCCGCCGCGATAATGTTCGCGCAGCAGCGCCTCGCGCACCGTGACCGCATCGAATTCGCTGACATAGGTGCGGATGGCCAGACGGTCAATGGGCGGCGTGCCGATGATTGACAGATCACGCACACCTGTCAGCGACAATTGCAGCGTCCGCGGTATCGGCGTCGCGGTCAGGGTCAGCACGTGAATGTCCGAGCGCAGTTGTTTGAGGCGCTCTTTGTGACCCACCCCGAAATGCTGTTCCTCATCGATTATCAGCAGCCCGAGGTTGTTGAACCGAATCCCCTTGGCCAGCAGCGCATGGGTGCCGACCACGATGTCCACTGTGCCTCGCGCCAACCCATCGCGGGTTTGTTGCGCCTCTTTCGCCGAGACAAAACGCGACAGCTGCCGAACCTCAAGCGGGAATCCCCGGAACCGTTCCTTGAACGATGCCGCGTGCTGTCGGGCCAGCAGCGTCGTAGGGGCCACAACGGCCACCTGCACGCCCGACATCGCGGCGACAAAGGCAGCACGCATGGCGACCTCGGTCTTGCCAAAGCCGACATCGCCGCAAATCAGACGATCCATTGGCGCGCCCGAGTGCATGTCTTCCATCACATCGGAAATCGCGCGCAGCTGATCATCAGTTTCCTGATACGGAAAACGCGCGCTGAACTCCTCCCACGCATGGGGCGGCGGGTCCATCACCGGAGCTTTACGCAGCGCCCGCTCAGCAGCGATGCGGATCAGCTTGTCCGCCATCTCGCGAATGCGCTCTTTCAGCTTGGCCTTTTTGGCCTGCCATGCACCGCCGCCCAGACGATCCAGAAGACCTTCGTCGTGCCCGTATTTCGACAGCAGCTCGATGTTTTCGACCGGCAGGTACAGCTTGGACTGTTCGGCATATTCCAACAAAAGGCATTCATGGGCTGCGCCCGCCGCCGTCACGACCTCCATCCCCATGTAGCGGCCAATCCCGTGGTCCACATGCACCACAAGATCGCCGGGTGATAGCGATTGGGTTTCGGTTAGGAAGTTCTCGGCCTTTCGGCGTTTCTTGGGTTGGCGGATCAGGCGGTCGCCCAGAACATCTTGTTCAGCGATCACCGTCAGATCCGACGTTTCGAACCCATGCTCCAACGCCCAAACGGCCAGGTGCAGCCCGCGTTTACCGACGCGAGTGCCGTCGGAAACGGGGATCGCCTCAGCCAGACCTTCGTCTTCGATCAATCCGGTCAGGCGTTCACGCGCACCTTCGGAATAAGACGCGATCAGGACCGGCCCTTTGTTCATCTTGTCTGTGATATGACTGGCCAGCGCGCCAAAAAGGCTGATGCTTTCCTGCTGTCGTTCGGGTGCAAAATTCCGCCCGATCCGTCCACCAGCGTCGATCACGCCGGGGCCGCTGGCCTGCGGCAACGGACTGAATTGCAAAACGCGCCGATCACCCACCGCCTGCTCCCATGCAGCATCGTCCAGATACAACAATCCGGGCGGCGTAGGTTTATAAACCGTGTCCATGCGCGAGCGGTTTTCCAGTGCCAACCTCCGAGTTTCGTACTGATCCTCAATCGATTCCCACCGGGCCAAGCGCGTGGGCGTGACCTGATCGTCCAACGAGATCGTGGCACCAGGAAGATAGTCGAACAGCGTTTCAAGCTTTTCGTGAAAAAACGGCAACCAGTGTTCCACGCCTTGATGCTTGCGGCCAGCGCTGACCGCCTCGTACAGCGGATCATCGGTGCCCGCCGCGCCGAATTCGATGCGATAGTTCTGGCGGAATCGTGTGATGGCGGCGTCATCCAGAATGACTTCGGACACCGGGGCCAGTTCAACCACGTCCAGCTTTTCGGTCGTGCGCTGCGACACTGGGTCAAACCGGCGCGCACCGTCCAGCACATCACCGAACAGGTCCAGCCGAACCGGGCCGGATTCGCCCGGAGGGAAGATGTCGATAATGCCGCCGCGGATCGCGTAGTCTCCGGGCTCCATAACCGTCGGGCTTTGCGTGAAACCCATGCGCACCAAAAAGTTCCGCAATGCTGTTTCGTCGACACGGTGGTTGACCCGGGCAGTAAACGCGGCCTCACGCAGCACATCGCGCGCTGGCACTCGTTGGGTCGCGGCGTTTAGCGTGGTCAGCAACACAAACCGTTCGGGCATCTGATGCACCAGCGCGGCCAGTGTTGCGACCCGCGCCGCAGCGATATCCGCGTTCGGCGACACCCGGTCATACGGAAGGCAATCCCAGCCGGGGAAGACGAACACCGGCATGTCCGGGGCGAAAAAGGCAAGTGCTGCCCGCATTGCCTCCATCCGCTTGTCATCGCGCGCGACGTGGCAAACCGGCCCGGCGGATCGCGTGATCTCGTTCAGGACAAGCTGTGCGTCAAACCCCTCAGGGGCGCCGCCGACTGTTACGTGGTTCGGAGCCGTCATTGCCTCGCCTTTCCGAATTTCCTACCCCAGAACACCAATCGAAAAGTTCTGATACATGCCCCAAAGCGACGTGATCAAGATCGAGATCATGCCGATAATCTGCGTATAAATCCGGCAGCGGGTCAAAATCTTGCCGGTAAATTCCAATGTCCCGTCGCCGGCCTGCAGCTTTCGCGCCGCCGAAATGTTGATCAGCATCACAATACAGACCGGGAATAACAACAAGAACACAGCCTGCGCGAATTCAACCCCGTAAACGAACCCAAGCATCGCCAGACCGGTGAAGATGAAACAGCTCAACCCGAGAATGGCCAGCCCCGATACCTCAACGATATACAGTATCCGGTTTTTGTTGATCCGCACGATGTCCAGAAAATCACGCTCGGCTTCACCGCCGACACGGCGCGCGCGCACCAGCAGATCATAGGGCACACCCAGCGTCCAATGGCTTGTGGACGACCACAGCACAGCCAGCCCGATCCAATACCACAGATTCGAGAAGCTGCGCATGTCGATAATTTCGAAAAGCGTAGAGAATAAGTCCAAGCGTCAGCCCTTTGTTCACTGTCCTTAGGGGCCTTCACTGCGCAGGCGCGACCATCGTTACCCTTGAGACCACGTGGAATTCATGCCACCCAATGCGGGAATATTCAAGGAGAGCGCGACATGAAGCCGACCATCGCCCCCTATCCTCTGACCCGTTTCCGCCGGGCGCGCCAATCGCAGGCCGTGCGCGGCCTTGTTCGGGAAAATACGCTGACCACAGATGATTTGATCTGGCCGGTTTTTGTGCGCGACGGCGAGGGTGTGGAGGAGCCCGTGCCCTCGATGCCCGGTGTGATGCGCCGGTCGGTGGACCTGATAGCTAAGGCCGCGGTTGAGGCGCAGGCGTTGGGAATCCCAGCGATCTGCATCTTTCCCTACACCGACGCCAACCTGAAAACCGAGGATTGCGCCGAGGCCTGGAACCCTGAAAATCTGTCCAACCGGGCCATCCGCGCCATCAAGGCCGCAGCCCCGGATATCGCGGTAATGACCGACGTGGCACTGGACCCATACAACATCAACGGTCACGACGGCTATGTCATCGATGGCGAAATTGTGAACGACAAGACGATCGAGGCGCTGGTCAGGATGACGTTGGCACAGGCTGAGGCAGGTGCCGATATCATCGGTCCGTCCGACATGATGGATGGGCGGATCGGTGAAATGCGCCGGGCGTTGGAATCTGCTGGGCACCAGAACGTGATGATCCTCAGCTATGCCGCGAAATACGCCAGCGCCTTTTACGGACCCTTCCGTGATGCGGTCGGTGCTTCGGGTGCGCTTACGGGCGACAAGAAGACCTATCAGATGGATCCGGCCAATTCGAACGAAGCCCTGCGCCTGATCGAACGCGACCTGACCGAAGGTGCGGATATGGTGATGATCAAGCCCGGCATGCCCTATCTGGATATCTGCCGACGGGTAAAGGACACCTTTGGCGCGCCGACATATGCCTATCAGGTGTCGGGTGAATACGCGATGATACAGGCCGCGGCACGGAACGGTTGGATCGATGGTGACAGGGTGATGCTGGAAAGCCTGTTGGCCTTCAAGCGCGCTGGCTGCGACGGCATCCTCACCTATTTCGCCCCACAAGTCGCGCGCGTCTTGCAAGGCTAATGCCCCCAATTGTCGCAATTTTTCGCCGATTGTGATTCGCTGTCACTCAGCTTTCCCGTGACACGCGACGGCAATCGGCGTATTCTTGCACATAAGATCGGGAACACCCGACATATCAGGCAGTCATACAGAGAAAAATAGACATGAGCAGTTCCAATGCACCCCAACTAAGCCGTCGCGGCTTTGCCTTTGGCATGGCCGGTTTGACGGTAACCGCAGCTTGTGGCAACGGCGTGGGTAACACCAACGCCGCCACCATCGACGCGCGCGTCGATGCCACACTAACCGAAATGTATGCGAAATATCCCAACACGGTTGAGATCGCAAACAAAGCCAACGGCATGTTGATCATGCCCCTGATCACCGACGCCGGATTAATCTTCTTTGGTGGCGCCTACGGCCAAGGCGCTTTGCGCATTCAGGGCGCAACGGTTGATTACTATTCTGCAATTTCCGGAACCGCCGGCCTGCAAATCGGCGCGCAACAATATGCACATGTCCTGTTCTTCATGACCCAGGACGCACTGAACGATTTCCGCCGTTCCAGCGGATGGACTGCCGGTGCCGATATTGGCTATGTGGTGGATGCAACTGGAAACTCCCTGTCCACTGACACAACGACTTTGCGTTCGCCTGTGCTGGCGGTGGTATTCGGCCAAGCCGGTTTGAAATTCGGCGCCACTGTCGAAGGCACCAAATATACGCGGATCATTCCTTAAACATCGGACTACCACTCCCCCCTCATTAGTCCCCGCCACAGGTTCCCAGCTGCGGCGGGGTTTTTCATTTATAGCGCTGTAAACGCGAATATTCCCGGGCTGTTCCTCTTTCGGTCGATCCAGCCATCATCTAGTCTGACCTCAATCGGAATAGGATCAGGATTGTAGGCCGCAGATGGGATTTGTTTTTCGCTGGCTCGTACGCATTACAACGGGTCTGGTCCTGCTGGCTTTGGCCGCTGTGGCATTGGTGTATTTCCTGGCGAGCCAGTCCCTGCCGGATTACGATCAAACGGTCGAGGTTCGGGGGCTGAACGCCCCGGTCGAGATCATCCGCGATACCGCCAATGTCCCTCATGTCCTGGCCGAAAATGACCCGGATGTGTTCTTCGGTCTGGGCTATGCCCATGCGCAGGACCGTCTTTGGCAGATGACGGTCATGCGCCGTACCGCCCAGGGGCGCCTGTCGGAAATTTTCGGCGCGCGTACCGTCCATGTCGACAAGCTGCTGCGCCGACTGGACCTTTACGGTCTGGCCCACCGCTCGGTCGAGGCCCAGGACGATTACACCAAAGCCGCCTTGCGCGCCTATGCCGCCGGGGTGAACGCGCGGCTGGATGAGATCAACGAAGCCGCCCTTGGCCGTGGTGCGCCCGAGATGTTTTTGTTCAACGCGCCCGTTTCGCCCTGGCAACCGGGTGACAGCATTGCGGTGATCAAGCTGATGGGTCTGCAACTGTCAGGCCATCTTGAGGACGAAGTGCTGCGTGCCCGTACTTCATTAATGCTGAACGATCCGGCGCGGTTGACCGATATCCTGCCGAATGTGCCGGGGGCTGGTATTGCCGCCCTGCCAGAATATGCCGCTTTGTTTCCAGGGCTGCCCCGTTACGCCCGCGGCACGCCTATGCCCGACACGCCGCTGTCGCCTTTTCCGAAACGAGGATTGGCCGGAGCGTCCAATGCCTGGACCGCCGCGCCCTCACGCTCGGCCAGTGGGGGAACGTTGTTGGCCAATGACCCGCATCTAGGGTTCACTGCCCCCGGTGTCTGGTATCTGGCGCGGCTGGAGTTGGCCAAAGGTGGCGTGATTGGTGCAACTATTCCCGGTGTTCCTGCCATCATGACCGGGCGCAGCGATCGTTTGGGTTGGGGTCTGACGTCGTCCTACCTGGACGATCAGGACGTACATATCGAGCAGTTGAACCCCGACAACACCGAGGAATACCTGTCGCCGGATGGCTTCAAAAAGTTTCGCACCCGCCCCTCGATTATCGAGATCAAGGACGAGGCCCCCATCACCCTGACCCTGCGTTGGACGGAAAATGGCCCGGTCCTGCCTGGAAGTCACTACAATCTGGAAACGATCACGCCTCCGGGTCATGTCGCCTCGTTGTCTTGGACGGCGCTTAGCCCGCGCGACACGTCGATGACGGCGTCTATGGCCCTGATGAATGCCGACACTGTTCGCGAGGCCATTGATGTGGGCGAGCTGTTCATTTCGCCCTCGCAAAACCTGTCGCTGGTCGACAAGGACACGATCGGTCTGAAATTGATTGGCGCAATGCCCAAACGTGACCTGCGCAACCAAAGCCGTGGCCGCATCCCAACACCCGGTTGGCTGGCCGAAAACCTCTGGCAAGGTCGCCTGCCCTATGCCGACAATCCCGAATTCGTGGCCCCCGCAGGTGGTATTCTGGGCAACACAAACAACAAGATCATCGACCGCCCCTTCCCCTTGCATGTCTCGTATGAATGGGGCGACACCCAGCGCGTTCATCGCTGGGAACGCCTAATGCAATCGCGCGAGGTTCACACGCGCGACAGCTTTATCGAGGCGCAACTGGATACCGTCAGCTTTACCGCCCGCTCATTGCTGCCGCTGATCGGCGCGGATCTTTGGTTTACCGGCGCATCCGCCCCCGAAGGCACTCCGGAACGTCAGCGCCAGATCTCCCTGTCCTTGCTGGCCGAATGGAACGGTGAGATGAACGAGCACCTGCCCGAACCGCTGATCTATGCCGCGTGGCTAAGGGCGCTGCAAATACGTCTGATCTCGGACGAGCTGGGCCCACTGGCCGCCGAATACAAACATGTCGAGCCGCTGTTCATCGAGCGCGTCTACCGCGACATCGATGGCGCGTCGGTCTGGTGTGACGTACGCCAAAGTGCCCCCTCTGAGACCTGCACCGACATGGCGCGGCTGGCGCTGGACGATGCGCTGATCTGGATCGCCGAAAACTATGGAACCGCACTGCAATCCCTGCGCTGGGGCGATGCGCATCAGGCAACACACGATCACCCGGTTTTGGGCTCGGTTCCGGTTTTACGGTTCTTCGTCAATATCCGGCAATCTACAAGCGGCGGCGACAACACCCTGCTACGCGGGCGTACCTCGGGCGAAGGTAAGGACCCGTTTCAGAACGTACATGGAGCAGGTTATCGCGGTGTTTATGACTTTGCGGACCCGGACAGCTCGGTGTTTATTACGGCAACCGGCCAGTCGGGCCATTTCCTGTCGCGCTATTATGATGATCAGGCTCAGCTATGGCGGCGAGGCGAGTATATCCCGATGTCACTGGACCTGGATTTGGCGCGCGCTGCGGCGGTCGGAGTGACCAACCTGATCCCGCGCTGAATTCCGCTGTTTCGGCAAGACCTTGCCCCCTGCTACCCGCCCCCGTGGACGCCGAGTGCCGTTTTCGCATACGATCTGTCAGCGGATTATGTGGGACCGGGGGCACAAATGGCGAGTATTCGGGATAGGCTGAACAACCTTGCGCGCGACTATGCAATCGCCTGGAGTTCGGGTGATCATAATGCAGTCGCCAGCTTTTTTGCCGCCGACGGGCAGATATCCATGAACCGGGCTGAACCGCTGAAAGGCCGCGCCGCGATCGCCGAAATGGCCCGTGGATTTCAATCAGACTTTCCCGATCTTGAGCTACGCTGCGACATGATGCGATGGGCTGGGCCCCACGCTATCTTTGTTTGGACCTTCGAAGGCCACCATACCAAAACCGGCAATCTCGTCGTCACACGGGGTTGGGAAGAATGGGACCTGACCGAAGACCACAAAGTTCTAACCTCGCAAGGCTGGTTCGACGTCGAGGATATGCAGCGTCAGATTGATGGGCGTTGATTGCTAAATCCCGGCGAATTGCGCCGCCTGCCTGTCCGTCCACAATACAGTGATTTCGAACCCGTCTTCGGTCTGCTTTTCGGACCGCACGACATCCTGTCGAAACAGCCAGGCGCGCCTGTTGCCCTCGGCGAATCCCAAAGACAGTATCTCTTCGTGTCGCGCACCCTGCAGCTTGGTTGCAATCTCGGCCAGCAGAGGGTCTACCCCTTCGCCGGTAACCGCCGAAATGGCGAATATCGACGGATCACGTTTGGCTCGTTTAAACGCGGCCTCGCGTTCGTCGCCATTCAGTAAGTCGATCTTGTTCCACACCTCCAGCCGGGGGCGTTCTTCGTCGACGCCCAGCGAGGTCAAAATCGCCTCGACATCCTGCGCCTGTGCATCGGATTCCTCATGGCTGATGTCGCGTACGTGGACAACGATATCGGCGCCCAGAACTTCTTCGAGTGTCGCCCGGAAAGCCGCGACCAGTTCGGTCGGCAGGTTCGAGATGAAACCCACCGTGTCCGACAGGATCACCTCAGGACCGTCGGGCAACTCAACGCGGCGCATGGTCGGGTCCAGCGTGGCAAACAGCATGTCCTTGGCCATCACCTCGGCCCCGGTCAGACGGTTGAACAGTGTGGATTTCCCGGCGTTTGTATAGCCCACCAGGGCCACAATCGGATATGGCACCTTGGCACGGGCAGCGCGGTGCAGCGTGCGGGTTTTGACAACTTTTTGCAGCTGCCGCCGCAGACGCACCAGTTGTTCATCAATCGCACGGCGGTCGGCCTCGATCTGGGTTTCACCGGGACCGCCCACAAACCCCAATCCGCCCCGCTGACGTTCCAAGTGTGTCCAGGCCCGCACCAGCCGCGTTCGTTGATAGCTGAGCGCCGCCATCTCGACCTGCAACACACCTTCGCGGGTGCGGGCGCGGTCGCTGAAAATCTCAAGGATCAGGCCGGTTCGGTCGAGGATTTTGACCTTCCAAGCCTTCTCAAGGTTGCGCTGTTGCACGGGTGAAACCGGCCCGTCGATCAGAACCAATTCGATTTCATTGTCATGAAGCCGCTCGGCCAGTTCCTCGATCTTGCCGCTGCCGAACAGCAACCCCGGCTGGGCGCGTTGCAAGCGCACAATTTCAGACCCGATCACATCCAAATCGGGCAAAGCGGCAGCCAGCGCCACCGCCTCATCCAGCGCTGGTTCGGGAACGCGGCGCTGTTCATCAGATTTGATTTCCGGATGCAGCACCCAAGCCCGGGTGCGCGTCCTATCGTGTTCCATCAAGAGGCGTCTTCGCCCTCATACAGGCTGATCGGCTGCGACGGCATGATGGTCGAAATCGCATGCTTATAGACCAGCTGCGACTGTCCGTCGCGGCGCAGCAGCACACAGAAATTATCGAACCAGGTGATCACACCCTGCAATTTCACACCGTTGATCAGGAATATTGTGACCGGGACCTTTGCTTTCCGTACATTGTTCAGGAACGCGTCCTGCAGATTCTGTCTGTCCGAAGCCATATTTTATTATCTCGCCATTGTTCTTGCTACGCGCTGCGGACCAACGCGCTCCCTCCGCAGGAGTATGGAGTGCTGCGCACAGATATTCCAGATGAAAAATCAGTCAATTCTGGAATGCCGAAGCTTAATCGCGCCAAAGGGTTGGCGTAATCAAGGCAATGATCGCAAGTGTTTCCAGCCGCCCGATCACCATTGCCGCACACATTGTCAGTTTGGCTCCAAGTGACAGGTCCACAAGTCGGATGGGAATATCCGTGGCCAGTTCAATCACCGGCCCCGTCGTGCTAAGCGCCGCAACGGTCAGGACCATGGCCTGTTCAAACCCTGCCCCCATCATCGCCAGCAGCAGGTTGAACAAGGCGGCCGTCAGTGCGAACATCATCAAAAAGATCCAGGCGATAAAGGCTCCGTCGCTTTGAATGCGTCGGTTACCACCCCCTACGCCGCTGACCGATGAGGGGTAAATCAGCCGGTCAATCTCACGCGCACCGTTCAGGTACAAAGCGAATACCCGCAGCAGTTTGACGCCGCCCGCCGTGGTTGCGACTCCCCCGCCGATCAGGGCCAGCCCCATAAGGATCAGGCCGGGCGTCCCCAGCCCCGACAATTGTTGTGCGTCATTCCAGTTGGCGCTTTCGAACCCGGCCGTTGTCAAGAAAGCCAGTGCCGTGAACACCATACCCCAGAACACATACACCGCATCAATCGGGCTCAGTGTTCCGCCGATTTCATTGACGCCCGCCCACACACGAAAAAACAAAAGCGTTGCAACGGCGATGACGATCAGCAGACCGATCCGAAACTCTGGGTCCTTGTCCAGCCGCGAATACCCGGTGGTGGCGGTATCCGTGGAAAAGGTCAGTCGGGACAGGGCAAAGAACAGGAACAAGAATATGATCGCCTCACCCGTGAAACCAGCCTGTGCGCCCTCAAGCCCACCGACCGGAGAGATTCCGGACGTAGCCATTGTGGACATCGCATGACAGATGGCAGTCAGTCCTTGCTCGCCTGCGATCAGCAGCAACAGCCAGATCACCGCCGTCAGACCTGTATAAACTGGCGTCAGCGTGCGAGTCACTCGGATCAATCGTCCACGCGGATCGACCTTTTCACTTTGTGCAACACCAGAGACTGGACGGCCGGGTTGCCCACGTGCGGTCACCTCGAACCCGCCCAACGACAGCGGTGCCAGAATCGCGGCAGCCGAAATCCACATCAGCAAGCCGCCCATCCAACCCACCAGCGCCCGCCAAAGGTGCAGCGGGGCCGTAAGGCGATCAGGGTCTGGGAAAAGGTCAGCGCCCGTGGTTGTCAGCGCACTGACCATGTCGAAATAGGCGTTCAAGAAAGTGGTATTGCCCAACGCATCGTGCAGCGGAATGGCAAGAAACAAGGGCAGTACCGTAAAACACCCCAACAACACCGCCAACTGCCCCAACGTGCCCCTTCGCGGCACCCGGTTCGATGACGCCAACCCGACCGAGGCCACCACGAACAGCCCCAACAAACCGGAATAGAAGAACGACCGCGACGTGTCATGATCATCCAGCGCCAGCGCATAGATCGCCGGCACCCACATCGACAGCGAAAACACCGCCCAGATCAGCAGGAACAGCGGCAATCGCCGCACCAAACCGATCTGCTGTGTTCGCGCGCGCATCATCAGAAGAAATCGATCGAAACCTGCAGCAACCGCTCGACCTCGGGCACATCCTTGGCCATGGCAAAGATCGCCACGACATCTTTTTCCTCGATCCGCAGGCTGCCAGTGGGGCGCAGCACCTCATCCCCCTTGCGTACGGCACCCACCAGAACGCCTTCGGGGAAATCAATGTCGCGCAGTTTTTGACCGGCCAGCGGCGAGGTCGACAGCACCTCGGCCTCGATCACCTCGGCCTCGGCATCCCCAATGGAGTAGACCTGCCGCACCCGCCCGTGGCGAATGTGACGCAGGATTGAGCTGACGGTCGTTGCGCGCGGGTTGATATAGGCATCGATCCCCAGCGGGCCCATCAGCGCCACCATAGTGGGGTCATTGATCAACGCAATCGCCAGCGCACAGCCTTCGGCTTTGGCGCGCACCGCGGCCAGCATGTTGGCCCGGTCATCATCGGTAACCGCCAGCATCGCATCGGCCCGTTCGATGCCCGCCTCGCGCAACAGTGCGGCATCCAGCCCGTCGCCATTCAGAACAATCGTTCGTTCCAATGCTTCAGCGGCATGTTCGGCACAGCTGCGATCCCGTTCGATGATTTTGGCGCGCACTCGGCTTTCACGCTCTTCCAGCGTGCGCGCAACCTCAAGCCCGACGTTACCGCCACCGACGATCACGACGCGGTCCTGTTTCTTTTGGGTCTTGCCAAAGACCTCCATCGTGCGATCAACGTCCTGAACATTGCTGAAGACATAACATTCATCGCCAACGAACAACTGGTCCTCGGATTCCGGAGCAAACAGGCTGCCGTCGCGCCGAACCCCCACGACAATAGAGCTGAGTGTTGAAAACAGATCTGTCAGTTGCCGTAGCGGCGTATTGACAATGGGACAGTCTTCTTCGATGCGGATGCCCAGCAACTGGGCTTTACCATCCATGAACATTTCCGTGTCAAAGGCCGAAGGTGCGGACAGGCGGCGCATGGCGGCGGCGGCCACCTCGCGCTCAGGGCTGATCACCACGTCGATGGGCAGGTGATCGCGACGAAACAGGTCCGAGTGGATGGCCTGAAGATAGGATTTCGAGCGCAAGCGCGCGATCTTGCGCTGGATCGAGAAAATGGAGTGCGCCATCTGACAGGTGACCATATTCACCTCATCCGAATGGGTCGCGGCAATGATCATGTCGGCGTCACGGGCGCCTGCCCTCTCCAGCACGTCCGGATAACTGGCAAACCCTGCAATCCCCTGCACATCCAGCGTTTCGGTCGCGCGACGCACCAGGTCAGGGTTGTTGTCCACCACCGTCACATCGTTCAGCTCGCCCGAAAGGTGCCGTGCAATCTGCCAGCCGACCTGACCCGCACCGCAAATGATGACCTTCATGTTTTTGGCCCTTCTGCCTGAAATCTTTGAATGACAGATGCCCCCAAAGCGGTCAATTGAATTGTCATACCGGCAAAGCTAAGGCAAGATAAGCCTATGAAATCAGTACTTCGTTTGATTATTCCATTGATGGTCCTGTCCGCATGCGAAGGCCCCCTTTCACTGTATTATCGTGAAGGTGAGAGCGTTACGCGCCTGCAAGCCGAGACCACTCAATGCCAGGTTAAGGCGCTGGAAGAGGTTCCGGTGGCCACTCAGATACGTCAAAGCCCGCCCACATATTGGCCCGGGCGCACCTATTGTGATGGGCGGGGGCGCTGTTACCGCTCGCCCGGCTGGTGGCAGCCCGGTCAGGTTTACAGCGTCGATGCAAATCAAGGATTGCGCAATCAGGTCGAGGCCCAGTGCATGGCCAAAAAAGGGTTTCGCCCGATCAGCCTGCCGCCTTGCAAGCAGAACGTGAAATCACGGGTGCCCGCCGCGGCCACCACGACATTGCCACCGATAGGCACCCAATCGTGCTATGTGAAATTCGACAACGGGTCGTTCCAGATCATCGATCCCGGTCAGGCGGGGTAACGGCCCGGCGGACTATTCCGCCGGCTCCGGTTCGTCCAGTTGTGCCACTCGCGCGCCCGATTTGTTCGAGGTCACAACCCCCAGCGATTTTAGTTTGCGGTGCAGCGCGCTGCGCTCCATCCCGACAAAGCTGGCGGTACGGCTAATATTGCCGCCAAAGCGGTTGATCTGGGTCAGCAGGTATTCCCGCTCGAACGCCTCGCGGGCTTCGCGCAGGGGCAAGGTTGCCAGCGCACCCGATAGCACCACACGACCCGAGTCGTCGGTCTTTTCTTCTTCGGCGGGCAATTCCTTGGCCTCGATCGGGCCAGAATCGTCCCCCAGGATCAGCACGCGTTCAATCAGGTTCTTGAGCTGCCGCACATTGCCGGGCCAGGTCATGGTCTGTAACAGCGCCACCGCCTCTTCCGAGATCTCACGCATCGCGAGCCCCTGCGTTTCATTACACATCTCAATGAAATGCTGCGCCAGAACCGGGATATCCTCGCGCCGTTCTTCCAGCGACGGCACCGCAATCGGCACCACGTTCAGGCGGTGATACAATTCTTCGCGGAACCGATCGGCGGCGATTTCCGTTTCAAGATCGCGGTTGGTTGATGAGATTACCCGCAGATCAACCCGCACCTTGTCCGACCCACCAACACGTTGGAATTGCTGATCGACTAGCACACGCAATATCTTGGACTGCGTGCCCATCGGCATATCGGCCACCTCGTCGAAATAGACCACACCGCCATGGGCCTCTTCCAACAGGCCGGGCTCGATGCCGCGTTCCGAGGATTCGCGGCCAAACAGAACTTCTTCCACACGCTCAGGTTCAACCCCGGCGCAGTTCACGGTCACAAAGGGCGCATTGGCGCGGTTGGAATGCGCGTGGATATATCGCGCAGCGATTTCCTTGCCCGATCCGGCAGGGCCGCTCAGCATCACACGACCGTTCGACTTGGTCACCTTGTCCAACTGGCTTTGCATCGCGCGGAAAGACGCGGACTTGCCGATCATATCCGAATTGGTGACCTCTTTGCGCTTCAACGAGGCATTCTCGCGACGCAGGCGCGAGGTTTCCATGGCGCGTCGGATCACCACCATCAACTGGTCGATGTTAAAGGGCTTTTCGATAAAGTCATACGCCCCTTGCTTGATCGCCGCCACGGCAATTTCAATGTTTCCATGGCCGGAAATAATCACCACCGGCACGTCGGGGTTGTCGCGTTTCACTGCCTTCAGAATGTCGATCCCGTCCATGCGGCTGTCTTTAAGCCAGATATCCAGTATCAACAGCCCCGGCGGTTCAGAATTGATTTCGGCCATGCACTCGTCCGAGTTGCCAGCCAGCCGGGTTGAATAGCCTTCATCCTCCAGAATGTCGGACACCAGCTCGCGAATATCGCGTTCGTCATCTACGATCAGAATGTCGCTCATCTTTGGCCTGCTTTCAGTTTGTTTGTATGAATTGCCTGCTTCTGTGGCGCTGCGGTCGGAGAGAGATTTCCCCCCGGTAAACGGATCACGGCCATCGCACCAAAATGGTCCTGTCCGTCAAAGACGGGTGCATCTTCCAAAGTGAGCGCCCCGCCATGTTCTTCGATAATCTTTTTGACGATGGGCAGGCCCAAACCTGTGCCCTCGTCCCTTGTGGTCACATACGGCTCGAACAGTCGCGCCCGGTCTTCGGGCAGTCCAATGCCGTTGTCAGCGATGGTAATCACCGTACCCGCGTCATCGCTGATCACGTCCACCTTTATCTGTGGCTTCAGGTTTTCTGGTGGGCCTTTTTGTTTCAGTGTTTCAATGGCCTCACCGGCATTCTTGATCAGATTAGTCAGAGCCTGATTCAGCATCGTGGCGTCCACATCCGTCAATATCGGTTGATCCGGCAGCGTTGCATCGATTTGCACGTCCGGCTGCCCGGCCTGCTGCAACAGTACTGCCTCGCGCACCAGTCCGACGACGTCTTCTTCGCGCCTGTCTGGTTCCGGCATCCGTGCGAATTTCGAAAACTCGTCTACGATCCGCCGTAGATCATTTGTCTGCCGCACGATAACGTCGGTCATGGACTCAAGGCTATCGCAATCCTCTTCATCCAACTTGCGTGCGAATTTGCGTTTAATCCGTTCAGCGCTCAGCTGGATTGGCGTCAGCGGGTTCTTGATCTCGTGCGCGATCCGCCGCGCGACGTCGCCCCAAGCGGCCATCCGCTGCGCACTGACCAGATCGGTCACATCGTCGAAAGCAACCACATAACCCTCAAGCCCGCCATCTTCACCACGGCGGGTGGCCATGCGGACCAGCAGGTTTTCAAGTTGACCTTTGCGAGTGACCTTGATCTCACCCTGCACGGCCTCTTGCCCACTTTCCTTTAGGCTTTCGAATAGCGGTAGGAACTCCGGCACCGCAATTCCGATGGCAAGCTGCTCATCCACGCGCGTCCAGTCCAGCAACCGCTCAGCTGAACGGTTCACGAATGTTACGCAACCATCTGGGTCAACACCAACCACGCCCGAGGTTACCGAGCTAAGCACAGAATCGAACAAGCGCCGACGGCGTTCAATCTGGCGGGTATTCTCAAGCAACGTGTCGCGCTGCCCTTTAAGTTGTCGCGTCATCTGATTGAAATAACGGCCTAACATTGCAATTTCATCATCGTTGGCCTCTTCGATCACCTGCACACTCAGATCACCCGCACCAACGCGTTGAGCAGCCGTGGTCAATCGACCCACCGGGCGCGAGAGGCGTTCGGCGAACCACATGCCCAGCGACATGGCCGCCAGAATAAGGATCACTGCAAAGCCCAGATACAGCAGCCCGAATTCGAACAGCACCCTGCCCCGTTCGCTTTCCAACTGTTGGTAGAATTGCGCCGTTTCCTTGGTATCGTCCAGCAGCGTCAATAGCTGTCCATCCACCTCGCGGCTGACATACAGATACCGGTCCAGATAAGCCTGCAATGGAACAAGCGCGCGGAATTCATTATTTTGCCAATCGGCGATGATCAGGACGCCGTCATCTGTGGCCTGAATCATTTGTTCAGGTGTGGGGGCCTCGAAATCGAATAGATAAGAACGATCCCCGCGCGACTTGATTTCGCCAATACCATCAATGACATACGCCTCGCGCAGACCACGTTGAATCTGCGCTTGTCCTTGCGCAAGAACTTCGCGCAGCTCCGCGTCCGAAATGTAAAAGTCACGGTTACGCGCATTATCCAGGTACCGCGCAAGAATGGTTGCGTCCTGTGTCAGACCCTGCCGGTGTTCCAACTCATATGCTTCGGCCGCGGTCAGGGACGAGCCCACCACCTGACGTACGCGATCCGAAAACCACCCTTCCAAGCCGATATTCACCGTCAACCCCGCAAAGATCGCAACGGTGACAGTCGGCACCAGAGCCAACAGCGTGAATGCGCCAATCAATCGAAGGTGTAGACGGGAGCCCGCGGATTTCGCCCGGCGCGCCGCGATCAGGTTGAAGACCTGCCCCAGAACAAGGGCGGCCACGACCAGCACATAAACCAAATCTGCCAGAAGGATCAGGCGCAGTGTTGGGGCCGTTGCCCCCAGATCAAAAGGACCGATGACAAGATAGGTCGACAACGCCAGCGCGGGGCCCAGAAGAACCAGCCCCAAAGTGCCGAAATTGCGCAGTTTTCGGGATTTCCGCCACCGATTTATCGCTGGAATCGGCCCGCTCTGTGCCCGGGTTGCCACCGTCTGCCCTCATCCTGATGTGTCGCTTGCGCGACGTACCGCCATATGTCGTGGTCCTTGCCGGGTGAGAACCCAGATGCCACGATTTGTGTGGCGATATTACATCAGTTTGCGTCGGCGTGTCACCTGAATATCGAGATCTGTAATCTTTTTCCGCAGCGTATTCCGGTTAATCCCCAGCAGATCCGCACATTTCGCCTGATTTCCGCCGGTTGCGTCCAAAGCCTGTTCTATCAATGGCGCCTCGACCTCGCGCAAAATCCGCTGATACAGACCCGGAGGCGGTAAGAGATTTCCGTGCAGGTCGAAATATCGGCGCAAATGACGGGCAACTGAGGCCGATAATTTCTCACGTTCACCATCGCCCAGAATCGGTTCGGCCTCGGGCTGGCTGCCCAGAACCATTTCGACCTCAGATTTGGTAATCTCGTCGGTGCGGCTGGTCAGGCTCAGACGGCGCACGGCGTTTTCCAGCTGCCGCACATTGCCCGGCCACGAATAACGTCGAAACAGCTCTACAGCATCAGGGCTGAGCCAGCGTTTGGCGCCATGCTCACGCTCTTCGCGCGCCAGAAAGTGATCGGCCAACAAGATGATGTCGTCCACCCGCTCGCGTAAGGCGGGCACATGCACCGTTGCGCCGCACAGGCGATAATACAGATCTTGGCGCACCCGCCCATTCTCCATCGCTTCGGTCAGGTCCGACTGGCTGGTGGCCATGAAGCGCGGAACGTGATCACCGGGCGCATCCATCATACGCACGATGCGTGCCTGCAATTCGTCTTCGATATCAGCAATCTCATCGATCAACAGTGTGCCGCCACGTACGCGCGCCATGATGCGTGCGGGCCCTTCCAGATCGCGCAGGTCCGCCGCAGTGGCGGTTAAAAACGGCAATGTGCGCCGATCCGAGAAATCATGAATAGCGCGTGCAATCAATGATTTACCTGTGCCACTATCCCCAGATATCATCACCGACAAATCGGTATTCATCACCCGGGCGACCAACCGGTACAGCGCCTGCATCACTGGTGTACGCCCAACAAGGGGCAGTTCTTCGGGGCGATCTTCGGAAACTTCGATCGCTTCGGTCTGCACATGTTGCTTCTGCTCAAGCGCCCGAGCGGTCCGCTTCATCAGATCGGGTAGATCGAAGGGCTTGGGCAAGTAGTCATAGGCATCCGCCTCAGCCGCCTGAATCGCCGTCATGATCGTGTTCTGGGCCGAAATCACGATGACCGGCAAACCGGGTCGATCTTGCGAGATTTTCGGTAGCATCTCCAGCCCGTTACCGTCTGGCATGACCACGTCAGAGATCACGACGTCGCCTTTGCCTTCGCCAACCCAGCGCATCAACGTGGTCAGCGACGAGGTCGCGTGTACTTTGCACCCCGCCCGCGTCAGGGCCTGCGTCAGAACAGTGCGGATCGTGCGGTCGTCATCTGCAACCAGTACTGTACCATCCATCGGGTGCTCTCCTTGTTTTACATTGCGTCTTTTGGTGCCCGCCTCAGCGAAATGCGGAACACCGTGCGGCCCGGTACCGAGTCGGCAGAAATCCAGCCGTCATGGTCCGAGATGATCTTGCTGACCAGCGCCAGCCCAAGGCCGGTGCCGTTTTCCTTGCCTGAAACGAAGGGATCAAAAATATCCCCACGGATCTTCTCGGGCAGACCCGGGCCATCGTCGATGATTTCGATCTGCAGCGGCAGGGAATGGCCCGATCCATCATTGCGCCGCAACCGGAAGGAATGTTCGAAATATGTGCGCAAGCGGATCGTTCCGCCCTTGGGGTCAGCGGCCTCCGAGGCGTTCTTAAGCAGGTTCAACACCACCTGCAGGAACTGATCCGGGTCTCCGTAGGCCAGCGGCAACGAAGGGTCGTAATCCTCGATAATTTTCATATGCGCGCCAAACCCCAGCAGCGCCGACCGGCGCGCGCGGTCGAGGACGTCATGAACATTGACCGGTTTGAAATCAGGTTGTTGCAGGTTTCCGAATTGCTCGACCTGTTCCAGCAACTTAACGATGCGGCGACTTTCAGCGACAATAAGATCTGTTAGTTCAAGGTCTTGCGGCGGGATATTCATGCTGAGCAATTGCGCCGCGCCGGTGATCCCGGCCAGTGGATTCTTGATCTCATGAGCCAGCATCTCGGCCATGCCGATGGCGGACTGCGCTGCCGATTTCACCGTATTGCCCAAGGTCATTCGCCCGGCCAGTTCACGCGGTGAGATAATCATGATCATCGATCCGGGATGCCCGACCAAAGGCGCAATCTGCAATGCGCATTGCAGCGGGGCCCGGTTGCCCGACCCTGCATCCACATCGTTCACGAACAGGGGCGTGCCATGTTCACGCGCGCGTTCAAACGCTTCTTCCAGCGGGGCGTCCACGGCAATCTGATCCCAGACCGGGTGCCCGACCACAGCTTTGCGCGAGGCGTTCAGAAACCCTTCGCCAGCCGAATTCACATCGGCAATTCGGTCTTCGGCGTTGATGATGAAAGCGGGAACCGGCAGCGAGGTCCAAATATCCTGATCCGAGGTCATGCCGCCGCCTCTGCATCTGTGTTCAGCGCATCACCCAGCAGGCGTAACACCTCGTCGGTATCGCGCGCAGTCAGAACGGCACGGCGCAGGGTGGCGGGCGTGCCGGCCTCATCCATGTACCAGCCCAGATGCTTGCGCGCGACGCGCAGGCCCAGGTCGGACCCGTAAAACCCAAGCATCGCCTGATAATGCGCGCGCACCATTTCGACCAGGTCGTCGCCCGCCGGAATTTTCGGCGCGGCTGCGCCATAGAGATCATGACAAATTTGCGCCAGCAACCACGGTTTGCCCTGCGCCCCACGTCCGACCATCACTCCATCCGCGCCAGATTGATCCAGCGCAACACGCGCGGCGTCCGCATCCACGATATCCCCGTTCGCGATAACCGGGATCGACACCGCCTGCTTCACCGCGCGGATCGCCCGCCAATCGGCACTGCCCTTGTAGAACTGACAACGCGTACGGCCGTGGATCGTGACCATGCAAATACCCGCATCCTGGGCTCGTCTCGCCACGTCGGGCGCATTCAGCAGGTTGTCGTCCCAGCCCAGTCGGGTTTTAAGAGTCACCGGAACATCAACGGCTTCGACAACCGCCTCGATCAATGTCAGTGCGTGATCCGGCGTCTTTAACAAGGCTGACCCAGAATAACCGTTCGTCACCTTCTTGGCCGGGCAGCCCATGTTGATGTCGATCATCCGCGCCCCGCGATCGACCACCTGCTTGGCGGCTTCGGCCATCCAATGCGCTTCACGCCCCGCCAGTTGAACGGCGGTGTTCTCAACATCTGCCGAAAGTTCGGCCCGCTCCCGCACGCCAGGCTTGGCCTGAACCATCTCCTGGCTGGCGACCATTTCGCTCACGACCATGCCCGCGCCAAAACGCATCACTAGATCGCGAAACGGACGGTCGGTGATTCCGGCCATCGGTGCCAGCAAGACCGGCGGGTTCAGGGCTTTGTCAGCGAGGAGCAGAGTCAACGTGCTTAATCCTTGGGCAGTTGCGGCTTTGATATCGAATTGAGCGCATATGAACAACAAAACGGCGACCTTCAAGCCCGCTAAATCATCATATGCCTATTTTTTAGGCAACTTTACGTGGGTGATTGCCTCTGCATTCACCGCACCCTAAAGATTGCCTCAAACCATCGGAGAGAACGCCCCCCATGACCACCGCCGCCATCATCGTCGCCGCAGGACGCGGCCTGCGCGCCGGAGGGGGAACACCAAAGCAGTGGCGCCCATTGGCAGGGCGCCGCGTTGCGGATTGGACGATTGATCAATTTCAAGGGCAAGTCGACCAGATCGTGCTTGTCTTGTCCGAAGATGACAGGGACGCATGGGCCGAGTTCGAAAACTCTGATCTGATCCTTGCCAAGGGCGGCAGTGACCGGGCCGGATCGGTGCGCAACGGGCTTGATGTGCTGTTGCCCTATGGGGTGCATCGCGTTCTTATCCATGACGTAGCGCGGCCTTGTGTTGACCTTCAGACCATTCAACAGGTTCTGGAAGCACTGGAAACCCACCCTGCTGCCGCGCCGGGGTTGACGGTCACTGATGCGCTCTGGACCGGAGACGGTTCTATCGTGACGGGAACTCAGGACCGGACCGGGCTGTTCGCTGCGCAAACGCCGCAGGGTTTTCACTATGACGCCATCGCCTCGGCCCACGCGGCCCACCCAGGAGGCGCTGCCGACGATGTCGAGGTCGCCCGTGCCGCCGGGCTGGACGTGGCCATCGTGCCGGGCAATGCGGATAACATCAAAATCACACGGCCCGAGGATTTTGCCCGGGCGGAACGCATATTGGGAACGGATATGGATGTAAGGCTGGGCAACGGGTATGACGTGCATCGGTTTGGCGACGGGGATCACGTGATCCTGTGTGGTGTGAAGGTGCCGCATGATCGCGGCCTGCAAGGTCATTCAGACGCGGATGTGGGCATGCACGCCGTCACTGACGCCATCTATGGCGCGTTGGTGCAGGGCGACATTGGCCAGCACTTCCCCCCCTCAGACCCGCAATGGAAGGGTGCTGCCAGCGAGATTTTCCTACGCCATGCGGTCGAACTGGCCGGGCAGATGGGCTACAAAATCTCGAACGTCGACTGCACACTGGTCTGCGAATACCCCAAAATCGGCCCCCATGCGCCTGCCATGCGCAACGAGATGGCACGGATCATGGACCTGAGCGCGGATCAGGTCTCGGTCAAAGCAACGACGTCGGAACGGCTGGGGTTCACTGGCCGAAGCGAGGGGATTGCCTCACTCGCCACAGCTTGTCTGGTGAAATCATGACTGCCGCGCAACTGATCGGAACCGTCTGCGGCGTGGGCTATCTGCGACCTGCGCCCGGCACATGGGGGTCACTGGCCGCCCTGCCGCTGGCGTGGGTTCTGCACACGCTGGGTGGCTTTCCGCTGTTGGTGATCGCCACACTGGTCGCGTTCTTTGGCGGTCTCTGGGCCACACGCGTGATGACAGCGGGCCAGGACAATCACGATCCGTCCGAGATTGTCATCGACGAGGTCGCCGGGCAGTTCATCGCGCTTTGGGCAATTTCTTATCCCTCCTGGGCACACGGGATTGAAATCACGGCACTTTGGCCGGGCTGGATTGCCGGCTTCGTGCTGTTCCGCTTGTTCGACATCACCAAACCGGGCCCTGTTGGCTGGGCCGACCGGCGCGACGACGCAATGGGTGTCATGCTGGACGATGTCATTGCCGGTATCCTCGCCGGGGTCGGAGTTCTGATCCTCGCCGGTATCTCGCACGGAGTTCTGGGCCTGTGACCGTTGCCGAAATCCTCGACCGCGCCAAGTCAAAGGGCGTGATGATCGCCACCGCCGAAAGTTGTACCGGCGGTATGGTGGCGGCGGCGCTGACCGATATCCCCGGCAGTTCAGCCGTAATCGAGCGTGGGTTTGTCACCTACACGAACACCGCGAAACAGCAAATGCTGGGGGTTCAGGGCGAAACACTGGTCGCACATGGGGCGGTTTCGGAACAGGTTGCGGGTGAAATGGCGGACGGTGCCCTGGCGCACTCCGACGCGCAATTGGCGGTTTCCGTAACCGGAATCGCGGGCCCCGGCGGTTCTGAATTCAAACCCGAAGGCCGGGTTTGTTTTGGATTGGCCGCGAAAGGCCATCCTACGCTGACCGAGACCGTCGAATTTGGTGCATTGGGTCGGGACAACGTGCGCGTGGCCGCGAGAGATCATGCTTTGGCACTGCTAGCACAAGGGCTTGTCGCGTTTTCTTAATGTGGCGCCAAAACTGCTTATCTTTTTCGAATGAAGCCCAGCACGAAAATCACCAGCAAAAGAGCGACATTCGACGCCACAAGAAACAACAGCAGCTTTGGGCCATATTGGTGAATCCAGCCGGGCAACACAGGGCTGTCACCGCGCCGAAAAGACAGCAACGTCATGGCAAAAGAGGATATCGCCAATGTGTCCAGACCAGCGATGAAGTACAGCAGTTTTGACTGAATCTCGAGTTGCAGCTTGGATTTTTCGTCGCTGATAAAACCGACATAATTCCGAAAATCACAGGCCGCTTTGTAAAGGCTGTCAAAGTTATCTTCGATTTGCCAGCGCGTGTTGGTCGAATCGTAACACCGGGCAAGCCAGGGTTTCAGGTTCGCCCGGTAATCAGCCCGCCTTTGGCGGGCCACCTGTAGGAAAAAGATCAACTCATTTAGGGCGGTATTGAGTTCGCCAATTTTGCTTCCGTGATAGGATTCGGCGCGCTCATCCGCAGTATTGACGATCTTGTTGCGAATACGGCGCGCTTTGATCCAGTCCAGCTGCAACCTGAACATCAGCGCAACGAAATAGAATTCCTCGGCCAGGTCTTTGCGAACGATGGCGGAATAACTCCAGCCTCCGTAGATGGTCCAATCCCCATTTTCTGCCGCCGACATCTCGCAATCTTCCAATACCAGCCCTTCCTCTTCGAACAACTTCGAAAGGCGTTCATGGAATGGTGCCGTGTCCACCCCACCAAGGACGACTTGAATGGATGTGTCCAGATCAGCCTCAAGCCGCGATCCAACGCGAAGCTGCAAAACGGAAACCAGTGCGTCGACCAGTTCTGTAACTTCGGGAAGCGTGTGGTCGCGGTAGTAAGGCCGCGGGATTTCGGGCAAGTGCGCAAGATCCGAGAAACTCGCGCCATAGACCAGACATATATCACCAGAAACCATCAGCAGAAGTTTGAAATACCACGCGTCGCTATGGGGTTCCGGGGATGTCACCAGATCCGACAGATCCCACTCAAGGCAGGCATTGCGACGCAGTTCAGTCAGACTTTTTGTGAAGGCGTTGCCAGAGAATGCGTGCAATTCATCAGTATGGTTTGCGTTGAGCCTGTTTTCCGAGATCTCCTCGGCCGCTTTTCCGCAAAGCACTGGTCTTAAAGGGACAATTTCTCGAATGACAGAGGACAGCCGGGTACGGGTCTCGGTTTCCAGATGTACTGGATGAAATTGTTACGCAGGTAATTTCCGTGTGGAGAATTTAGATAGGTTTCGGGAACGCCATGCTCGAGGTAATCAAGCGTCAATTCTTCTCCTTCACGAATATCCTGACAAGCCACAATGGCCCAATCGGTTCTGAGTATTGAGAGATTGGGGGTAAACGAATGGTTAATCAAAGCGTATTGGGTGGCAAATGGGCAGTAGAGAACCTTGCTTCCGCCAACCCCGTTCCACTCCAGATCGCGAACCGTGGGATGACGATCATAATCGACGATTTGGCCGTCTAAATACCCCAGAACAGCGCCAGTTTGGATATCGGACCGCGCAAACAAGCCTGTGCCGTGAATGTCACTGATGCCCTCCAGGACTTTATCCAAATTCTGGATGCGTGGTCCTGCCAACTCCACCGTCATTCCGGCCCCTCCTGTCGTCGCAACCGACTTTAGAAGCCGCTTTCAACCAAGACAAGCAATCCCTTAGCGCAGGTCGCTTTCTAATGGGTCATACGTTGGCGGGCCTGACACCCGCTTACACGTCGGTTTCCCTAATGACGCCAGTAGATCTGCGCCAACGCACCTTTCCCAAGTTGTTTAATTATTGGGCATCCAGCACCATCGGGTGCCTGTTTTGTCACCGCTTGGCCAAAAGCCCGTTAATCAGGCGCTAAAACCGTGTCTGCCTCTTTTTTCCGCGACTGCTGTCGGCTTCAACCCCTTCCATGCACGTAAAAGACGCAAAAAAGGAGACCGGCTGATGAATGGAGCCGATACCGCCTGGATCATAGTGGCAACCGCCCTGGTCCTGTTCATGACATTGCCGGGCCTGGCCCTGTTCTACGGCGGCCTCGTGCGCGCCCGCAACGTGCTGAGCGTTTTCATGCACTGTTTCAGCATCGCCTGTTTGATGAGCATCCTGTGGCTGGTCGCAGGCTATTCCATCGCATTTGGCGACGGTGGGTCGGGCCTTTGGGGCGGGCTGGGCAAAGCGTTTTTGAGCGGTGTCGACGCCGACAGCCTGTCGGGCACCCTGCCAGAGGTCCTGTTTTTTGCCTTCCAGATGACCTTTGCCATCATCACCCCAGCCCTGATCGTCGGGGCCTATGTCGAACGTGTGGGGTTTGGGTTTGTCCTGATATTCTCAGCCCTGTGGATGTTGCTGTGTTACGCGCCCGTGGTGCATTGGATTTGGGGCGGCGGCATGCTGACCGATGGTGGCATTCTTGGTGAGGTGGGTGTCCGCGACTTTGCGGGTGGCATCGTCGTCCATGAAACGGCCGGTCTGGCTGCGCTGATCATCGCCATTGCACTTGGACCGCGCCGCAATCGCACGACGCCGCCGCACAACCCTGGCTATGTTATGATTGGCGCCGCGATGCTGTGGGTCGGCTGGTTCGGTTTCAATGGCGGCTCGCAACTGGCCGCTGATGGTGGTGCGGCGATGGCGATGACTGTCACGCATATCTCGGCGGCGACCGCGTCACTGACATGGGCGCTGTACGAACGCATCAAATACGGCAAAGCCTCGATGGTGGGGCTGGTCACCGGCACAATCGCTGGTCTGGCGTCGATTACTCCGGCTTCAGGCTATGTCGATCCGGTGCAGGCGCTAATCATCGGTGCAGTCGCAGGTGTCCTATGTCAGGAGGCGGTCAACGTCATCCGCAACATCGCCAAGATCGACGACACGCTGGACGTCTTTGCCGTTCACGGCGTGGGCGGCATCTTTGGCACGCTGATGATCGTCGTATTCGGTTTGGGCGCTTGGACTGCCCAGATTGGCGGGCTGGTGATTGTGGGTGCCTTTACGGCAGTTGTCACTTTTGTGTTGATCAAACTGGTTGCACTTATCACCCCGCTTCGCGTAGACGCAGAAACCGAGACAAACGGGCTAGATCTGTCGGTACACGGTGAACGGGCCTATGATATGAGCAGCTAAGCCCACCTTAGCCTGCGCGGCCCGCAAGGGCGCAAAGCGGACCTCTTGCGGGTCCGCTTTTCTTTTGCGGCTCAGCCCTCTCGACTCTGGCCCAAAGGACAGGCTATCAGCCCGCAATGTCATTTTGTCCCGAGGTTGCACCATGATCCCCAGCTCTTTCCCCGATAGCACCGAAATCGCCCGCCTGACCGCGCGGATGCTGCTGGAGATCAAGGCCGTCCACTTTAACTCGCGCGAACCGTTCACATTGGCCTCGGGCCTGCCCAGCCCGACCTATATCGATTGTCGCAAGCTGATCTCGTACCCGCGCATCCGCTCGACCCTGATGGATTTCCTGACGGTCACCGTAATGCGTGATGCGGGTTTTGAGGCGTTTGATAACATCGCAGGTGGTGAGACAGCCGGCATCCCGTTTGCCGCCATGGTCGCCGAGCGTATGGCTCTGCCGATGACCTATGTGCGCAAAAAGCCCAAAGGCTATGGCCGCAACGCCCGTATCGAAGGCGCCATGAGCGAAGGTGAGCGTGTATTGCTGGTCGAGGACCTGACGACCGATGGCGGCTCAAAGCTGTCCTTTGTGGATGCGATCCGTGAAACCGGCGCGACCTGCGGGCATACGGCGGTGATCTTCTACTATGGCATTTTCCCCGAAACCGAAAAAACGCTGGGCGATCACGGCGTGAAGCTGCATCACCTTTGCACATGGTGGGATGTTTTGGCCGAGGCCAAAGCGCAGAAAGCCTTTGACCAAGAAACACTTGATGGTGTCGAGGCCTTCCTTAACGACCCGCGCAAGTGGCAGGATGCGAATAAATCCACGTAAACTTGCTGTGGATTACTTGGGGATAAACGTCTGAGAATCGGCTTTGGGGAAACAATATATAGTGACATCTGCGTGATATCCTACATAATAGACCAAATCCATTCTGGAACTATGGCGTCTTCAAAACTTATCCCAAGGCGTTACCCATAGTTACCCACAAGTATTTCCAGATAGCCGACACGCCAGTGTCGCGTGTAAGAACACCGTGGGCAGCGGGGACAAAATGAACGAGATAAGCAGCATCGAGCAGGCAGCGGCGAAGATTCAAAACGCCGAATCAATGCCGCATTCCATTGAAGCCGAACAACAGCTTCTGGGTGCGATCCTGACCAACAACGATCTTTATGACCGGGTGGCCTCGATCATCGGGTCCGAACATTTCTATGATCCGGTCCACGCCCGCATCTACGAGGTTGCGGCCAATCGCATCGCCAAGAATGCGCTGGCCTCGCCCGTCACGCTGAAATCCTTTATGGCCGAAGATGAAGGTCTGAAGGAACTGGGCGGCCCCGCCTATCTGGTGAAACTGGCCGGGGCTTCGATCAGCGCGTTTGCTGTGCATGACTACGCCCAGATGATCTATGACCTAGCTATTCGCCGCGAGTTGATCCGGCTGGGTCGGGATATCTCTGACAAGGCGGCGCGGGTGGATGTATCCAGCGAGCCCAAAGAACAGATCGTCGAGGCTGAACAGCAACTTTATCAGTTATCCGAGCAGGGCCAGACCGAACAGGGTTTCCAATCTTTCCTCAAGGCGGTCACAGAAGCCGTCAACGTCACCAACGAAGCGTATCAACGTGGTGGTGGCATGGCGGGAATTTCTACCGGTCTGGCCGACCTGGACAAACAGTTGGGCGGGCTGCATCCGTCCGACTTGATTATTCTTGCGGGTCGTCCGTCGATGGGGAAAACCTCGTTGGCGACCAATGTGGCGTTCAACGTGGCCAAGGCGTACAAGCGCGGCACCAAGCCGGATGGCACCGAAGGCGCGATTGACGGTGGCGTTGTGGGTTTCTTCTCGCTTGAGATGAGTGCCGAGCAATTGGCGGGCCGGGTTCTGGCCGAAGCCTCCGAGATTTCCAGCCACAAAATTCGTCAGGGTGACATGACGGAATCCGAATTCCGCCGCTTTGTCGACGCGGCCAAGGATCTGGAAGCCTGCCCATTGTTCATCGACGACACCCCGGCCCTGCCGATCTCTCAGTTGGCCGCCCGCGCGCGGCGGTTGAAGCGGACGCATGGGCTGGACCTGCTGGTCATCGACTATCTGCAGCTGTGCCGTGGCATGGCCGAAAATCGGGTCAACGAGATTGCCGAAATTTCGATGGGCATGAAGGCCATCGCCAAAGAACTGAACATCCCGGTCATCGCACTGTCACAGCTGAGCCGTCAGGTCGAAAACCGCGACGACAAGCGCCCGCAATTGTCTGACCTGCGGGAATCGGGCTCGATCGAACAGGATGCCGACGTGGTGATGTTCGTGTTCCGCGAGGAATATTATAAGGAACGCGAAAAACCCGGCGATCACGAGCTGGAAAAGATGGAAGAGTGGAAACAGGCCATGGAGCGCCTGCACGCCAAAGCCGAAGTTATCGTCGGCAAACAGCGTCACGGCCCCATCGGCACGGTCGAGCTGTCGTTCGAGGCTCAGTTCACCCGGTTCGGTAACTTGGTCAAACCCTGGCAACAGGACGGCCAAATCGAAGGCTACTGACCTACCACATCTCAGGTTTATTGAATGCGCTGACACAGCGGGACGGGCCCATAAGCGGCGCATCGTCGCCATTCAAGGATTGTCCAAGCCAACCATGTGGCATGCTCAGCGGCATGGGCGGTTGTGCGAATGTTTGTGCGATCGGTTGAAACCCGGTTTTGCAATAATATGCCGGATCACCGTAAGTCACTGCAAAATCAACCCCGTTATGGCGCAGTTGTTCCAATCCAAAGCCGATCAATTTCTGACCAATGCCCGACTTTTGCCTGTCGGCGCGCACGGCCACCGGTGACATCAGAAAGACCTGGCGCGGGTCCTGATCATAGCTGAGCCGCGAGAATAGGATGCAACCTGCCAGATTGCGGTCATCCAAAGCCAAAACGCCCAAAAGATCTCCATCGGGTGTTGAAAGCAGCAGGTCATCCACCAAAGCAGCAACCGCACGCCCCTCTCCTTCGCCTTCTGAGGCGGTGAAGACGTCCAGAAACAAGCCGGGCAGTTCGGCAGCCCGAGCCCGGTAGTCGGCAGTCAGGTTCAGCATTACGGCCCCTTTCAGATGGATCAACGGTCCCGTTTCATGCGCCGAGTTGATCACAGGTTGGACACAATGACGAGAGTTCGGCTGCCCTTGTCCGAGCCTTTTTTAGCCATGATCTTGCGATACCGGCCAGAAGCTGCGTAGGAACACCGCGATATGCACAAGAATTGCCGCCTACCCCCTTGACCTGCCGCAATCCAATGTCATGAACAGCACCATGAGTACCGCACGTTTGACGATCAATCTTCAGGCGCTCGCCAGCAACTGGCGGGCGCTCAATGCAAAAACGGATGTCGAGACCGGCGCCGTGGTCAAAGCTGACGCCTACGGCCTTGGTGCCGGACCGGTGTCTGCGACCCTGGCCGAAGAAGGCGTTCGCAAGTTCTTTGTCGCCGCCGCAGAAGAAGGCGCCGCCGTGCGCAAAGCCGTTGGCCCCGAACCCCAGATTTTTGTCTTCTCAGGGTTCATGGAAGGTGACAACGGGCTGCACTTTGCTGACAACCTGATTCCTTTGATCAACTCTCCGGAACAGTTCCAACGCCTGCAACAGGCCATGCCGAGTCACCCATTCGGAGTTCAACTGGACAGTGGAATGAACCGTCTGGGCCTTGAGCCCGCCGATTGGGCCGCGCTGAGGTCTGAGATGGAAAGCCAGAACCCACAGGCGGTCATATCGCATTTGGCCTGCTCGGATGAGCCCGACCACCCGATGAACCGTCAACAGCTAAAGACCTTCCGCGATATGACCGATGGTGTCACCGCACCACGGTCGCTGGCGGCAACGGCGGGCACGCTGATGGGCTCGGAATTCCACTTTGATTTCTGCCGTCCGGGCGTTGGTCTTTATGGCGGCATGCCATTTGCCGACGCCAAGCCCGTCGTAACCGTCGATCTGCCCGTCATTCAGGTGCGCGCGGTCGAAGTTGGTGAAACCGTCGGTTATGGCGGTAGCTGGGTTGCCCGACGCCCATCACGAATCGCAACCGTGGCCGCAGGGTATGCGGACGGGCTGCACCGGGCCATTGGCGGCGGTATCGACGCATTTGCCGGGGACCAACCCTGCCCTGTGGTCGGTCGCATATCGATGGACCTTGTCACCATTGACGTAACTGACCTGCCCGAAGACCCAGAACGCCTGCGCATCCTGAACGGTCACCAGACAGTCGATGACCTGGCCGAGGCCGCAGGCACCATCGGGTATGAAATCCTCACTTCGCTTGGCGCGCGTTATTCACGGGGTTACGTGGAATGAATCCTCTTTCTCTGCTGGGTGGGTTGGGCCGCGCGGTCCTGGCGCTGTTTGCCACCTTTGGCAAAGTCGCGCTGTTTACGATTGATGCGATCTCGCACATTTTTCGTCCGCCCTACTACCCGCGCGAATTTATCGTCGCGCTGATGAACATCGGCTGGCTGTCCCTGCCTGTCGTCGGCCTGACCGCCATTTTCACTGGTGGCGCGCTGGCGCTGCAGATCTACGCTGGCGGCGCTCGCTTCAACGCCGAGGCCGTGGTGCCGCAGATCGTTGCCATCGGTATGGTGCGCGAACTGGGCCCCGTGCTGGTGGGTCTGATGATCGCCGCCCGCGTGACCTCGTCCATCGCAGCCGAGATCGCCACCATGAAAGTGACCGAGCAGATCGACGCGCTGGTCACCCTGTCCACTCATCCGATGAAATACCTGACGGCCCCGCGCGTTCTGGCCGCGCTGATTACCGTGCCGCTACTGGTCGGGATCGGAGATATCATTGGCATCGCGGGCGGTTATGTCGTTGCGACCCAAAATTTGGGTTTCAATCCGGCGACCTACCTGCTGAACACAGTCAATTTCCTTGAGGCCCATGACATCATGTCGTCGCTGGCCAAGGGCGCAGCCTTCGGCCTGATCGCGGCGGTCATGGGCTGCTTTTACGGCATGAACTCGGGCCGCGGTGCGCAGGGTGTGGGCCGCGCCACCAAATCTTCGGTCGAATCTGCTGCTATCATGATTCTGGCCACCAACTTCATTCTGACAGGGGTGTTCTTCTCGCTATGATCCGGATGGAGAACGTACAAAAGGCCTTTGGGGACAATCGGGTTCTGCAGGGCATGGACCTTGAGATCCCCAAGGGTACCTCGATGGTCATCATCGGCGGTTCGGGCACCGGCAAATCGGTGGCGCTGAAATGTATCCTTGGCCTGATCAAACCCGACAGCGGTATGATCTATGTGGATGGCAAAGACGCCACCAAAGGCGATAGGGATAAGTTTCTGGCCCGGTTCGGGATGCTGTTTCAGGGCGCTGCCCTGTTTGACTCGCTGCCCGTCTGGCAGAATGTCTCGTTCCGCCTGCTGCGCGGACCGTTGAAGCGCCCGCCGGAATACGCCCGCGAAATCGCTATCGAGAAACTACGCCGCGTGGGTCTGAAATCCGACGTGGCCGACCGGTTTCCGTCCGAGCTGTCCGGGGGCATGCAAAAACGCGTGGGCCTCGCCCGCGCCATTGCCGCCGAGCCCGAGATCATTTTCTTTGACGAGCCCACCACCGGTCTTGATCCGATCATGTCAGGCGTCATCAATGATCTGATCCGCGAGATCGTGACCGAGATGGGCGCCACCGCGATGACCATCACCCACGACATGAGCTCCGTCCGCGCGATTGCCGACAACGTGGCCATGCTGCACGGAGGCGTCATCCAGTGGACCGGCCCAGTGAGTCAGATGGATGCGTCGGGTGATCCTTATGTAGAGCAGTTCATCAGTGGGAGTGCAGAGGGGCCGATTGAGGCAGTGCGGTGATCGAAGTTACGACATTTGGCGACCTGGCGACTTTCATTAAACAGATTGGTTTTTCCTATTTGTTTGGTCTTGGCATTATATTGTCCGGCCTTATTCCCGGTTTCAAACAAACCTCTGACTCCGGTGAAAACTACACAGACGCCATCGCCGCGTTCAGAAGGCAAAAGTTTGGCTGGGGCGCTGAAGAAAAGTACTCCGAAGCGGCAATGGAAACGTCTCCGTTTCAGACTGGTCTGGGGCTCGTTGTCTTGGTGGTCGTTGCTTTCGTTATGTCGTTTCTGATGAATAAGCTCGACGACCCATTGTTGGATATGGGTGTCGGGGTACTATTCATTCTCCTAGGTTTCAACGTCCGAAGGAATTTCCAAAAAAGTTGGTCTGGAAGTATGCGGGAGTTTGACTTTGGTAGTATCGCAATAGGTTTGCTTTTCTTACTTCCCCGCATTTTAACATGATACTCCGCCTCGCCACCCTCTCCCTCCTGATCCTTTACCCAATCGCGTGGTTCGCCCCTCTTATGCGTGCGGGGCTACTCCCGATCTTCGGCCTCAGCGAAATCAGCGTCATCACCGGCCTGCAATCCTTGTGGAAATCGGACGTCTTTCTGGCGCTGATCGTCACCATCTTCGCCATCGTCGCGCCTTACATCAAAACCATCGGCACCGCTCTGATCCAATGGGACCTGCTGGACGTGCGCGTCCAACCCGCGCTGAACATCCTCGGCAAGCTGGCCATGGCCGACATTTTTCTGATCGCGCTTTACATCACGCTGGCCAAGGGAATTTCCTACGCGACCATCGAAACTGCATGGGGACTTTACCTGTTCACGGCCTGCATTCTGGCCTCGCTCGCGTTGGGCCACATTACCGAAATGACACGCAGATCACGAAATACTCAGATGTAATTGATTGAAAACACTCATCTGAGTATCATCTTTATATTTCGAGCAGTGACAATTTGTAGTTTTCGGGTCCGTAGCGGATCAATCTGTGTGTTTTGGATGCTCTCCGCTTGGGCCTGGTGTGTACCGGTTCTAGAAGGAGTTCGTCGAACATGACTGCCCTCCATAACATTACATTGCAATTTCAGAATGCCTTTTTAAGACTGACTTTTTTCCTCATTTGCGCGGCAGCCCTGTTTGCCGTTTCAGCCACATTATTATCTGCCTTGGGTGTATTGCCCTGGTTATCCATGCAAGCCGGTTTCGGCGGTGGGCCAGTGCAAGACGCCGGGATGTTTATCCAGATCGGCCTGACCGTTCTGATTCTCATGCTGGCATTCTATCTGCCAGCGAATGCCCGAATGATGGCATTGGAAAACAATCACCGCAAATTTGCCCTGAACATGCACGACATATCAGACGCCTATCAAATGGCCCACGCAGCGGACCGTGGCGGCCTGTTCATGATGTCGTCCGAGTTTGACGCGGTCAAAGAACGTATGGCCTTTCTGCGCCAGCACCCTGACCTACAGACACTCGAGCCCGAAATCCTGGAACTGGCCGCACAGATGAGCCAGATCAGCCACGAACTGGCCGAAACTTATGGCGACGTGCGGATCAATCGCGCCCGAACCTTCCTACAACAACGTCAGGAAGAGATTGAGCTGTTCCAGAAGCGTCTCGAAGAAGCCCAGGTGATCCAGAACGAATTGCGCCAATGGACGCGCGATGTCGAAATGGAAGAAACCATCGCCAAGTCACAACTGGCCCGCCTGCGGGATGAGCTGTTTGAGCTGTTACCCGAACTGTCGGCTCAGTTGCAAACACCTCCCAAGGACAGCTCGACCAAAGCCTCAAGCGTGGTCGCCATGTCCCCGCCCCGCGCGGCGGAATAGGCGCTTGGCGCCTTTGCTGCGGACGATGGCCCATCGGGCCTGAGGACGCGGCACCCCACCGGTGGAGATGAATGCCTTGCAAGGGCTTGAAGAACCGCCGATCCTCGGGCACCAAGGCCGCATGGCAAAAACGACTTTCTCCTGTTCGGCCTGCGGCGCGTCGCATTCGCGCTGGTCCGGGCGTTGTGACGCATGCGGCGAGTGGAACACCATTTCGCAGGACGTACCCCTTTCGGCGGGTCCCGCCAAGAAATCCTTGGGCGGCAAACGCGGCCAGTCCATCGCACTCACCGATCTGTCGACCGAAGAAACACCCCCGCCCCGTACGCTTTGCGGAGTTGAGGAACTGGACCGCGTGCTTGGCGGTGGCCTTGTTCCCGCCTCGGCCCTGCTGGTGGGCGGCGACCCCGGTATCGGCAAATCCACCCTTCTGCTGCAGGCCGCGGCGCGCTTTTCCCGTGCGGGCGTCAAAACCATCTATGTTTCCGGCGAAGAAGCCAGCGCGCAGGTTCGAATGCGGGCCCGCCGTCTGGGGCTCGAGGACGCGCCGGTTCAACTGGCGGCTGAAACCAACCTACGCAACATCCTGACGACGCTTGAGGCTGAAAAGCCCGGTCTGGCCATCATCGACTCGATTCAGACCATGTGGGCCGACAATGTGGACAGCGCCCCCGGCTCAGTGTCACAAGTCCGGGCCGCAGCGCATGAATTGACAACGTTTGCGAAACGACACGGCGTATCAATCATCATGGTCGGCCATGTCACCAAGGAAGGCCAGATCGCAGGCCCTCGCGTGGTCGAGCACATGGTCGACACCGTGCTCTATTTCGAAGGTGAACGTGGCCATCAGTTCCGCATCTTGCGTGCCGTGAAAAACCGTTTTGGCCCCGCTGATGAAATCGGCGTGTTCGAAATGACCGGCAAAGGGTTGGCGCAGGTCACAAACCCCTCGGCCTTGTTCCTGTCGGAACGCGGCACCCCCAGCCCCGGTTCGGCCGTTTTCGCCGGAATTGAGGGCACCCGCCCTGTTTTGGTGGAATTGCAAGCACTTGTGGCACCGTCCCCGCATTCCCAACCCCGCCGGACCGTGGTCGGATGGGATAGTGGGCGGCTGGCCATGATCCTTGCCGTTCTTGAAGCACGCTGTGGCATCCCCTTTGCCGGGTTGGACGTTTACCTGAACGTCGCCGGAGGGATGAAAATCAGCGAACCGGCCGCCGACCTTGCCGTGGCGGCCGCATTGCTGAGTGCCAGAGAAGACACAGCTCTGCCCGCTGATACGGTGATTTTTGGAGAAATCTCGTTATCCGGGGCACTTAGACCGGCCCCACAGACAGAAAACAGGTTGAAAGAAGCCCAAAAACTTGGTTTCACATCGGCAATCGCTCCGGCGGGCGGCAAAACCGGTACTGTGGCAGGTCTGACACTCACCCGACCCTCTGATTTGGTGGGGTTTGTTGGCGAAACCTTCGGAGCAGGTTAAGGTAACGCCTTGAGGGGCTGAAAAAAAGTACAGGCGAGGGCCATGGAAGGTTTTACAATTATCGACGGGGTGGTTGCCCTGATCATCGTCGTGTCAGGCCTGCTGGCCTATTCGCGCGGATTTTTACGTGAGGTTTTGGCCATCGCGGGCTGGGTCGCAGCCGCCGTACTGGCCTTTATTTTTGCACCCCAGGCCGTTCCGCTGGTGAAAGAGATCCCGGTCGTCGGAGATTTCCTGCGCGACAGCTGCGAATTGTCGGTGATCACCGGCTTTGCCGCCGTGTTTGCGATCGCTCTGATCGTGGTCAGCATCTTTACTCCGCTGTTTTCATCGATCGTGCAACGCTCGGCCATTGGCGGGTTGGATCAGGCGCTTGGCTTATTCTTTGGCATCGCGCGCGGCATCTTGTTGGTGGCTATCGCCTTCTTTGTCTATGACACTGTTATGACCGGTCAATCTTATACGATGGTCGACGAAAGCCGTTCCGCCAAAGTGTTCGAACAATTCAGCGACCGCATCGAAGAACAAAACCCCGAGCAATGGCTGGGTTGGGTCACCCAACAATATGAAGAGCTGGTGGCAAGCTGTGGCGCCGGCACCGAGGCGCCAGAGGCATCGGAAACCACAGCACCGACCGCAACTGAATAAGAAAAAGCCCGGCATTGACCGGGCTTTTTTCTTGGCTGCCTTTCAGACGTATTCAGTTAAAAAACCTTCTCCACCGCAAACCGTGCATCGGGTGTTCTTCAGGCCAAAGCACCCCTCGCAGCGGCCCATTATGGGTTTGCCGTGGATATCGCGGCTTTTGATCACCTCGCCAGAGCCATTGCAAATCGGACAAGGCGACCGGCCCATGCCACGGCAGCGATGGCACCGGCGTTTTACTGGGTCTTCTTTTTTTCTTCCTTGCTTGTGTTCCCACATGGCTAACGTCCTATCGAAACTCATACACTAGGTAAAAAACCGCTACTTGCACCATGACAGCACAAGCATGCCTATATGTCACCTATTCCAGTCACCTTTCATAAAACGCACCTGCGACGATTGGTGAATGTGATCCTTTGATGACACAGGGCGCATTAGGCATTATGTGGAGGCCGAACTGACATGGAATCGGAGCCACCGATCTTGCTGTACCTGTTTTCTCTCGCGCTTGCTCTCGTGACATTGGCGCGTTTGCATCATCAGCCGGGATGGAAACAAGGCGCACTGGCATACCCATGCAGACGTTCAGATCATCACCTCTAGTCAAAACGTCATGGAAATTGGAGCCCGTACATGTGTGGGATTTTAGGGATCGCAAGCAGGACACATGATGTCTTTGCGGAAATCTATGACGGGCTGCTGATGCTTCAGCACCGGGGTCAGGATGCCTCGGGGATCGTCACCTATAACGACGGCTTCTTCCGTGAAAAGAAGGCAAATGGTCTGGTCAAGGACGTGTTCAACGCACAAGACGCCGAGACCCTTCTGGGTAAGATCGGCATGGGTCATGTGCGGTACCCGACCGCAGGATCGCTCAGCGCGTCCGAGGCGCAGCCGTTCTTTGTGAACGCGCCCTATGGCATCTATCTGGTTCATAATGGCAACATCACCAACACCGCCGAACAGCGTGAGAAGGTGACCGCCAAATACAGCCGTCACCTGCGCACCACGTCGGATTCGGAAATCCTGCTGAACGTGCTGGCCGACAAGGTTGCCGATGCGATCAAGGTCAACGGCAACGGCGAACCGATCCGCAACATCTTTGCCGGTGTGAAGATGACGATGGAGCGAATCCAAGGCGCCTATTCGGTAATCTGTCTGGTTGCCGGTGTCGGCATGCTGGCGTTCCGCGATCCTTATGGCATCCGTCCTCTTTCCGTCGCCAAGCGCGATGTGGACGGCGACGGCGACGATTACGCCTTTGCCTCAGAGGATGTGGCCTTTGGCATCAACGGCTTTGAAAAGCTGCGCGACCTTAACCCCGGTGAGGCCATTCTGATTGATCTGGATGGAAACATGCACACCTTCCAGGCGGTCGAAGGTCAACTGACCCCGTGTATCTTTGAATATGTCTACCTGGCCCGCCCGGATTCGCTGCTGGATGGCGTTTCGGTTTACAAAACCCAGATGCGCATGGGTCAGACGCTGGCCCGCCAGATCCAAGCCGCAGGGCTTGAGATCGACCGCATCATCCCCGTGCCCGACAGCGCCCGCCCCGTGGCGCTTGAGGTCGCCAAGGCCACCGGCATTCCATACCGCGAAGGTCTGGTCAAAAACCGCTATGTCGGGCGAACCTTCATCATGCCCGGCCAGGAAGAGCGCCAGAAATCGGTGCGCCGCAAGCTGAACGCCGTTCCGTTGGAGTTCCGCGATCACAACGTTCTGCTGATCGACGATTCCATTGTGCGCGGCAATACAATCAAGAAGATCGTGCAGATGTGCCGCGAAGCCGGGGCTAAAAAAGTGTACATCGCCAGCGCCTCACCGCCGGTAAAATTCCCCAACGTCTATGGCATCGACATGCCCACCAAGCATGAACTGATCGCCAATGGCAAAGATATCGAAGAAATCCGTCAGGAAGTCGGTGCAGATGCCCTGTTCTATCAGGATCTCGACGACCTGATCTGGGCGGCCAAAGAAGGCAACCCCGAGATCGAAGCCTTTGACTGTTCCTGTTTCGACGGCAATTACATCACCGGCAGCGTCAGCGATGACTATCTGGACAGTCTCGAAAACAGCAATCGGGTCAGCAAGAAACGCGCAGATATGCAGGTTCCGGGCGGCTCGTGGAACAGCGCGAAGCTGGCCTCGGGATAGGATATGATCCGAATCGACCTTGCTTTTTGGCCCGTTTCACCGATGTGATGCGGGCCTTTTTCTGTCTGCCTGGCAGGCCGCATCGGTAGATTTCCGCCACAACCCATCGGTGAAGAAATTGCAATCGCAAGGGCTTCGCCGCAATGCCGAATCCCCTTGGGAAGTGCTCGACCAACCGGGCTTTTCCTTTCTGATCCGGTTTGGTAGCCCGCTGGTTGCCAACCACTCAATCAAGGGGTCGGGCCGCTGTGGTCAGGCCGGAATACATGTCAAACGCCACTGTCAAAAGCGCGGCCACGCAAAAAGGCGTGCTGAAAAAAAGCTCTTTGTCTGTTCTGGGGGTCTTTGGCCCGAAATCGGACATGCGGGCCCTTATGCGTATGTCTTCGGGACGTGTGAAAGAGGTCAAGCTGGGCAGCCGCGTGTCGTCTGGCACCATCGTTGCCATTGATGCCGACGGCGTAATGCTGCGACAAAGCGGCCAGACCAAGCGGATCGTCATACCCGGCAGTTAATCTGTCTTGACGCCCTGCGTGCGGGGGTTCAAACCCCTGTCATGACCGATCAGACCAAAATTGCCCTCGTCACCGGGGCCTCTCGTGGGTTGGGCGCTGCCCTGGCCGAGGCACTGGCACCCGAATATCACATTGTCGCCGTCGCCCGCACCACCGGCGGGCTGGAAGAACTGGATGACCGCATTCGGGCCAAAGGCGGTGCCGCAACCCTGGCACCGATGGATATCGCCGACCCCAACGCCATGGCGACCTTGTGCCGGGGCATCCATGATCGCTGGGGCAAGGTGGATTTGTGGCTGCACACGGCCGTTCACACCTCGGCCCTGACACCCACGCATTTCATCGACCCGAAAGAGTGGACCAAGGCCGTAAATACCAACGCCACGGCGACGTCAGTTCTGATCCCCTATATTGCCCCCCTGTTGGGTGAAACCGGCCATGCCGTGTTCTTTGACGATCCGAAAGCCGGTCAGAAGTTTTACGGCATCTACGGTGCAACCAAGGCGGCGCAGATGGCGCTGGCACGTGGCTGGGCACAAGAGACCAAACGCACCGGCCCGAGGGTTTCAATTGTCGAACCTGCCCCGATGCCAACCGCCGTACGTGCGCGATTCCATCCCGGTGAGGATCGCGATGCGTTGACCAGCACGGCAGACGAAGCCGCTCGGATTTTATCTTTGCTGTAAGGAATGGCCCTTTGGGCCATGCTTCCGGCGTGAGTATTTGGAAAAAGATGAAGCGGGCGGGTTAGGCGATGTGCACGCCGTTGCGCCCGGCCAGATCGACGAAGAATTGCCAAGCCACGCGGCCCGACCGCGCGCCCCGCGTTGCCTGCCATTCGATGGCTTCGGCACGCAGGGTTTCAGCGTCAACCGACACGCCATATGCCCCGCAATAGCGGTCGATCATCGCTAGGTATTCGTCCTGATCACAAGGGTGGAAGCCCAACCACAGGCCGAACCGATCAGACAGTGAAACCTTTTCCTCGACCGCCTCAGACGGATTGATCGCGCTGGAGCGTTCATTCTCGATCATATCGCGCGGCATCAGGTGGCGGCGGTTCGAGGTGGCGTAGAATACGACGTTTTCCGGGCGCCCTTCGATACCCCCGTCCAGCACTGCCTTGAGCGATTTATAGTGCTGGTCGTCATGACTAAACGATAAGTCATCGCAGAACAGAATGAACCGGTGCGGTGCGGCACGCAGGTGATTCAGAAGGCGGGCGACTGAGCCCATATCCTCGCGCTGGAGTTCAACCAGCTTCAGATCTGGGAAATCCATCTGCAGCGTGCCGTGAACGGCTTTGACGAGGCTGGATTTCCCCATCCCCCGCGCGCCCCAAAGCAACGCGTTATTTGCTTTGAAGCCGGCAGCAAATCGGCGCGTATTTTCCAGCAGAGTATCGCGGGACCGGTTGATGCCCACCAGCAAATCCAGATCGACGCGGTTGACCTGCGTGACGGGCTCCAGCCGATCCGGTTCAACATGCCAGACAAATGCCGGGGCAGCCGCGAAATCGGGCGCGTCCAAAGGGGCTGGTGCCATCCGTTCCAGCGCGTCGGCGATACGGTTCAGGGCTTGGTCGTCCATTGGGGCCTCCGGCGTCATGTCTTGCGCGGTTCAAACCATGTTCGAAGCGGCGCAACAAGGGCCAGGCACGAAAAAGGCGCGCCGATTGAGCGCGCCTGTTTCATGGTTTTCAGCGGGGTTACTTGCTGTCTTCTTCCCGCACGATCTCTTCGTCGGCTTCTTCTTCGTCGTCATAGTAGCCGTCGGCACGCAGTTGCTCTTCGCGCTTTTTTTCGACCCGGGCGACTAGGAAGATCGAAATCTCATACAGGCCGTAGACCACCACAAACAGAATAACCTGCGTAATCACATCAGGCGGTGTCACCAGCGCGGCAAGCACCAGAATGGCAACCACTGCGTATTTCCGAACCGAGCCCAGCCCTTCAGCCGTAACCAGCCCCGCCTTACCCATAAGGGTCAACAAAACGGGCAGTTGAAAACACAGGCCAAAGGCCACGATAAACTTGATCGTCAGGTTCAGGTATTCCTGCGCCGAGCCCTGGAACACCACGCTCAGCGGAGCCGCAGTTGCGCCTTCGACCACGGCCTCTCCTTCGGCACCAAATTGCTGGAACCCGAGGAAGAAGTCATAAGCCAGTGGTGTTACGACATAGAACGCAAAACTTGCCCCCAGAAGGAACATGAAGGGCGAGGCCAGCATGAATGGCAGGAACGCGTTCTTTTCCGATCGGTAGAGGCCTGGCGCCACGAAGCGCCACATCTGCATCCCGATATATGGGAAGGCCAAGATAAAGCCACCCAGCAGCGAGACCTTGATAGCAACGAAGAACCCTTCTTGCGGCGAGATGAAAATCAACCCGCAATCCTGCCCGCGTTCGGCCAAAACTTCGCACAAAGGGTTAGTCAGGAAGTTGAAAAGCGGCGTGGCCACAGTGAAACAGATGATCATCCCAACCAAAAACGCCACGACGCAGTGGATCAGCCGCGTGCGCAGTTCCGCCAGATGCTCAATCAGCGGGGCCGAGCTGTCTTCGATCTCGTCGGTCTTTGTCATGTCTTGCTTTCAGTCTTCAGCGCGGCCTCGGCCTCTTCGGCTTTGGCTAGCGCATCTGCCGCTTCTTTGGCCTTACGCTCAGCCGCAGCACGGGCAGTTGAGGCCTGAATCTTCTTGGCTTGTTCAGCCCGTTCTGCGGCCAGCTTACCGGTTTCGCTGTCGGGGTCGAACTTGGTGGGATCGATGCTTTTGGCAACGTCCCGCGCCGCCTCGTTAACGCTGTCCATGGCGGTGCTGACGGGATTGGCGGCCGCGTTCAAACCCTTTTTGATCTCGTTCACACCTGCCTGATCCGCGGCCTCGTTCATGGCGCTGCTGAATTCGCGCGCCATACCACGGGCCTTGCCAACCCAGCGGCCAACATTGCGAAACAGAACCGGCAGGTCCTTTGGCCCCACAACGATCAGGGCAACAATGCCAATGACCAGAAGCTCGGTCCAACCCAGATCAAACATCTGCGCTTAGGCCTTGTCTTTGTCGGTCTCGGGCGTGACGTCCTTGGCCACTTCGGCAGCGTCCTGCTCCAGCTCGTCCGCGCCTTCTTTGACGCCCTTCTTGAACGAGGTGATGCCCTTGCCCACTTCACCCATCAACGAGCTGATTTTACCGCGGCCAAACAGCACCAGCACCACAACGGCGATCAGTAGCAGACCGGGAAGGCCGATATTGTTGAGCATGTCTCTTCTCCTTGTACGTCGACGCGTTGCGCCGGGAATGTGATCTGGGTCTGTGTCTACGCCTGCATGGCCCTGCGCAAAAGTGCGCCAGATCAATTCCGCGCTCAAAATTGATCCGATCACGCAATTTTTGCAGGCTGGCATTTCACAACTGACAGGTTTATGTCAGTTGAAGGACATTAGGAACAGGGCATCGAAACCTGGTCAACGGAGAATCAAATGACCCATGTTGCTGAAATCGTCACCTTCACCCTCGCCAACGGGACAACACCGGAAGAGTTCGTCAACCTCAGCCAGGCGTCCGAGGCGTTCGTTCGCAACGCCCCGGGTTTTGCCCACCGTCAGCTAAGCCAGGGTGAAGATGGCCGCTGGACCGACTATGTAATCTGGACGGATATGAAGGCCGCCAAGGACGCAGCGGCGCAATTCCCGCAGCAAACCTTTGCCCCGGCCTTGATGGCCGCGATCCAACCCGACAGCGTCCAGATGCGCCACGAGAATGTGCTATGGAACATGACCGCATAAACGCGGTCCGGGCGGCGTGCCATGCGCCGCTCTGATCGTCTGTTCGACATCATTCAGATCCTGCGCGACGGCAAACTGCACCGCGCGCAGGATATTGCGGACCGGCTCGAAGTGTCGGTTCGTACTATCTACCGCGATATGGACACGCTGGTGGCCTCGGGTGTTCCGGTAGAGGGTGAGCGTGGCGTAGGCTATATGGTCCGCGAGCAAATCACCCTGCCCCCGCTGAACCTGACCCCGGCCGAGCTTGAAGCGCTGAACCTCGGCATGGCCATCGTGGCCGAGGCCGCAGACCCCGATCTGAAGGCCGCCGCAGAAACCCTGGCCGACAAGATTGACGCTGTACTGCCCACCCAGGTCGTGGCCGAGGCGGACACGTGGAAATTCGCCGTCTACCCGTTTGCCGACGCTGCGCGGGGGCTGGCGCATATGGCTCCGATTCGGTCCGCGATCAAAACCCGGCAGAAACTGCACCTGTCCTATCGCCGAATCGACGGCGTTCTGACAGACCGCACCATTCGCCCTCTTCATATGGAGTACTGGGGCCGCGTCTGGACCCTTACCGCATGGTGTGAGTTGCGCGAAGGGTTCCGCGTGTTCCGCATCGACCTGATCGAAGCTGTCTCACCCCTACCGGAAATCTTCGCTGACGAGCCCGGCAAATCACTGAGCGATTTCGACCCGCACGCCTAAACCCGGCTGTCAGGTATATGGCCCGAAATGGGCCATTCCAATCACTTCAGATAAGGTTCCGGATCGACGGATTCGAACCCTTTGCGCACCTCGAAATGGACATAGGAATTGTCGCCGCCACGCAAGGATGCAATCTGTTCGCCTCGGCGCACGCGGTCGCCCTTTTTTACCGTGATCTTGTCAACGTTTGCATAGACGGTCAGCAGGTCGCTGTTGTGTTTAACCACTATAATCGGCACTTGATCCGCATCTGCGGTGATCGCCGCAACTGTCCCGGCTTCGGCTGCCTTTACCGCAGCTCCCGACTGTCCGGCGATGTCGATCCCTTCATTCTTGCCCTTGTCATAGGTACGAATGATCGTCCCGGTAACTGGCAATCCCAAGGCAGAATTACTTTGGTTTGTCGGAGCCTCGGCCGTCACGTCGGGCGCAGGTGTGGCCGGAGCGATCACCTCGTCCGGCAACGGTTGCGTGGCACTTGGCGGTGTCGGCGTGGGCGAGCCCTGGCCGGGTTGTGTCACATTGCTGGCGGGCACAGCCGCTTGTCTTGGAGCAGGCTGGTTCTTGATCGGGATTAACAGGAACTGATCCTCCCGCACGGTAAAGTCCGACCCCAAACCGTTCCATTCGGCCAGCGCATCCACTGGCACGTCGTAAAGCCGTGCAATGGTATAAGCTGTCTCGCCGCGTTTGACCTGGTGACGGATCGGCTCGGGCCCCGATGCCACAGGGGCCGGTGCAGGCGCGGCCGCAGGTTGGGCGGGCGCCAACGTCGATGTCCGTACCGAGCCATCTGCCGACGCCTCATCAATCGCGGTTCCGGCAATCGAGGCGATATCCACTGAACTGGTCGAACTGACCGTGCGCGGCAGGGCGATAACCTCGCCGTCGCGCAATTTGTCCGTCGGCTTGAGACCGTTGAACACGGCCAACTCTCCCTCGGGCAAACCGACGCGGGCAGCAACCGAGGCGACCGTATCGCCGCGTTGCGCAACGGCCACCTGATAGTTCGGATAGGTGATGACCCCGCGCGCATCCGGTGCTGGCCGGTTCGCGGTCACCCCGCGCGCGGCATCTGCGGTCGAAAATCCGCCGACCTGCCCGCGCAGATCGTAGTCCAGCGGGCCTTCGCACCCTGCCAGAATCGCCAAAGCCGCCACACCTGTCACGCAGCGGAGCATCGCTGATTTGGAAACTGCTCTCATTGTACTGTCCTCAACGCCTGCCCGTGTTTTCCGGGGTTCCGGCGCATGTTGCAGAATATTCTTTTACGCCCCGTCCCTGCCAAGCCCTTCTAACAAGGGCACGAAACGAACGGGTAACAATTCGTCATAGTCCAGACCGGTCTCGGTCCGCCTGACCCGGATCAGGGTCTGAACCGCATCCGACTGTCCCACCGGCAAAACCATGATACCGCCGATTTTAAGCTGCGCCAAGAGCGGCCCCGGAGGGTCTTCTGCCGCAGCCGTCACAATGATCCTGTCAAACGGGGCCTGTTCGGACAAACCAAAGGAGCCATCCGACAGCATCGCGGTGACATTGGTAAGCCCCAGCTCGCGAAACAGCGCACCAGTTTCGCGCACCAGTCGCTTGTGGCGTTCGACCGTATAGACCCGGCGCGCCAGTTTGGACAGGATCGCCGCCTGATAGCCCGAGCCTGTACCGACCTCTAACACTGTATCGCGCGGGCGTACGTCCAGCGCCTGTGTCATTAGCCCCACAACTGACGGCTGGCTGATCGTCTGCCCGCAGGCAATCGGCAAAGGTGTGTCCTCATATGCGCGCTCGGCAAACAGACCTTTGACAAAGCGACCACGGTCGACCTGCTCCATCGCGGCCAGCACACGCGCATCCGTCACCCCGCGCGATCGCAGGGCAAACAGGAACTGCATGATTGTTTCTGGATCTGGTCCGGTCATTCGATCGTCTTCAATGCCTCAAGCGCGTCATGCGCCGTCAGATCCGCGCGCATCGGCGTGACCGAGATGTAGCCCGCCAGATTAACCGCCGCATCCGTGCCCGGCGCGGTTGGGTTGTGCTGATACCCACCCTTGATCCACAGGAACCGCCGCCCCGAGGGTGAACTGTGCGGCTCGACCGAGAAATGCGTATCGCGGCGATATCCTTGCGGTGCGATACGGGTGCCCAGAACCTCGTCCGCGGGCACGGGCGGAAAATTTACGTTGTAGAATAGACGGTAATCGGCCTGCTCGGCCGGGGTCGCGTCCAATATTTTCCGCACCAACCCCGCCCCGAACCGGGTCGCGGCCTCGAACGGATCGTCCAGCCCCAGATTACGCGGACCAAAATATTGAGACAGGGCAATCGCCGGAATGCCCTGCAACGCGGCCTCCATCGCGCCACCGACAGTGCCGGAATACAGCGTGTTTTCCGCCGAATTGTTGCCCCGGTTCACGCCAGACAACACCAAATCGGGCGGCGCGTCCTTCATCACGTCGTGCAGACCGGCCAGTACACAATCGGCGGGCGAGCCCTCGGCGGCGAAACGCCGATCCCCCAGTTTGGCGACCATCATCGGATGGGTATAGCTGATGCAATGGCCGACACCCGATTGCTCGAACGCAGGTGCAACCACCCAGACTTCTCCGTCGGGCCCAGCCAGATCGACGGCAATCGCCTCAAGCGTGATCAGGCCCGGCGCGTTGATGCCGTCATCATTGGTCAGAAGAATACGCATTTGCCCCATCCACCGCAGCGTTTTGACCTTGATAGACCCGCCCCCGCGCGGCGGCAAGCAAAGCACGCCTGCAATCTGAGGCTTTCGCGCACCACTTGAGCCTAAACTACGTTTTCAGGCCCTAAATGGGGAAAACAAAGCACCGATCCCGGCGAATGGTCAGCCACATGACCCGTCCCGGATTTGGCACGAAAACATTCGGCACCGTGGCCTTCAGAACGGAACCATCATGGTCCATGCGGAACTCGACCAGGCTTTCGTTGCCTAAGAACCGCGCTCTCTCGACCGTGCCGCGGGCCGCAACGCCATCGGTTGCCGTCGGCAGCGGGCCTTTGCCATTGCGGTCAAAGTCCAACCGCACGTGCTGTGGCCGGAATACAATTTCAACATCTGTGCCGTCGGGAATGCCCGGCGCCAGAAACTGACCAAAGGGTGTATCGGCCAACGCTCCATTCACTTGCGCTTGCAACACGTTGACATCACTGAAAAATGCCACAGCCGCTTTGTCAGCCGGACGGGTATAGACGTTGTAAGGCGCACCTTGCTGCACGATCTTGCCGCGGCGCATCAGTGCGATCTCATCAGCCATGCGCATAGCCTCTTCGGGCTCGTGCGTCACCAACACAACGGCGGCATCTTCTTCCTTGAGGATCGCCAGCGTCTCATCCCGAATACCGTCGCGCAGCCGGTTGTCGAGGCCAGAGAACGGCTCGTCCATCAGCATGATCCGTGGACGCGGGGCCAGTGCGCGGGCCAGAGCGACACGTTGTTGCTCGCCCCCGGACAGGTGATGCGGGAATTGGTCGGTGAAGTGGATAAGATCAACTTTGCGCAGTAACTCATCAACGCGCGCGCGCTTTTCTTCTTTATGCCCCGTCAGGCCAAAGGCCACGTTGTCTGCAACACTTAAATGCGGAAACAGCGCAAAATCCTGAAACATCAGGCCGATCTCGCGGCGTTCGGGCGGAACCCGGAACACGGTGTCGCAGATCAGCTTGCCGTCGACATAGATCTCACCGGATTCCTGCATCTCAACCCCGGCGATCATGCGCAACGTGGTCGATTTGCCGCACCCCGAAGGCCCAAGCAGGCAAGTCACTTTCCCTGCTTCAACCGTCAAAGAGACGTCGTCAACTACAACCCGCCCCTCGTACCGTGCGTTAAGATTGCGAATTTCCAGACGAGGAGGAGTTACGTCTATTGTCACCGATGGGCCTCGTTGCCTTTTCCCGATCGAATTCATCGGGCTTAGGCGGGGATAGCAACCCCGCCCGTCCGGTGCAAGTGATCAGCAGCAACCGCCCGAGGTAGCCTCGCCGGTCGACGCGCTCGTGATCGCGCCGGTGGCTTCAAACGGGCTTTCGCCGCCGCAACCATCGAAGATGCCATAATGCGTCGAGAAATCACCGATAAAGTCGAAATGCCGCGCGAAACGGGTATCGTTCAACATCATCCATGTATTGCCGCAGACCGGAAACACCTTGCCTGTCTCGATCGCGTGGTGGTCATCCAGTTCGAACAGATGTGGCGCGTGCGGGATGGTGCCTTTGTAGATGACGGCCTGCCCGTAATCCTCGCAAGCGGGTTCCAGTTCGGACAGTTTGAACAGTCGATAAGTCGCCGACAGGAACTTCAGCGGTGCGACGCGTTCTTCCAGCACAGGGTTCTCGATGGTCAGCGGGCGGTGCGTGACGCGGCGTGGATCACCGAACCCCGCCTTGCGCGACATCGAAAGAAAATCGTTCCAATACAGTGCGCCGGACAGGCATTCGCCGTACAGCACCTCATCCTCGGCCATGGCCTGCGGTACACGACGGTCGGCGTAGACGTCCGAGAAATACATCTCACCACCCTCTTTCAGCAGACGATGGGCACCGCGTAGGACGGCCTCTTTGTCGGTGGCCAGATTGATCACGCAATTCGAGACGATGATGTCGAAGGAACCGGGTTCCAGGCCCAGCTCATCCAGCTTTTCGATGTAGCCGTGATGGAATTCTACATTGCTGGCAGCATGACCAAAGGCCTGCGCGTGGAAATCCTGATGCGCGCGGGCGACCTCTAGCTGTTCCGGCGTCATATCGACCCCGACCACGCGACCCTTTTCACCCACCATCGCCGACAGAGCGTAAACGTCGCGACCGGCCCCGCAACCCAGATCAAGGATGCTCATCCCCTCCAGATCCAGCGGCGCGATCAGGCCGCAACCATAGTAGCGCGTCAGCACATCGTCATGAATTTTTGAGAGGATCTTTTTAACATGGTCCGGCATGTCGTCGGGTGTACAGCACGCGTTGGTTTGCAAATCCGCGCTGCCCTGCAGGACCTCGCCATAGTAATTCTGCACTGATTCATGCTTCATCGCAGCACCCCTTTCCTCACTGGCTGCTTCGCAGCTAATGCAGCACTGCCGCCTCTGCAACCGCTGCTATCAATTTTGACAAAAGCGTGAGGGTCCTGTCCTAGCCCAGCAAGTCGAAATCGACCGAGGCGCGGACCCGCCCGTTCACCTGAATCTCTAGCCGATGCGCGCCGGGGACCAGCTTGAACGTGGTCGCATTGCCTTTCAGCTTGTGCTTCTTGGTCAGACTCAGCGCACCACCGCGCAAGGTCGCCTGCTTCAGCTTATGCACCTTGGCCGAAGTTTTGCCGCCAGGGCGTTGAAAGTGAATGATATAGTCGACCAGAACAGGTTGATCCCCCGCACCGTTCAGCGAGACATCGAACTCGAGCGCCCCACCAATCCGCGCCTCTTGGCTTACCAGCACGCTGGCGGTTATCTCGGCCTCAGGATCGAAGCCCAACATCTTCATGGCGCCGGGATGGCCTGCCTTCACCAGCCCCCGCAGCGTATGTGAGGTGATCCAGCGCAGTTCGTCCCGATCCTGTGTCCCGGTTTCGGACCAGTCCTGTAACCGGTCCAGCACCAGCGCAGGGTCTTTCTTGGTGATGTCGTTCAGATGGTTCGCCACAGACCGCGTAACATAGCGTGTTGGGTCACTATGCAGCCGGTCCAACAATGGCAGCGGGTCGGTCAGTTCCAGCCCTACCGCCTGCCCCCAAGGCAACCGTGGTCGTGTGCCTTCACTGACCAGACGGCGCACGTGATAGCTGTCATGCCCGCACCATAGTTCCATCCGCGCCAAGACCTGATCCGGATAGCGGTTGAGGAATGGGCGAATGGCCCACTCCATCGAAAACCGTTGGGTCAGTTCTTCAAGCACGTCCAAAGCCAGATCAGGATACTCCAACCCCATTGAAACGATCCAATCCCCCAAAGGCGCAAAGATGAAATCGCCGAAATCATCATCTGTTTTGGTTGGGTCCAAAGGCGGTGGCAGTGCGCGCAGAAGGGTTGGCGCGACAGTCGGCAGCTCTCCGGGTACGGCCTGTTGCAGGCAGTCGGCGATCCAGGCCATGCGCTCTTTCAGTTCAAGCTCCAGCAGCCGCGACATGACCTGCGCCTCGAAAGCCTTGGCATCAAAGGATGGATCAGCATCGGCGAAAAGGCCCGCTAAAAAACAGGTCTTTTCCGCATTAAACAACTGATCTTTGAGCGAGAAGTTCTGTGCCATGACTCACATCGTCAGATTGGTTCCGCCACCGTCCAGCAGTATATTCTGCCCGACGATAAAGCCGGCGTGTTGCGAACACAAAAACGCGCAGGCCGCGCCGAATTCCTGCCGCGTCCCATACCGACGTGCAGGGATCGTCTCGACGCGTTCGGCGCGCGCCTGATCCATGGAAATTCCTTTTTGTGCAGCCACGCCACCATCCAGCGAATCCGCGCGATCCGTCGCGTGAATGCCCGGCAGTAGGTTGTTGATCGTCACTCCACGCGGCGCGACTTGTCGCGCTGTACCAGCGACATAGCCGGTCAAACCAGTCCGCGCCGCGTTGGACAGGCCCAAAGCAGGGATCGGCGCACGCACGGATTGCGACGTGATGTTGACCACCCTGCCCCAGCCCTTGTCCATCATCCCCGGCAACAAGGCTTTCATGAAGGCAATCGGTGTCAGCATATTTGCATCCAGCGCCTTGATGAAATCGTCACGATCCCAGTCCGACCACAGTCCGGGTGGCGGGCCACCGGCGTTTGTCACAAGTATATCAACGCCCTGCGCGGCTTCGATAACTTGCGCCTGTCCGTCTACCGAGATCACATCGCAAGCCACGGTTTTCACATCGACGCCATATTCGGACCGCAAACGAGCAGCTTCGGCATCCAACGCCTCGGCCCCGCGCGCGTTCATCACCAGATCAACCCCAGCTTCGGCCAACGCCTCGGCACAGCCTAAACCCAGCCCTTTTGAGCTTGCACAAACCAGCGCGCGCTTTCCGCGAATTCCCAGATCCATTTGATCCTCCCCATCTGTTGTTGCCCGCATGTCTAGCACCGGCCAGACAGGGAAGACCAGAAGTCACAAAGCTTCAGTAAAAGAACTCTTCGCGCACGATTTTTCCGTTTGCGACGTGATAGATACCGACCTCTTTCATATCGAAGGTCTCACCACTTTCCTTAACCTTGCCCTGCACTTCGAAAATTACGGCAAAGCGATCGTCGCCGTGCAAATAAGGCTCACTGACCGACGCGCCCGAGACCTCATGCGCGCCTTCCCACCATTCGTGTTTGCCGCGGATGCCCTCGACGCCGTGCGTTTCACGCCCCATGCCTTCCATCTCTTGCGCTTCGACCGAAACGGCATCAGGCGCGTATAATTTGTTCAGGTTTTCCTTGGCCCGGTCCTCACGACACCCAGCGACCAGTTCGTCTGCGATTTCTTTCAAATTCATTGATCCTCTCCATCTTTTGTTCACTATTTGTTCTTATTGGCATAACCATACGATTCTGAACACCCCCTTTGTCTTGCTTCGGCAGGATTCCCCGCCTATACGCGCGTTCATGCTTGATACCGCCACCAACCAACCCGTATTGCCGCCCGAGATTGCCCGACGCCGGACATTCGCCATCATCTCGCACCCGGATGCGGGCAAGACGACGCTGACTGAAAAGTTCCTGTTGTACGGGGGCGCTATTCAGATGGCAGGTCAGGTGCGCGCTAAGGGTGAGGCGCGGCGGACCCGGTCGGACTTCATGCAGATGGAAAAGGATCGCGGTATTTCGGTCTCAGCCTCGGCCATGTCGTTCGACTACGGGAACTTTCGGTTTAATCTAGTGGATACGCCTGGTCACTCGGACTTCTCCGAGGACACCTATCGCACGCTGACTGCAGTGGACGCCGCCGTGATGGTGATCGACGGCGCGAAAGGTGTGGAAAGCCAGACGCAAAAACTGTTCGAGGTTTGCCGCCTGCGCGATCTACCTATCCTGACCTTCTGTAACAAGATGGACCGCGAAAGCCGCGATACGTTCGAGATCATCGACGAAATTCAGGAGATGCTGGCCATCGACGTCACGCCCGCTGCGTGGCCGATTGGCGTGGGTCGCGATTTCATCGGCTGCTATGACATGCTGCGCGACCGACTGGAATTGATGGACCGCGCCGACCGCAACAAGGTAGCTGAAAGCATTCAGATCAACGGTCTGGACGACCCCAAACTGGCCGAACACGTACCCGAGCATCTGCTGGACAAGCTGCTGGAAGAGGTTGAGATGGCGCGCGAATTACTGCCTGCGCTGGACCCGCAAGCAGTGCTTGAGGGGCACATGACCCCGATCTGGTTCGGCTCGGCGATCAACTCGTTCGGGGTCAAGGAACTGATGGAAGGTATCGGCGCCTATGGCCCGCAGCCGCAGGTCCAGTCCGCTGAACCCCGACAAATTGCGCCTGATGAAAAGAAGGTCGCCGGTTTTGTCTTTAAGGTGCAGGCCAACATGGACCCCAAGCACCGCGACCGGGTTGCATTCGTACGCATGGCAAGCGGTCATTTCAAGCGCGGCATGAAGTTGACTCACGTGCGATCCAAGAAACCGATGGCGATTTCAAACCCCGTGCTGTTTCTGGCATCTGACCGCGAACTGGCCGAAGAGGCCTGGGCCGGAGACATCATCGGCATACCAAACCACGGTCAACTGCGCATCGGTGACACCCTGACCGAGGGCGAAGCGCTGCGCGTGTCCGGGATCCCGTCATTCGCACCGGAATTGCTGCAAACTGTCAGGGCAGCCGACCCGCTGAAGGCCAAGCATCTGGAAAAAGCCCTGATGCAGTTTGCCGAAGAAGGCGCAGCCAAGGTTTTCAAGCCATCAATTGGCTCGGGCTTTATTGTCGGTGTCGTCGGTGCACTGCAATTCGAAGTGCTCGCCAGCCGGATTGAGATGGAATACGGTCTGCCCGTCCGGTTCGAGGCGTCGCAGTTCACCTCTGCCCGCTGGGTGAGCGGTGACAAGGCCGAGGTTGAAAAGTTCGTCAACGCTAATAAACAGCACATCGCCCATGATCATGACGGCGACATCGTCTATCTGACGCGCTTGCAATGGGATATCGACCGGGTCGTGCGTGATTACCCCGAGCTGAACCTGACGGCGACCAAGGAAATGATGGTTTGATCCGGGTCTTGTAGTTTGGGCACCGTTCTCTAGGGTTCCGAAGCATGGCGGATTTGGATCAGGAAAACTATCCCGGCGGCTTCTATTCGGTGATGCGCCATCTGGAACGCAAAGAAGTTCCTTATCGCGATCCACAACGGGTACTGCCGCCGCCGGATGTTGATCTGAGTGAACTTGCCCAAACGCCTGTGGAAGAACCTGACCCAAACGCCTGCTTCGAACACAAGCAGGACGCGCGCAGGAAGTACCACGCGCTGCAGCAGGAATTTACTGGCCAATCGCTGCTGCATCTTGTTCACGCAATGTGCATCGCATTGCTGCGCCGGCATCCGTCACCGGCTGAGGCACGGGCGCTGTTTCTGCGGATGTGGCGGGAAAAGGGTTCAGAGTTGGCGCGGGACCTGCCCGTGCGTTGGCTTATTTCCTCGGCAACCACATTCGCCGACCATGGCGAAACACTGGATCAGCGCTTGGGCGGACAGGGTCTGTACCTGTTGTACGATCTGATCAAGCTGCATGATAGCGAGCGTCGGGTATCCCTTCGTCCAAACGATCAAGCCTTTGAGATGCAGGGTGAAAAACACCACGACGTTCCATTGGCATTCGGCATGGCGGGCTATTCGCTAAGGAATGGCGATCTGGATCGCAACCTTTTGGCACGCCTTTGGCGTCATGCAGAAAACGACGCGGTGTTGCGCCCGCTGGGGTACCGGATGTTGAAACTGGTGATGTACGACCCGCGCAGCATTTTTGGGCGTATCCAGCACTACAAGACCCGGCAGTCTCTGTTGGATCACATTGATGACTGACGGCTCTGGCTGGGGCATTGTTTCAACGGTTCGGGGCCCTGCCCCGGATATCCTGCGATTTGTTGCCTATCACCTCGATCTTGGGGTCGACCTGATGCACATCTATCTGGATGAACCCAATTCCAAAGCTTTCGATGCCCTGGATCGGCATCCGAAGGTCGACGTGCATACATGCGATGAGGCCTTCTGGGCCAGCCGCAAGCGTGAACGGCCCGATCGGCATCAAAACCGTCAGACCGCAAATGCGTCATTCACCTATCGCAAGACCAATCTGAATTGGTTGGCCCATATCGACATGGACGAGTTTCTGTGGACGGACCGTCCCATTCTCCAGCAACTGACCGATGTTCCCAACCACATCCCCGCTGTACGTGTCCGCCCGATCGAAGCCGTGGGCGGTGGCACGGATCTTTATAAGGCGCATCTTCCAAAGACCCCCCACCGTGACGCCCTCGTACAATCGCTGTACCCGCGTTATGGCGCCTTTGTTTTGGGTGGGTTCTTCAGCCATTTGCAAGGTAAGCTGATCGTCCGGACGGGCCTGAAGAAACTGAGCTTTCGTATCCACAACCTGTTCCAAGAAAAAACACTCTTGCCCTGCAAATTCGAATTGCAGGGGTTGGAGCTGTGCCATCGACACGCCCCCGACTGGGAACATTTTAAGGCTCACCTTCGATTTCGCCTGGCGCGTGGCTCGTATCAGCCAGGAATGTCCCTGAATGTTCCACGTGAACGGGGCGGCATGAACATGAACGAATTACTCAGCTGGATCGAGGTCGAAGGCGGCATGGATGGGCTGCGTGCATTTTTTGACGAAATCAGCGGTGCAGACCCCGACGTGAGAACCCGTCTGGAACAACATGACCTGATCCGATATCGGCCCCTGGATTTGGACGAAAAAGTCAGGAAACACTTTCCCGGAAGTGACTGAATTGTTGCGAGAAATCCGCAGAGCGAGCACAGTAAAAACCTTAAAGAGGTCTTCATTTGACCATACCCGGCGTTTTTGTTATGTCCCCCTCCAAGCCGAAATTGCGCAATGCAGCGTATGGCCATCCGGGCCCGGCACACCTTTGACGCGCGGGCCAGGTCTAATGTCCGCATGAACCGGACTTACATGACAAAATTTAACGAACTGAACCTGAACCCGAAGGTCCTCAAAGCCATTGAGGAAGCCGGATACGAATCCCCCACCCCGATCCAAGAAGGCGCAATTCCACCTGCGCTGGAAGGTCGTGATGTATTGGGGATCGCCCAGACCGGCACGGGAAAAACTGCAAGCTTTACGCTGCCGATGATCACAATGCTGGCACGGGGCCGCGCGCGCGCGCGGATGCCACGGTCGCTGGTGCTGTGCCCGACACGGGAACTGGCTGCACAGGTCGCCGAGAATTTCGACACCTATAGCAAACACCTGAAACTGACCAAGGCGTTGTTGATCGGAGGCGTCAGCTTCAAGGAACAGGACGCACTGATCGACCGTGGCGTCGATGTTCTGATCGCAACTCCCGGCCGACTGCTGGACCATTTCGAACGCGGCAAACTGCTGTTGACCGGCGTGCAGATCATGGTCGTGGACGAAGCTGACCGGATGCTGGACATGGGTTTTATCCCCGATATCGAGCGCATCTTCTCGCTTACACCGTTCACCCGCCAGACGCTGTTCTTTTCGGCCACCATGGCGTCCGAGATTGAACGCATCACCGACACTTTCCTGTCCGCCCCCGCGCGGGTCGAGGTTGCCCGACAGGCGACCGCCTCGGAAACCATTGAACAGGGCGTGGTTATGTTCAAAGGCGGCCGTCGCGATCGAGAGGCCAGCGCCAAGCGCAAAGTCTTGCGCGCACTGATCGATGCCGAGGGTGAAAAATGCACCAACGCGATCATCTTCTGTAACCGCAAGACAGACGTTGATATCTGCGCAAAGTCGCTAAAGAAATACGGCTATGACGCCGCCGCGATCCACGGCGATCTGGACCAATCACAGCGGATGAAAACGCTGGACGGTTTCCGCGACGGCTCGTTGCGGTTGCTGGTTGCCTCGGACGTGGCTGCGCGTGGACTTGATGTCCCGTCGGTCAGCCATGTTTTCAATTTCGACGTCCCCGGCCACCCCGAGGACTACGTTCACCGCATCGGCCGCACCGGTCGTGCCGGGCGCGATGGCAAGGCGATTACTATCTGTTCGGGTCGTGACGAAAAAGCGCTGGCTGCGATTGAAAAGCTGATCCAGAAGGACATTCCAAAGCTCGACAATCCGGTCAAGGACGAACCCAAAGCCGACACGCCGAAGCCTGAGAAAAAGACCAAGTCTGCCGACACTCAAAAGAACGAAGGCAAAAAGAGCGACCGCAAAAAGGACAAAGAACCTAAAGGTCGTGGCCGTCGTTCGGATAACGGCAACGCGGTTGTAGGCATGGGCGATCACCTGCCCAGCTTCATTGCCCTAAGCTTTGCCGAGCGCCGTGCTGGTTAAATCGCCAGCACCAGCGCCAGGATCGACAACCCCAACAAAGCCATCCCGGCAATCTCACGCCGGGTTATGGTCTCGCGGAAAAACAGGATCGATGCGAACAGGCTGAGCAACAGTTCGACCTGCCCCAGCGCTTTGACATAGGCCGCGTTCTGCAAGGTGAACGCAAAGAACCAGCAAAACGATCCGCCCAGACTGGTCAAACCAACAAACACCCCTGTTTGACGTGTCTGCCACACCGCAAGCAGTTCGGTCCGGTCGCGCCACAGCAGCCATAGCGCCATGCTGAGGAACTGGAACGTCACAACTGCGGCCAGAGTGATCAGAGCGCGAAACCACGCGTCGATATCACCCAATTCAAGCGACGCACCCCGGTAACTGACGGCGGAAAAGGCGAACAATACGCCTGACCCCAACCCTAGGCGCGAGGCCCGGTTGGTCAGATGTTTCCACCACGCCCCGTCGCCTCCGGGTGATTTGGACAGCAAAAGCACCGCCATCAATCCCAGCAAGATCGCAACCAGACCCCCGTACGAGATCTGATCACCCAGCACCAGAAAACCGACAATGGCGGTCTGAATTACTTCGGTTTTCTTAAAGGTAATCCCAACCGCAAAATTTCGTTGCTTGAACAAAGCGACCACGCAGATCGTTGCCAGAATTTGCGCGATGCCACCGATGACAGCGTATAACCAGAACCACCCCGTCAACGGCGGCAGGCTGAAGCCAGTCACTTGCAGCGCCACAATCAGCCCCAAAAGCGCCAGTGGCATCGAATACGCGAACCGGGCAAACGTCGCCCCGGCCGCACTTAACTTTACGGTGCTGAGGGATTTTTGCAGCATGAACCGCACTGTCTGGAACGAGGCGGCAGCGATTGTTATGGGAATCCATAAACTCATGGCCCCCTTGTGTCGCTAAATCAAGGCTTTGGCCAGAGAGGATGTTCCACCGGATCCTTGGCCCGCAGGAAATATGCCTTAAAGATCTGCGCGTAAGACCGGTATACATAAGCCTCATTCCGGGTCTGATACCGATCTTTGCTGGCGCGATATAGCGCAGGCAGGCGGTACCAGGGCGCACCAGGATTCATGTGATGAACCACATGCAGGTTGTTGTTTAAAAACAGAAAAGCCAGCAACCCACGATCTTCGATAATCACAGTACGGGCCTGCGGATTTTCATGCGCGCGATGTTCAAGGAAGGTGCGGATCTTCACCAGCCCCAGCCCGGTATAGGCGGACAGAACATACGCCCAAATCGGCATTGCCGAGTGCCCGACCACCCACAAAACCAAGGCCACCCCAACCAGATGTAGCGCCCAGGCCCGCAGGATGCCAAGGTCGCCCAGCAACGCACCGCGCAATTCATTCCGCGTGAATATGAATTGGCCAATCGCCGGACCCAGCACAATGCGCCCCAACAATGTGTTGTTCACAGATAGCAGCCATCGCTGCCACCCGGCCAATGCGCCCCAGACCTGTGGATCCAGATAGTTGGTTTCAGGATCGTCATAGGGGTCGGTCAACGTCTCATCCCGGTGATGAGCCAGATGCAGGTCGCGGAACCTTTGATACGGGATGAACAGGGTCAGAGGCAGCGCCATCAGGGCCTCATTCAGCCATTTTGTACGAAACGGGTGGCCGTGCAACGCCTCATGCGTCAACGAGGAATGGAGCGCCGCAACCAGACCCATCACCGGAATTGCCAGCCAAACCGGCATCAGGAAAATCACCGCCAACCACGCCCCATAGCAAGCCAGGATCAGGGCGAACGTGCCCCATTCGGGTGCAGCGGGCCTAGACATTGCGCCCCCATGAGATTTTGGCCCAGACGCGCTCGTAAATAACGTACATCGTCAATCCGATGGCCGTATTTACAATCGCCAGTGTCCCGCCCACAGCCGCCGAGCCAGTCGCGACCAGCCCGACCAGTGTCATCACCAGCAAGCCCATCGCATTCCACAGCACCGCTTTCACGACTGATCTGCGCCGTGTTTCCATTCCGTCACCCATATTATTGTTGTGTCTTCAAAATTATGGGTCACGGCATCCGTTGAAAATTCTGAATATGATTAACAAAACTCATCAACTGTGATATTTTTAAACATATGCAGGAAAAAATAGACAAAAGAGACCGCGCGGCACAGTTCCGTTCTCGTCTAGCCCGGGCGATGGAGGAGCGACACGTCAGTCAAAGTGCGCTGGCGCGTCAGATTGCGGTGGACCGTTCGACCGTATCGCAGCTTTTGACGGGTGAAGGCGCGCGCTTGCCAAATGCACATGTGGTAGGCAGTTGCGCCTCGGCGCTGGGGGTTTCGGCGGATTGGCTTCTGTGCCTGTCCGACCGACCCGAAAGCGCAGCGGAATTGTTGGCCAGCTCGCTGACAATGACCGAAGCACCACGTGCGCTGGTGGATGAGCGCATCTTTGAGTGGCATCAAGAAGCCGCAGGGTACAAAATCCGTTATGTTCCAGCGACTTTGCCCGACATGTTAAAGACCCGCGCGGTGCTGGAGTGGGAATATGCCCCGCATCTGGGGCGGACGGCGGATCAGGCCATCGGTGCCTCGGCTGACCGGCTGATGTGGATGCGCAGCGCGCAATCCGACTATGAAATCGCCATGCCGCTGTATGAAATCGATAGTTTCGTCCATGCGCGGGGCTATTACGACGGTCTTTGTCCCAAAATCCGGTTGGAACAGATCGACCATCTGCTGGAGATTTGCCAACAGCTCTACCCGCGTCTTAGGATCTATCTGTTTGACGCAAAACGGCTTTATTCCGCTCCGGTCACGATCTTCGGCCCCTTGCTGTGTGTTTTCTACGCCGGCAGCCACTATATGGCCTTTCGGGACCGTGATCGGATCGAAACCTTCACCCGCCATTTCGACCGACTGGTACGCGAGGCTGACCTGACTGCGCGCGACTTCTCAGAACACCTTAAACGGCTGCGCTCGCAAATTTCCGACCACTAAGGATGCACCTAAGCCTGTCTTGTGCTATCGTCGTTCGGCGCGAACCTTCGGGTATTCCGATCACAGACGGAGGACGACAGGAATGGACGCACTACAGACCGCTCAATACGCACGGGCCTTATATACTGTTCACGGCGACCGGGCCGAGGCGGAAGCCGCACAAAAGATGCGCGAATGTGAAGCCGCCGGAAATAGACAGGAAACGCTAGACTGGCAAGCTGTCCGCCAGACCATCCGCCAAATTCGCGGGCCAAATCAGGGCTAGCTTCAGCGTTTCGAAAAAGCCCTGCCCCAAGCCGATCACCAATGCCCTTATTGCGCCAGGGCATTGGGGTTCTGTGTGTTTTCTAAACCGAGTTAGATTTTCGGATCTGGATTCACCGTGTGCCCATCCACGGCAATAACCTGCCCCGAAACTAGCCGCGCCGCATCCGAGGCGAGGAACACGGCCATGTTTGCGATATCGTGACCTTCAACAAAGCGCCCCATCGAGGTACCCGAAGCATACCCCGCATAGACCTGATCGCGGGTCATACCTTTTGCGGCCGCTTCGCGCGCCAGCACACCCTCCATCCGTGGGCCTTCAACCGCTCCAGGACAAATCGCATTGGCGCGAATACCGTGGGGGCCAAGTTCCATCGCGAGGGTTTTCATCAGGCCAATCACCGCCCATTTCGCCGCTGCATATGGCGCGCGGTACGGGTACCCGTATTGACCAGCAGTTGACGACGTCAGGGTGATGCTGCCCGCCTGCACGGTCTTCATCAAGGGGGCTGCATGTTTCACGGCCAGAAAAGCGCCCTCGAGGTTGACCGAAACGCAGGACCGCCAATCTGCCAACCCGATATCCTCGATCGCGTTTGTCGGTCCTGCCGTGCCTGCATTGGCGCACAGCGCATCCAATCCACCTTCGGCTGCGATATCCTGAAAAACGGCGCCCATATCGGACTCACTTGCGGCATCGGCGCGACGAGCCTCCCAGTGATCCGGCACCGTATTCAAAGCAGCCTCGTCAATATCCGTGATCCAAACACCATAGCCTGCATCATCAAATGCTTCGGCCATGGCACGGCCAACGCCCGAGGCGCCAGCTGTAATCAGAACCCGCCGGGTCATGCGGGTTTCCGGATCGCGGCGCCCGCGCCTTCGGGGTAGGGCAACCCTGCCTGCGCATCGGCGATCCGCGTCATGGAGGCCTCGATTTCCGGCGACGGTGCGCTGGGGCGACGAGATTCAAGGCTGACATGCAGCAGGAAGCTTTCGCCCGTGGCCAGCAGCTTGTCGCCCTCATACATGCTGTGGAATACGTGCAGTTTCTTGCCCTGCCCCAACAGCATCTGCGTGCGAACTTCGATCTTGGCGCCTGCGTGTGCTTCGTCGACATACCGGATGTGGTTTTCAGCGGTGAAATAGCTACCGCCCGAGGTGATGTAATCCGCATCGCAGCCGATGATCTCCATGAACCGGTCGGTCGCGGCGGCGAAGGCTTCCAGATACCGCGCCTCGTTCATGTGGCCGTTGTAATCGGTCCAGTCCAACGGCACCGCGCGGGCCAGTGTCAGGATCGGCTGGCTTAGGTCTGCCTGTTCCAGCGTTGGCAACGCGCCGGGTTTCAACAGCGCGTCATGCTGGTTCAGCACCGCCCCTGCGCCATAATTCTGCGCTTTGAGCGCGCGCATCATGCCCACAAGGTTGTTGTCACGGATCCGCTCCAGTTCGCGGATCGAGTGCATGCCCGACTGCGCGTCCGACTGATCCGCGATCAGGTCGACAAGTTCATCAGTAAAGTCCGGCACGTCCATCAACTTGGTCCACGGCCATTTCAACGCTGGCCCGAACTGAGCCATGAAGTGCCGCATCCCGGCCTCACCTCCGGCCACGCGATAGGTTTCAAACAGGCCCATCTGCGCCCAGCGAATGCCAAAGCCCATGCGGATGGCCTCGTCGATCTCTTCGGTCGTGGCGATGCCGTCCTTGACTAACCACAATGCCTCGCGCCAAACGGCCTCAAGAAATCGGTCAGCGATATGCGCGTCGATTTCTTTCTTGATGTGCAGCGGGAAAAACCCGACGGACTTCAGCAGTTCTTGCGCCTTGGCAACCATCTCGGCCGAGTTTTTGCCGGTTGGGACTAGCTCAATCAACGGCAGCAGATAGACCGGGTTGAACGGGTGCGTCACCACGATCTGCTCGGGCCTCAACGCGCCCTCCTGCAATTCGGACGGTTTAAATCCGCTGGTCGAGGAGCCTATGATCGCATCTGGATCACAAACCTCCTGCAACCCCTTGTAGACCTTCAGTTTCAGGTCCAGCCGTTCAGGCACGCTTTCCTGTATCCAGGCGGCACCCTGCACGGCCTCCGACATATCTTCGTAGAACGTCAGAGATCCCTCGGTCGGCAATGGCACATCGCTCAGCCCCGGCAACGAGCGGCGCGCATTATCCAGAACCTCACCAATCTTACGCTCGGCCTCGGGGTCCGGGTCGAACACCCGGACGTTCCAGCCGTTCAGTAGAAATCTTGCGGCCCATCCGCCGCCGATGACGCCGCCGCCAATGATCGCTGCTGTTTTTGTCATTGTTCCTCACTACAATCCAAAGTGCCGAAGATCCCTCCGACAGCGTCACGTATTGTGAATTTCGTTTTGCCCAACTGTTCCATTTCCCAAGTCTCGTTTAGCAAGACTTCACCTTCATCTTCGCAAACCACGTCAAGAGCATAGGTCGCCGAAAGTGGCTGTACGCTGTTCACGCGACATCCACCCAGGCTGTGCCGATGTATCCAAAATGGCACCGAAAAGACGTTTTCCTTCAATTGTGCACACAGCCCCGTCTGGGTCGCCAAATACTCATCGACAGCATCAGGAGTTTCCGCACTCAGTGGCGCGGCACAAATCAGACACACCAACCGGAACGGCATCACTTCGCCACTGGCGCCCGTTTCACCAGACCCAATTTCTCGCGCACTTCCTGCGCACCGATCACCCGCGCGCCCATGTTCTCGATAATGGTTCCGGCGCGTTCGACTAGTTGCCAATTCTCGGCTAGCACGCCCTTGTCCAGCCACAGGTTATCCTCAAGCCCGACGCGCACGTTGCCGCCCGCCAATACAGCCGCCGCGGCATAAGCCATCTGATTGCGGCCCAGAGCAAACGCGCTGAACGTCCAGTCATCCGGCACGTTGTTGACCATCGCCATGAAGGTGTTCAAGTCATCCGGCGCGCCCCACGGCACGCCCATGCAAAGTTGCACCAAAGCCGGGCTGCCCAGAACACCGTCCTTCACCAACTGCTTGGCGTACCACAGATGGCCGGTGTCAAAGGCTTCGATCTCCGGCTTCACGCCCAAATGTGTCATCATCCGACCCATCGCCTGCAGCATGCCCGGCGTGTTGGTCATGACGTAATCGGCTTCGGCAAAGTTCATGGTGCCGCAGTCCAGCGTGCAGATCTCCGGCAGGCATTCCGCAACATGTTCGACCCGCGCGGCTGCACCGATCATATCAGTCCCGTCCTCGCGCAGCGGCAGCGGAGATTCGGTTGGGCCAAACACCATGTCCCCACCCATCCCGGCGGTCAGGTTCAGAACGACGTCAACCTCAGCCTCGCGAATGCGGTCCGTGACTTCGCGATACAGGTCCAGACGGCGGCTGGGTACACCGGTTTCAGGGTCGCGTACATGGCAATGCACCACCGCCGCCCCGGCCTTGGCTGCGGCAATCGCACTGTCGGCGATTTGCTTGGGTGAGCGCGGCACATGTGGGCTGCGATCCTGTGTCCCTCCCGAGCCGGTAACGGCGCAAGTGATGAAGACTTCGCGGTTCATTTCCAGAGGCATTGTGTTTTCCCCAAGTTATACCCGGTTTTGCCATGAGTTTTCCCCAGGCTTCTCCACGGATTCTGATTTGCGTTCACCCCCGACTCTGACGCAGCCTTGTGGAAACACTTGCCAGAATGCGAATCGAACTTGATGAAATCCGCAAAAAACATACTCCAACCCGAACATCGCGCTCTGAAAACGGCCGTGCTGGTTCTGGACGAATGCAACACGCTCAGCTTCGCGTCAGCCGTTGATCCGATGCGGGCTGCCAACCGTTTGGCAGATCGTCCTGCTTTCGATTGGGACTACGTGACCGCCACGACAGAGCCTGCAATGTTGACCAGCGCACTGAACGTACCGGGTGTTCCGCTGGCACGGTTGCAAAGCTGCGATCTGATGATCGTTGTCGCGGGGTTCCAACTGGCCCGACACGCCACACCCAGTTTGCTGGCCGGACTGCGCCGTATTGCGGGCACTGGTGCCACCATGGCGGGCATCGACGGAGGCCCCTGGTTGTTGGCCGAGGCTGGCCTGCTGGATGGACACGCCGCCACAACCCACTGGGAAGACTTGGACAATTTCGCCGCCCGCTTCCCCGATGTTGATGTGCGCCCCGACCGGTTCACCGTATCCGGAAATCGCCTGACCTCAGGTGGCGCTATCCCAGCGGTCGAAATGATGCTGCACATTATCGCCGCCCGCCACGGTGCCGGTTTTGCTGCCCGCGTCTCGGGTCTTTTCCTGTACGACGGTGCGCCCGAGCCCACAAAACCGCAAAGCCGGACCGGTGCCCCACACCGCCATACGGCGCTGACGGCCAAGGCGAACACCTTGATGGAATCTTCGCTGGACGAGCCTCTGCCACTGGCGGACATCGCCGAAACCCTCGGCACCAGCCCCCGCACCCTGCAGCAGCAATTTCGCCTGCGCCTGAACACAACGCCGCAAGACCACTATCTGCAGTTACGCCTGGCCGAGGCCCGCCGCCTGGTTACCGACACCGACATGCCGCTGATGGATGTGGCCCTGGCTACGGGGTTCGCCTCACAATCCAGCTTTGCACGTGCTTTCCGTACCGCACACGGCCTCTCGGCCCGTGACCTGCGGCAGGAACGCATCCAGCCCACCCATCACTGACGGGATCTTCTTCATCTGGCTAAAAATATCTCGGGGCGCGCGCGCGCAGCGCGTAGGTGGCAGAGCCCCCTAAAAGGGCATCGGATGCGTTCGGTGCGCCTGACCGATTTCTGCCACGACCTCATCGGACAGCCGCAAGTCCTTACCGGCCAGGATATGCTCCAGCTGTGCCACCGAGGTCGCGCCGAAAATAGCGGACATCATGAACGGCCGCGTCCGACACCAGGCCAGTGCCATATGCACCGGGTCCAACCCATGCCGCTCAGCAATCTCCAGATAAGCCGCCACGGCACCAAACACGCGTGGACCGGTGCGCCCGCCCATCTCGGGCACCAGCGACATACGTGATCCGACGGGCACCGCATCACCCTGATACTTGCCGGTCAGAAATCCCGCCCCCAAGGGAGAAAAGGCCATCAAGCCCACATCTTCATGCACACTGAGTTCCGCCATATCCGTATCGAAGTGCCGGCATAGAATCGAATACTCATTCTGAACCGAGGCCACACGCGGCGCGCCCATCTGCTCGGCAATCCGCAGCCATTGCGCCGTACCCCAAGCGCTTTCGTTGGACAGGCCAAAGGCGCGGATATTGCCCTTGTCGACCTGTACTTGCAGGGCCTCAAGGCAATCCTGCATGTTGTCCAATACTTCGTTGGTGTTGTGCCCCGAAGGTGCGTAATTCCAGTTTTGCCGGAACATGTAACTGCCGCGGTTCGGCCAGTGAAACTGATAGAGATCAATGCAATCCGTGTGCAGCCGCCGCAGTGAGCCTTCGATCGCTTCGGGGATCGTCTTTCCCGAAATCTGCGCGCCATCGCGGGCGTGGGCGAACCCTGCCCCCGAGTGTTTGGTTGCCAGTACGTAATCTGCACGACGGGACGGGTTGGCAGCGTTCCAGCTGCCCAGAATCTCTTCGGTCCGACCGACGGTTTCCCTTGCGATCGGGTTCACCGGATACATCTCCGCCGTATCAACGAAATTGATCCCGGCTGCCAGCGCCATATCCAACTGCTTGTGACCATCCGCCTCGGACGTCTGTGTGCCAAAGGTCATCGTACCCAGACATAAGTCTGTCACCGAAATTCCCGTGCGGCCTAATGGTCTTGTTTCCATTTGTCAGTCTCCGGAAAGCTTTTAAGATCAGCCTCTTAAGCCTCGGCCTTCTTCTCCCACCGGCCCGATTCCTCGGACCAGTATTGCGCCGAACAACCCGCGCTAGTTAGTGCTTTCCACTGGCCGCGCGCCTGCTGGACAGCCATATCATCATTGCCATCGAACAGGATGCAGACACGCTCCAGCGAAGCCACCTCGTCGGCGTTTACCGGCGCGCCGTCCACGGCCATGACACAGGCCGGTTCATTGGCTGCCTCAGGCCCGGTAGTCAGCAAAACAGGCTGCGCCGCGTCATGCGGGCCACCTTCGCGCCCATGTGGCAGGAACCCGTCCTCGGGCCCCAGCCACAGCTTTTCATCCAGCCAGTCCATCCGTGCCGGATCTGTGCCCCGCACGGCAATCTTCCACCCAGCCTGCCGCGCCTTGTCCAGCAGCACCGGCAAGGTGTGTTCCAAGGGCTGACGGGTCAGGTGGTAGAAATAGACGGCCCCCATACGATTACTCGAAGCTATCCTGCACCAAACGGCTGAGCGCGCGAACGCCCCAGCCGGTTGCCCCTTTGGGCGCATAGGATGTTTCCGACGACACCGAGGCCACACCCGCAATATCGAGGTGAATCCAAGGCGTTTCTTCTTTCACAAAACGCTGCAGGAATTGCGCCGCTGTGATCGAGCCTGCCGGGCGACCGCCGACATTTTTCATATCAGCAATGCGCGACTTCAACTGTTTGTCGTACCCTTCGCCCAGCGGCAGGCGCCACGCGCCTTCATCCTCGGCCTTGGCCGATTTCAGGAAGGCATCGCAGAACGTGTCATTGTTGGAAAATACACCGGCATTCTCGTGGCCCAGACCAATGATCACCGCGCCGGTCAGCGTGGCCAGATCGATCATGCCCACCGGTTGGAACCGCTCTTGCGTGTACCACATCACATCGCACAGAACCAAACGCCCTTCGGCGTCGGTGTTGATGATCTCAACCGTGTCGCCCTTCATCGACTTGACCACATCGCCCGGACGGCTGGCATTGCCGGACGGCATGTTTTCGACCAGTCCGACCAGACCGACCACGTTGGCCTTGGCCTTGCGCTTGGCCAACGCACGCATGGTGCCAGCGACAACGCCCGCACCGCCCATATCCATGGTCATGTCTTCCATGCCGCCTGCGGGTTTCAGCGAGATACCACCGGTGTCGAACACGACACCCTTACCCACCAGAGCCAGTGGCGCGTCGTCCTTGTCACCGCCGTTCCACTGCATCACCACAACCTTCGAGGGGCTGACCGAACCCTGCCCGACGCTCAGCAGCGTACGCATGCCCAACTCGGCCAGTTTGTCCTCTTCCAGAACCTCAACCTCAAGGCCCAGCTCCGCCATCTCGGCCAAACGGTCGGCGAATTCAGTGGTGGTCAGGACGTTAGCAGGCTCGTTGGTCAGATCACGGGTCATCCGCACCCCATCGGCCACGGCGTATTGCGGGGCAAAGGCGGCTTCGACCTCGTCGGGTTTCTGGTGACTGATGGTGACAGTGCCAACCTCTTCCGCCTCTTTGGTCTTGTGCGCGTCGAAATCATAGGTACGCAGCACGATGCCCATAGTCAGATCTTCGGTCCGGACCTGATTGCCTGCCATCACCAGCACGTCCTTGCCCCCTGCCAGCTTGGCCAGCGCCGCGCCCGCCTTGCGGGCCTCGGCCGGATCAGGACGGCGGGGCAGGATCACGATATCCAGCGCCTCTGCCGCCATTCCACCAGGCCAAGCCATCGAGATCACATCGCCCGTCTTTACCTTTTCAAACCGGGGACTTTCCACCAGACGCGCCACCGCGCCACGGGTCAGACGGTTGGCCCGGCGCACCGCGGGGCTCATCTTGCCGTCCGATGGGATGATTACCGCCACCCGGCCTTCGGCTTGCGCCATTGCATCCGTATCAAAGGGCTGAAACCGGATCGGGACAAGACTGCTCATTGCGAACTCCTCAAAAACTGTTCCCCAAGACCTAGCCCGCACCGCGCGGCTTGACCAGATAGCAGTTTTCCCCGCGTGCCAATTGCATTACAGTCGCGGAAAAATTCCGGCAGGATCGGGGGAGAACAAATTGGCGAGACAGGGCAGGCATATGCCGTTGCGCATCCGCGCAGGCGAAGGTGATTCTGGCCTTTTCGGTGCCGATTTCACCTGCTGCCGGATCAAGGCGGAGGCACAATCGTGATCCTCGACCGCTATTTCGCCCGCCGGTTCATGCAAAGCTTTCTGGTCATTGGCGGCATTTTTCTAACGCTGCTGATTCTGATCGATCTGGTCGAACAAGCCCGCCGGTTCAACTCAGAGGGGCTGTCCTTTGGCACGCTGCTGCACCTGACCTTGCTGAATTCACCCGCAGCGATCAGCGAGATGCTGCCTTTGCTGGTCATCCTTGCCACCATTGCATTGTTCATCGGCTTGGCGCGCAATTCCGAACTGGTGGTGACACGCGCAATCGGGCGGTCCGGTATCCGGGCGCTGCTGGCTCCGGTCACGTTGGCATTGATCATTGGGACCCTCGCGGTGGCCTTGCTGAACCCGATCACCGCCGCCACGTCCGAGGAGTACCGACGCCTGTCTGATGCCTACAAAGACAAAGGCAACTCGGCGCTGTCGATCACCAGCGAGGGGCTTTGGTTGCGGCAGGGTTCGGAAAATGGGCAATCGGTCATCCACGCGCGCGGCACCACAAATGCGGATGCGTTGGAACTAACCGGCGTAACGATCGTTACATTTTCGCCGGATGGTAAACCAACACAGCAAATCAATGCCAATCGGGCACAGCTGTCGAACGGGTCTTGGATATTGCACAATGCCAAGATCTGGTCTCTGGCGGATGATATGAACCCTGAGGCGACAGCTCAAACACATCAGCGCATCGAAATTCCCACCACGCTGACGCGCCAGCGCATTCTGGACACACTGGGCCAGCAGGATTCCGTATCCGTCTACGACTTGCCGCAGCTTATCCGTGATCTCCGCGAAGCCGGATTTTCCACCAAGCAATATGAGGTCTGGTTGCAGGTTCAACTTGCGCGACCGCTTTTTCTGGTGGCCATGGTGATGATCGGCGCGGCCTTTACCATGCGCCATGTCCGTTTTGGCGGTACCGGCATCGCGGTTCTGTCCGCAGTGCTTTTGGGATTCTCAATCTACTTCGTTCGCAACTTTGCCCAAATACTCGGAGAAAACGGTCAATTGCCAATCTTCGTCGCAGCCTGGGCTCCGCCCTTTGCAGCCATTCTTCTTTCCCTTGGCCTTCTTCTCCATGCGGAGGACGGCTGATGCGGCTCATATCAAGTCTTTTGCTGTCCGGCGCTGTGGCTCTGGCAATGCCAACAGGTGCCGCCGCCCAGACCCAATCAGCCCCTGGCCCGGCGCAGGATACCCAGCAAGAGGACCAGCCCGCCCTGCTGGTGGCTGACGAAATCTTCATCACACCCGAACGCGTGCTGGTGGCTGAAGGCAATGTCGAAGCTTTTCAGGGTGACATCAAAATCACCGCTGACCGCATCACCTATGACCGCGATACCGGCGCGCTGACACTTGAGGGGCCAATCCGTATCGATCAGGCCGGTGATACGACAATCCTGGCGGACTCGGCCGAACTGGATGACGGTATTCAGAATGGCCTGCTGATCGGCGCGCGGATGGTGTTCGACCAGCAGGTGCAGATTGCTTCGGTTCAGGCCACGCGCGGGGCGGGCAGGTATACGCAGTTCAGCAAAGTTTCGGCCACCTCGTGCCATGTCTGCGCGAATGGCAAACCGCCGATCTGGCAGATCCGTGCCCGCAAGGTCACGCATGATCAACTGGAACGGCAACTCTATTTTGAAGGGGCGCAGCTTCGGGTGCTGGATGTGCCAGTGTTCTATTTCCCCTATCTGCGACTGCCGGACCCGACGCTCGAGAGGGCCACCGGGTTCTTGGTACCGTCGATCCGAACCACCTCGCAGTTGGGCACTGGCGTCCAGGTGCCGTATTTCATCAAGCTGGGTGACCACAAGGATCTGACACTGACGCCCTATGTCTCGTCCAAGACCAATACACTTGGGTTTCGCTATCGACAGGCCTTTAAAAGGGGGCGCATCCAGCTTGAGGGTGCCTATACCCGCGATGATCTGCAGCCGGGTGAAGATCGCGGATACTTGTTTGCCAATGGCTGGTTCAACCTGAACGACGGTTATCGGTTCCTTTTCAACATCAGAACAACGTCAGACGATGCTTATCTGGCCGATTATGGCCTGCCAGATCTGGATCGGCTGCGTAGCGAAGTTGCGCTGGAACGGATCAAACGCGACACGGCGTTCCGTACCAGTTTCACCCACTATAAAACCCTGCGCGATAGCGAGGAACAGGACGAAATCCCGTCACGGATCTTTGATCTGTTTTATGAAAAGCGCCTGTTCCCGACCTCTGTGGGCGGCGAGGTTCGGTTGGGCTTTGTTACTCACGCGCATGAACGTACCAGTGACGAGGATATCGTCGGACGGGACGTTGCTCGTGCCACCTTTGATGCCGAATGGCTGCGCGACTGGACTTTTGCGTCGGGCCTTCGGGCTGAGGTGCGAGCTGGCGCGTCGGTCGATGCTTTCAACATTCGTCACGACAGCGATTTCCCTGACAACGTAACGCGCACCACGCCACGTGCGGCTTTGACACTGCGTTATCCGATGCGCAAGCGCGAGTCATCAGGGGCGACGCAGATATTGGAACCGATTGCCCAGATCGGCTGGACTCATGTCTCGGACGATGACGTGCCAAATGACGAAAGTACGTTTCAGGAATTCGATCAGGGTAACTTGCTGTCCCTGTCCCGCTTTCCAGCCCCCGACCGGCGCGAAGACGGCGTGACCGGCGTTGTGGGCCTGAACTGGTCTCGCTACGCAGCCGGCGGTTGGCGGGCTCTTGCCACGATTGGTCAAGTGTACCGCGCGGATGCTGACCCCAGTTTCAACCTGACCTCGGGCTTGCAGGGGACAACCTCAGACTTGCTGCTGGCAGGTCAGATTCAAACCAATAACGGCTGGCGTCTGGCCGGCCGTGGCTTGTTGAACGGAGATTTCAGCTTTTCCAAAGCCGAACTGCGGGTCGGCTGGCAACAGCCGCGGGTCGGCTTCACCGGAAGCTATGGCTGGCAAGAGCCGGACCCGGCTGAAGGTATCGACGACGAGATTTCCGAAGTTCGGTTGACCGGACGTTACCGGGTGGATCAGAACTGGAACACACGTGCCCTGGCGCGTTATGACCTAAGCGAATCCGAACCGATCCGCTATGGGTTGGGGGTGACGTATCAGAATGAATGCGTACAGGTTAACATGAATGTCAGTAGGCGCTTTACTTCATCATCAAGTATTGAGCCTTCGACAGAATTCGGCTTTACCGTAGCCTTGACGGGGTACTCCGTTAACAGTGGCGGCCAACAGTACAAGAGAAGATGCAGTTGATTTCAGGTTTCACCAGTTTCCTCCGCTCCGGTTGGCTTAAACCGGTCGCCCCAATGCTGATCGGGGCTGCGCTGGCTTTGACGTCGCCACAAGCTGGTGCCCAAAGCCTGTTTTCCCCGGCGATCAAAGTCAATCAAGACATCATCACCTGGTACGAGCTGTCACAACGGCAACAATTCCTGACCGCACTGGGCGCCCCCGGTGCATCCGACGCCGAAGTGCGTGATGCATTGATCGACGAAAGGTTGCGCCGCCAAATTATGCGCGAGGCCGGGATCCAGGCCGCCCCCGAAGACATTCAGGTCGGCATCGACGAATTTGCCGCGCGTGGGCAATTGTCGACTGACCGGTTCCTGCAACTGCTCGCCGATCAGGGTGTTGATCGCGAAACCGTTCGGGATTTCGTGGCCGATCAGGTTGCTTGGCGCGACTATGTCAGTGCGCGTTTCCTGTCACAGGCTCGCCCGTCCGAGGACGAGATCAACCGCGCCCTGGGTCAAACTGACAGCGGTGGCCTGCAGGTGCTGCTGTCCGAAATCATTATCCCAGTGAACCAGCAAACCATTGCCCAGGCTGATCTGCTTGCCCAAGAGATTGCCCAACTGCAGGGGTTTGACTCGTTTTCCGCCGCAGCCACACAATATTCAGCGGCAGCCACCCGCGATAATGGTGGACGACTTGACTGGCTGAGCCTCACCAGCCTGCCGCCAGCGCTGCAACCGGTGATCCTGGGTTTGAAGGACGGAGAGATCACACAGCCGCTTTCGTTGCCCAACGCCATTGCGCTGTTCCAGATGCGCGGACTGCGTGAGGTCGCGACCAGCGCGACCAACTATTCCGAGATAGACTACGCGATCTATAATATGGCCGGTGGCCGTAGTGCTGAAACCCTGGCACGGGCGGCCAAACTCAGAGAAGAAATTGACACCTGCGATGACCTCTACGGCATCGCCAAGGACCAACCACCAGAAGTATTGCAACGGATTCAGGCCAGCCCCGGTGAGATTCCGCGTGACGTGGCGCTGGAGCTTGCCAAGCTTGACCTGAATGAGGTGTCCACCACGCTGACCCGCAACAATGGCCAGACCCTGATGTTCCTGATGCTCTGCACCCGCACCCGTGATCTGGGCGAAGAGACATCGCGAGTGGACGTTGCCAACGCGCTGACGCAACAACGTCTCGAGGCTTTTGCTAACAGCCTTGTGGCGCAGCTGCGCGCCGAAGCAAACATCGTCGAGCAATGACATCCCCAATCGCGCTCAGCTGTGGTGACCCGGCCGGAATAGGCCCGGAAATCGCAGCCAAAGCGTGGTCGGACCTTCGCGACACATGCCCGTTTTTCTATATCGGTGACGCGACCCACTTGCCGTCGGGAACGCCGGTTGTTCGCATAACTGACCCGTCCGAATCTGTTAAAATCAGCGCCTCGGCACTGCCGGTTCTGCAACTGGACTTTCCTGCACCCAATGTCCCCGGCCAACCCGATCCGGCCAACGCGCCCTCAGTCATCGCCGCTATTGAGCGCGGTGTTTCGCTGGTGCAATCCGGTGCGGCCTCGGCGCTTTGTACCGCGCCGATCCACAAGAAAGCCCTGATCGACGGCGCCAGCTTCGCTTATCCCGGCCATACCGAATTTCTCGCCGCCCTCGCCGGTCTGGACCGGGTGGTCATGATGCTGGCCAGCGCGCAATTGCGCGTGGTGCCCGCAACCATCCATATCGCGCTGTCCCAGGTGCCTTCGGCTCTGACCCCGGACCTGCTGCGCGACACCATCGCAATCACCGTCCAAGGACTGCGCAATCAATTCGGTATCGCGCATCCTCGTATTGCCATCGCGGGTCTGAACCCCCACGCCGGTGAAGGCGGGAAGATGGGCCATGAAGAGTTGGACTGGATTGCGCCCCTGATCGCCGACCTCCCTTACGACAGCTATACCGTTACCGGGCCACACCCTGCCGATACGATGTTCCACGCCGCTGCGCGCGCCCGTTATGACGCGGCGATTGCGATGTATCACGATCAGGCACTGATCCCGATCAAAACGCTGGATTTCGATCGCGGGGTCAACGTGACGCTTGGCCTTCCCTTTATCCGCACCTCACCCGATCACGGCACCGCACTGGATATCGCAGGCCAAGGCATCGCCACACCCACCAGCCTGATCGAAGCACTTAAGCTTGCCCAACGCATGGCACAAAGCGCTTGACCCTTCTGTTGGCTGAAAATACCCCAACCAAAGGCAAAATCATCGGCGCCCCCCGCGTCACGGCAACCGGATCATGAGTGCAATCGACAATCTCCCTCCGCTACGCGAAGTCATCGCGACCCACCAGCTATCGGCCCGCAAGTCGCTAGGGCAGAATTTTTTGCTGGACCTGAACCTGACGGCCAAGATCGCGCGTCAGGCCGGAGATCTTACGGAATGCGACGTGTTGGAAATTGGCCCCGGCCCCGGAGGCCTGACCCGTGGATTGTTGTCAGAGGGCGCACGCAAGGTCGTGGCGGTGGAAAAAGACACACGCTGCATCGCGGCCCTGAACGATATCGCAGCCGCCTACCCCGGTCGACTTGAGGTGATCAACGGCGATGCGCTTGAAATCGACCCGCTGGCGCACCTAACTCCACCGATTCGCATCGCAGCCAATCTGCCCTACAATGTCGGCACCGAGTTGCTGGTTCGCTGGCTTACCCCGCCGGAGTGGCCGCCCTTCTGGCAGAGCCTGACCCTGATGTTCCAGCGTGAGGTGGCCGAGCGTATCGTCGCCCAACCTGGCAGCAAGGCCTATGGTCGCCTCGCCATCCTCGCCCAATGGCGGGCCGAGGCGCGGATCGCCATGTCATTGCCGCCTGGTGCCTTCACCCCTCCACCCAAGGTTTCCAGCGCCGTTGTTCACCTGACCGCCCTGCCCGAGCCGCGTTATCCGGCCGATGCTGCCACACTGTCACGCGTCGTCGCGGCTGCCTTTAACCAGCGCCGGAAAATGCTGCGCGCATCGTTAAAAGGTGTTGCATCGGATATCGAAGACAGGTTGCTCGCAGCTGGTATCCAGCCCACCGAACGGGCCGAACAGGTCCCGCTTGAGGCGTTTTGTGCTTTAGCGCGCGAAGTCAAAAAAAGCTAAGAGTAAAAGAAAATGCCCCGGATTAATCCGGGGCTTTCGCAATTTCGCAGTCTTTATTTATTCCGCCGCTTCTGGCGCATCCCCATCCGTTTTGGGGGCATCCTCAACCGGTGCAGCCTTGGGCTTGCGCGCACGCGGGCGGCGTGCAGGTTTTTCTTTCTTCTCCGATTTCTCGGGCGCATCGACCACCGGGGCGGCATCTTTGCTTTCCGGGGTCTCGACCAGACCGGATTCGGGGGCGGAAGCTTCGGCTCCGAAATCCATCACGTCGGGTTGCGGTGCCTCGGCCGGATCGGCCTGACGGGCCGCTTCGCGCTCCTGTCGTTCGGCGCGTTCCCGGTCACGCTCGGCCTGACGTTCGCGATTCTGGCGCTCTTGCTCTTCGCGGCGCGCTTCGATTTCGCGCTGCGCTTCGCTGAGCAGACGCAGATAATGCTCGGCGTGCTGCTGAAAGTTCTCAGCTGCCACACGGTCGTTACCTAGCTGGGCGTCGCGCGCCAGTTGGTTGTATTTGTCAATGATCTGCTGGGGCGTGCCGCGCACCTTGCCTTCGGGGCCTGAACTATCGAAAACCCGGTTAACAACGTTGCCGCCAGAGGGGCGATTGCGGTTATTCTTGGCCCGCGAGCGGGATTTAGAAGATCTCATCGTACTTTACGTCAGCCTTGTCATTCGGTGCCGATCAAGTCGCGTCCTGCACTGCTCAATGGCATTAGCCGTCACGCGATGTCGACTTTTTTGGGCTTGGCGTCAGGGGCCCGCTGAAACAGCGTCAACCTCTCCGACTAACTCTGAGTAAGCATGTCCAGCGCCTACAGACAAGAGGTTTGTCCAAAAATTCGCAGCTTTTTTACATTGATCGGCGCATTTCAGCCTCATCATATGCCAAATTTACGGCATTCTGGCGACAACAACACGATCTCGACCGTCCAGATCGGGGATAACCCCTGCATCAACTAGTCCAGCCGCTTGGAAAAGGGCTGCAACGGCCTTACCCTGTGTCGGTCCGATTTCAACCAAAATCCGCCCGCCGGGCATCAGAAAATCCGGGGCCGAGGCGGCAATATGACGGTATGCGCCCAGCCCGTCCCCTTCGTCCGTCAGTGCCATGCGCGGTTCATGTTCACGCACCTCGGGGGACAGGTCCTGCATCTCCTCCAGCGAAATATAGGGCGGGTTTGCAACAATCAGGTCAAACAACCCTTCGATATTTTCAAACCAATCCGAGCGTAAAATCTCGACCCTGTCCTGCACCTGATGCTGCACCGCATTGGCGCTGGCTTGCAGACAGGCGGATTCGCTTAGATCCGCACCGATACCCGAAGCACTGGTGCGCTCGGCCAGCAGAGTAATCAAGATACAGCCAGAGCCTGTGCCCAAGTCCAGAACATGATCGAACGGTTCGCTTAACGCCGCCTCGACCAATGTCTCGGTTTCAGGGCGCGGGTCCAGCACATCTCGGCTGACACGGAACCTGCGACCATAAAACTCGCGCTCTCCCAGCAAGTGCGACACCGGCACGCGGATAGCCCGCAGCGAGATCAGGTGATCGTACCGTTCGGCAATCTCGGGTGACAGTTCCTCGGGCGCAATCAACGTGACTCGGCTGGCCTCTATCCGTGCGGCATGGGCCAGCAAAACCCGCGCATCACGTGCCGGATCATCGACTCCAGCAGCGCGCAAGCGGGCGGTGGCGGCAACCATGGCCTGGGCGGCAGTCAACGCAGCGATCATTGTTCCATCTCGGCCAGCAGGCGGGCCTGGTCGTTAGCGGTCAGCGCGTCGATCACCTCATCCAGATCGCCCTGCATCACCTGATCCAGCTTATAGAGTGTCAGGTTAATGCGGTGATCCGTCATCCGCCCCTGCGGAAAATTATACGTCCTGATCCGCTCGGACCTGTCGCCCGAGCCTACCTGACTGGCGCGATCAGCGGATCGTTCATTGTCGATCCGTTGGCGTTCAAGATCATACAGGCGCGTTTTGAGGACCTGCATCGCTATTTCACGGTTGCGGTGCTGAGACTTCTCGGAACTCGTCACCACCAGACCGCTGGGCAGGTGTGTGATCCGCACAGCCGAATCCGTCGTGTTAACGTGCTGCCCGCCCGCGCCCGAACTGCGCATCGTGTCGATGCGAATGTCATTGGCGTCGATCTGAATGTCCACATCCTCGGCCTCGGGCAGAACCGCCACGGTGGCTGCCGAGGTATGAATCCGCCCACCGCTTTCGGTTTCGGGTACTCGCTGAACGCGGTGTACACCGGATTCGTATTTCATGCGGGCAAAGACATTGTCGCCCTTGATGTGGGCCACTACCTCTTTAATACCGCCAAGGTCCGAGGCTTGCTCTTCAATGATCTCAAACTGCCAGCCGCGCGCTTCGGCATAGCGTTGATACATGCGCAGCAGATCGCCCGCGAACAACGCAGCCTCATCCCCGCCCGTTCCAGGGCGGATTTCCAACATCGCTGGACGCGCATCGGCCTTGTCCCGCGGCAACAACGCCAGTTGCAGGGCTTGTTCGGCCTGCGGGATACGGGCCTGAAGCTCGGGGATTTCTTCCTCGGCCAGCTCCTTCATGTCGGGATCGGCCAGCATCGTTTCAGCTTCAGCCAGATCGGCGACCAGCTGACGCCACGCCATGATTTGATCCACGACCGGCTTCAGATCAGAATACTCCTTGGCCAAGGCCGCAATATCCCCGCCCGAGGCGCCATCTGCCATGGCCGCTTCGAGATACTGGAATCGCTGAGTTATCTGTTCAAGGCGTTCTTCGGGGATCATCCGCGCGGTGTCTCTTAATCCGGCGCTTTGGTCAAGAGCCGTCCCTGTGCTAAGCTGACGCTATGACACGTTTGGCACTTGTTATTTTGTTGTGCGCAGCCCCGGCCATGGCCGATGTGGTCGGTCCCGGAGGCAAGGTACAGGACTGCTATTGCACCGACAAATCCGGAACGCGCATCGAGTTGGGTGAGATGATTTGCCTACAAGTCGACGGCCGCATGTTCACCGCCCAGTGCCAAATGTCCCTGAACGTCCCCATGTGGCGCGAAGTGCAAGAGGGGTGTTTGTCGTCAGAACTGCAACCTAGTCAACCACCCATCAACCCGGTTTCTGTTTACCCCGAAATCTCGCCGACCGAATCTTAATCGTCCATTAATACGCAGAATATCTCCATCCTGCTGAATCGTTGTGTAATCTGGGAATCCAAAAGCCTTGCTGCGCGTTATGTAGGTGACCATCCCCTCTCGCACGGATCCCGCCAGCACGTAGGTTCGGGGCGTATCTGTCACGATTTCATGCAGACGCGCAAAACGGTCGGGGTCACTTTCGATCACCCGAAACACGCCGCCCGGCATATCGCGATCCGTGTCTCCGACAGGGGCGACGTGCCAACGATTGGGGTCTGATGGGGCTAAGCGAATGGCAGCCATGGCGATCAAGCAGGCAACCAATCCCCAAAAAAACATTCTTTTCATCCCGATCCCATCGCTTTGCAAAACAATATTCGGATCGCTGGTCGTGGCAAGGCGCCACTGCCCCTATCGTGACGTCACGCCAGGTAGAATGCACAACATCTCGAACAGCAGGTTCGCCGCTGTCAGTGCGGTGTTGCCGGTAGCGTCATACGGAGGGGAAACCTCGACCAGATCACAGCCCACCACATTCATACCCGCCAGCGCGTGGATTAGCTGTAACGCCTGTGGCGTGGTCAGCCCGGCAATCTCGGGCGTGCCGGTGCCTGGGGCGATAGAGGGGTCCAGGCTGTCGATATCGTACGAGATGTAAACCGGATGCTCGCCGATCTCTTTGCGAATCTGGGCACCTGTCACGGTCAGATTTTGCTGCCACAGCTCCCAAGCAGGGAATTGGCGAAAGCCCCAGCCCTTAGCCTCGGTAAAATCCGATGCTGCGTAGCCCGAGCCGCGAATGCCGATCTGAAAGGTTTTATCTGGGACGATCAACCCCTCTTCGTAGGCGCGGCGGAAAACCGTGCCATGCGTTTCTCTTTCACCAAACATCTCATCATTCACGTCTGCATGGGCATCGACATGGACCAGTGCCACCGGCCCGTGTTTGGCAGCGATTGACCGCAGGATCGGCAGGGTGATCGAGTGATCGCCCCCCATTGCCACTGGCGTCACACCCTGTGCCAGGATGGCATCATAGCTTTCCTTGATGATTTTCAGACTGTCGGCCAGCGAGAATGTATTGATCGCAAGATCGCCGATATCCGCGATTTGAAGGCTGTCGAACGGGGCCGCAAACGTGGCCATGTTATAGGGCCGGATCATCGCACTTTCGCTGCGGATCTGCTTGGGTCCGAACCGCGTGCCCGACCGCCACGAGGTGCCGATATCCATCGGAATGCCCAGCACCGCCACGTCCAACCCGCCAAGCGAATCCACCTGCGGCAGGCGCATAAACGTGTTCGGTCCCGAAAACCGCGCCAGATCATTGCCGCTGATGGGTTGGTTATATTCTGTCATGCCCGTCATTCTCCCGTCCGGCCTTTTGGTTAACCAGATATCGGAAAGATGGCTAACCAATGGTTAAGCCTGTTGAATTAATCCGAGACCAGCTTATTCCACCCCAGCAGACAAATGATCTGCGTCGCCACATGCGCGCCCGCAATCGCCGTGGCACCGGACGTATCAAAAGGCGGAGAGACCTCGACCACGTCCCCCCCTTTGATGTTGATGCCGGCAATGTCGCGCAGGATGATCTGCGTTTGTATCGAAGTCAGCCCACCCCAGACGGGCGTGCCGGTGCCGGGGGCGAAGGCCGGGTCCAGACCGTCGATGTCAAAGCTCAGGTAAACGGGGCTGTCGCCCAGAATACCCTTGATCTTTTGCGCCACGGCGGCAGGACCAGATTCATACACCTCGCGCGCGTCTATGATGTTGACGCCCAGCGTGTCCTCATTCGTAGTGCGAATACCCACCTGGACCGAGCGTTTAGGGTCCACGATCCCCGATTTCACCGCCTTGTAAAACATCGTCCCGTGATCGACGCGGGACATGTCGTCATCGGCCCATGTGTCCGTGTGCGCATCGAATTGCAGCAGCGACATTGGCCCGTACTTCTCTGCATAGGCTTTTAGAATCGGAAAGCTGATATAGTGATCTCCGCCCAACGAAACCGAGGCCACGTCGGCCGCCAGAATAGTACGGATATGATCCGTCAACGTATCGGGAAAGGCCGGGATATTGGCGTAGTCATAGGCCATATCTCCGTAATCCACGATTGCCAATTCGCTGAGCGCGTCGAAGGGCCAACCATAGGGTGCATCCGGCGATTGCAGCGCGCTGGCCTCGCGAATTGCGCGGGGGCCAAGACGGGTACCAGGGCGGTTGGTCACGGCCTGATCGAACGGCACGCCGGTCACGGCGATATCTACGCCCTTCAGCTCTTTAGTATAGAGCCGCCGCAGGAATGACGTCGCACCACCGAACGTATTTTCAAATGACAACCCTTTGAGGTCCGGATTGGTGAATGCCTCATCCACCTGATTTTTTGCGTCTTCCAGTGCCATGTCTTCCCCCCATCAGCCCAAAGGCTGCGCCTTTTCAACGATCCGTGCAAAGAACGAGGCGCCAACCGGCGCAATCTCGTCATTGAAGTTGTATTTGGGGTGATGCAGTCCTGCGCCCTCACCCTGCCCCAGGAACAGATATGCGCCGGGCCGAGCCTGTAACATATAAGAAAAATCCTCGGCCCCCATCTCACGCCCTGCGTTGGCGGTTACCCGGTCAGCGCCCGAGATGTCGCGCGCGACATCGGCTGCGAAACCAGCCTTTTCGGCGTCGTTGATCGTGGCGGGATAGTTCTTTTCATAGTTTAGCCGCGCCGAGACCCCATACGAGGTCGCCTGTCCCTGCACGATCTGTTCCATCCGCTCTATCACCATCTTCTGAACAGCAGGGTCAAACGTCCGGACTGTACCGTTGATGAAGGCCGTATCAGGGATCACATTGTTCACCGTTCCCGTGTGGATTTGCGTGACCGAGACCACCAGATCATCCAGCGCATAGTGGTTGCGGCTGACAATAGTCTGTATCGCTTGCGCGATACCACAGGCCGCCATCACCGGATCGCGTGTTTCATGCGGCATGGCGCCGTGGCCTCCGACGCCCTGAATATGAACCTCGAACGTGTCCACTGCCGCCATGATTGGCCCCGGCGTGGTGTAAAAGGACCCTTCGGCAAAACCGGGCGCGTTGTGCAGCGCATAGACCTGAGAGATATTGAACCGATCCATGATCCCCTCTTCGACCATGACACCGGCCCCGCCGCCCTCTTCTTCGGCGGGCTGAAAGATCAGCGCCACGCGACCGCGGAAATTCCGCGTCTCTGTCAGATAGCGTGCCGCACCCAAGAGCATCGTGGTGTGCCCGTCATGCCCGCAGGCGTGCATCTTGCCGGGGTTTTTGGACGCGTAAGATACGCCCGTCTCCTCAGGGATCGGCAAGGCGTCCATATCGGCGCGCAAGCCGATGGTCGGCCCCTCACCCTGCCCATTGATGATTGCCACTATGCCCGTCTTGGCAATGCCCTCATGCAGCTCATCCACACCGAACTCGCGCAGTCGGTCGGCGACGAAAGCAGATGTTTCGTGACATTCGAACTCTAATTCAGGGATCGAATGCAGGTGTTGGCGCCATGCGGCCATATCGGCAGAGAAATCGGCAATTCGGTTGACGACGGGCATCTGGGGTGGACTCCTGATCCTGACTTCGGAATGGATGCATCTGACACCGGAACGAAAGGGTTCGCAATGGCCGAAAATCCTCTGATCCACGACAGCGAAGCGGGTATCGAGCGTTTGCTGGAAATCATGCGCCGCCTGCGCGACCCGGAATCAGGCTGCCCGTGGGATATCGAACAGGATTTCGCCACCATTGCCCCTTATACGATCGAAGAAGCCTATGAGGTCGCCGATGCCATCGAACGCAACGCCTATGACGAACTGAAGGGTGAGCTGGGTGACCTGCTGTTCCAGTCCGTCTTCCACGCGCAAATGGCTGAAGAGGCTGGACATTTCACTTTTCAAGACGTGGTGCGCACCATGTCGGACAAGATGGTCGACCGCCACCCGCATGTGTTCGGCGACGAATCCCGCGACAAATCTGCGGAACAGCAAACGGTGGATTGGGAAACCATCAAGGCAGCCGAGCGTGAGGGCAAGGAACAAAAAGGCGCTTTGGACGGTGTGGCCGCCAACCTGCCCGCCCTTCTGCGCGCCCATAAGCTGCAAAAACGCGCCGCCCGCGTGGGATTCGACTGGCCCGATGCCAGCCATGTGCTTGCCAAAATCACCGAAGAGGCAGCTGAGCTGGAAGAGGCCCGCAACAGCATGGATGCCGATGCGCTAGAGGACGAGTTTGGAGATTTGCTGTTCGTGATGGTCAATCTGGGCCGCCACCTGGGCATCGAACCCGAAGCCGCCCTGCGCCGTACCAACGCCAAGTTCACGCGGCGGTTCGAACAGGTCGAGGCACGTCTTGCCGCGCACGGGAAAACGCCGTCGCAAAGTGATTTGGCCGAAATGGATGCGCTGTGGGATGAGGTGAAGATCGAAGAGCACCGCGCCAATGGCAAACTCCCGCCTGTGGACGCCGCGACCGAGGCCTGAAACCGCTGGACAAGTGGGGTGACACTTGCGAGTGTCCGCGCTTCAAGACCCCGGAGGCAAATCATGGCACCGCGCAAGATCATTATCGACACTGACCCCGGTCAGGACGACGCTGTCGCAATCTTGCTGGCGTTGGCCAGCCCTGATGAGATCGACGTGCTGGGCATCACAGCTGTTGCCGGGAATGTGCCGCTGGAACTGACCGCCAAAAACGCGCGGATTGTTTGTGAACTGGCCGGGCATACGCATATCCCCGTTTACGCTGGATGCGACCGTCCGTTGAACCGCGCTTTGGTCACCGCGGAGCATGTGCATGGTAAGACCGGGCTGGACGGCCCTGTCCTGCCCGATCCAGAGATGCCGCTAGCTGATGGGCACGCGGTCGACTTCATCATCGACACCCTGCGCGCGCAGGAACCGGGGACGGTGACGCTCTGCCCGCTGGGGCCCTTGACCAATATCGCCACGGCCTTTCAGAAAGCGCCCGATATTGTCGAGCGCGTGCAAGAAATCGTGCTGATGGGTGGCGCGTATTTTGAGGTGGGCAACATCACGCCCACCGCTGAATTCAACATTTACGTTGATCCGGAAGCCGCTGAAATTGTGTTTAAATCCGGCGTTCACATCGTAGTGATGCCGCTGGATGTCACCCATGACGCCTTAGTCACGAAACATCGCAACGATGCGTTCCGCGCGCTCGATTCAAAAGTCGGCCATGCGGTTGCCGAAATGACAGATTTCTTCGAACGCTTCGACAAAGAAAAATACGGCTCAGAGGGCGCGCCGCTGCACGACCCCTGCGTGACCGCATATCTGATCCGGCCCGAACTGTTCTCCGGCCGTCACGTCAATGTGCAGATCGAAACGCAATCCGACCTGACCCTTGGTATGACCGTCGCTGATTGGTGGCGCGTGACGGATCATCCCCCCAATGCCATGTTCATGGGGGATATCGACGCTGATGGATTCTTTGACCTGCTAACAGAAAGGCTGGCCCGCCTATGAGCGCCGCGCTGAAACTCGCCCGTCCCACAGATCTGGATCGCCTGATGTCGCTGGTCGCGGCCTTTCACGCCGAGGCCGGAATTGAACAGGACGCCGATCAACGTCGCGAGGCTCTGGCCCCGCTTCTTGAGGGCATCCCCCACGGGTGCGTCTATCTGATCGGACCCGGCCGCGCTCCACTGGGCTATATCGTGCTGACCTTTGGTTGGTCGGTCGAATTTGGCGGTATGGACGGCTTTGTCGACGAGATCTACATCCGCCCCGCAGTTCGTGGTCGCGGGATCGCCACCGAAGTCCTGCTGGACTTGCCCAAAGCCCTTGCCGGGGCAGGATTGACCGCATTGCATCTTGAGGTCGACCGGACCAATGAAGCCACACAAAGACTGTATCTGCGTACCGGTTTCAAAGCACGAGACCGCTATGTGCTGATGAGCAAGCCGCTTTAGCGCGCCTCAACCCCCATATCGAATCCAGGAATGTCCATATCCATCACCGGGTCAGTGGACGACGCCTGCATCCCCGATACCGGATAAGTCCCCGGCCCCGAGCAGGCCGCCAAAAATACAGTGCTGATCACTGAAACTACGAGAAGGAATTTCGAACCAGTCATGGTGTACCCCCTTTTCTGTAATCCAGTCACAATAGGTCAGCTCAAATTGAGACAAATAGGAAAAAGTTCACACATAACGCGAATTATGCTGAGAAATATTTAGGGTTATGTTTTTTCCACGCGTTAACAACGAGAAAGCGGCGCAAAATAATTCGGCTAAAAGGTCTTTCTTATCCGTTCCGCTACAATTTCATCTCGAAAAACAGCAGATGACCCTCGGCGATTTCCGGAATCTCGGCGTATGCGTCCCGCAGAACGAACCCCATTGAGAGGTAAAGTCGGGTCGCTGTCTGCAATGGTTTGCCAGTGTCCATGCGGATCAGGTCAAACCCCTGCTGGCGACATTGCTGGATCAAAGACAGCATGATGGAACGACCTGCCCCCGTACCGCGGGCTCTGTCCTGAACAAATACGCGCTTGATCTCGGCCACGCCCGGCTCGATCGTGTGGAACATGCCACATCCAACGGGCTGATCACCGATCAGCGCAAGACGCGCGCCACCGTTCGGCGGGCTATGTTCGGCCTCGATGGCCTCCATCACACGGGCATATTTATCCTGCGAATAGATGGTCTGAACGATACGTTGCGACTTTTCATCCAGCGTCAGGAGGAAGTCGCGGTATTCCCAACACAAACGCCGGACCGCATCAAAGTGGTCCGGCGTTCTGGGTTCTATGATGCTAAGCAACAGCCGATCCTCGATAAGGTACGAGGATCAGAATAACACTCAGCGCTTAAGGATCGAAGCCCCGGCGTATTCGGCAACTTCTCCCAACGATTCCTCGATACGGATCAATTGGTTGTACTTGGCCAACCGGTCCGATCGCGCCAGCGAGCCGGTTTTGATCTGACCGCAATTGGTCGCCACGGCTAGATCGGCGATGGTTGCATCCTCGGTCTCGCCCGAACGGTGCGACATCACGTTGGTATAACCCGCACGGTGCGCCATATCGACGGCGCGCAGGGTTTCGGTCAACGAGCCGATCTGGTTCACCTTGACCAGCATCGAATTGGCGCAGCCGCGGTCGATCCCTTCAGCCAGACGTTCGGGGTTGGTCACGAACAGGTCGTCGCCCACCAGTTGAACACGGTCACCGATGGCATCGGTCAGCGCCTTCCAGCCGTCCCAGTCATCCTCGGACATGCCGTCTTCGATCGAGATGATCGGATAGTCTTTGACCAGCGCCGCCAGATACTCGGCGTTTTCTTCGGAGGTTAGCGAGATATTCTCACCCGACAGAACGTATTTGTCGTCGCGATAGTATTCAGTGGCAGCGCAGTCCAGCGCCAGGTGGATTTCTTCACCGGGTTTGTAGCCAGCCTTTTCAATGGACTGCAGGATGAAATCCAACGCCTCGCGGGTGGATGCGATGTTGGGGGCAAAGCCGCCCTCGTCGCCTACGCCGGTGGCTAGACCAGCGGCCGATAGTTCGCGTTTGAGGGTGTGGAAAACTTCGGACCCCATGCGCACGGCTTCGCGGATATTTGCGGCCGAAGTTGGCATGATCATGAATTCTTGAATATCGATCGGGTTGTCCGCGTGCTCACCCCCGTTGATGATGTTCATCATCGGCACTGGCAGAACACGAGCCGAGGTGCCACCCACATAGCGATACAGAGGCTGCGTGGTGAAATCCGCCGCTGCCTTGGCCGTGGCCAGCGAAACACCCAGAATGGCATTGGCGCCAAGCCGACCCTTGTTCTCGGTTCCGTCCAGTTCGATCATGGCGCCATCGATGGCAACCTGCTCGGTGGCGTCAAAGCCGACCAGCTCCTCGGCAATCTCTCCGTTCACGGCAGCGACGGCCTCAAGCACGCCTTTGCCCAGATAGCGGGATTTGTCACCGTCACGCTTTTCCACTGCTTCATAAGCGCCGGTCGACGCGCCCGAGGGCACAGCGGCGCGGCCCATGGTGCCGTCTTCCAGAATCACGTCGACCTCAACGGTCGGGTTGCCCCGGCTGTCCAGAATTTCGCGTGCGTGGATGTCGATAATGGTGCTCATGAGGCCCGTTCCTGTGGCTGCAATCAGTTGCACGCCTCATACCATCACCGGGCAAAAAGTAAACCAGTCATGTTATCGCTAACATGTATATTCCCGGCCCTTTAGGGCTAACAATTACCTGTTTGCGCCAACGTGCGACGATCCGTCAGGCTGCAACCGCCAGTTCACGGGCCAAACGGCGTTCGCGAATAAAGGTGTACATGCCCGACCCCATGATCAACGTGGCCCCGGCCAGCGTCATCAAGTCCGGGCGTTCACCGAACATCAGCATCCCCGCGGCGATCGAAAAGATCAGCCGGGTATAGCGGAAGGGCGTCAGGGCCGAAGCCTCACCAATCCGCATGGCGATTACGATGCCGTAGTAACCCAGAAAACCAAAGCCAACGGCACCCAGATAGGGACCGATCTGCCAAGTATTTAAAGGCACAACGGGTTGTGCGGAAAACACCATCAACGCCACGCCAGCAAATGCCACGGCGACATAGGCCTGCAGGGCGACCACGGACGAGGCCACGCGAACATCCAGCTTACGGGTGATCAGGTCGCGCGCGGCGATGGCAAGCACACTGGCCACGACAAACAACGACTCGGGTTGAAACCCGGCCAGCCCGGGGCGGATAATCATCAGCACGCCGACGAAGCCGATGCCAATCGCGCTCCACCGTCGCCAGCCGACATGCTCGCCCAGAAACAGCGCGGCACCCATGGTGACGGCCAGCGGCATCGCCTGAAACACGGCAGCCACGGTGGACAGATCGACCAGAGACAACGCGGTCACAAAACTCAGCGCCCCAACCGCTTCGGTCCCGGCGCGCATCAGAGGCAGAGGCTGCCATGCCACCGGATCCAGGGTACGTTTGCGCGTGGCCAACGACATCACGGCAAAGGCCAGGCTGCAAATCACACCCAACACAACCATGATCTGGCCGGTCGGTACTGTCACCGACAGATGCTTGATAAACATATCCTCAAGCGCAAAGGCCGCCATCGCGCCGACGACCAGCAAAATGCCGTGTACGTTGTTCATGACCGTGTCCGTTGAATCCTGCGGCCCCAATGCCGCTTTTCTCAGCAAAATCGCAAGTAAGCCGTTCAGGCAAGCATTATCCGCCCGGAAAGCATGAATTCCCGTGCGCCTGCGGTTCGCGTTTTGTGATGAATCAGTCCTGTTCCAGCGGCACGCCGTACAGTTCCAGCCGGTGGCCTTTCAGCTTATACCCCAGCTTGGCCGCGATCTTTTCCTGCAACACTTCGATCTCGGGGTCGACGAATTCGATCACCTTGCCGGATTGCATGTCGATCAAATGGTCATGATGATCACGCTCAGCATCCTCATACCGCGCGCGCCCATCACCGAATTCCAGCCGGTCAAGAATTCCCGCTTCTTCGAACAGTTTAACAGTGCGATAGACCGTGGCAATCGAGATGCCCGAATCCACTTTCGAGGCACGAGCATACAGTTCCTCAACATCCGGGTGATCCTCACTTTGTTGCAGCACCTGCGCGATTGTGCGGCGCTGGCCGGTCATGCGCAGACCTTTTGATTCACAGCGGGCGATGATCGTATCGGACATAAGTGACCCTCAGAGTAGTTCGGGATTCTGTCTTAGTACGTCTGCGCGGATCGCGCCACAGGGGAATTGCGTCCTAGGCCACCCGTCTCAGGTCCGCCCAAATCGGCAGATGATCGGACGCTATATGCGCAGGCCGTGCGTCGTGCACGCCGTGGACGACCGCCTCAAGCCCTGCGCCCAGCGCGATGCGGTCAAGGGCCCCCAGGGGCTGTGCGGCCGGAAAGCTTGGAACCGGCGCTAGGAAGCGCATGTCCGGGGCCAAATGGTCCAACACAGGCTGGCGCGACCATTCGTTGAAGTCCCCCGCCCAGACGGTGGGCATGTTGTCCAGATCATCGTCAAAGCGGCGGATGTGCGTGATCTGCTGGCGCCGGGATGCGGGCAACAGGCCCAGATGCATCCCCATCACGCGCAGCGGCCCGATTTGGGTGTCGAATTCCACACGCACGGCTCCCCGCGGCTCCAGCCCTGGCAGGTCGTGGTGCCCGGTCTGCCGAACCTGAATCGAATTTCCGCGCCAGATCACAGCGTTTCCATGCCAGCCCAGACTGCCGGCCCCACCCAGATCAACGATCTGCCAGCCGGCCTCATCCAACATGAAATGTGGTAAGGCGGCAGGTCGGGGCGGCAAGCGTTTGTCTGCCTCTTGCAACACCACGATATCAGCCTGCATGCTGTCGATGACCTGCATGATACGCTGGGGCTGCCGCCGAAAATCCAGACCCACACATTTCTGAATGTTATAGCTGGCGATACGCAGGGTTGATGGTTTGGTCATTGGCATCCTGTGTCTGACATCAAAGGTTCCTCGGCCACCCGGCCCCTATTTAAACTGTGTAATCATAAGGTTGGCGGGCTCCCCCCCTTCGGCGGACGAGCTGTGGCCTGTTCCCGTGACATCTTCGGCCCAAAACAAGTCACCCGTTTTGAAATCACGTATTTCGCCCGACCCCGCCTGAACACGGAACGTACCGGACAGAACCGTCGCAAGTTGGGGTTTCGGGGAACGGTGTTGAACCCCTTTCCACCCAGCAGGCAATGACAAGAAGGCAATACGCGCGGCATCGACCTCTTTTGAGACCAGAAACGGTGCGGCCGGGGGGGCAAAGGTCTTGAGCTCGAAATCAATCTCACGATTTTCAAAATAAGACACACCGTCCGCGTCTTCCAATAAAATGGCGTAGCGCATTTTATGCTCCCTAAAACAAAACTGATTTTATCTGCAGTTCCCCCGGTTGCGTCCATTATGCAGCATTATGTGCCGATGGTAAGTCGCTTGGCATTATGTTCAGAAGAACGCCCACTAGACAGCTTAAAAACTAGACGTTCAAGTTTTGATATTCGCTATGTCCCACAGAACGTCGCGTGGACCACTTCGCTTTCGGCCGGCGGATGTGTCAGGTCGGTTGCGTCGGGTTGATCCTCATAGGCGCGGGCAAGCACCGCGTTCAACCGATGGAACGGCGCAAAATCGCCTTGGACAGCAGCCTGTATCATCTGCTCGACCCGGTGGTTGCGCGGGATAAAGGCCGGGTTGGCGGCGTTCATCACCGCCTGCGGGTCATTTTCACGGGCCAACCGCGTCTGCCAGCCGTCGGCCCATTCATCATAAGCTTCGGGGTTCACGAACTGATCGCGGGCCTTGTCACTGCCCAGCGCACGGAACGTATTGGTGAAATCGGCACTGTTATGCGCCATCCGGGTCAGCAGATCGGTGATCAACGCCTCGTCGCCCTTATCCTCAGTCGTCAAACCGATCTTGGCGCGGAAGCGGGCAAGCCATTCCTGTTGGATCAGTCCCGGCATTGCATGCACGATCTCAGTGGCCTCTTGAACGGCGGCTTCGGGGTCCTCGACCTGCTGAATCAAAGAGGTCGCCAATTGCGCCAGGTTCCACACGGCGATGTCCGGCTGATTGGAATAGGCATATCGTCCCATCCGGTCGATTGAACTGAAGACCGTATTCGGGTGATAGATGTCCATGAAGGCACAAGGCCCATAGTCGATGGTCTCGCCAGCGATCGAGAAGTTATCGGTGTTCATCACCCCGTGGATAAACCCGACGCTCATCCATTGCGCAATCAGCCGCGCCTGCGCGTCCCGGACCGCGCGCAGCAGGCCCATTGGACCTTCAGCCTGCGGATAGTGTCGGGCAATGGCGTATTCGGTCAGCCGCTTCAAGCTGTCGACCTGCCGTCGTGCGGCAAACACCTGAAACGTCCCCACGCGCAGATGGCTTTGCGCCACGCGGGTTAGAACCGCACCCGGCATCGGGCCTTCGCGCAAGACGATTTCTCCTGTCTCTACCGCGGCCAGCGCACGGGTGGTCGGGATGCCCAGCGCGTGCATTGCCTCGGATACCACATATTCACGCAGCACCGGCCCCAGCCACGCGCGGCCATCGCCCTGGCGGCTGAACGGGGTCTGCCCCGAACCCTTCAACTGAATATCCCGTCGCACGCCGTCTGTTCCGATCGTCTCACCCAGCAATACCGCACGCCCATCGCCGAGCTGCGGGTTGTAGGTGCCGAACTGATGGCCGGAATAAAGCTGAGCAATCGGCTCGGCCCCTTCAGGCAGGGCATTCCCAGCGAAAACCTCGGCCATTTCCTGCACATCGCCCGGAGTAACCCCCAGAACGCGGGCCAGATCTTCATTAAACGCAATCAAACGCGGAGCGCGCACCGGCACCGGCACTTGCCGGGCGAAAAAAGTGTTGGGAAGACGGGCATAGCTGTTGTCAAACGGGATATTCAAGGTCATGCGGCAAACATATGGTGGATACACGTAAATACCATAGCGGATCGCACGCCTGCGTGCATAATCACCACAACCAAGCAAGAGGCCCTAATGACCGCGCAAGAGATCATCGACCACCTTCAGTTGCAGCGCCACCCCGAGGGCGGTTGGTTCCGCGAAACTTGGCGGGCCGATAACGAAGGCCGCGCCACCGGCACATGCATCTATTTCCTGTTGCAGGCTGGCGAACACAGCCACTGGCACCGCGTCGATGCGACCGAAATCTGGCTGTATCACGCCGGTGCGCCACTGACCCTGTCCCTCAGCGCTACCGATGACGGCCCTGCCAACGATCACCTGCTGACCCCCGACCTGACCAAAGGCGCGCCACAATTGATCGTACCCACGAACCACTGGCAATCAGCGCAGTCGACTGGAGAGTACACTCTGGTCAGTTGCACCGTCTCACCCGGGTTCGAATTCGACGGCTTTGTGTTGGCCGCTCCGGAATTCGATATCGCGCGCGGGTAAACCGTGGACCACCGCGCGCTCATAGCGTCGATCCCGCCCGAGGCGAAAGACAGGCTTCAGCTCCGATCTGACACCGCTGGGCTAAAGCATTTGGCGGCGTATGGCATAGTACTGGCGGGCACCTCTGCCTGTATCGCATTGCGGGTGCCGCTTTGGCCTCTGTTTATCCTTCCCCAAGGCATCCTTCTGGTTTTCCTGTTTACGCTCAGTCACGAGTGTACGCACAAGACACCGTTTCGCAGCGGCTGGCTGAACGATGTCATCGGGCATCTGACCTCAATCCCCATCGCCCTGCCCTTCACCTGGTTCCGGTATTTCCATTTGGCGCATCACAAATGGACCAACCACCCGGAAAAAGACCCGGAGCTGGGTGGCAAACCACGACCCGGAAATTGGCGAGACCTGCTGATCTATCTCAGTGGCTGGCCCTATTGGAGCGGCATGGCAAGGGTTCTGTTGAAAAATGCCTTTGGCCGGATCGACGCCCCCTACTTGCCTGCCCGCCAACACCGCGCCATGCGTTTTGAGGCGCGGCTGTTGCTGGCGTTCTACATCCTTGCGGGTCTCAGCCTGTTTTATACTTCGGCGTTGTTCTGGCTATGGATTCTACCGGTGCTGATCGCGCAACCCTTCTTGCGCCTCTATCTATTAGCCGAACATGGCCTCTGCCCCTCAGTCGCCAATATGCTTGAGAACTCACGCACCACTTTCACCAACCGCATCGTCCGGTTTCTGGCCTGGAATATGCCCTACCACGCCGAACACCACGCTTTTCCCAACGTGCCGTTTCACCATTTGCCCGCGCTGCACGATTGGACCCGGGCACATTTGAAATCGACTTCTGAAGGGTATTCCGATTTTTCGCTGGATTACATGAAATCCCTGAAGTGAAGATCCGTCTTCCAGTGGCCCTGTGACCTCCGACAAAAATGCTGGTCAAAGTCACCCCTATCCAACCGTTCAATTGGATGGGGTCAGGACAGGAGGCGTATCGAAACGGTTGCGCCAGGCCACAAGGCACAATATCGGATCGTCCTGCGTTTCCATTGCATGCGGCTGATTGCTTTCGTGATACACAGTGCCGCCTTCGCAGAGGTTTTCACTCGGACAGCCCTCGCGATTGAACACGCCAGTTCCTGAAATCACCATGTACATTTCTTCTGCTGGATGATGATGCCACGGATAGTAGAGCTGAGGCGGCATGTGAACAATCCAAAGCCAGAGTTTGTTCGATAGGAACGGCCCTCCTGCTCCGACGATGGAATAACATCCAAAATTATTCAGGAAACGATCGCCGATATCTGTGTATTTGTAGGTTTCTCGCCAAACCGCGTAAGGTGCTGCGTTTACGATCGCATCCTGCAGGTGAGCATAGGTTTGTGATACCAGCCCCGCCTCCTGCCGCAACACGTCGCCACACGGGAGATGATATGGCTCAATCTCCTGCCTTTGAATGTCATCTGGAAACGGTGCGAACGACATCATCTGGGGATGGCTGACATATGCATCCCGAGCTTGTTGCAGTAGATTCTGGTAGACGCCTTCCTTGCTCATAAAGAGCGAGGGTAACCAGTTTTCAGACTTGGGTTTGTCTGCATGCGACATCGAATGCAAATTTTGCTGCCGAGCGACACGAAAGCCCAAAATCTGAGGTTCCAGCCAAATTCCCTTCAGCCAGCGGCACCCATCGAAACCGTACTGACAACTCCTCCCCCGACAAGAGCTTTAACCCCAGTTGTTCCGGGGCATGATGTCGGCAACCCACGTGCCACGCGTACTGCGAGATAGGCGAAGGCCTGTGCCTCGAGCATGTCGCCGTCCAACCCTACCGCTTCGACCGGCTCGACCGGGCAGTCCAGTGCGACGCGCAGCATCTCCATCAGCACCGGGTTATGCCGCCCGCCGCCAGTGACCAGAAGACGGGCAGGCGGTTTGGGGCAATGTTCCATCCCCTGCAGCACGCCCGCCGCACACATGCCGGTCAGTGTGGCCACCGCGTCGGCGTCGTTTAGCTCCTGAACCAACCGGATCATCTCGGCAAAGTCGTTCCGGTCAAGAGACTTAGGGGGCATTCGGGTAAAGTAAGGCTCGGCCAGAAACAGTTCGAGCGCGCCCATCTCGACCGTGCCGCCACGCGCAACCGCACCATCGCGGTCCATCGGCAGGCCCAGACGCGCCTGCATCAGGTCATCAACGGGTGCATTGGCGGGACCGGTGTCAAAGGCCAGCAGAGCTCCGGGCGCTTCCGGGCCGTCAAAGCCGGGGTCCACATAAGTCAGGTTTCCCACCCCGCCGAGGTTCAAAAAACACAGCGGCTGGGTCGCCCCGATCCATTTGGCGCAGGCAAAGTGAAAGAACGGGGCCAAAGGCGCGCCCTCGCCCCCCATTGCCACGTCGTCACTGCGGAAATCCCAGACGACCGGCACGCCTAATGCCTGCGCCAACCCCTTGCCGTCGCCCACTTGTAACGTACCCCGCCCATGTGGTTCGTGCGCCAGAGTCTGTCCGTGAAAGCCGATCAGGTCGATCTCTTCAAATTCCGAGAGCGCCTCGGCGTGCGCAATGGTGACCAGCTCAGCCGCCTTGTCCACGTCCGGGCCGTGCCATTGACCCAGCGCCGCGCGCAGATCGCTGCGCTCGGCCTCGGTATAGGCGCGATAGCCGCTTGGGCCAAAACCGATGATGTGATGCCCGTCGGTTTCCACCACCGCAGCATCCACACCGTCCAGCGACGTGCCAGACATTGCACCCAGGGCTTTGATCGGCCCGCCTTTCCTGATGGCCCGGTTCACGCTCACCTCATTTATCTTGTATTATGGCGCTCAACCTGCCTGTTCATCGCCCCACTAGGCAAGTCACATCACGCGGTCCACGTGCTTTTTTGCTACAACCTGCGCGCCTGCAACCACAACACGAGCGACGGGACGGTTGCACCGGCGCACGGCCTGAGTAAGCATTGCGACCAACTGCACCCCAAACGGACGACCATGACGGACACACAGACACCCAACCAGCCCGCGCAGGGACGCAATTACCAGCTTATCTTTTGGTCAGGTTCGCTGGCCACAATTGGCGGGCAGCTGGTGAACCCCAATCTGGTGCTGCCCTTCCTGTATCTGGCCTTGGGGGCGCCTACGTTTTTCGCGGGCCTGTTGCTGCCCTTCGTGACCGGATCGCGCCTGATTGCCGAGATTTTCATGTCTCCGTTCATCAATCGGGTGACCCGCGCGAAACTGGCGGTTTACGTACCCAACATCCTGACGGCCGCCATTCTGTCGGTCGTGGCATTGTTCGCAACAAACCTTCCCAATCTTTTGATTGTGTTACTATTTCTGACAACCGCGGTTGTAATGGGACTGTGCCAAGGGATCACCAGTCTGGGCACCAGCCAAATCTATGGCATCTCGGTGCCCGAGGCGAAACGAAATCGGATGGTGTTTGCACAGGCCACAATCTCAGGCATTCTGGCCATTCTCGTGGTCTGGGTGACGCGCGATCTGCTGGCCTCGGATGAACCAATGCAGCGCCACATCGTCGTCCTGTGGTGCGGCGTCGTCGCCATGTTCGCCGCCGGCGTCAGCTTTGCCGGTGTCCGGCTGCTGGAACAAGAGCAAGCCCGTGCCCCCGCACCCAAAAGCAAACCCAAACCGCTGGCTGAGTTGGTGACCGGTTTCAAAACCGGAATGGCTTATTCGTGGTATCGCAAGTTTCTAACGGCGCGTCTGATCTTTGTCTCGGTTGAACTGGCCATGCCGTTTTACACAATCCACGCTGCGACCTTTCACGTGGGCACCAAACACTCACTCAGCTATTTCGTGATGGCCGCCAGTCTTGGTATGGTGCTGGGCTCGATCCTGTGGGGTTGGCTCAGCGGTCGGATCTCGGTCAAGCCGGTGATGTGGCTGGGGTGCTTGATCTCGGCAGTTTCAGCCATGCTGGCGCTGGCCTTCACATTCCTTGGCTATGCGCAGAACGTCTGGGTTTATGCGCTGGTCATCCTGCTGCTGTCACTGGGCGGGAATGGCGTCATTTATGGCCGCTATCTCTATATCATTGAAAAGACATCGGAACAGGAGCGTCCCTACCTGGTCGCCCTTGGCGATGTTAGTGCCGGACTGATCGGTATGGTCTTTGCTGCCATCCTGGGCGCGGTGGCACATCTGCACGATCCAATCACCCCGATCTTTGCACTGGCCGCACTGAACCTGATCGCAATGCTCTATGCGTTGCGCCTGCCTCCAGTCAAAAGCTGACACTGCCCACGTTTTTCTTGGAAATGGTGGCTTTTCCTTGCCCAAAGCGACGCCTATACAGTGCCCCGCAACATCAACCCAAAAGGCACGATATGACCTACCACCCCAAATCGGATTTCATCGCCACGATGATCGAGCGCGGCTTTCTCGCCGACTGCACCGATTATCAGGGCCTTGACGAAGCGCTGATCAGTGGGTGCAAGCCGGCCTATATCGGCTTTGATGCGACGGCCAAGTCGTTGCATGTGGGCAGCCTGATCCAGATCATGATGCTGCGCTGGTTCCAGAAAACCGGCCATCAGCCGATCACCCTGATGGGCGGCGGCACCACCAAGGTGGGCGATCCGTCGTTCCGCGCGGATGAACGCCCCCTGTTGGGTCCCAAACAGATCGACGAAAACATCGCGGGCATCAAAAAGGTGTTCTCGGCCTTTATCGACTATGACAGTGACGCCGAAAACAAAGCTCTGATGCTGAACAATGCCGAGTGGCTGGACGACCTGAACTACCTCGATTTCCTGCGGGACATCGGGCGGCACTTCTCGGTCAACCGCATGCTTTCGTTTGAGTCCGTGAAATCGCGGCTGGATCGAGAACAATCGCTCAGCTTCCTCGAATTCAACTACATGATCCTGCAGGCTTATGATTTCCTTGAGCTGAACCGCCGCTATGGCTGTGTTCTGCAGATGGGCGGCTCGGATCAGTGGGGCAATATCGTCAATGGGATCGACCTGACCCGCCGCGTGCTGGATCATGAGATCTTTGGCCTGACCTCGCCCCTGTTGACCACCAGCGACGGCAAGAAGATGGGCAAATCTCAGGACGGTGCCGTGTGGCTGAACGCCGAGATGCGCTCGCCCTACGAATTCTGGCAGTTCTGGCGCAACACCACCGATGCGGATGTCGGGCGGTTCCTGAAGCTCTACACCGAAATGCCGGTGGATGAGTGCGAGCGCCTGGGCGCGCTGCAAGGGTCCGAGATCAACGAAGCCAAAATCCGCTTGGCGAACGAAATCACCACCCTGCTGCACGGGGCCGAGGCCGCAGCCAAGGCCGAAGCAACCGCGCGTGAAGTGTTCGAAAAGGGCGGCGTGGGTGGCGATCTTCCGACCCTGACTCTCAGCGCGGATGAGCTGGGCGACGGCATGTCCATCGTGCAGGTCATCGTGAAATCGGGTCTGGCCAAATCGGGCAAAGAGGCCAAGCGCCTGATTGCCGAGAATGGCGCCAAGTTGGATGACGCGCCGCTGACCGATGCAGGTCTGATGATTGACGCGGGCGCGCTGTCCTCGCCCATCAAACTGAGTGCTGGTAAAAAGCGGCACGCGCTGGTGCAATTGGGCTGATCACAGCCCCGCCCATTACAAATAACGGCCACCCCGTTGGGTGGCCGTTTTCCTTTTCAAAGGTGTAGGTTCACATCGGCGCGGTTAACGCTTGCCGCCCTTGCCGCCGCCTTTACCGTCGCCGTGGCCACCTTTACCACCGCCATGGCCTCCTTTGCCGCCGCCTTTACCGTCGCCGTGGCCGCCTTTGCCACCGTCATGGCCTCCTTTACCGTCGCCGTGGCCGCCTTTGCCTCCGCCGTGACCGCCGCCGCCATTGCCATTGCCGCTATTGCCGCCACCGTTTCCGGTGCCGGGGCCAGAGCCGCCGTTATTGCCACCGCCGTTGCCGGAATTCCCGTTGTTTCCGTTACCATTACCGGGGCCGCCGTTGTTGCCACCGTTGCCGCCGCCGTTGTTGCCGCCGTTGCCACCACCGTTGTTGCCGCCATTGCCTCCGCCGTTGTTGCCGCCATTGCCGCCGCCGTTGTTGCCACCATTGCCGCCGCCGTTGTTGCCGCCATTGCCGCCGCCGTTGTTGCCGCCGTTGCCGCCGCCACCGCCGTTGCCTGGGTCACCGCCGCCGTCACCGGGATCACCACCACCATCACCGGGGTCGCCGCCACCGTCACCGGGGCCACCGCCGCCGTTGCCGGGGTTACCACCTTCGCCTCCGCCGCCAGACCCGGAACCGCCTCCGTTATCTGAATCAAGACCGGCAAACTGATCATTTCCCCGCGCCTCGCCTGGACTTCCCGATGCACCAATCGAACCCGTTGGTTGGTCGGTCAACAACGAAGCCAATCCTGGGCATTGCGCCGTTGTGTTGCGCAATGTGGTCGCGAAATCCGATCGTTGTTGCAGGCGTTCCAGAAAGCTGGGTGTCACCTGCTGACAATCACACAGCGCCTGATAATCCCCCCGATTTGCAGCATCCCGGGCGGTCTTCCAGTTGCACACCTCTGGCGCAGCTGCGGCGCTGCTTACCGTCATCACAGTCAGAAAAGGTGCTGTTACCAGCACAGGAATTCCGACTTTCAAACTCTTACGCATAACACTTGTCTCCTTGTTCGGCGCCCCCTCGACGCGTCAAATTGATAGGTACCGATGTGAGACTTTCCCATTAAGCGCAGTTAAAGTTCCTCTGAGAATCGCTTGAGAAACGGCATAAAACTTTGAAAAATCTCGTCCGAATTGTGGACATCACCTAAATCCTCAGATTAACTGAACATACGTTCATATCCTGAGAGGAGACCTCCGCCATGCAATTGTCCACCACATCCGCGATCATCACTGGCGGTGCTTCGGGGCTGGGCGAAGCAACCGCACGCCACTTTGCCGAGCGCGGCGCGCAGGTCACTATTCTGGACCGCGACGCCGTCCGTGGCACTCAGGTCGCGGAGGAAATCGGAGGGCATTTTGCTGAAACGGACGTGACGAACGAGGAATCCGTTGCCGCAGCGATCGATCGGGCGATGAACAATATGGGCAAGATCACGGCCGCCGTGAACTGCGCCGGAATCGCTTATGGCATCAAGACGGTGGGCAAAGACGGCCCCCACCCTCTGGACGCCTTTCAACGCACCATCGACATCAATCTGGTGGGCACATTCAACGTCTCGCGCCTGGCTGCGGCTGAAATGGCAAAGAATGACCCTGAGCCCGACGGCGCACGCGGTGTGATCATCAATACCGCATCGATCGCGGCCTTTGACGGGCAAAAGGGACAAGCGGCCTATGCGGCCTCAAAAGGTGGAGTGGTCGGGATGACCCTGCCGATGGCCCGCGATCTGGCCTCGACCGGGATACGGGTGATGGCCATCGCGCCCGGTATCTTCATGACCCCGATGCTGGCCGGTCTACCAGAAGAGGTACAGCAGCAACTGGCCGCTGACGTCCCCAACCCGGCCCGTCTGGGTGATCCGCGTGAATACGGGCGACTGGCCGGGTTTATCGTCGAGATGGGATACCTGAACGGAGAGGTCATCCGCATCGACGGTGCCCTGCGAATGCGCTAGGTCAGTTTCATGACCGAACGCGAAAAGATGCAGGCCGGAGAGTGGTATTGCTGTCTGGATCCGGAATTGGATGCCCTGCGCGCACAGGCTCGACGCGCGGTTCACGCGCATAACACCTGTCCGCCGGATACCCGCGGTGCGATAGCACCGGAATTGCTGGCGTTGTTCGGCAACGTCGGGTCGGATTGCTTTCTCGAGGCTCCTTTTCACTGCGCCTATGGGTTGAACATCCATCTAGGCCAGCACGTTTACTTCAACGCAGGCTGCGTGGTTCTGGATACCGCGCCGGTGAGGGTCGGAGACGGCACGATGTTCGGACCGCACGTTCAGGTTTATTGCGCCCAACACGCCAAAGACCCGGTTGAGCGAGCGCAGGGTCTAGAAATCGGCCTGCCAGTGACGATTGGGCGGAATGTCTGGGTGGGCGGTGGAGCCATCCTGATGCCCGGCATCACAATTGGCGACAATGCCACCATCGGTGCGGGCAGCGTCGTGACCAAAGACGTCGCGGCCGAAGAAACGGTCGTTGGAAACCCTGCCCGAGCGCTGAAACAGTCCTAAGCGCCTTCGGCCTTTTCTTCGAGCATCAGCCACTCATCCTCGGCTGCGGCCAGTTTTTCCTGCCGCTCGACCAACGCCTCGGTCGCCTTCTGGAATTTAACCGGTTCGCGAGTGAACAATTCGGGATCGGACATGAGGTCTTCCAGTTTGCCGATCTCGGCCTCAAGCCGGGCGATTTCGGCGGGTAGTTTCTCAAGCCGGTGTTTTTCGGAGAAAGACAGACCCGATTTCGCCTGACTTTCCAGCTTGACCTTTTGCTTTGAGGGTTTTGATTTTTCTACCTTCCTTTCCGCAACCTCCCCTCGCTGTGCAATATAGTCCGACCACCCACCCGCATAGACGATTGCGCGGCCATTGCCCTCCATCGCGATGGTCGTAGTGGCGACGCGATCCAGGAAATCTCGGTCGTGACTGACCAGCAGAACGGTGCCGTCATAATCGTCCAGCAGTTCCTGCAACAGATCCAGCGTTTCAACATCCAGATCGTTGGTCGGTTCGTCCAGTACCAGCAGGTTCGAGGATTTGGCCATTAGCTTGGCCAGCAACAACCGCGCTTTTTCGCCGCCCGACAAGGACTTAACCGCCGCTCTTGCCTGCCGTTCGTCGAACAGGAATTCCTTGAGGTAGCCAACCACGTGTTTGGGTTGCCCGCCGACCATTACCTGATCGGCCTTGCCCGACACCCGCATCTCGGGGTCACCGGTCAGGCTGTCCCAAAGGCTCATTTCCGGGTCCAGTTGCGCGCGAGTCTGATCGAACACCGCAACCTCAAGATTGGTACCCAGGGTCACCGACCCCTCATCCGGTTGCTCTTGTCCAAGCAGCATTTTCAGCAGGGTCGTCTTGCCTACACCATTGGGTCCGACAAAAGCCACCCGATCACCGCGTTGCACCAATAAGTCGAAATTCCGCACGATCTGTTGCGCATCAAAGGACTTGGCCAAGCCTTTGGCCTCGATCACTTTTCGCCCGGATTTCGGCCCTGCCTCAAGCGTCATCGCGGCCGAGCCCTGGCGTTTGATTTGCGCCGCCTTTTCGGCCCGCAACGCCTGCAGGGCGCGAACGCGGCCTTGATTGCGCTTGCGCCGTGCGCTGATGCCTTCAACGGCCCATTTCGCCTCGGACTTGATCAGGCGGTTCATTTTGTGCCGCTGCTGATCCTCTTCCTCCCAGATCTTGTCACGCCAGGTTTCGAAAACGTCGAACCCCTGTTCTTGTCGCCGCACCATTCCGCGGTCAATCCAAAGCGTGGCTCGGGTTAATGCCCGCAAAAACGCGCGGTCGTGCGAGATCAGAACAAACGCAGCCCGCGTCGCGCCCAGCTCACGCTCGAGCCAGGCGATGGCTTCGATATCCAGGTGGTTGGTCGGCTCGTCCAGCAGCATCAGGTCTGGCGCCTCGGCCATCAGCTTGGCCAAAGCCGCGCGTCGCCGCTCGCCGCCCGAGGCCGTTTCGACCGGGCGCGACGGGTCGAATTTCAGCCCCTCTCCGGCACGTTCAACTTTGTACAGCTCACCCGGTTCTAATCCGCTTGAGGCATAGTCGCCGAGCGTGGTGAACCCTAGCATGGTTGGATCTTGTTCCATGTAGCCCACGGATTTACCGGGCGGAATCACAATGTCGCCTTGGTCGGGCTCGACCAGACCGGCCATTACTTTCATCAAAGTTGATTTGCCGGACCCATTGCGCCCCACCAACGCGACACGGTCGCCCGGCTGCACCACCAGGTCCAGCCCCGAAAACACCGGATCACCCCCAAAGGTCAGGGAAATGCCGGACATCTGCAACAAAGGAATTCTCGCCATGCCCGCCAGCTAAACCGGCAAGGCCAAGGGGTCAACGGGGATTACCGAACCACCGCCCGCAACAATCGTTTCCGTGCCGGGGGAATCGCACCAATCTCAAGCCCGGTGAACACATGCAGCGTATTCATATGACGATCGACGACCGCATGGTCACTGACCCAGCCGCCCATCATCAGATAAGTACGCAGCAAGGGCGGCATCCGCAACATCGCCTTTTTCACATCCGGCCTGCGACGCAGACGCGTGGCAAAGCGGAATACATCCGGTGCCTTGACCCGTGGCAGCCAACGTTTTGGGGCGAGATGCCTGTGCTTTAGAATCGCGAACGCATCCAGATACTCCTCGGTTTCGGTCCCGGCGAAGGACGAACAGCCAAACAGCATCTCGACATCATTCTGATCCACATAGGCCGTCATTGCCCCCCAGGCGACACGCAGAATGTCTGGGTCGGTCCAGTCCGGATGAACGCAAAACCGCCCCATCTCAACCATCCGACCACTAAACCCCGCAAGCGCCGAAAGATCATAGAACTGCGCCGAATAGCTGCGGCCGATTTCAGTGCCATCCGCCATGGTCAGCATGCGGAAACAACAGACCACCTGCCCGCCTGCGCGCACATCTTCGACCAGAATATGGGCACAGACCGAATCGAAATCGTCCTGATCGATATTTTCTGTCCCAAAGGCCAACATCCGCAGCTGCTGTGCCGCCGCCAGGTCCTGCCGCGATTGCGCCAGCCGGGCGCGATACCGCCCCTTACCAAGCAATAGTGCCATGGTCGCATCCTCCGCGGTTGCTGACCTGTTTCCTCTTGCCATGCCCCTATCACACAATGTGTGACTGCCGCATGACCATCGCAAGATGTGGCTATAAATTACTGTGACGTGCCGGGAATATTGGCCGGGTTAAAGTTACCGATGTTACCCAACAGCTGACGGATAAAGCCCTGACCCTGAATCGTGGACTCGGTAATCCGGCGATCCAGCGTGACGACAATACCATCCTCAAGCCCGAACCGTTCGATGTTCCGAACCACGCCCCGGTCATCAAAGCTGATCGCCACCAACTCACGCGAGACCACTTCGGGCTTTTTCGGGCCGTAATGACGAATGCGTGACCGGACGTAGTAGAACCCGGAATCGCGGATCACGCCGGACGAACTGGGGGCGCCGACCGCCTCGATCACACTGTCGCGGGTGTCCACACCCACTTTGACCTCGGCCAGATCCTCGGGCGTTGGGACATATCCGTGATTCTTGAAGACCGGCGAACATGCACCAGCCGCTACCAGACAGGCCGCAAAGACAAGCGTTTTCGACGCCGGTTTCAACCTGTTCACAACCTTCAACATTCACACCCTCTTGCCTTGGCCCGTTACGGACCCTATCCGCTTACATCAAACCGCAGCCCCGGTTCAACACAGGAAAGGGTCACGAATGAGCAACCAGACATCTCTGCGGGTGGCCGATCTGCCCCAAAATGCACCAACCCCCTTTGAGTTGCGCCCAGACGCAAAGGCTTTGGAGGCTATCAGGGACGAGTTGGGCTTGCTTGGCCTACGCAAGCTCAGCTTTGTGGGTGACGTAAGGGCACAGGGCAAGCGCGACTGGGCATTGAACGGAAAACTGGGGGCTACAGTGATTCAGCCCTGCGTGGTGACATTGGAACCGGTGACCACACGCATCGACATCCCGGTCGCGCGAATCTATGTGGCCGATTGGGTTGATCCAGAAGAGCCCGAGTTTGAAATTCCCGAAGGTGATGAAACCGAACAGCTTGGTGCTGAGATCGACCCAGCGCTTGTCATGGTCGAGGCCCTGTCGCTGGCCCTGCCCCAATACCCACGTAAAGACGGTGCCGAACTGGGACAGGCCGACTATACCGAGCCGGGCAAACAGGCCATGACAGACGAAGACGTCAAGCCCTTTGCCGGTCTGGCCGGTCTGCGCGACGCGCTGAAAAAAGACGAGTGACATAGGTCTGTTTTCCTGTCATATCAGGCCCTCAGAAAAATCGCTTGAACATGTCGAGAATCGCAGTATTTTCGCGCGCTCATCGGAATTTGGGTTGGACATTGCGGGGATCGTCCCCTAAACGCGCGTCAAACCACGAGATAAACGAAGAATGAAACCCGGCCCACAGCGAATCTGTTGGCCCTCAGTAGACAAAGGTTGAGACCATGGCCGTCCAACAGAACAAAGTTTCCAAGTCGCGTCGCAACAACCGCCGCGCACACGACGCTCTGGTTGCTGCAAACCCGAACGAATGCCCCAACTGCGGCGAGCTGAAGCGCCCGCACCACGTCTGCGCGTCCTGTGGCCACTACGATGACCGCGAAGTCGTCGCACAGGCCGACGAAATCGACCTGGACGAAGACGCGGCCTAAGCCTTTAAAAGCGCAGGCAAGGAATGACTGAACAGCCCTCGCACGCCGGACGGATTACCATCTCGGTTGACGCTATGGGCGGAGACTCGGGGCCCGCGACTGTGGTTGCGGGCATTGCCAAATCGGCAATCAAAAACCCCGATATCGCGTTTATTCTGCACGGGCCTGAGCCTACGCTGCGCAAACTTGTTGCCAAACGGCGTGTCCTGCAGGGGCGCGTCGTTTTTCGTGATTGCCCCGATGTAGTCACGATGGAGGACAAGCCCAGTCAGGTTGTCCGCAGCGGCAAGCAGACCTCGATGTGGTCAACGCTGGAATCAGTGCGGCAAGGTGAGGCGCATGGCGCCGTTTCCTGCGGCAACACCGGCGCGCTGATGGCGCTGTCGATGATGCGGTTGCGCAAATTGCCCGGTGTAAACCGTCCGGCGATTGCGATTCTGTGGCCATCGCGCAACCCGCAGGGGTTCAACGTGATGCTGGATGTGGGCGCGGATGTGCGCGCCGACGCCAAGGATCTGCTGCAATATGCGCTGATGGGTGCATCCTATGCGCGCAACGGCATGGCGCTGGAACGTCCTCGGATCGGTCTCTTGAACGTGGGCACCGAAGAACACAAGGGCCGCGCCGAGCTTAAAGAAGCACATGCTATGATCACGGAATTCGCAGAGCAGGCGAATTTCGATTTTGTCGGTTTCGTTGAAGGCAGCGACATTCCCGGCGACAAGGCGGATGTCATTGTCACTGATGGGTTTACCGGCAACGTTGCCATTAAGACCGGCGAAGGCACCGCCAGCCTGATTGGCGACCTGTTGCGCAAAGCGTTCAAGTATTCACCGCTGTCACGCCTCGCTTCGGTACTGGCGATCACGTCGTTAAATCGTTTGAAAAAGCGTATCGACCCGCGCCAAGTAAATGGCGGCGTTTTTCTTGGCCTCAACGGAACCGTGGTCAAATCACATGGTGGCGCGGATGCCATCGGAGTCTCGGCAGCAGTCAAACTGGCCTTTACCCTGGCCCAGTCTGGTTTCGCCGAAAAATTGGCGGCACGGGTTGCATCGACAGCCGAGCTTGCACAAGATGCCGCCCACACGCCGCCAAAGGCTGGCGAATAACAAAAAAGGCAGTACCCAAGCATGGCAGGCCGTTCAGTTGTCGTTGGTGTCGGACACTATTTGCCAGAGCGCATCGTTCCGAATTCCGAGTTTGAAAAGACGCTCGATACAACGGATGAGTGGATTAAGACCCGCTCGGGTATCGAGCGCCGCCATTTCGCCGCCGAAAACGAAACAACGTCCGATCTGGCCACCAAGGCAGCCGAGGCCGCGCTGGCCGATGCGGGGCTAGTGGCTGACGATATCGATGCGATCATTGTGGCAACTTCGACCGCCGATCTGACTTTCCCATCTGCCGCAACCATGGTGCAGGCACAGTTGGGCATGACCAAAGGCTTTGCCTTTGACGTTCAGGCCGTCTGCGCCGGGTTCGTCTTTGCGCTAACCAATGCCAACGCCCTGATCGTATCCGGTCAGGCCAAGCGCGTTCTGGTCATCGGGGCCGAAACCTTCTCGCGAATCATGGACTGGACGGACCGGTCCACCTGCGTGCTGTTCGGTGATGGCGCTGGTGCGCTAGTGTTGGAGCTGCAAGAGGGCGAAGGCAGTGCGCAGGATCGTGGCATTCTGGCGACCGACCTCAATTCGGACGGCCGGTTCAAGGACCTGCTTTACGTCGATGGCGGTGTGTCGACCCAATCGACCGGGCATCTGCGGATGCAAGGTAATCAGGTGTTCCGCCATGCGGTCGAAAAACTGGCCAAAACGGCGGAAACCGCTTTGCAAAGCGTTGGCCTCAGCAACACTGACGTCGATTGGATTGTGCCCCATCAGGCAAATATCCGTATTATTCAGGGTACCGCCAAGAAAATGGGCCTGCCGATGGAAAACGTCGTCGTCACCGTTCAGGACCATGGCAACACATCGGCCGCGTCGATTCCTCTTGCCTTGTCCGTCGGCAAACAGCGCGGGCAAATCAAGCAGGGCGATCTGCTTGTGACCGAGGCCATCGGCGGCGGTCTGGCCTGGGGCGCGGTTGTGCTGCGCTGGTAACCGGCGCAATTCGGCTTACACGCAGACTTGCAATTCATTGATATTGACAGCGAATTTCCCCTCGCCGTATTCTGCGGTATCAACAGGGGAAATGGTATGGGCGATAAAACACTGACCCGAATGGATCTGAGCGAGGCCGTCTTTCGTGAGGTTGGCCTGTCACGCAACGAAAGTGCGCAGCTGGTCGAAAGCGTTCTGAACCACATGTCCGACGCTTTGGTGCGCGGCGAGCAGGTGAAGATTTCGTCATTCGGCACGTTCAGCGTTCGGGACAAAACTGCCCGCATCGGCCGCAACCCCAAAACCGGCGAAGAGGTTCCGATTCAACCCCGCCGGGTTCTGACGTTCCGCCCGTCGCACCTGATGAAGGATCGCGTCGCCGCAGGGAACCGTAAGTAAGATCAGGACGACACGGTCATGAGCAAGTCCCCCGACGCCTTTCGCACGATCAGTGAAGTTGCGGACTGGCTGGGCGTTCAGGCTCATGTCCTGCGATTCTGGGAAAGCCGTTTCAATCAGGTCAAACCGGTAAAGCGTGCCGGAGGGCGGCGTTATTACCGACCCAACGACATGCGCCTGCTAGGCGGTATCAAGAAACTGCTGCACGAGGACGGGATAACCATCAAAGGCGTTCAACGTATCCTGCGCGAACAAGGCGTGGCGCATGTTTCCGCGCTTTCGCAAGGGTTGGACGAGGTGGCCAAATCGGACGCCACCGCTAACGACAGTGTAGTTGTGCCCTTCTCTTCTAAGCCAGTCGAGACAAGCGAACAGATCAACCTAAATCTGGACGACGCTGCACCCGTTGCCGAGGCCCCTAAGGTGGAGCCTGCTGAACCCAAACCGCAGCCGGTCGCGGCGCAACCCACACCGGAGTTTCTGGATGAGGCCCCCCTGCTGGGTGGAATCGCAACGCAGGCATGGAATCGCACCGATTTCGATGACGATCTGCTGAAACAGATCGCTCCGGTGGCAAAGGACCTTCGCGCCGTTCTTAACCGCATTGAAAACCGAACGGCGGGATAAGAAAAAAGGCGATGATTTCCTCTTGCCCCTGCCGGGAAAGTCTTTATGAACACCTCAACGTCGGGCTATGGCGCAGCCTGGTAGCGCGTCCGTCTGGGGGACGGAAGGTCGCAGGTTCGAGTCCTGCTAGCCCGACCAAATCACACCGACGTTTATGGCAGACAGGCCAGATCCCGCTCTGGCATCAGGGGGGATCGGAATGACAGGTGTATGCCCAAATCAGCAAATCGAAGCGATGATCGCGCGCGGTGAAATCACCGCCAACCCCGAGGTTATCCCTGCGCAGGTTCAGCCTGCCAGCCTTGATTTGCGCTTGGGAACAGTGGCTTACCGTGTTCGTGCCTCGTTTCTGGCCGGCGAAACCCGATCCGTCGCGGATCGGTTGTCTGAGTTCGAGATGCACCGCATCGACATCACGGACGGTGCGGTTCTGGAAAAAGGCTGCGTCTATCTGGTGCCGCTGATGGAATCGCTGGCCCTGCCCGAAACCGTGACGGCTGTGGCTAACGCCAAAAGCTCGACCGGGCGGCTGGACTTGCTTACCCGCACCATCACTGATGGCGGCACCGAATTCGACCGCGTGCCCGCGGGCTATACCGGCCCGCTTTACGCGGAGATTTGCCCACGCTCATTCTCGGTGCTGGTACGTCCGGGGATGCGGCTCAATCAGATTCGCTTCCGCCAAGGTCAGGCCGTGCTTAGCGATGCGGAACTGACCGCGCTGCACAGTGACTCGCCCTTGGTTGACGGTCCTGCAGTGATTCAGGACGGGTTGGGTTTTTCGGTCGACTTGCAATTGCCCGACACCGATCTGGTGGGCTATCGCGCCAAGCCGCATACCGGAGTGATCGATCTGGACCGGATCGGAGAATACGACCCGCAGGAATACTGGGAAGAGGTCCGCACCACCGATGGCCGCATCATCCTGGACCCGGGCGCCTTCTACATCCTGGTCAGCCGCGAGGCCGTCCACATCCCGCCCCTCTATGCCGCCGAGATGGCGCCGTATCTAGCCATGGTGGGTGAATTCCGGGTGCATTACGCAGGTTTCTTCGACCCCGGTTTCGGCCACGCCGCCGCCGGAGGTGCTGGATCACGTGGAGTGCTTGAAGTGCGCTGCCATGAGGCACCTTTTGTGTTGGAACACGGTCAAGTCGTCGGCCGGCTGGTCTATGAGAAAATGGCCGAAATGCCCACCCAGCTGTACGGGGCTGGCATCGCCTCAAATTACCAAGGACAAGGCTTGAAATTGTCCAAGCATTTCAAGGCAGTTAGCTGATCAGAACTTCATGAACCGGCGCGCTTGACGGGTTATTCGTTCCGCTTGTTTCAGGTTCTGGGATGGGCGTGGGCCTTTGTTGTTGGCACGGTTGGCCTCGCCGGGCTGTTCGTTTTTACCACCCATACGGCTTGCCATATCAAAGCCCTTGTCAACGCCTTTACTGACAAGGCGGCGCATGACCTGACGTACTATCATGTCGATCATCCGATTGGCATTCATTGCTCAACTCCGTTTTCTGACCCTCAACATAGGCGAATTGTGTGACACCAAAAGGGTCGTTTGATCACTCTTCCTCGAACAGTTCGGTCTGATCTTCATCCTGCTCTTCTTCGCGCCCCTCGCCCAGTGGGATGGTGCCCGGCGGTGGCCGGTTTTCCAGCAAGCCAGCGGCGCGCAGTTCCTTGAGCCCCGGCAGGTCGCGAGCGTTCTCAAGCCCGAAATGGTCCAAGAAATGCGGCGTCACCACGAATGTCACCGGACGGCCCGGTGTCATTCGGCGACGGCCTAACCTGATCCACTCCATTTCCAGCAGTTGGTCGATCGTCCCGCGTGAGACCGAAACACCGCGAATTTCTTCAATCTCAGCCCGCGTACAGGGTTGGTGGTAGGCCACGATAGCCAGCGTTTCGATGGCCGCACGGCTCAGTTTGCGGGTTTCAACTGTTTCTTTTTGCATCAAAAAGCCCAGATCGGGGGCGGTTCGAATGGCCCAGGCCTCGCCAACCTTGACCACCCGCACGCCGCGCCCTTCATATCGTTTCTGAAGCATTTCAACGGCTTGCGCCGCGTCGCTGCCATGAGGCATCCGGGCCTCAAGATCAGAGGTAGTCACCGGTTCGGCGCTGGCGAACAGCACGGCCTCGACCATGCGCTCTTGCTCTGCCAGCGGCGGCGCTTCGAACAGGGTGCCGGTGCCTTCGTCTTCGGGGGCGTCAGTCACGTGTGTCAGTCCTCTTGCGCAGATGGATCGGGGCAAAGGTCTCGCTCTGCTTGATCTCCATATGTCCTTCTTTCACCAATTCCAGCGAGGCCGCAAAGGTCGCCGCCGTGGCCGAGCGTTTGCGGACAGGGTCCGCGTCCCAACCATCGGGCAGATAGGTCTCCATATCCGTCCAGGTGCCCGCAAAGCCGATCAGGGGGCGCATCCGCTCCAGCGCCTGTTCCATCGTGAACACGGCGTCACGGTCCATCACGAAGGGGCGGAATTCGTCGCGTGTGCGGATGCGAGCGTACCCCTGCATCAAATCCAGCAGGGTTGCCGAATAAGTCACAGTGCGGATGCGGGTGACATCCTCGCCCTGCCCGCGTTTGAAGAAATCGCGGCCCAGCTGGTCCCGCGCCATCAAGCGGGCCGCAGCATCACGCATGGCCTGCAAGCGCTCTAGCTGAAACGCCAGATGCGCGGCCAGTTCTTCACCTGACGGACCCTCGTCATCCGGATCAGGGGGCAGCAGCAGGCGGGATTTCAAAAAGGCCAGCCACGCCGCCATAACCAGATAGTCAGCTGCCAATTCAATCCGCAGAGCCCGGGCTTTTTCAACAAAAGTCAGATATTGCTGCGCCAGCGCTAGAACCGAGATTTTCCGCAGGTCGACCTTTTGTGTCCGCGACAGGGTCAACAACACGTCCAACGGGCCTTCGAACCCGTCGACGTCAACGATCAGGGCTTCGGCCGCAAGGCGATCCGCGACCGAGACCGGGTCTTCGCTGAAAAGGTTATCGTTCATTTACCTGCCCGCCCATTAGGGCAGATAGTTCCGCCTCAGTCGCGGGGATGTCAAGTTCCGCAGGCTTTTGCCGCATTGCCAGCGCCTTTTCTGCGCGTATCTCGGCCTGCTCGGTCATTTCTCCGGCGGCTTCCAGCACTTTGGCGCGGGCTTCAAACGAGCCGTTGCAATGCAAAACCACGTCGCACCCGGCGTTGAGCGCCTGACGGGCAATCTCCTCGGGTGCGCCGCTGAGGGCCTTCATCGAGATATCATCGGTCATGATCAGGCCATCAAACCCAATCTTGTCACGGATCAGACCGATCATTGTGGGTGAAATCGTAGCCGGTTGTGGGTCGATCCGGTCATAAACCAAATGCGCCGTCATCCCCATCGGCAGGTCGTTCAAGGCACGGAACGGCGCGAAATCGGTCTCTTCCAATGCGTCTTGCGTCAGATCGACATGTGGCAGGTCGTGGTGGCTGTCCAGCGTGGACAGGCCGTGGCCTGGCATGTGCTTGATCACTGGCAGAACACCACCATCCAGATGCCCATTAGCAACCGCCTTTCCGATCCCGGAAACTGTTGTTGAATCAGATCCATAGCAGCGGTTCTTCAGAAAGGCATGCGTATCATCACGCGCCAGATCCACCATCGGGGCACAATTGCTGTCGATCCCCAGCTCAAACAGCTCATTCGCGATTAGGCGATAGCGTAGATACATGGCGCGTTCAGCCTGATCCCCCGCGCCCGCGACATGATCCAGCGGTGGCATCCATTCCCGTGCCAGTGGTGCGCGCAGCCGTTGCACGCGGCCGCCTTCCTGATCAATGGTGATCGGGCAATTGCGTCCCACAGCCTCGCGGAAGTCGTCGCACAGGGCACGGATCTGATCGGCGGTATCGATGTTGCGGGCAAACAAAATGAACCCAAACGGGTTCATTTCTTGAAACAGACTTTTTTCTTCGGGCGTCAGGCGCAAGCCTTCGGCATCAGTGATTGCCGCGCCGAAACTCACCGAGCGGCCACCGGGATACAATCGGCGCCTTGTGCTTCGAGGGCAGCGCAGAACTGACGCGAGTCGCTCAGGTCGTCAAATCCCAGAACCCGCAAACGATAAAAGGTTCGACCACCACGTGAGGTTTTCTGGATAACACGTTGTTTTCCATCCATATATTCACCGAAACGGCCATTCAGGCGATCCCATTCAGCCCGCGCTACATCCGTGCTTTCATAGGCCCCAAGCTGGGCCATGCGCGTGCCTTTGGACAATGTGTCCGGGTCAATATCCAGCCCCACAGCAGCTTTGACCGCAGCGTTGATCGCGTCTTCAGTACTGCTGCTGGTGGTGATCCCGCTGGGTGTAGAACGGGCCGGGCGCGTGTTGGGGCGCAAAGACCGGCGAACCCCCGGCAGTGCGGCCAGTTCCGGATCGGGCAACTGTGCGGCCAGATCAGCGGGGTCAATCGCGGGCTCTTCTTCGGGCACGACCAAAGAGGCCAGTTGCACGCCCTGCTCGGTCGGTTGGTCGAATTGTGCCGCATCACCAGCCAGTTCGGCGACCAGAGCGTCTACCGAACCCTGGCGCAATTGCGCAGCCTCCTGACCAGAAATCTCTTCCTGCACCACATGCACGGCCGGGGTGGGCTTCAGAGGCTCAACCGGCGTGTCCTCATCCGACAGGGACACCGGGCGCGGCGCAAGGATCAGACGATCCGCCGGTGGTGCAGCAGTTCCGACCGCGGCTACTGTGTTGACGGCCAGTCCTTGATGATCGGCAGGTGTTCCACCGGGGCTTTCTGGCTGAATGCGCATGGGCCCTTCGATGGCACGTACGACCGGTACGCCGCTAACATCGCGCATCACCAGCTTGTAACCCCAAACACCAATGCCAGCGACCAATGCCAGGGACGCAACCGCGCCCAGCGCGTTTACGATACGACCCAGACCCGCCGCGCGCGGCGCTTCTTCATACCCGTGCATGTCGTCGGAATAGTCATACCCATCCTGAGGATGTGGTTGATTCGTGTAATGCATCTGCTCGGGGCGCATCTGCCCCGAGTAATCGTAACGTGCCATGTCCGCCTCACCGCCCGATTCGCGCCAGAAAATAAGGCGCGCGGGTCATTTCTTGCCTACCTCGCACCGGTGCTTCGGGCGGTGTTTGTTACCGCATCTCCTGCGCCGGGGTAACGCCAAGAATACCCAAGCCCGCTGAAATCACAACAGAAACGGCACGGGCCAATGCGATTTTTGACTGGCTTGTGGCAACATCGCCATCCTGGATGAAACGCAGGTGAGTCTCGTCGTTGCCCTTATTCCACAGCGCGTGGAAGTCTCCTGCAAGCTCATACAGGTAGAAGGCAACCCGGTGCGGTTCATTCGTGCGCGCGGCAATCTCAACCAAACGGGGCCATTCGGCCAGCTTCTTGGCAACGGTCAGTTCCGAAACGTGATCGTTCTTGCTGAGGTCCGCACCCGCAAGGGTCACGTCATCAGCGACAATCCCGGCCTCGGCGGCGCGGCGCAGCACGCTCATCACGCGGGCATGGGCGTATTGCACGTAGAACACGGGGTTCTCGCGGCTCTGCTCAAGCACCTTGTCGAAATCGAAATCCAGGGGCGCGTCGTTCTTACGAGTCAGCATCACGAAGCGGGTCACATCCGGCCCAACCTGATCGACCACATCCCGCAGGGTGACAAAGTTCCCGGCCCGCTTGGACATCTTGAATGGCTCGCCGTTCTTCCACAGCTTCACAAGCTGGGTCAGCTTGATATCCAGCGGCACTTTGCCATCAGACAGCGCCGATACTGCTGCCTTCATCCGTTTGACATAGCCGCCGTGGTCCGCGCCAAACACGTCGATCAGTGCATCAAAGCCACGGGTCACCTTGTCATAATGATAGGCGATATCCGGGGCGAAATAGGTCCAGCTGCCGTCCGACTTCTTCACCGGGCGATCGACGTCATCGCCATGTTCGGTGGACTTGAACAGGGTCTGCTCGCGCGGCTCCCAATCCTCGGGCTTTTTGCCCTTTGGCGGCTCCAGAACGCCTTCATAGATCAGGCCCTTTTCGGTCAGCGATTCCAACGCGGCCTCGATCCGGCCCGTCCCATAGAGCGATTTTTCCGAGAAGAACACATCCATCTCTACGCCCAGCGCCTTCAGGTCAGCGCGGATCAGGTCCATCATCGCGTCGGTCGAGAACTCGCGCAGATCATCCAGCCATTCGCTTTCCGGCTTGTCGATCAGGCTGTCGCCGTATTTCTCTTTCAGCGCTTCGCCGATTGGGATCAGGTAGTCGCCCGGATACAAGCCTTCGGCAATCTCGGGGCTCAACCCATTGGCTTCGCGATAGCGCTCGTAGGCCGAGCGTGCCAACACGTCGACCTGCGCACCGCCGTCGTTAATATAGTACTCGCGGGTCACATCATGGCCGGAATAGGCCAACAAGCTTGCCAGCGCATCGCCAAACACCGCGCCCCGCGTATGGCCAACATGCAGCGGCCCAGTCGGGTTCGCCGACACATATTCCACGTTGACCTTTTGCCCCTGCCCCATAGTCGAGCGGCCATAATCCGTGCCTTTCTCCAACACTGCCGCCAGAACACCCTGCCAAACCGAAGGCGCCAACCGCAGGTTCAAAAAGCCCGGCCCCGCAACCTCGGCACTGGTGATCCGGTCATCCGCCGCCAGCTTTCCGGCCAACACATCGGCAATGTCGCGCGGCTTCATCTTAGCCGGCTTCGCCAGCACCATCGCGGCGTTTGTCGCCATGTCGCCATGCGCGGCATCACGCGGTGGTTCGACCGCCACATTGTCAAAGCTCAGCCCCTCGGGCAGCGCGCCTTCGGACTGCATCTGTGCCAGCGCGTCCAGTACAAGGCCGCGGATCTCGGAAAACAGGTTCATTTCGGATGTCCTTTTGCTTGCCCGGCGGTTTACCACGCAAAGCGGCAAGGTCAATGGAAGCGATCAGTTTCCGCTTGGATTAGCGGTAAACCGGGCTAAGGTCACAGGAAATTCCTAACCTCGGAGATCGTTCCATGCGTCTTGCCCTGCCCCTTGCATTCGTCCTGACCACTTCGATCCCGGTCTGGGCCGATATGCCCGCGCCGCAGGGCCATGTTCTTCTGACGCTGGGCGGGGCGGTGACGGAAACCAACTTACCGGCTCGGGGTGAAAATGATGGTGGTCTGCTGGGTTATCTCGAAGTGCAGCACAGCGGCGGCGCCGGATTTGACGCCGCGATGCTTGACGGTCTAGCGCAAGTGGAGATCACAATTGCCTACGGCCCCGAAGACAATCAGCGCGACGTCGCCTTCTCTGGTCCGCTTTTGTCGGATGTGATGGTCATGGCAGGGGCCGAAGGGAAGACTGCCAAACCAATGGCGATGGATGGATACCAGTCCGAAATCCCATGGGACAGTATTCAGGCGCACCAACCCATCGTGGCAACCCATGCGGATGGCAGTCCGATGGGGATCGGCGGCTATGGCCCTACGATGATCGTTTTTCCGCCCACAGATGATGCTGATCTGGCGGACGAGCAATCCGGGCAACAGGTTTGGGCACTAGCCTATATCGGCATCGAGTGACGACCGCTCCGTCAGCCTTTTGTGATCCTGCAAGGCAAAGCGGTCGGTCATACCTGCAATGTAGTCAGACACAATCCGCGCCAGCACCGTCTCATCCCGGGCCGCTTCTATATCGCCGTGCCAATGGGCTGGCATTTGTTTGGGATCGTTCAAGTAGATCGGGAATAATTCTTCAACGACCGCAGACACTTCGGCCCTGACCTTCATGACGCTGGGCGCACGATACATCCGCGAAAACAGGAAGGCGCGGATCTCTTTAAGTTGCGCCCAAAGCCCTGCCGAGAACTGGATCACCGGATAACCCAGATGCCGGATATCTTCGACCGTTTGCGCCCCAGACTCAGCGATCAGGTCGCGCGAGGTGTCGATCACATCCGAAACCATCACCCCAAACACGCGACGCAATGCTTCGTGCCTGCGCCGATACGGGTCCAGACCGGGGTATTTGCGGTCCACTTCCGCATAGCAATCACCGACGATGGGCAATTGCTGAATTTCCGCGTCCGTGAACAGATCGGCCCTGAGCCCATCCAACAGATCATGATTGTTATAGGCTATATCGTCAGACAGCGCGGCCACCTGTGCCTCGGCACTGGCATGGGTGTGCAGTTCAAGGTCAAAACCGCCATTGCACTCGGCCAGCGCCCACGGCAATTCGCCTGTCACAGGTCCATTATGCTTGGCTATGCCTTCCAGACATTCCCATGTCAGATTGCAGCCGTCGAATTCGGCATAGTGGCGTTCCAACTTGGTGACGATCCGAATGGCCTGCGCATTGTGATCGAAGCCGCCGTATGGCTCCATCAAAGCGTGCAAGGCGTCCTCTCCGGTATGACCAAAGGGCGTGTGCCCTAGATCATGCGCCAATGCCACGGCTTCGGTCAGTTCGGGGTTCAATCCCAATGCCCCGGCAATCGTGCGCGCCACCTGTGCCACTTCGATAGAATGCGTCAGGCGCGTGCGGTAACTGTCGCCTTCATGTTCAACAAACACCTGTGTCTTGTGTTTCAGCCGCCGAAACGCGCTGGCATGAATGATCCGATCCCGGTCGCGCTGAAAGCATGACCGGAAACTGCTTTCCTCCTCAGGTACTAGCCGCCCCCTTGCGCGACCTGGGTCCGAGGCAAAACCTGCTCTGTCCAAAGGCCTTATCCTTGTCGCCTGTCCTTGCAATTTCTATATTGTAAGGCGTAAAGGAAATAAACCTTTGGAGACCGGCATGAATCTGCCCCCCACAGTCACAGAACGCGCCTTTGACCGTCTGGCCGAGATTGGCGCAGCGGATCAGGGTCAGGCCCTGCGCGTCGCAGTGGAAGGCGGCGGATGTTCCGGTTTTCAATACGAAATCGCGCTGGACGAACCCAAAGACGACGATCTTGTGCTGGAAGGCAAAGGCCAAAAGGTCATTGTCGATTCGATTTCTCTGCCGTTTCTGGAAAATGCAGTGATCGATTTCACGCAGGAACTGATTGGTGCGCGGTTTGTGATCGAAAACCCCAACGCGACCTCATCCTGCGGCTGCGGTACGTCTTTTTCAATGTGACCTTGCCCTGCCCGCACGGTTGAGGGATAGATCAACCGGCAGTCAGCCGGAGGATCGCGCATGAAAATCGCCACGTTTAACATCAACGGCATCAAAGCGCGGGCCGAAGCTCTGCCCCGGTGGCTTGACGAAGCACAACCTGACGTCGTCCTCTTGCAGGAAATCAAGTCGGTCGATGAAAACTTCCCGCGCGAGATATTCGAGGAACGTGGTTATAACGTCGAAACCCACGGCCAGAAAAGTTTTAACGGCGTCGCCATCTTATCAAAACTTCCACTTGAGGATGTGTCCCGTGGCCTGCCCGGAGATGATGAGGACGAACAGGCGCGTTGGATCGAAGCAACCGTGATCGGCAGGCAAGCGCTGCGGATTTGCGGGTTGTACCTGCCCAACGGCAACCCGGTACCCGGACCGAAATACGACTATAAGCTGGCCTGGATGGAACGGCTGTATCATCGGGCGCGCGAACTGATGGCCAGCGAAGAACCGGCACTTATGGCGGGAGATTACAACATCATCCCACAGGCCGAAGATGCCGCCCGCCCGGATGCCTGGCGCGAGGATGCCTTGTTCCGACCGGAAAGCCGTGCGGCGTTTCGCAAAATCCTCAATCTGGGCTTTACCGAAGCGTTTCGGGCCCGCACGCAAGGACCTGGTCACTACTCATTCTGGGACTATCAGGCGGGTGCGTGGAACAAAAACGATGGCATTCGTATCGATCACTTTCTGCTGACACCTCAGGCTGCCGATCTGATGCAAGATTGCCAGATTGATGCAGCCGTGCGCGGGCATGAGAAACCGTCGGACCACGTGCCAGTCTGGGTTCAGCTCGACCTGTAATCAATCATGCGGTCGGGTCGTAGGCGTAGATCCACTCGTATTTTTTCGAAAGCCTTGGTCCAACGGCCATCAGCACCATCTGTGCCGCCAGTCGCATGGGACCGCGCAGGTGAAAATTTCGCGCGTTGGCTCCGGCGGCAGCCACAACCCGTTTGGCCCTTGAGCGACGGCGGGTTTCATAGGCAGCAAGAGCTTGTGTCACATCGGGTTGTTCTTCGAAGGTGCGGGCTAGAATCCACGCATCCTCTAACGCCAAACAGGCGCCTTGCGCCATGAACGGCAAGGTAGGATGCGCCGCGTCACCAAGCAGCGCCAACCGCCCGTTCTGCCAGCTTTGCGCCACAGGCCGCAGGAACAGGGCCCAAAGATGGGTTTCGGTCACGTCAGACAGAATATCACCCACTGGCCCCCCGAAATCGGCAAAACGCGCGCGCAGATCATTCGGATCGCCTTGCAGTCGCCAGCCTTCCTCTTGCCAGTCCGAGCGTTCCTCAATTGCCACCACATTCATCAGTTGCTGATCGCGCAACGGATAGGTGACGACGTGGCGTCCAGGCCCCATTGTCAGTGAGGCGCAAGGCATCTCCTCTCGTTCTGACAAGGGGATAGTCGCACGCCAGGCAATCTGGTGCGTGAACTGAGGGGCCTCTGGCCCGTTCAGGGTCGGACGTATGATGCTGCGGCCCCCGTCCGCCGCGATAGCACATTCGCACCGCAAGCGTTCGCCGTCATTGAGAACGATTTCCGCCTCTGCCGGATGTTGGAGAACCTGCGCCACCTGCGCGCCCAGCTGGATAGTAACGCCCGCCTCTAAAGCCGCCCGGCGCAACAGGTCCAGCAAATCCGCGCGATGGTAATAGTAGGTCGGTCCGGCCGCCGGTGCGGAAATACGGCTTATTACTCGACCTTTGCGATAATCTCGCAGAATTGTGCCGTGCGATAACTGCCCGCCCTCGGGCTTATCTCCTAACACATTCAGCGCCTGCAAAACCGCCATGCCGTTGGCGCTAATCTGTAATCCTGCGCCAACCTCAGTCAGAGCCGGAGCCTGCTCAAGAACCGTGACCTGCGCCCCGCGTTGCCGCAGTGCCAAAGAGGCTGCCAGCCCCCCTATTCCGCCGCCGATGACACTGAATTTCAGACCGTTGATATCCATGGCACCGGCATAACGCAAAAACGCCGGAGCAACAGGCCCCGGCGTTTGAATTAGTACCAAAGTTCCAGCGATCAATCGTCGCGGTGGACCTTTTCGCGACGCTCGTGACGTTCCTGCGCCTCAAGCGTCATGGTCGCGATTGGACGCGCATCCAGACGTTTCAGCGAAATCGGATCGCCCGTCTTTTCGCAATAGCCGTACTCGCCCTCTTCGATGCGACGCAGGGCCGAGTCGATCTTGGCAACCAGCTTGCGCTGACGGTCGCGGGTCCGCAGCTCCAGCGCGCGATCTGTTTCCTCGCTTGCGCGGTCTGCAACGTCCGGAATGTTACGGGTGTTGTCCTGCAGCCCTTCGATCGTGTCGCGGCTGCCCGCCAATAGTTCATTCTTCCAATCCAGCAGCTTGCGGCGAAAATACTCAAGCTGACGGTCATTCATGAAAGGTTCATCTTCGGCCGGGCGATAATCCTCCGGCAGAAAAACTTCCTGCTTCATTTTTGCTCCCTCGGTATGGCCAGTAACGTCGGTTGCTGTTGTTTGACCTGACATTTGGCACTCCCTTCTGCGGTGCATGTATCCGACGCACGCACGAATGTCACTACACAAACGTCGTCTTAATACGTCACGTCCCCGGCATGTCTAAATATGAGACAAATAACAACAAAACCTTGTTATACTGTGGAAATTGTCAGGCGAAAATTTGGCAATCCCCAACAGATACGGCACCCGCCGGACGTCGAATCACACAAAAGGGATTGGAGTCGTTACGAAAATCTGATCCCGCGACGCCGTGGCCCGCTTGTCAAAATCATCGCCTCTCTGTAACCCGAACAACACAGATTGCGCAAAACCAAACGAGGGGCCCATGACCGCACGTTTCCAAGGCACCGCCGAATATGTTGCCACCGATGACCTGACCATTGCGGTGAATGCTGCCGTGACGCTGGAACGCCCCCTGCTGGTCAAGGGGGAACCCGGCACGGGCAAAACAGAACTGGCCAAACAGGTGGCAGGCGCACTGGGGCTGCGCATGATCGAGTGGAACGTGAAATCCACCACCCGCGCGCAACAAGGTCTGTACGAATACGATGCGGTCAGCCGGCTTCGTGACAGTCAGCTGGGTGAGGAACGCGTGCACGACGTGTCCAACTACATCCGCAAAGGCAAGCTGTGGCAGGCGTTTGAGGCCGACGAGAAGATTGTTCTGCTGATTGACGAGATCGACAAGGCGGATATCGAGTTTCCCAACGATCTGCTGCAGGAACTCGATAAGATGGAGTTCCATGTTTACGAGACTGGTGAAACCATCCGGGCCAAACACCGCCCCATCGTCATCATCACCTCGAACAATGAAAAGGAGCTGCCCGACGCGTTTCTGCGCCGCTGTTTCTTCCACTATATCCGCTTCCCTGACGAGGCGACCATGCGCCGGATCGTCGAGGTCCACCACCCCGGTATCAAAAATGCGTTGCTGACCACTGCCCTGACGCAATTCTATGAAATCCGCGAAACGCAGGGGCTGAAGAAAAAGCCCTCAACCTCCGAAGTGCTGGATTGGCTGAAACTGCTGTTGGCCGAAGACCTGACGTCCGAAGACCTGAAACGCGATGGTGCGAACGCTTTGCCCAAGCTGCACGGTGCGTTGCTGAAGAACGAACAGGACGTGCATCTGTTCGAGCGACTGGCCTTTATGGCGCGCAGCAAACGCTAAACCTGTTGAACATCTGGTTATCGCAGCTTGCTTTGGACAGGTCTGGCTGTCAGCATTGCAGGTGGCGGTCCGGTTTATCCGGGCTACCTATAACCGGATCAGATGGGACCCTGTGATTGACTGACACTTTGACCATCCGCGCCTTGCGGCCCGAAGACCGCGCTGAATGGTCCGACATGTGGCGCGACTATCTGGCGTTTTATGAAACAACGGTCGCAGATGAGATCTATGACAGCACCTTCGCACGATTGCTGGGCGACGATCCGCACGATTTCTCATGTTTTGTTGCGGAACAAAACGGGCGGCTTGTTGGTCTCACGCATTACCTTTTCCACCGCCACGCGTGGAAGGTTGAATCCGTGTGCTACTTGCAAGACCTGTTCGCCCGCCCCCAGGCGCGTGGTTCCGGAGTCGGCCGCACCCTGATTCAGGCGGTGTATGACGAGGCCGACCGACAGGGCGCGTCGTCAGTCTATTGGCTGACGCAGGATTTCAACCACACCGCCCGCAAACTTTATGATCGCATCGGCAAACAGACGCCCTTTATCCGGTATCAGCGCCCATGATGCGATGGGTGGCCCTTGTTGCAGGTGTGGCGCTGGCAGGCTGCGCAACGGTTGAGACGACCGAAGTACCGACCCGCGTGCAGGCGATTGAAGAGACGTTGCCCCCGGCCAAGACATTCACCCGCGCGTTCCCGATGCCACCGGGCCGGTCGAACGCCAATATCGCGGCGGATTTCGTATCGTTACATTTCGCGTTGGAAGGGGGCGCGAAACTGCCGGTATTCACGCGGTTTGAAACGCCGATCACCGTGCGTCTGACCGGCTCACCTACGCCCTCGATGCAGCGCGACCTGACTCAATTGCTGACCCGCCTGCGCCGCGAGGCCGGGATCGACATTCAACAGATTTCGGACGGCACGGCCAACATCACAATCGAAGCCGTCAGTCAGGCAGAGATCCACGAAATTCTGCCACAGGCGGCCTGTTTCGTGGTGCCGAACTCTTCGAGCCTTGAAGAGTACCGCCGCAACCGGCGCAAACAGATAAGCAGCTGGAGCCGGCTGCGCAGCCGCGAACGTCTGGGCATCTTTATTCCATACGACGTCAGCCCGCAGGAAAAACGCGATTGCCTGCATGAAGAGATTGCGCAGTCACTGGGACCGCTGAACGATCTGTATCATCTGCCGGATTCAGTGTTCAACGATGACAATATCCATACTGTCCTGACCGGGTTCGACATGCTGATCCTGCGCACGGCCTACGCGCCCGAACTGCGCAGCGGAATGACAAGCGAACAGGTTAAGGCCGCCCTACCCGGTATTCTGAGACGCCTGAACCCACGTGGCGAGAACATACCAATGCAGCCGCTATCTGAAACGCCGCGTGAATGGATCAATGCGGTTCAAAAATCCCTGCGCCCGCAACTGAATACGCAACGGCGCCTGCGGGCCGCGCAAAAGGCCGCGCGGATCGGTCAGGAACAGGGCTGGACCGATCATCGCCGCGCCTATCCCTTTTACCTGATGGGGCGGATGGGTCAGTTCGACAAACCGCAGGACGCGCTGCGCAATTATCAGACCGCTTTGCAATACTTGCGCGCAACCCCCGGCACCGAAATCCATCAGGCCTATATCACTACACAGACTGCCGCTTTCGCACTAGCACTAGGCAAAGGCCCCGAAGCCCTGCCTGAATTGGATAAGGCCATCGACGTAATGATGCGGGCCGAAAATGCCTCGCAACTGGCGACATTGTTGCTTCTGAAATCCGAAGCCCTTAATCAGGCGGGTCGGACGGCTGAGGCACGCTCTGTCAGGCTGGACAGTCTGGGATGGGCACGTTACGGGTTCGGCTCGGAAACGGTGGTCCGGTCGCTTAATCAGGAAGTTGCGGAAGGATCCCCCAACAACAGAGGCGGATAACGCATGGTCGTAATTCTGGGAATGGCGATTTTGGGGGCAATCCTTGGGGCGATGACAGCGCGCAAGCGCAACGGCACCGGCGCCGACATGGCGCAATATGCAGCCGGGTATGGCATTGCCTTTGCATTGGTCGGTCTTGTTCTGTCCCTTATACTCATACGTTTTGTGGTCTGACCCATGTTCCTGCCCTTTTTCGAAAATCTCAGAAAAGCGGGCATTCCCGTATCCTTGCGCGAATACCTGACCTTTCTTGAGGGTATGAAAAAGGGTCTGGCCACATATGATGTCGAGGCGTTTTACTACCTCGCCCGCGTATCGATGGTTAAAGATGAACGCAACATCGACAAGTTCGACCGCGCCTTTGCCGCCAGTTTTGAAGGGCTGGACGAGATCAGCTTTGAACAGGTTCTTGAAGCAGTCGACATTCCCGCCGATTGGCTGGCAAAGATGGCCGAAAAACACCTCTCAGAAGAAGAAAAAGCCGAAATCGAAGCCATGGGCGGATTCGACAAACTGATGGAGACGCTGCGCGAGCGCCTCAAGGATCAGAAAGGCCGCCATCAGGGTGGCAACAAATGGATCGGCACCGCTGGCACCTCTCCGTTCGGAGCCTATGGATATAATCCCGAAGGCGTACGCATCGGTCAGGACGAGAGCCGCCATCAGCGTGCGGTCAAGGTCTGGGACAAGCGTGAATTCAAAAACCTGGACGACACAGTTGAACTGGGCACGCGCAATATCAAGGTCGCCTTGAAACGCCTGCGTCGCTGGGCGCGTGAAGGTGCGGCGGAAGAGCTGGATCTGGACGGCACCATCCGAGCCACAGCCGAACATGGTTATCTGGATGTGAAAACCCGCCCCGAACGCCACAACGCTGTCAAAGTGCTGCTGTTTTTGGACGTCGGCGGCTCAATGGATCCGCATATCAAAGTGGTCGAAGAACTGTTCTCGGCCGCCCGGACCGAGTTCAAGCATCTGGAGTACTACTACTTTCACAATTGCCTGTACGAAGGCGTCTGGCGCGACAACCGCCGCCGTTGGGATCAGAAGACCCCCACGCATGAGGTGCTGCGCACCTATGGCTCGGACTACAAATGCATCTTTGTCGGCGATGCCTCGATGAGCCCCTACGAGATCGCCTATCCAGGCGGCGCCAACGAACATTGGAACCAAGAGGCCGGACAGGTCTGGCTGCAACGCGCCCGCGAACAATGGCCGTCAAACCTGTGGATCAACCCGTTGCCCGAGAAATACTGGGAATACACCCACTCGATCGGGATGATCCAGGAAATTTTTGAGGATCGCATGGTGCCGATGACCCTGGCCGGACTGGAGCAGGGAATGAAGGAATTGACGCGTTAAGTCAGGATCAACTGCTCGTGCGCGATTGACGCAGGTCGCGCAGGATTGCGTTTTCGGTGGTTTACTCCGGCAGAGGAAAACTGGGCCGCGCTGGCGGGACGGATTGGTCTTTATTAGGCAAAATCCCGTAGAACAGGGCCGCCCAACCCATCACAGTTCCCAACACCAAAGCGGGAAACGCGACCAGAATGGACAGCGATTTACCCAACTGTGTTTCAAAACCCAATGGTCCAATGACAGCGATGGCCGCCACGCCAAAAACAAGCATAAGTGGGCCTGAACCCACAAAGACGATTAGTGCTTTTACAATGCCATCCGGATCAGCCAACCAATTCGGCGTTAGTTTTGAATTGGTCATTGCTACACTGAAACCGAGTGTAATCAGCGTGGCCAAAGCCATCGGTCCAATACTCATTCCCTGAGACCAACCGAAAGTCAGTGTCCAAGCAGCCATGAAACACAATAGAAGCCCGTATAATCCCATTGATCTTAGGCAAGCTCTGTACGCGCGAAAACAAAACTTCTTCATAATCAATTGAATCCTAGTGAATTTCTTACACCGTTTTCTCGCTATCCGGGAATTTCGACAAAAATTGGACGTCCGCTCTGTTTACTGCACAAATGTTTAAGGCTGGTTGCCTATTCCCCCACTCAGAGCCATATCTAGTGCATGCTTCGATTGACCCCGATCCTATTGGCGATTGCTTATGCCTTTGTGATGTACCGGATTTCCGTCTGGCGAACGCACCGAGAGCTGGATGCGAAATCGACCGAACTGGCTGATCCGGTGCTGAAACGCATGACTGACAGGCTGGCCGCCGCGCTCGAGATCGACCGGGTCCCGGTTTACATCTACGAGATCGACCCGGTGAACGGTCTGGCGGCTGCTGACGGGCGGATATTCATTACGCGCGGCTTTTATCGCAAGTTCCGTAACGGAGAGGTTTCGGCCGAGGAAATGGCCAGCGTTATTGCACATGAACTGGGACATGTTGCGTTGGGGCATGCGCGGCGGCGGATGATCGATTTTTCCGGCCAGAACGCATTGCGGGCGGCTTTGATGATGCTGTTGAACCGGTTCATTCCCTTCATCGGCGCGTGGATTGCCAATATGCTGACCCACCTGCTGGCCTCGCGCCTTTCGCGCAGCGATGAATATGAGGCGGATGAATATGCCGCCGCTCTGCTGACCAAGGCCGGGATCGGGATTGGGCCGCAAAAGTCGCTGTTTCACAAGTTGGAAGACCTGACACAACAGCGCGCGGGTGTTACTCCGGCCTGGCTGATGAGTCATCCCAAAACGGATGAGCGGATTGCAGCGCTGGAAGCCCTTGAGCAGCGTTGGGGCGCGGGCGGTTAGCTTCGGGGCCATCCCCACCGGGATATTATTAACCAGATGAAGTTGGATACGGCCTAATGGCTGAGCGCCTTGCCCAACCTTGGCAGACGGGCCTTTTTCATCAGCGCGCGCAAGGTCCATTGATCACCGGACAGCCGGTTGGCTTCGGCTAAAACACGGTCGGCGAGTTCCGCCATGCCGTCGGGGTCGTCCAGCAAGAACCCATATAGCAGGCCGTCAGGATCGCGGCGTTCAAGCCCTTCTTCCGACAGAATATTTCTTGGGAAATCCTTGGCGTTCACGGTGACGATAACATCGGCCGAGGCCTCAACGGCGGTGGCGAGAACGTGAATATCGGCACTGTCCGGCAGCCAGAGGCGTTGCTCAAGCCCCGGATTGGCCGCGCGTTCGGCCTTAGGCCACTGCGCCTGCGTCAGGGCGATTTCGGCACGGGCCTGCGCCTCGCCTTCCGGGCCCAGTTTGCGGGCGGCGCGGGCCCATTCCTCGAGGATACGAGGAGACCAGATCGGCGTGAAGTGACTCAATCTGGCGGCGCCCAACAGCATCTCGCGCATCACCGTGGGGTAGATGACACAGGTATCCAGAACCGCCTTCACAGCCGGTAAAACACGGCTTTGAGATACCCGCTTTCAGCCAATTGCGGCAGTTGCGGGTGGTCGGGGCCGGCAAACCCCGTGTGGATCAATTGTGCCTGCCGCCCTGCCCGACCAATCCCGCGCGAGGACGCGTCGCGGAACCGACCCAGATCGGCCGCGTGTGAACAAGAACAAAGCCCTAGATAGCCGCCCGGTTTCACCAACGGTGCGGCCAGCCGTGCGATACGCTCATAAGCGCGCAGGCCCGCGTCCAGGGCTTGTTTCGACGGCGCAAAAGCGGGTGGATCACAGATGACCACGTCAAATTGCGCGCCTTCTTCGCCCAATTTGGTCAGCACCTCGAACGCATCGCCCTGACGGGTTTCAAATCGATCCGCACATCCCGAAGCCTCGGCACCCTTCGTCGCCAAGTCCAGCGCCGCAGCCGAACCATCGACAGACAGGGCCTGCGCCGCGCCGCCAGCCAGCATCGCCAGACCAAAACCGCCCACATGGCTGAACACGTCCAGCACTTGCGCACCCGGCTGCACCAGCCGTGCAGCGAATGCATGGTTGGGGCGTTGGTCGTAAAACAGGCCGGTTTTCTGGCCTCCGGTAAGATCAGCCATATAGGTCGCGCCATTCATTGGCACCGGCAGCGGAGCGTCAGGCGCAGTTCCAAGCAAGGTCTGGTTTTCATCATCCAGCCCTTCCAGTCCCCGAGTGCGGCCCGAGGCATTTTTCAGCACAGTTGTCACACCCGTCACAGCAACCAACGCGTCGGTCAGCGTTTCCAGATGCGCCTCGGCCCAGGCGGCGTTGGGTTGGATCACGCAGGCATCACCAAAGCGGTCGATGATCACGCCAGGAAAGCCATCCGCTTCGGCGTGGATCAGGCGGTAATAGGGGGCGTCAAACAGGCGTTCGCGCATGTCCAAAGCGTGGCGCAGGCGGGATTCGAACCATTCAGCATTCAGATCGGCGTCAAGGTCGCGATCAAGTACGCGGCACATGATTTTCGACTCGGGGTTCACGGCGACCAACGCAATGGGCGCGCGTTTGTCATCCTCCAGCACGGCCAAAGCACCAACCGGTATCTTGCGTGTACGCCGATCGGTGACAATGTCGTTGGCATAGACCCACGGGAAGCCATGGCGCAGGCCGCGCGCGTTGGCTTTGGGTTTCAGGCGGATACGGGGGCGGTCGGTGGCTTGGGTCATGACGCCCTCATAGTGGTGAACGCGCCGGGGGAAAAGCCCTAGCGAGACCGGGACCGCCAGCCGCCGCGCCTCTTGGGTGTCTGAGCCGATTGTAGCCCTTCGGCCAGCACTTGTGTCATCGGATGATCGGCCTCTTGCGCGGCATAGATGGCGTGTAATGCAGTAAGGGCCTGTGTCTGATCGCGATCCGCAGGCAGGCTCAGCGCCCAGTCCAGAAAAATGCTGCGGCATTCGGGCAGCGTGATGCCGTCGATGCGGTACGCCTCGCGGATCAGGCCCTTGTGATCGTTTGGATCGTCATTGCGCGGCATCTTGCCCCTCCTCAAGCACGCGACCGATAATACCGGCGGCGGCGGTGTAACTGTCCTGCAGCGCGCCCTGCAGGTGTTCGACCTGTTCGAACCCGGTGGCCCGACACAGGAAAGCCGCGCCGCCCTCGCCGATCTTGTCCGCTTCGATCACTTTACCCGACAGCAGCCGGGCAGCGCATTGCACAGACCAGCATAAATCGTAGCAATCCTTGAGCGTTTGCACTTGCGCGACGTCCAGCAAACCGGCAGCGACAGTGCCGTCCAACCCGGACTGCACGTCGCGCTGTGTCACACCAGACAGTAGTGCCCCGGTTTCGGCCATCAGTTCGATATCCATCATCCGCCCGGCGCCGTTCTTGGCATCCCATATCCCCGCTGGGGATTTGGCGGCGGCCAAACGGGCACGCATTTCGGACACTTCGCGCAGGACCTTCTGGCGGTCTTCCGGTTGCGCCAGAAAATCAGCGCGGAAGCTCTCGATATCCTGCGTCAAACCCGCGTCGCCTGCGACCACGTGGGCACGGGTCAAGGCCAAATGCTCCCAAACCCAGGCTTCGTTGCGCTGGTAATTGGTGAAGCTGGCCCAGCTGGTCGCCACCGGCCCCTGATTGCCAGACGGGCGCAGGCGCATGTCGACCTCATAAAGCCGCCCCTGCGACATCGGAGCAGAGAGCGCCGTGATCAGCGCCTGTGTGAACCGGGCGTAATAGGTACGCGTGGCCAGAGGGCGCGGACCGTCCGACATGTCCTGATCCAGTGGGTCATAGATCACGATCATGTCCAGATCGGATTGCGAGTTGATCCGCCCTGCCCCCAGCGATCCCATACCCAGTACAGTCGCCCCGCGCCCCGGCGCAGGTCCGTGCTTCTTGGCGAATTGTTCAGTCACGCAAGGTAGGATCGCGGCTATTACAGCGCTGGCCAGTTCGGCATATTGCTGTCCGGCCTGCACACCGTCAATCAGACCGCGCAGGTGATGTACACCGATACGGAAATGCCATTCCTTGCACCAGCGACGTGCGAAATCCAGCTGCGTTTCATAGTCCGTTTCCTGCTGCAGCGCCTGCTCAAGATCAGACTGAAGTGCCGTTTGCCCTGGCCAGTCGCTGAAGAAACTGCCCCCAATCACCGCGTCAAACACGGCGGCGTTATGGGACAGATGCGCCGCCAATGCGTGCGAGGTGCCCACGATATCGACCAGCAGGTCGATCAGGTGGGGATTAGCCTCGAACAGGGAAAACAGCTGCACACCTGCTGGCAACCCTGCAAGAAAACCGTCCAGCGCCCGCAGTGCCTCGTCCGGTTTTGCAGTTTTCGACAGACGTGAGAGCAGCTCGGGCTTGAGACGTTCAAAGATCCGCGCGCCGCGTTGCGAGCGTAGCGCTGGATAGGTGGTCCAGCGGGCCAGGACATTTTGGTCAAAACCGGTCTCACCGGCAGGTGCGGGCGTCGAAGATCCTGGGGCAAAGAACCCCTCGGTCAGCTCATGCACTTCGGTCAGACGACGGGTCAGATCTGCGGTCAACTCGGCGCTGTCCATCCCCATCAGGCAGGCAACGCGTTCGATCCCATCCGGTGATTGGGGCACCTTATGGGTCTGAGCATCGTGAACCATCTGAATGCGATGTTCAACCTCGCGGTGGGAGCGGTAGTGGTCGGTCAGCTTTTCGGCCACGTCCTGCGGTATCCAGTCTTTTCCGGCCAATGCAGCCAGACCGGGCACCGTGCCGCGCACGCGCAGGTCAGGGTCGCGACCTCCCGCAATCAACTGGCGGGTCTGGGTGAAGAATTCGATCTCACGAATGCCACCCTGCCCCAGCTTCATATCGTGGCCGGGAATGGTCAGCGTGCCGCCGGTGCCTTTATTCTCGCGAATGCGCAGGCGCATGTCATGGGCGTCCTGAATGGCGGCGAAATCCAGATGCCTGCGCCAGACAAAGGGGCGCAATGCATCAAGAAAGCGTTGCCCGGCGGCAATGTCACCGGCACATGGACGCGCCTTGATATAAGCTGCCCTTTCCCAGGTGCGGCCAAGGCTTTCATAATACCGCTCGGCCGCCTCGGTCGCCAAACAGACCGGGGTCACCGCCGGATCGGGACGCAATCGCAGGTCAGTGCGGAACACATACCCATCAGCGGTCTTGTCGCTGAGCGTGGCGCAAAAATTGCGTGTGGCCCGCACCATCCCCTGACGCGCATCGAAGAAATCATCGGGGTCAAAGCGGGTCTCATCAAACAGAACGATCAGGTCGATATCCGAGCTATAGTTCAGCTCGTGCGCGCCCATCTTGCCCATGGCCAGAATGATCATCCCGGCGGCTGTTTCCACATCGTCATCGGTCATCCCCGGCAGCTTGCCGCGCCGGATCAGTGCCGCGATCTCGGCCTTGGCGGCAACATCCGCAGCCAGCGCGCCGAAATCCGTCAGCGCTGCGGTCACTTTCTCTAACGGCCACGCGCCCGCCAGATCGGCCAGCGCGGTCAGCAAAGCCATGCGCCGCTTGGCTTGCCGCAAACCGGATTTCAACTGATCCGGCGGTAAGGCACGCGCTGCATCCATCACATCCGCAAAAGCCTGATCGGGCTCTTGCAAGGCCGGCGGCAACCAATCGCGTTCGTGTTCGATCAATCCCTTTAGGTATGGACTCGAACCCGCCGTCCCTGCAATCAGCTCCCCTTGTTCAGGCGCGATACCAGATACCGCATTCAGCGCTTCATCACCCAGCGATGCATCAAACGCCCGCGGAACACGGTGGATGGTCAGCGGACCGGTCATTGCGCCTCCAATGGAGTGTCCTGACTGAAACTGTTGACCCAGACGTCATGGCGGCGCTCCCACAGGGAAGAGATCAGCATCGCCTCCCAAGCATCACTGTCCGGGCGTTGGTAATCGGCACGATAGGACAACAGGACAATATCAGCGTTCAGAACCCGCAGTTTTGTCTCGCTCAACTCGTACCGCGACATCGTTGGCGCATCAGCGAATTGCCCGACATGATCATCGCGGTTGGCGAACCCGGTGGGATAGACCCCCAGAAAATCCGCGCTCAGCAACGCCCGGTCGGCCGAGGCATTGCCTTCAACTAGTGCAGTCCAGACTTGCTTTTCCAGTTCCAGAATTTCGGCAAGTGACGGGGCGGTTTTTCGTTCTTCGACAGACATTTTTGCAAACTGCTTTGTTCTCTGGGTGACGTCAACCAAACTCGGCCCCGACGCATAATGTAAATCTTTTTCACATCGACCTCTTGCAACCAGCCATCTGCTTCCCATCTTATCAATGTGAAAACGATTTACATCAACCCCGGAGACCCCAAATGACCGCACTGTCCGACCCCGCCGTCCCAGAAAATCCGGGATGGCTGCACCGCATCGAAACTTGGCTTGACGACAAAGGCAAAGGCGCCTGGATCGCCGTCATGGTCCTTGGTTTCATCTTCTTCTGGCCCGTTGGCCTGGCCCTGTTGGCCTACATGATCTGGAGCAAACGCATGTTCAGCAAATCCTGCAGCCGCCGCAAATCCTGGCACAGTCACATGAGCGCCATGAAACCCTCGGGCAACAGCGCGTTTGATGCCTATAAGGCGGACACTCTGGCGCGGCTTGAACGCGAACAGCAGGACTTCGAAGCCTTCCTGCGCCGCCTGCGTGACGCCAAGGACAAGGCTGAATTCGACCAGTTCATGGACGAACGCGCCCGCGAAAACCACGACGAGCCCGAAAACGGCGAGCGCGCCTGATCAAAGCTTGCCCTGTCCCGCCATCCGGGACAGGGTAATTTCCGAACAATATCCGGATATTACAACATGACCCACCTGCCCGACCCTGATACCCAGCCTGAGTTCTACCAGTCGGTAGCAACCAAACGCTTTGTCGCGTGGCTGTTTGATATCGCCTTCATTTCGCTGCTGTGCATCGTGCCGGTTTTCCTGACATTCGGCGCGGGGCTGCTGTTTCTGCCCTTGATCTATGGCGTCATCAGCTTTGTGTACCGCGTTGTTACCATCGCCAACGGATCGGCGACACTGGGCATGCGTTTCATGGGCATTGAATTGCGGGACGCATTCGGGTCCCGTCTGGATATGGGCAAAGCCGTGGCCCATACCGCCGGGTATTTCATCAGCATGGCGTTTTTCGTGGTCCAGATCATCTCGGTCATCATGATGCTGACCAGCGCACGTTGTCAGGGCCTGACGGATTCGTTCCTTGGCACGGTCATGATCAACCAGCGGGCTTAAATATCTGCCAATTGAATCACTTGGCGGCTCAGGGAACCGTTGTTATCATCCTGTGTCAGGAAACACGGAACCTTCATGCGACACACGCTGCCCATCGCGCCGCAATTTTATGTGACGGCCCCGCAACCCTGCCCTTACCTTGAGGGCAGGATGGAGCGTAAGTTGTTCACCGCCCTACAGGGCGAAGGTGCCGATCAGCTGAACAATTCCCTGTCGCAACAGGGGTTTCGCCGATCCCAGAATGTGCTTTACCGCCCATCCTGCACTGATTGCGCAGCCTGTCTTTCAGCCCGCATCGATGTGTCAGCCTTTCGCCCAAGCAAAAGTCAGAAACGCACGGCCAAACGCAATGCCTACCTACAGCGCCGTGCAAACTCGCCTTGGGCAACTGATGAGCAATACGAACTGTTCCGCCGCTATCTGGACACACGCCACGCCGATGGCGGTATGGCCGATATGGATGTGTTCGAATTCGCCGCAATGATCGAAGAAACTCCGATCCGCAGCCGCGTGGTGGAATATGTCGACCCCGAAAGCGGAGAACTGATTGCCGTCAGCCTAACCGACGTTTTGGATGACGGGCTTAGCATGGTTTATTCCTTCTATGACCCTGAACAGCCGCAAAGCTCTCTGGGAACCTACATGATCCTCGATCACATCGACATCGCGCGAGAGGCTGGCCTGCCCTACGTCTATCTGGGCTACTGGGTACCAGGCAGCCCCAAGATGGGGTACAAGGCGCGGTTTTCAGGGCTCGAAGCCTATATCCAAGGCAACTGGAAGCGTATCAACAATCCGTCTGAACTGGCGGACGGCAAGCACCATCCGCTATCCACCGCGCCGATTGCCGAGCAGGTCGCCAGTATTCAACTGCCCGACCGCCACCCGACCAAGGGCTAAACTTCCATGCGCCAAACACTATACGCCGTCACCCTTGTGGTGCCGGATTACGATGCAGCTATTGCGTTCTACACCCAAAAACTCAGCTTCACCCTGACGCAAGACGTTGACCTGGGCGGTGGCAAACGCTGGGTGCTGGTGTCTCCTCCAGGATCAGATAGCGGGTCACTGTTGCTGGCGCAGGCAGACGGTCCAAACCAGATCGCCGCAGTGGGCAATCAGACCGGAGGCCGCGTTGGCTTCTTTCTGCAAACGGATGATTTCGAACGCGATCACGCCGAAATGTTGTCCAAAGGCGTCCATTTCGAAGAAGACCCCAGACAAGAACCCTACGGTTGGGTCGCCGTCTGGCGCGATCCGTTCGGAAATCGCTGGGACCTGATTCAGTTCACCTGATCTGCCTTCATCTGGCCAAAAAATTTCTCGGGGTTGAATTGACGGCAGGCCAAGAAGGGACTGGCCCATTCAACAATCCAAAAAAGCAAAGGGGGCCAATTGGCCCCCTTTTCCGTTGGATCACAGTAACCAATCAATTCGGGATCAGATCCGGCACGATGGTCACAATCGACGGGAAGGACCACAGGATACCAATCCCCACCACCTGAATGATCACAAATGGTATGATCCCACGATAGATATGGCCCGTCGTCACCTCTTTCGGTGCAACCCCCCTTAGGTAGAACAACGCAAACCCGAACGGTGGCGTGAGGAACGAGGTCTGCAGGTTCACCGCCACCATGATTGTCACCCATTTCGGGTCAAACGACCCGCCATAGATCACCGGGCCCACGATGGGGATCACGATGTAGATGATCTCGAGGAAATCCAACACAAAGCCCAGGATGAACAGCACCAACATTACGATTAGGAAGACCGTGAACTCGTTGTCAAAGCTGCGTAGGAATTGCTGGATGTAATGTTCGCCCCCAAATGAGATTACCACTAGGTTCAACAGCTGCGATCCGATCAGGATGGTAAAGACCATCGACGTCACCTTGGCCGTTTCGCGCACAACCGGGGTTAGAACTCCGCTTGAGAACAGAACCCAGCAGGCAAAGATCAATCCGAACAGGGCATAGAGGTAAGCCGCGTAGGCAAAGATAAAGGCGATCCAGCTTTCGACCGAGACATCGCCTTGATTGATGCGCAGATCGAAATTTATGCCCATCAGCATGCAGATGATGACGGCGAAGGTCGACCAGATGATCACTTTCCCCGAACGCCCCTGATCCTGCAGCTTGCGATAAGCCGCCAGCATGATCGCCCCGCCGGCACCCAGCGCCGCCGCCGGTGTCGGGTTGGTAATTCCACCAAGAATCGACCCCAGCACCGCGATGATCAGAACCAGCGGTGGAAAGACCACACGGATCAGATCGTTGGTGGCACAGCGTTCAGCCGCGAACTTGCAACCATAGATCGCCAGCGCAAACGGTATCGCCATGATCACGAAGGCCACCCCTGACGAGGTCGTCGGCGCAATCAGCAGCACATCCACCAGCACCATCAACAACAGGCCGATGGATCCGATGATCAGTGGTTGTGTAGACTGCGACGGCGCAATGCCGCGGCCAAACAGCAAAGTCAGACCCAGCAGCACGACTATAACCGCGACACCAGTACCAATGGGTGCAGTAGCGGCAATCTTGGCCTCCTGCGCAGCGGCCAGCTCTTCTTCGGTCAGGCGCTGAGCCTGAGAAACACCGCCCGCCTCATCCAATGCTTGCTGCTCGGCCACGGCCTGATCCCAGGCGGATTGACCGTGCAGTTCGATCATCGAGACCTTGCATTCCTCAGATACGTTGGTTCGCAGCGAAGCACCCTCGCCGATATCCGAAAAGGCCGAGACAGTGATGTTCTGGCTGCCGATCACACCCGTGCTGCCCAGCAGAACGGCACCCACGATCAGCGCGACGGGCGCGCCCAGCAGCCATGTCAGGCCTTCACCGCGCGTGATCGGTTCACCGCCACCGCCGCCCAGTTCCACGGCCGGGGCTTTTTCGGGGTTCATCAACGCATAGCCGAAGGCATAAAGCGCATACAGCAAGGCCAGCATGATCCCCGGCAGCAAGGCCGCCTGGAACAATGTGCCGACCGAGACCACCGCAGGCTCACCCAGATAGGTCAGCGCGTCGGTACACCCGGCCTCAACCGCGCGGGTTTCCTGTGCGGTCGAATACAGATCACCAGCCAGCGTGCCTAGCAGAACAATCACGATAGAGGGCGGAATGATCTGCCCTAACGTCCCCGAGGCCGCGATCACACCGGTTGCCAGTTCAGGCGAGTAGTTGTTTCGCAACATGGTCGGCAGCGCCAGCAAACCCATGGTCACAACGGTCGCGCCCACAATCCCGGTCGAAGCCGCCAGAAACGCCCCCACAACCACGATCGACACGGCCAGACCACCCGGCAACGGGCCAAAAACACGCGCCATTGTGGTCAGCAGATCGTTGGCGATCTTTGAACGCTCCAACGTGATGCCCATCAGGACGAACATCAGCACGGCCAACAGGGTTTCGATGGATTGCCCGGCCAGAACACGTTCGTTGATACGGTTCACAATGAACGAGACGTTGCGGTCCAGCGCAGTTTCCCAGCCAGAGGGGAAGACCGGCTCGCCAATGGTTGGCAATTCCGGGTATCGGAAAACAGATATGGTGTCAGGTTTGACGCCCGAATTCACCAGATCCCTATAGGCCTGCGTGCCCGAGTCGATGGCCTGATGCACCAGCAACCCGGCACTGTCCAATGCCGCGATGATCCCGAATGAGATGATACCAGCCCCACCGATGGCAAATGCCACCGGGAACCCGGAAAGGATGCCTCCGAAAAGGCAGAAAAATACGATAATGAGGCCTATCTCGACGCCATCAAGTCCGAATAGCATTGTCTGGTTCTCCGTCCCTAATGCGCGCCTTCGTAGGCTTCTTCACCCTCACCAAGGCTATCCTTGTCGAGGTATTTTTCAGCACTGTCCGGTCCTTCCACGTATTCAAGATACGACCGGTACAGGAATGCGATCGCATGCAGGAACACCATTCCCGCAAAAAAGACCAGCAGGACCTTGAACAGGAAATACGCATTGAAGCCATTTGGGCTGAAACCTATGGTTTCGACATTCCAGCGCAGCGCGCGGGATTTCATAACCAAACGGTCCAAGGTGTCACTTGCCGATGGCTTCGGCACGATCAGGTGCCGCCACATGAAGTACCAGCCATACATCCATGTCAGCACCGCCATTGGCATCATGAACAGCAGCGAACCCAGCATATCGATCACGCGTTTGGCTCGGTGGCTAATGCCAGCATAGATCAGGTCAACCCTGACGTGCCCACCCTGAACGAATGTGTAGGTACAGCACAGGCAGACTACCATGGCGTTGTAAAGCTTTAGCTCTTCGGCATACCAGCTGATGTCCAACTGGAGCGGAATACCCAGACCGAAGGCTATATCCGGTCGGGTGAAGATCCGTTGCATGAAAACGATTACGATCTGCTGCAGCACCATCAGCAGGCCTGCCCAGGCAAAGAACCGCCCGGTGGTGTTGGCGAACCCTTCAAGGCCCCGCACCATCCCCCACATGAAATTCCGGTAGCACAGCCCAATGACAGTCAAAACCAGGAAGATGGTGAAAACCACAAAGAAGAACTCAACCGATCCGCCATAATAGACGAAGCGCATAATGGCCTCTTTGTCCGACCAGTCTAGCCAGAGCTGCGGATGCGTGATGGCGTATCCGAAATTATAGAAGGCTTCGGCAATGTTCTGAACGAACCAAACAAGTCCGTTCCACAGGGCGCCGAAGAACGAGAAACCGTTTTCGTCCTGCATGTTGTCCCCAGGTCTCGTCAGTTGCACTGCTGATTATAACGGGTTTGATAGGTCCGTGCATTTGCAACAGGAAAGGGTTCCCCGAACAAGCGGGGAAACCAATTGATTAATGTCTGAGATTTAACCCAGAACGCGATTACGCTGCTCTGTGTAGATTCCTTCGGAGATGGACAGCCAACCGGAAGTGTTCGTTACCGCGTCTTTGACACTGTCATGGATTTTCGCAAACAGGTCGTCGCTGCGATAACCTTCCATAACTTCCACAGTCTTCTCACCAAAGGCATCCCAAACTGAATCCGGGAACTCCTGAACTTCTACGCCTGCTGCGCGCAACCGGCCCAATGCGGGGCCGTTGTTAGACAGGAATTGAGCATAGTTCCACTGGTTGGTTTCAGCGGCTGCAATCTCAATAATTCTCTGCTGAGCATTGCTGAGGCCATCAAATACGTCGCGGTTGGTTGCCAGCGACAGACCCACACCCGGTTCATGGAAACCTGCGGTGTAGTAGGTTTTCGTGATCTCGAAGAAACCAGCCTTTTCGTCCGCCCACGGTCCGATCCATTCGGTGGCATCAATGGCACCCGACGACAGTGCCTGATACACTTCTGATCCAGGAATGTTCTGAACAGACGCACCCAGCTTTCCGATGACTTCACCACCAAGACCAGGCATGCGCATTTTTAAACCATTGAAATCGTCAGGACTATTGATCGTTTTCGAGAACCAGCCGCCCGCTTGTGCGCCGGTGTTGCCGGCAATGAATGATTTCAGGCCAAAAATTTCACCCAGTTCATCATGCAGTTCGTGACCGCCTTGCTGATAGTACCAGGTGTTGAATTCCTGCGTGGTCATCCCGAATGGCACGCCAGTGAAGAAAGCATAACCAGGGTGCTGACCCACGAAATAGTAATCGGCGGCATGGTACATATCAGCTTGACCCGACGACACCGCGTCGAAAACTTCGAACGCACCAACCAATTCACCCGCCGCTTTGATTTCAACTGTCAGATTGCCGTCCGACATTTCGGTAATCATGTCGGCCGAACGCTGTGCCGCATCAAAAACACCTGCAAGGCCACGACCCCACGAGGTGACCATGGTCAGCGTACGCTTGCCCTGCGCAAAAGCCGGAGCCGCCAGCGTGGTGGCCGCAACTGCCGAACCGCCCAGAGCAGATGTTTTTAGAAATGAACGACGATCCATGTGAGTGTTCCTCCCAACTTTCTCTTGACCCGGGTCAATGCCGGGCTTTGTCGTTATCAGTGCGCGCCAGACTAATGAGCATGTGTTGAAAGTGAATACCTACTACTACGTAGACGAAGGTAAATTTGACTGTTTCTGCCGATGAAACTGCGTCGATTTAAGCCATTTCTTCGTGTTCTCAAGCATTTCAGCATGCGCAGTTTCATAAAGTTTTGCATTTTCCCTCTCTGTTTCGTATCGATTCGACCATGAGGGGATTTCGCAATCTGATTTCGCTGACATACGGCCAGAAACTATCGCTTGTTGCCGCGATTCCACTGGTCGTCGCGGTGGCCGCAATTGCATTGTTGGTTGCCTATGAATCCCGAGCAACCGCCCAACGCGAGATTCAGGCGTTGGAGCACCGTTTGATAGAAGCTAAGAAAGAAGAGCTTCGGAACTACGTCACGCAGGCACGGAATGGCTTTGCCTATATCTATGGGCGCGCGTCTCCGGATGATCGTGATGCTAAGAATCTGGTGACCCAAATCCTGTCGGCCATGATCTACGGTAAGGACGGTTTCTTTTTCGTTTATGACTATGACGGCACCAATCTGGTCAGCCCACGCCAGACAGAGTTCATCAACCGCAATTGGGAGGGTCTGAGCGACAGTGACGGCACGCCAATTGTAGAAGAATTCATCCGCCTCGCCCGGCAAGGGTCGGGGTGGCACAATTTTATGTGGCAAAAACCATCGACCGGGGAAGAGGCGCAGATGATTGCCTATGTCGTGGGCTTGCAGGACTGGCGCTGGGTTGTTGGCACCGGTGTCTTCATCGACGACATAGTGGCGACCGTTGCCAACGCCCGCGCCGAGGTTGAGGCCCGCGTGCAACGGACGTTTATGTATATTGGCGGCATCGTTCTGGCAGCGGTGCTGGTCGTTTTTGCCTCGGGCATGTTCCTGAACTTTCGAGAAAGGCGGCTGGCGGATGCCAAGCTGAAGGACCTGACGCAACGGGTTCTCGACGCGCAAGAGGAAGAGCGGGGCCGAGTGGCGCGCGAACTGCATGACGGGATCAGCCAGATACTCGTCGGTGTACGCTACGCGCTGGACAATGCCCGGCGGCGGCTTGCGCGGGGCGATGACGACGGGGCCCACGCCCCATTGGACAAGGGGATCGAGCATCTCGGCACCGCAATCACCGAGGTGCGCCGCATCAGCCGCGATTTGCGCCCAGGTGTGCTGGACGATCTGGGCCTTGGCCCCGCAGTGAAGGCGCTGACCGACGATTTCCGCGAGCGTACGGGGATTGAGACCGAATTCTCGACCGTCGTGTTTCGAAACCGGTTGGATCAGGACGCCAAGATCGCCCTTTACCGTATCGCACAAGAAGCCCTGACCAATATCGAACGCCACGCCGACGCAACGCATGTTACAATTGATCTGCGCGGTCACAAAAAGGGTGCCACCATGCGCATCACCGACAATGGTCGCGGCCTGCCCCGCGAGGCTGAAGGCGTCAGCACCGGGATCGGGCTGCGCAACATGCAGGAACGCATCGAACAGCTTGACGGATCACTGCGTATTCTGTCATCACGCAGCCCGCACGGCGGCACCGTGATCGAGGTTACCCTGCCGCTTAGCCACTTGCTTCCGCCGCAGGAAGACGCAACTCCGAACCGAAAGGCCGGTACATGAGCGCACAGTCGATCCGGGTCCTGATCGTGGATGACCACCCGATGGTGGCTGAAGGGATTCAGTCGATCCTTGAAAGCTATCCCGACATCGAAGTGGTCTGCACACTTGGCACCGGGCAAGAGGCCGTCGATCAGGTAGCCGATCTGTCCCCCGATGTGATCCTGATGGATCTGAACATGCCTGGCCTAGGCGGGCTCAGCGCCACCGAGATGATTTTGGAGCGCCTACCCGAGACCCGCATCCTGATACTGTCGATGCATGACAGCCCCGAATATATTTCGACCGCACTGAACCACGGCGCCAAGGGTTATGTCCTCAAAGACGTACCGACGGACGAGATCAAACAGGCCATCGACGCGGTGATGCGCGGCGAGCAATACCTTTGCACCGGTGCCAGCGGGTCGCTGCAGCCCAAACAAGACAGCGCACGTGAGGCGCTGACCGGCCGTGAGCAGACCATCCTGCTGGAACTGGCGCAGGGAAAATCCAACAAAGAGGTGGCGCAGACCTTGGAAATCTCTGTGCGCACGGTGGAAACTCACCGCAAGAACATCAAACGCAAATTAGGTATCTCATCCACTGCAGGCCTTACCCGTTACGCGCTGGAACACGGAGTCTTGCAAGGCACCAGCCCCGGTTTCTAAGCACACCCGCGGCGCGCAGCGCTGCTCGGCCCAACCGGCGGAGATAAGCCGCAGGCGTATCGACAACGGGCGGGAGGGCCTACCCCCTCGGGCTGATATCCTGTCCAAAGAATACCAACGTCCCGTCTTCGTCGATAACGTGAAACTCGCGCTGCAGATAGGGTTGATCAAACGGCGGGCGCACGCGCCCTTCGGGTAGATCAGCCAATCCCGGCAGCAAGCTGTCGTACAAATCGTCGATTTCGTCGACGTCTATGTAAAACGACTGATCTTCTCCCAACGGGCGACCATCATCGCGCGGCGGGCATTCCAATAGCCGAATGGCCACGGACCCCAATGACAAAAAAGCGTAATTGTCCTGCCGAAACCCGCAAGAAAATCCCAAACGATCGCAATAGAAATCAATCTGCTTTTGCAGGGAGGAACACAGAACAAATGGCGTAAGCTGTATAATCTTAGGCATCGGACCCTCCGGTCGCTGAAAACCTCTTTATTTTAACCCCAGAATTTTCAGTCCAGCAATTGATCCTTTCGCATCCCTTCACGCGCATGATGATGCGGTAACACACGCCCATAAAGCTGTCGTGTGCGTTCAACCCCGCCGCACATCCCTTCGGCTTCAACGAATGAGAAAATCCCAACGTATCGGGTGCGCGCACCCGTTACTGGGGCCACCCTGTGCAGCGCGTACCGTCCCTTGAAAATCTGTAGGTCCCCCGGTTGCAACTCCAGCTCTCGGACCCGTGCCCTGTCTCCGTCCAAAACCGAGGCCACGGACTTAAAATTTTCATCCTCGGCCGTGCGCAGGTTCGGCACATATTCAAAGGTGCCTCCAACTTCTCCGTTCTGGATGGCCAGCGTAACGGTGTAGTTGTTGGTGTCGAAATGCCAGGGAAAGCCCTGCCCCTCTTCGACCACGTTAATGATCACATCTGCCAGCGGATCATCATAGCGAAAGAACCGATCCTCGGGCTCGTCCAATGCGTCACGGACAAAAGGCATGAACCATTCATATTCGTAAATCCGCCGCAAAGGACCCGACGTGGGGAAATTATCTGCAGGAACAAAGGCGTTTGAGCGGTCATAAAAACGGCGTATCGGATGCCCGATCCCAAAGCGCGGATCATCCTTGGTGAAATAGGCGTTGGTCCTGTTGAAAGAGCGATGCGCTTGTGGGGCAACCTCATCCGCCTCGCTCACCAGCAACTCCAAACCGTCCTCATGCACAAATCCTGGCAGAACCGCGCAGCCGTCTTGATCAAGTTCTTTCCGCACATCTGCAATCGTCTGATCATAGCCCCGCGACCCGGGCCGATCGATCGGATACCGCCCTAGATCTATGAGGTCCTGCAACATTCTTCGCCTCCCTTATCTGTTCAACTGAGACCAGCGTGCCGCACAGAACCGGGTCGCTCATGTCAATTTTGGACATTGCCTTGACGCTTTCAGACCTGCCAAATTCCAGCCCAAACCATCATGAGCGGGCAGAAATTCGCGGAAATTCCCAACCTGCGGCAATCTGCGCAATAAAATGTCGCAAAATCTGCATCTCAGGTTACAAAATTGGTACGATTGCCTGTTGACGCCCCTTTCGCCCGCCCATAATGTCCCTGCCAAGCTGAAAAGGAGCCTCTGGCGATGAAAGCGCTAGTCGTAATCGTAGGAAACACGCGCATGGGCCGGTAACGGTAAACCATAATCGAACCCATGCGCCTCCGAAAAATCTCGGGGGCTTTTTTTATGCTAAACGCAAGACACATGTCGCGAACGGAGCAAAGCAGATGACACGTGAGATGACCGGCGCAAAAATGGTAGTTCAAGCCCTCAAGGATCAGGGCGTGGACACGGTATTCGGATACCCCGGTGGCGCCGTGCTACCGATCTATGATGAGATCTTTCTGCAAAACGACATTCGGCACGTTCTGGTGCGCCACGAACAGGGCGCGGTTCACGCCGCCGAAGGCTATGCCCGGTCAACCGGCAAACCCGGCGTTGCACTGGTGACTTCTGGCCCCGGCGCCACCAACGCGGTGACCGGCCTGACCGATGCGTTGCTGGATTCGATCCCGATTGTGGTTCTGACCGGGCAGGTTCCGACCTTCATGATCGGCTCGGACGCCTTTCAAGAGGCGGACACCGTTGGCATCACCCGCCCCTGCACCAAGCATAACTGGCTGGTGAAGGACACGGATTCGCTGTCTGAGACGATGCATGAGGCATTTCACGTCGCCATCTCGGGCCGCCCCGGGCCGGTGCTGGTCGATATTCCCAAAGACGTTCAGTTTGCCTCGGGTGAGTATACCGCGCCAAAACCGTCAACATCGCACTACCAACCGGTTCTGAAAGGCGATCTGGAAGAGATTACCGAACTGGTTGCGGCAATCGAGACCGCAAAGAAGCCGGTCTTTTACACTGGCGGCGGCGTCATCAACTCGGGCCCTGCTGCCAGCCAATTGCTGCGAGAATTGGTTGATGCGACGGGCTTCCCGGTCACCTCAACCCTGATGGGGCTGGGTGCCTATCCGGCGTCAGGCGAGAACTGGTTGGGTATGCTGGGGATGCACGGCCTGTACGAGGCCAATCTGGCCATGCATGACTGCGACCTGATGATCAACGTTGGCGCACGGTTCGACGACCGGATCACCGGACGGATTGATGCGTTCTCGCCGAACTCGAAAAAGGCGCATATCGACATTGATCCCTCGTCGATCAACAAGGTGATCCGCGTGGACATCCCGATTGTCGGCGACGTGGCACATGTGCTTGAGGATATCCTCAAGGTCTGGAAATCGCGCGGCCGCAAGACCGATGCGGCCGCCGTCAAGAAGTGGCAGGCCCAGATAAGCGACTGGCGCAAGGTGAATTGCCTGGCGTTCACCAACAGCGAAAAGACCATCAAACCGCAATATGCGCTGCAACGCCTTGAAGAGCTGACCAAAAAGCACGACCGCTACATCACAACCGAGGTTGGTCAGCATCAGATGTGGGCGGCGCAGTATCTTGGGTTCGAAGACCCTAACCGCTGGATGACTTCGGGTGGTTTGGGCACGATGGGCTATGGTTTCCCAGCCTCTGTTGGAGTGCAGATGGCACATCCGGACGCGCTGGTGATCAACGTGGCCGGTGAGGCGTCGTGGCTGATGAACATGCAGGAAATGGGCACGGCTGTTCAGTACCGCCTGCCGGTGAAACAGTTCATCCTGAACAATGAACGCCTCGGCATGGTCCGTCAGTGGCAGGAACTTCTGCATGGCGAGCGGTATTCGCATTCGTGGTCCGAAGCGCTGCCCGATTTCGTCAAGCTGGCCGAGGCGTTCGGCGCCAAGGGCATCCTTTGCTCTGACCCCGCCGATCTGGATGACGCGATCATGGAGATGATCAACTATGACGGTCCGGTGATTTTTGACTGTCTGGTGGAAAAGCACGAGAACTGCTTCCCCATGATCCCGTCAGGAAAGGCACATAACGAGATGTTGCTGGGCGAGGCCGAAACACAGGGCGTGATCGATTCCAAAGGCTCGGTTCTGGTTTGACGAAATTTGTTGGGCGCGGCGGAGCGCCCAACACCACAAGAATGACGAAAGGGACGTAAATGTCTGCCCTACATATCAAAAAAGGCTCTACCCGCCATTCGGCCTATAACCTACGCCCGACCTTTTCGGACGTGCAGGAGCGCCACACGATTGCGGTTCTGGTCGAAAACGAACCCGGTGTCTTAGCCCGTGTGATCGGGTTGTTCTCGGGCCGTGGTTACAACATCGAAAGCCTCACCGTAGCCGAGGTCGATCACACCGGGCATCTGAGCCGTATCACCATCGTCACCACCGGTACGCCGCAGGTGATCGAGCAGATCAAGGCACAGCTGGGTCGTATCGTCACCGTTCACGACGTGCATGATTTGACCGTCGAAGGCGACGCGGTCGAGCGGGAGCTGGCGATCATCAAAGTGGTTGGCGCAGGCGACAAAAGGGTCGAGGCGCTGCGTCTGGCCGATATCTTCCGCGCCAACGTGGTCGACAGCACGCTGAACTCTTTCATTTTTGAAATCACCGGAGCCCCGGACAAAATCGACGCCTTTGCCGATCTGATGCGCCCTCTGGGTCTGGTCGAAGTGGCCCGCACTGGCGTTGCGGCCTTGCTGCGTGGCGAGTAACATTTACCCCACCCTGTCGGCTCGCGTATGGGTGGGGAAACTCTGGCCTGTCATGCTGCCTTGTAAGCTAAAACTGGCCGAATAACGTTTATTGGCGCCAAAGCGCCCAAAAAGATCACGCAAAACAAGATAAAGCCTATTGCGTTTGTAAGATTGGACGTTAGCCTCTGGGGGTGACGTGGCGTTGGGATGCGCCCGTTCGTGTCATCTGTACGATATGTGCGTTATGTCGACCGTCAGGTCGAACATGTTGCGTACTATAAAACAAGTCGCGAGAACCTGGGACACCTATGACCAAAAACATCCGCAACCCGGACGAATTGCGCAGGATGTTCGGCGCCAATCTCAGACAACTTGCGCAGCAATATACTTCAGTATCAGAGCTTTGCCGACAATTGGGGGTCAACCGGACGCAATTCAACCGGTACCTTGGTGGCGAGAGTTTTCCAAGACCTGACGTACTTGACCGGATTTGCCGGTTTTTCGAAGTGGACGCCCGTATTCTGCTGCGCCCGCTGGACGAGATCGACCGCTCTCCGACACATCCCGCAGCGTCTGCCCTTACAGATTTTCTGGGCTCGGGCCCCACAACACTGACCGAGAACCTGTTTCCGGCGGGGTTCTACTATGCGACGGAGACCGAACTGGATGATCCTAAGCCCTCGCGTCATCGGTTGTTTCACGCACGCCGGTTGCCTCAATGCACGCTAGTGCGTGGTTATGAGCCGCGCCCTGGCATGCCGAGCGCCGCTCCGACAGAACGTGAAGTGCAAGGCATCGCCGCCTGTGCTGGCCGGCAGATTTATATCCTGATGTCCAGCCGAGCCTCGCAAAACAGCCGTATTTATCTGGTGACGCGCGGGACCGATGAGCATTCGGACCGTTGGCGCGGGGTGGCTATCTGTTTGTCCAGAACGACCGCCAGCGAGACAACGACCCGGCGCATTCTACTGCGTCATCTGGGCGAAGACCCTTCGGCCGTTCTGGCAGCGGCGCGAACAGCCCGCCGTGCAGAACGCTCGCTACAGCAAGCGGCAAGCTGACGTCACGCAGCGTTTTCGCCCGACGCTTGAGTGATCAGCCGATATAAATGCCAGCTAGCATGCCCCAACAGCGGCAGCACAAAAAACAAGCCCAAAAACCACGGAATCATGGCTAGAAAAGTCAGGATGGCGATAAAGATTCCCCACAACAACATGACGCTGAAATGATCACGGACATAGCTGAAACTGGCGATCATAGCGGTCACGAAATCCAGCTCTCGGTCCAACAGCATCGGGATTGAAAGTACGGTGATCATATAAAGCACCGTCGCAAACACAGCGCCCACAACGCTTCCCACAGCCAACATCGTCAACCCGTTGGCGGTCAAATACACCTCTAACGAGGTCGACACGTTTGTCATCGTCGACAACCCCATGAACAGGGCAAAGATCATGTGGCCCAGAAAGAACCAGAATAAAAACATCACCACAATAATCGCGCATATCGAGGGCAACTGACGGCGCCCCTGCTGCACCACCACTCCGAAAATAGACTTGAATTCCAAGGTCTCACCCTGCTCCAGCCTGTGCGAGACTTCATACATTCCCACCGCCGCAAAGGGCCCCAGCAAAGGAAACCCGATAGCAGCCAGAACCAACCAGTACGACGTGCCCGTCTGCAAGGTGATCCAGGCCATGAACCAACCGGCCAGCACGTAAAACCCCGCAAACAGAAGCCCAAAAACCGGAGCCCGACGAAAGTCGGTCCAGGCCCGGCGCAGGGCTTCGCGCAACATCCCCAAATTCACCGGCCCCATTTCCGGAACACCAAATGGCTTGTCCATGTTCTGTCCTCCTCCCTTGCCGACCCTACGGTTGGGCCGGTCGTTTTTGCGGCCACATGGTGGCGGCGTGATAGGCTGCGCCAATCGACAGGATGCGGGCGTCGGAGCCGCGTGGGCCAAACACCTGAATTCCCATCGGTAATCCGTTGGCTCCAAAACCCGCCGGTGCTGACAGGCAGGGCAAGCCGATCAGGCTGACTGGCACCATGACCTCCATCCACCGATGATAGGTATCCATCCCTCGCCCCGCAATTTCCGTTGGGTATGGCGTCTCAATCTCAAAGGGCCAAACCTGCGCAGACGGCAACACCATGGCATCATAATCACGCATTAACTCTGCCAGGCATCGAAACCATTCGGACCGGATGACGCTGGCTTCATGCACTTGCATCGCCGTCAGAGTCTTCCCTCGGTCCAACTCCCATTGCGCCGTGACTTTCAGCACGTCACGTTGATCTGCAAGCGGCGCAAGGCTTGCGGCCACGCTCCAGGATCGCAGGGTTATCCAACTCTCCCAAAGGCGCTCAGCCTCAAATGGCGGCGCAACGGGGATGACCTCGGCCCCCAGCTGAGTGAACACATTCAAAGCACTTTCACATTGCGCGTGTACGCCATCCTCAAATGGATAAGCCCCTCCCCAGTCATCCAGCCACCCAATCCGCACGCCGCGCATGTCTGCCGCCTGCACCGGCGACACTATGGGGGTGGCCCCACCAAACGGCTGCCGCACATCCGGCCCTGAGATCACGTCCAGCAACAGGCCAAGATCCTCGGGGTTGCGCGCCATCGGGCCAAGCGTGGACAGCTGATGCAGAAAGCCATCACCTACCGGTTCCGACGGCACCCGCCCCCAGCTTGGCCGAAACCCGTAAACATTGTTCCAGGCCGCCGGGTTGCGTAGGCTGCCCATCGCGTCTGACCCATCCGCAAGCGCCACCATCCCGGTCGCCAGCGCCACCGCCGCGCCGCCGGATGACCCGCCGCAGGTCCGGGCCGGATTATAAGGGTTCGTCGTCGCGCCATGGACCGGATTAAAAGTATGGGACCCCAGCCCGAATTCGGGAACATTGGTCTTGCCGATCAGGATCGCTCCGGCCGCCCGCATCCGCGCGGCAATCAGATCATCCCTTTGCGCAACGTGATCCCTAAAAATCGGAGATCCCTGCGATGTTACGATCCCCGCCACGTTCACCAGATCTTTGACCGCAATCGGCAACCCATGCAGGGGGCCACGGATTGGACCAGCATCCAAAGCGCGGGCCTCGGTCATCAAATCATCCCGCTCGCGCAAAGCCACAATGGCGTTCGCGGCCTCGTTGACCTCGCCAATCCGCTCCAGCGTTTGCAGCATCACCTCTTGCGCCGACACCTGCCGGTCCGTCAGCGCGTTCAACAGGTCACTTGCAGTTGCTTGGCTCAGATTCATCCCAGGCTCGTCCCTTTTGCAAGGTCAACCTAGCCGGGGCATCCCCCCATTTAAACCCACTGTTTAAATGAATCTTTTCCGTTCCCACAGAAAACCGGGATCCGCTTCATCTGGCTAAAAATATATCGGGGGAGGCTCCGCTTGCGGAGACCGGGCAAAGCCCCTGTCCGTCCTAGTCGCCCTGCGCCTCGGACCGGCTTTTGCCCGCCACGTTCAACGCCAGTGTGGCTGCCATGAACCCATCCAGATCACCATCCAGCACACCCTTGGTGTCTGATGTTTCATAGTTGGTGCGCAGATCCTTGACCATCTGATAAGGCTGCAGGACATAGGACCGGATTTGGTTGCCCCAGCCCGCGTCGCCCTTGGCCTCGTGCGCAGCGTTGATATCCGCGTTGCGGCGATCCAGCTCTTGCTGATACAGGCGCGACTTCAGCGCCTTCATCGCAATATCGCGGTTTTGGTGCTGCGACTTCTCGGAACTGGTCACAACGATCCCGGTCGGAATGTGCGTAATCCGAACCGCCGAGTCAGTGGTGTTCACGTGCTGACCACCCGCGCCCGAGGACCGGTATGTATCGATACGGATGTCCGAGGGGTTCACCTCGATCTCAATATTGTCGTCGACCACCGGATAGACCCAAACTGAGCTGAACGACGTATGCCGCTTAGCCGCCGAGTCATACGGTGAAATCCGCACCAACCGGTGCACACCACTTTCAGACTTCAACCAGCCATAGGCGTTATGACCGGAAATCTTGTAGGCGGCGGATTTAATCCCCGCCTCTTCACCCGAGGTCTCGGATTGCAGCTCGACGGTATAGCCTTTTTTCTCGGCCCAACGCACATACATCCGCGCCAGCATCGAGGCCCAGTCGCAGCTTTCCGTGCCACCCGCGCCCGAGTTGATTTCAAGGAAGGTGTCATTGCCATCGGCCTCGCCATCCAGCAGCGCCTCCAGCTCTTTCTTGGCGGCTTTGGCCTTCAGGCTTTTGATGGCGTTTTCGGCGTCGGTGACAACCTCTTCGTCCTCCTCCATCTCTCCCAGTTCGATCAATTCGATATTGTCGCTTAGATCGGTTTTGATGGTTTCATAGGTTTCGATGGCATCAACCAACATCTGACGTTCGCGCATCAGTTTCTGCGCGTTCTCGGGGTTGTCCCAAAGGTTGGGGTCCTCGACGCGCGCATTAAATTCCTCAAGGCGGTGGGGCGCAGTTTCATAGTCCATACGCTGCGCCAGCAGCTCCAGCGACTTTTCAATTTCCGCCACGGTATTCTGGGTTTCGGCGCGCATGGTCTTGTCCCAACTTGCTCAATCAGGCCTGCGTGATAGCAAGAGGTTCGGGGCACCACAAGACAGCGGAGCCCCGAAACATATCGGTTATCAGTAAAGCCCACCGGTCGAGAGATCACCCTGGCTGGCATTGGGGCCAACAGTAACGGTATTCCCGGTTGATGTGGTCACCTGACGGCCGGTGTTGACCTCTTCGAACAGCGGCAGGTCCGAACCAACCGCAAAGCCGCCGTCATACACGCGGTCAATAAAGCCGTCGACGCCATCGCGGAAATACTCGGCAACGACATAATCCCCGGTCGCATCCGCAGGCAGGCGCGCGCCACTGAAACGGTCGATTTTGATAAAGTGGCCACCCTCGGGCACTTCAAACGGACCGCCGCCATATTTCTCGACAGCTTTTTCCATAAAGCTTTGGAAAACCGGGCCACACATTGTGCCGCCATAGGCCCCCCGCCCCATCGGTCGCGGGCGGTCATACCCGATATAGCAGCCGGCCACGATATTGGACGTAAAGCCGATGAACCACGCATCTTTGGATTCGTTGGTCGTACCGGTTTTACCCGCTGTGGGCACGGGCAGATTAACGACGCTCGACGCAGTTCCCCGATCCACCACGCCCTTCATCATCGACGTCAGCTGATACGCGGTGATCGCATCCATGACCTGCCAGCGATCGGTCACAATGGTGGGCGACTCGTCCGGCTCAAGCCAGCTAGAGTTACAGTCCACACACTGGCGGTCGTCATGTCGGTAAATCGTCTTGCCGAACCGGTCCTGAATTCGGTCGACCAGAGTGGGCTCGACCCGTTCGCCACCATTGGCGAACATCGCATAGGCCGCGACCATCTTGTATAGCGTGGTTTCCTCGGACCCCAGCGAGTTGGCAAGGAATGCACCCATCCGGTCGTAAACGCCGAACCGTTCAGCATAACCCGCGACAACCGGCATCGTGACCTCTTGCGCCAGACGGATCGTCATCAGGTTCCGCGACTGTTCGATCCCGGTGCGCAGTGGCGTCGGACCATAGAACTTGTTTGTCGAGTTCTTGGGCCGCCACAAACCCTGCGGCGTGTTCACCTCGATCGGGGCATCCACCACGATTGTTGCTGGGCTATAACCACTGTCCAGTGCCGCCGCGTAAACAAAAGGCTTAAAGCTGGACCCCGGCTGGCGCTGCGCCTGCGTAGCGCGGTTGAACACCGTATCCTGATACGAGAACCCGCCCTGCATCGCCAGAACCCGGCCCGAATTCACGTCCATCGCGACAAATCCGCCCTGTACTTCGGGAATTTGACGCGCCGACCACTGACCTTCTTCGCCGGCCATGACCAGGATGACGTCACCACGTTTGAAATTGGCGGCGAAATCGCCCTGCATCCATTTGATATCGGAACGGGGCACAACGCCGTCGGCTGGGCCGTTCTCGATACCGACCGTTAGGGATTGATCGGCCACGTTCAAAACCACCGCCGGATACCACTGCGTTGGCAGCACCACGTCGCGCGGGATTTCCAAGATCGCCAGCGCCTCGCGCCACTGGGCTTCATCGGTCAGTTTATCTTCGGCGATCACTTCTTTCGTGCCGCGCCATTTACCGCGTGAGCGGTCGTATTTCTGCAGCGCGGTACGCAGGGCCTTGGCCGCTTCAATCTGCATCTCTTCGTCCACCGAGGCGCGGACGGTAAAGCCGCCAGTAAAGAACTCACCCTCGCCGAAATCCTCGCTCAACTGGCGGCGGATTTCGTCGGTGAAATAGTCACGCGGTGGCAGCGCAGTGCGGAAGCTTTCGAAGTCACCGTTTTGGACCGAGCGCAGCGGTTGATTGACCTCGGTCTCATAGGTCGCCTTATCGATATAGCCATTCTGGTGCATTTCGCGCAGCACGTAATCACGGCGCGCCAGCAGGCGTTCTTTCTGGCGAACTGGATGGTAATCGGACGGCGCTTTGGGCATTGCGGCCAGTGTGGCCGCCTCATGCGGGGCCAGTTCCTGCAACGTCTTGTTGAAATAGGTCTGCGCCGCAGCCGTCACACCATACGAGTTCTGGCCCAGAAAGATCTCGTTCATATAGAGTTCGAGAATCTGTTCCTTGTCCAGCGTATCCTCAAGCCGGGTGGCGAGGATGATTTCCTTGATCTTGCGCTCGGCCCGGCGGTCGCCGGACAGCAGGAAGTTCTTCATCACCTGCTGCGTGATCGTGGACGCACCACGCACGTTTTCACCCTTGGATTTCACAGCCTCGACACCGGCAGCGATGATGCCGCGCGGGTCATAGCCTTGATGCGTGTAAAAGTTCTTGTCCTCGGCCGAGATGAACGCCTGCTTCACCAGGTCGGGAATTTCTTCGGACGGGGTAAACAAGCGGCGTTCCTGCGCGAATTCGTCGATCAGTTGACCTTCGCCCGAATAAATCCGGCTGATCGTCGGTGGCTTGTATTGCGCCAGCGATTCATGGCTGGGCAGGTCGCGCCCATACATCCAGAACACCGCGCCGATCACCAACGCAGCCATGAAGATACCCAAGGTGACGAGGCTGAAGATTGCCCCGAAGAACGAAAGAATGAAACGGATCACGTTACTGCCTTTTACTCGCGCTGCCGCCTATATAGTGGTGCCCCGGCGCAGGGTCAAAACACGATGGCCAATTTTAGCCGGTTTGCGCCGCAGGGTCACTGCCCAATCAGGACGCGTTTAACCAGATCGTCCTGCCGCCATTGCTCTAGCCCGGCCAGGATTCCGCGCGCCATCCGTTTGCGCCATTCTGGATTCGTGACGTTTTTTAGATCTCTGGGGCTGGACAGAAACCCAAGCTCGACCAAAATCGACGGGATATCCGCCGCCTTTAGTACAGAAAAAGATGCCGTGCGGATCGGTCTGTTGTTCATCGGCCCGCCCTGCTGCGTCATCCCGTCGGCAACGGCCCGCGCCAACGCGTCGGTGCGTGGCTTGGTCTCTTGCCGCGCGATATCCAGCAGGATGTCGGCCACTTGATCGTCGGCACCGCTGAGGTCCACGCCCGAGATCAGATCGCCCCTATCGTGACGTTCGGCCAATTTGTGGCTGGCAACGTCCGAGGCATCGTCGGACAGCGTATAGACCGCCGCACCATGCGCGCGACCCTCGGAGAGACTATCGGCATGAAGCGAGATGAACACGTCCGCACCCGCCCGATGCGCCAGAGCTATGCGCCGTTCGAGGCTGACAAAATGGTCGTCCACACGGGTCATTACCACCTGATATCCCCCGGCCCGCAGCAGTGTTTCCCGCAACTCGCGCGCGAAGGTCAGCATCAGGGTCTTCTCGTTTGTTCCCGCGACCTCGGCCCCCGGATCAATACCGCCGTGGCCTGGGTCCAGCATCACCAGCAAAGGGCGTGTTCCGTTTGGACCAGGTTTGGCAGGCGTCACCGACGGTTCCGGCAGGTCCCATCCTGGCTGGCGCGGCGCCCCGGCGCTGGCGGCGAAACTGTCGAAATCGGTGCCGCTCAGACCAAGCGACAGGTGCGCTGTTCCATTGACCTGATCCACCCTCATGTCAGAGGTATCAACGGCCAGTGGTGCGCCCAGCTCCAACACCATGCGCGACCAGCCGGGAACATAGGCGCCGAATTGCACACCACTGATCCGGTCGGTTTGCAGGAAAGTGTCGGCGTCCAGGCCGGTCCAGTCGACCTCCTGAAAATCTAGCACGACACGGTACGGATCGCGCAGTGTGAAGACACGGTAAGGAACGCCCTGACTGAGGCCAAGTTCAACACGAACTCCGGCGCGGCCATCTTGAGTTATGCGGCTATCGTCGGGCAAAACCCGCGCAAGCGCGCTGAAATCATGCGCGAGCGCAGCGCTGCTCAGCGCCCAGATCAGCGTGATGGCGTAGAAAATCCTGCTCATGGCCTCAAGTTTTCCCGAGATCGTTTGGCGGTCAGACTAGCGGACCGAAGCTAATTTGTGAACGGGTTACGCCGGAGTTGTGATCGAACCGCGTTCAACCATGAAACGCTGAAGCCGTATCAGACCTTCCTCGATATCCGCAGTTGATCGCGCATAGGAAAACCGCAGCGTGTGGTGACCGCGCACTGGGTCGAAATCCAGCCCCGGAGTCACGGCCACCCCGGCCTTGTCCAGAATCTCGGCCGCGAAGGCACGGCTGTCTTCGGTCAGGTCCGAGACATCGGCGTAAACGTAGAACGCCCCGTCAGGCGGCGCGATATTGGTGAAGCCGGCCTTGGGCAAACCGTCCAACATCAAAGTGCGATTGCGGCGGTAAACATCCAGATTGGCTTGCAATTCCGCGTCGCAGTCCATCGCGGCTATTGCTGCCAACTGGCTGGCATGGGGCGCACAGATGAACATGTTCTGGGCGATACGCTCGACGACGCGCACTTGATCCTCGGGCACGACCATCCAGCCAACACGCCAGCCGGTCATCGAGAAATATTTCGAGAATGAGTTGATCACATAGCACTCGTCCGTCAACTCCAGCGCAGTGACGGCTTTGGCCTCATATTCCAGACCATGGTAAATCTCATCGCTGATGAACGAGGCCCCCTGCCCGTGCGCGGCCTCGATCAGCGCGCCCATTGACGCATGATCCAGCATGGTACCGGTCGGATTGGCAGGTGACGCGACCATCAGCCCCTGCAGATCAAGCTCCGCGAAATCTGCGGGCACCGGTTGCAGGCGGTTTTCCGGCGCAGTGGGCAGGTCAACCGGCACCAAACCCAGTGCTTTCAGAATCTGCCGATAAGACGGATAGCCCGGCGCGCCGATGCCAACGCGGTCACCGCTGTCGAACAGCGCGGTGAAAGCCAGTAGAAATCCGCCAGAAGATCCCGGAGTAATCACAACGCGTTCGGGGTTCAGATCAACATTATACCAATCGCCATACAGACGTGCGATCCGTTGCCGCAGCTCAGGCAATCCCAACGCGACCGTATAACCCAACGGGGCTTGCTCCATGGCCTTCGCCAGAGCCTTAACTGCCCCCTTAGGCGCACCGGTGCCGGGCTGGCCGACCTCCATATGGATAATGTGGCGCCCGGCCTCTTCGGCGCGGCGCGCGGCCTCCATCACGTCCATCACGATAAAGGGATCGACCCCGGACCGGGTTGAGTTTCTCATGCCAATCTCCCATGTTTCAGCCATGGCTTTTGAACGCTTATCCAGGGTGGCGTCAATCCCGACCCTGTTGCTGGTGGCAGTGACATGGATGGCAAGCCTTGTTCCGGCAAACGCTCAGGGCCTGATCCGAGACCCCGATATCGAACATGGGCTGCGCGAACTGGCCTTTCCGATCCTGCGTGCGGCCGGGCTGAACACCAATCGGGTCAAGATATTTGTCGTCAATGATCGCACGTTCAACGCCTTTGTCATCGATTACAGCGCGATTTACCTGAATTACGGGCTGATCCTGACCGTCGAAAGCCCTGAAATGCTGCAGGCCGTGATCGCGCACGAGGCCGCGCATATCGCCAATGGCCATCTGGCCCGGCGGACGCAAAACCTGCGCGCGGCGCAACGCAAGGCGGGGTTAGGGACTGCGCTGGCCCTAATTGCCGCTGCCGCCGGAGGTGGTGAGGCCGCAGTAGGCATTGCCGCAGGAACCCAAAGTGCTGCCCTGCGCAGTTTTCTGGGACATACCCGCGCCGAAGAATCCTCGGCCGACCAAAGCGCCGCCAGTTACCTCCGATGGGCCGGTATCTCGCCCATCGGGATGGTTGAACTGCATCGAAAGTTCGCTGGTCAAGAGTTGCTAAACGCGGTCAATCAAGACCCCTATATGCGGTCGCACCCCACCAGCCGCGAGCGCCTGCGCGTGGCTGAGAGGTTTCTAGCGCAATCTGGCGACTGGTCCAAATCGGACCCAAATGCCGATTACTGGTTCGCGCGGGTCAAGGGTAAGCTTTCGGCTTTCCTCCGATCCCCAACATGGACCATGCGACGCGCAAAAGAGGAAGACGCGCAAGACATCCGTCTGATGCGTGAGGCATCGGCCTATCATCAGAACCATGATCTGGCCAACGCCCGCGCCGCCATAGATGGCGCCCTGGCCATTCGCCCAAATGATCCGTTTTACTATGAGCTTAAGGGCCAGATTTTACTGGAAAACCGGCAAATGCAGGACGCCGTGAAAGCCTATGGCAAAGCTGTTGAAATGGCCCCGAATGACGCGTTGATCCTGGCTGGGTACGGGCGTGCATTGCTGGCGCAAGGTCAGACAAAGAACGCCTTGCAAATGCTTGTAAAGGCACGTCAAAGAGATTACCGAAATGCCCGACTGATGCAGGACCTCGGGGTCGCATATGCGAAGGTCGGCAATAATGGCATGGCTTCGGTCGTGACCGCTGAACGATATGCCTTGCGCGGCCGGTTGGCCGACGCGGGTATTCACGCAAAACGGGCCTTAGGGCAACTGCCCGAAGGCTCTCCGGGTTGGCAAAGGGCGCAGGATGTGCTGATTGCCTCGGAACGCGCTAAGAAAGCAAAAAGGAAACGGAAATGATCCTCAGACATGCAGCACCTGCCCTACTGGGGCTTTCCTTGATCACTGGCCCTGCGCACGCGTTGGATTTGAACGCGCTTAGCGCCTCGGAAAAGGAAGAATTCGGCGCCCAGGTGCGCGAATATCTGCTGGAGAACCCCGAAGTGATCATCGAGGCGATCAACATCCTTGAACAACGCAACGCGGTTGCCGAGGCCGCCGCTGACCAAGAACTAGTGGCCGCCAATGCCGAAGAACTGTTCAATGACGGCTATAGCTGGGTAGGTGGCAATCCAGAAGGCGACATTACTCTGGTCGAATTCATGGACTACCGCTGCGGCTATTGCCGCCGTGCGGTGCCCGAAGTGGCCGACCTGCTGGCTGAGGACGGCAATATCCGTTTGGTAATCAAGGAATTCCCGATCCTGGGCGAAGCTTCGGTCCTGTCTTCGCGCTTTGCGGTGGCGACCAAACATGTGGCCGGCGACGACGCATATAAACAAGTTCATGACGCGCTGCTGGAATTTGGCGGCGAACCGACCGAGGTTTCTCTGCGTCGTATTTCCGATGGTTTGGGTCTGGACAGCGATGCAATCGTCGCGGCGATGGACAGCGATCAGGTGACCGATGAGATCACCCGCACCCGCGCCCTGGCACAACGGATGCAGATTACGGGAACGCCGTCGTTTGTTTTGGGCACCGAAATGCTGCGCGGCTTCCTTCCTGCGGATCAAATGCTGCAAATCGCCAAAGGCGTGCGCGCTGAACAAGGCTGAGTAAAGGGCAGTTCATCCGCCCCCCCTCTCGCTTCTGACGCAAGTGTTCGGGCAATAGGTCGGACTTGTTCAGCAACCTATTGCCACGCACACCTATCAAGGTTTGAAATCCAAATTTCTGTGTTGAACGAGATTTTGGTCTCGGGCATTGAACACGCTAAAAGTAATATATCCAAAGTCAGAGGCACGCATGGGCGATAACAAGAAATCTGGACTGTCCCGCGCAGCGCGACGCATACGAGAAGCTGGCCGTGTTCTTCGCGGTAAGAAAAAACCTGTTAAACTCACGTTTCTTGAGCGGTTGGCGAAAGAATCTTCATTTGGCCGGTACCAATATCCGGCGGCAGATCAGGGTATTATTGTCGACATCGGCATGAATGACGGAAAAGACACTGTCTACTACCGAAAAAGGGGTTTTCGGGTCATTGCCATCGAGGCGATCCCTCATCTCTGCACTACGGTGGCCAAGTATTTTGCGGACAGTCAGGTCGATGGCGTCGACATCAGGAATTTTGCTGTTACCGATGACGACGCGGATGAGGTCACATTCTATGTGAACAAGTTCAATACAGCCTGGAGCTCCGTCGACGAGGAATTTGGGAGTCGGCGGGACGGGGCTGAAAAGATCGTTGTTCCGGCGATTGATCTGTCAAAGGACCTGCGCCCGGTTTCGAAGAAAATCCATTACGTAAAAATCGATATCGAAGGGCTAGACCAGCTTGCCCTTTCCCAGATCATGGCATTGCCACATCTGCCGCCCTATGTGTCGGTTGAGAACGGAAGCCTGAAGATGCTCGAGATCATGCATGAGCACGGGTATGACAGATTCAAGTTCTCCAATCAGAAATACGTTGAATATCAGACTTTTGCGCCTTCTTCTCCGCATGGTCACATTCCTGAACACACATTCGAAATCAGCGCATCGGGTGCGTTCGGTGAAGATGTCCCGGGAAATTGGATTCGCTATGAAGACGCCGTGAAAATCCAAAAATCTCTGAATGACGCTGCGAAAACCGCCCCTGACAACCTGTTTTCCATGGCCATCGGGTGGTTTGATCTGCATGCCAAACACTCATCGGCCAAGTAAGTGCACCCGCTTTGCCGGGGATACCGGGTCAGAGGTATTGCGAAATGCCAATGTCTTTGCCCCTTAGGGTTCGACCCTGAAAGTCTTCGCTCTGGCCAGCCTACACTGCGTCAATCGGAAGGTCCAAAACCTTAACTACTTTCGGGCCATGAAACGATGACGTGCTTTAACGTCCGGGAACCGATATAAGATTGCCATGAACAGAAGGCATTTGATCCTGACCGGAGGCGCGCTGGGATTGATGGGTTGGTCCAATCACTCTGCATCGCAACCGGACTTGGGCTATTTTGTACCCGCCGAGGAAACCCGCCATCAGCGCACCTTTATGCAATGGCCTAACAGCCGACGGGTGTATTGGGATGCAGCCCATCTGGAAGACACGCAACAGGTCATCGCCGACATAGCCAACGCCATATCCGCATTTGAGCCCGTGGTCATGCTGGCTTCTGCGGCTGATCATGCATCGGCAAAGCGAAAACTCTCGCCATCCATCGAACTCTGGGACATTCCGACCGAAGATCTTTGGTGTCGCGACTCTGGGCCGGTATTCGTCGTTAAGGAAAGCGGTCAGTTGGCGATCCGTCAGATTCAATTCAATGGTTGGGGCAAGAAGCAGGTCCATACGCATGACGCGCGCATCGCTGGTCGCGTAGCGGAACACTTGGACCTGTCCCTGCTGCCAAGCGGTTTACAAGGCGAGGCTGGAGGGGTTGAACAGGACGGGCACGGGTTGCTCATGGCGCATGAAAGCTCGTGGGTGAACAAGAACCGCAATCCCGGCCTATCGCGGGACCAGATCGAAACGCGCTTGCTGGCCGCCTACGGAGCAGATCGCATGATCTGGTCCGAGGGGGTATGGGGCGAAGATATCACCGACTACCATATCGACTCTTTGGCTCGTTTCACGGGGCCGGGGCGCGTTTTGATGAACCTGCCCGATGAGCCCGACATGCGGGACCCGTTTCATCTGGCTGCACTGGATACACATGACCGATTGGCCGCCGAAGGGCTGCAAATCGAGGTGATCCCAGAGCCCCATTCACCGCGCATCAGAGACCTGGATTTCGTCGCGTCTTATGTGAACTATTATGTGTGCAATAATGGTGTGATCATGCCTGAGTTCGGCGATATTGAAACCGACCTACTAGCGCAAGATGCAATTGCTCGCCACTATCCTGGGCGCGAGGTCGTTGCCCTGAACGTGGATGTATTAGGGCAATCTGGCGGCGGGATTCACTGTGCAACACAGCAGATGCCAGCGGTTTGAAACTGCCCACCCGAGGTTATGTTATTCTGCCGCTTCCTGCGCGGCATCCAGCTCGGCTGCCTTCTTTTCGACCTCTTCAACGATGTGGTCGATCATCTGGTCGTTGGACATCTTGTGGCTGGCCTTGCCCGCCAGATAGACCATACCCGACCCAGCCCCACCGCCGGTAAAGCCGACATCGGTCATCAAGGCCTCACCCGGGCCGTTTACCACGCAGCCGATAATGGACAGGCTCATCGGGGTCTTGATGTGTTCCAGCCGCTGCTCAAGCGCCTCGACCGTCTTGATCACGTCGAACCCCTGCCGCGCGCAGGACGGGCATGAGATGATGTTCACGCCGCGATGGCGAAGGCCCAGAGATTTCAGGATCTCATAACCCACCTTCACCTCTTCGACCGGATCGGCAGACAGGCTGACACGGATTGTGTCGCCAATACCCATCCACAACAGGTTACCCAGCCCGATGGCCGATTTGATGGTGCCGGACACCAGCCCTCCGGCCTCAGTGATCCCTAGGTGAATGGGGGCGTCGGTGGCCTCGGCAATACCCTGGTAGGCAGCGGCGGATAGGAATACGTCACTGGCCTTCACACTGATCTTGAATTCGTGGAAATCGTTGTCCTGCAGGATGCGGATATGCTCCAGCCCGCTTTCGACCATCGCTTCGGGGCAAGGCTCGCCATATTTCTCAAGCAGGTGCTTTTCCAGACTGCCCGCATTCACGCCAATCCGGATCGAGCAATTGTGGTCGCGCGCCGCCTTGATGACCTCTTTCACACGCTTTTCGTCACCGATATTGCCCGGATTGATCCGCAAACAGGCAGCACCAGCCTCGGCAGCCTCAATCCCACGGCGATAATGGAAATGAATGTCAGCGACGATCGGCACCGGGCTTTCGCGTACGATCTCTTTCAGGGCTTTTGATGACGCCTCATCCGGGACAGACACACGTACGATATCGGCACCGGCCTCGGCAGCGGCTTGCACCTGTGCCACGGTCGCCGCAACATCGGTTGTCAGCGTGTTGGTCATCGTCTGAACGGCAATGGGTGCGTCACCACCGACAGCAACATCCCCAACCATGATCTGACGGGACTTGCGGCGGTAGATATTGCGCCACGGGCGAACGTGATTGAGCGACATGAGGACGGGTCCAAGACAACCTAAGTTGCGTCTTTAGATAGTCCGCCTGCCAGGGCACCGCAATGGCTAGATCACTCGGCGGGGTCTTCTGAAACCTGTGCCTGAAGTTCAGCCACCAATTGTTTCAGCGCGCTGTTCTGATCAGCCTCAAGATCGGCAACCGCATAGGTTTCGGCAACCGCGTCCTTGGACAGAACAACGCCTTTAGCGACGGTCCCCGGCGCGCCCGCCGGTCCGTAATGTTCGCCGTTCATCGAAAAGAACACCGAACCCGAAGCACCCGCGCGCAGTTGAGGCGGCTCTTCCGTCAGCGGAACCTCGAACACATTACCTTGTTCAACCGTGCCAAGGGTGCCTTCGAAGATTACGCTTCCATCAGCTGCGGTGACCCGCATCCAGGCTGGTTTCACGGCGACAATTTTCAAGGTGGTGTCGATTTGCTCGACCACCTGCGGCAAGGCCGGGCGTTCGACAGTGTGGACCTCGGCGACCTCAACCTTTGGCAATTCCTGTGGCAGGAAGGTGCCCACAGTGCGCGGGTCCAAGGTAGAGATCGGAGCATCACGGGCGACCAGAACAGGAACGTCCAGCGCCTGTGGGCGATACAGACGGTCCAACGCCTCGGCGCTGGGGGTGGCCGCAACGGCAACCTCTGTTTCGGCACTGTCGCGCGCCGCATCCAGCGGATCGAGATCGGAAAGAACCACCGGGGCCTGTTCGACCGGGCTTACCTGTACCTGCTGAATCTTGTTCAGCACCGACCAGCCGCCATAGCCAATGCCGCAGATCACTGCGACCAGAACCAGTGACGAGCCGATAGCCCGCGGTTCAATCTGGCTGACAAGGGATTCGCGGCCGGGAATGTATGGCGTGTTGGGCGAGGTAAACGGATCACGCCCCATCGGACCGCGCGCCGGAACCGCGCCCGTAGGCTTGCGAACAACCGAAGCCTCGGCCGACATGCCATGCGCAACCTCGAACCCGCTTTCCTTACAGAAGGCGGCAAAAGTCTCATCCGGGTTCATCCCCAGATACCGGGCATAAGAACGCACATACCCGGCAATGAAGCCGGGTGTGTCGAACGCGTCAGGATCGGCGTCTTCGATGGCAGCTATGTAGTTGGCTTTGATCCGCAGTTCGCGCTGAACATCCAACAGGGACTTGCCCATCGTTGCCCGTTCGCCGCGCATTCTGTCACCAAGCCGCACTTCGTAATCATCAAAACCCTTTGGCCTGACGTCGGCTTCGTCCTTGGAATCGCGCTGAGATCTGCGCCCAATCATCCCTGCTGCCCCATTCTGCCTGCGCGCGTTTCGCGCTAACGGCGAATCATCCCATTAACGATTCGTCCGATACTTTTGTTAGCCTAAGCTTAACACGCGGCAAACGCGTTGCACACTTTAGCGTGAGGTTAACCGGCAAGTTCGGCGCGATTTAGCGCACAATGTGACCAAAGTTCGTCCATCGCCTGTACCAAACGGTTCATTTCGTCAGGCCCATGTACCGGAGATGGGGTAAAGCGCAGACGCTCGGTTCCGCGCGGGACAGTGGGGAAATTGATCGGTTGAACATAGATGCCATGATCATCAAGTAGCCGGTCGCTGAGGATCTTGGTGTGTACCGGATTTCCAACAATCACCGGCACGATATGTGTACCGTGATCGATCAATGGCATGCCCAGCCCCTTGAGCCGCAGCTTAAGGATCTTGGCCTGTGTCTGATGCTGCTCACGCAGATCGCTCGCCGTTTTTAGGAAAGCTACCGAGGCCGCTGCCCCTGCGGCCACTGCAGGCGGCAACGAGGTGGTGAAGATGAAGCCCGGTGCATAAGAACGCACGGCATCGCACATTTTCTCGCTGGCGGCGATATAACCGCCCATTACGCCAAAGGCTTTGGCAAGGGTTCCGTTGATAATGTCGATGCGATGCGCCAGGCCATCGCGCTCAGTCACGCCGCCACCGCGCGGGCCGTACATGCCAACTGCGTGGACCTCGTCGATATAGGTCAGCGCACCAAACTCATCGGCCAGATCACAAATCTCTTCAATCGGACCAAAATCGCCGTCCATCGAATAAACGGATTCAAACGCAATCAGTTTGGGTGCTTTGGGATCGTCGGCCTCAAGCAATTCGCGCAGATGGGCAACATCGTTGTGACGGAAGATACGCTTGGCCCCACCATTGCGGCGCACGCCCTCGATCATCGAGGCATGGTTCAACTCGTCCGAATAGATAATCAGGCCGGGGAACAATTTCGGCAAAGTGCTGAGCGTCGCGTCATTGGCGATATAGGCACTGGTGAACAGCAGCGCGGCCTCTTTGCCATGCAGATCGGCCAGCTCGGCCTCAAGCTTTTTGTGGTAGACGGTCGTCCCCGAGATATTGCGGGTCCCGCCCGAACCGGCGCCGGCGGCGTCAACGGCTTCGTGCATTGCGTTCAGAACAACCGGGTGCTGGCCCATGCCCAGATAGTCATTGCCGCACCACACGGTGATATTCTGCTGCGACCCGTCCGGGCGGGTCCGCACCGCATGCGGGAAATGACCATTGCGACGTTCGATGTCGATGAAGGTCCGGTAACGTCCTTCATCATGCAGCTTGGCAATCGCTGTATCGAGCTGAGCAGTATAGTCCACCGGTATCTCCTTACATGCCCGACCCCTTGCATTTGTAGCCGGACAAAATTTCTGACGCTCTCACCGGACGAATCCGATTATACGCCAATGCGTTCCCTTGTGCCCCGTACGTATAGACAACATTGGGATCACACATTTGATTTGCATCAAATATCCCCTCGCACTCGCATCGACAAGTAAAGTTACGGCCATCGGGCGCGAGGAAACGACGCAGGCGCCACTCGGAGTTTCCGATATTATATCATATTCCCGCCAAAGCGCACTGGACGGCGCCGATTGCGCTGATAGGTTCTGCCAAATCTTGAAAGCAGGAGAACCCCATGTCGCTGGACGCCGTTCTGAACCGCATCGACACTGATCTGCAAACCTCAATCGATCGCCTGATGGCGCTGCTGCGCATCCCATCCATCTCGACCGACCCGGCCTATGACGCGCAAGTGGATCAAGCCGCGGACTGGTTGGTCGCTGACCTACAAAGTATTGGCATCGCAGCGGAAAAGCGTGAAACCACCGGCCACCCCATGGTAGTCGGCCATGTCGGAGAGGACAGCAACGCACCGCATGTGCTGTTTTACGGGCACTATGACGTGCAACCCGTTGATCCGCTTGAGCTGTGGAAACGCGACCCGTTCGATCCCGCCATTGAAGACACCGACAACGGCCCCGTCATTCGCGGTCGCGGGTCGTCGGATGACAAAGGCCAGTTGATGACCTTTGTCGAAGCTTGCCGGGCCTGGAAGGCCGTCAATGGCTCCCTGCCCTGCCGCATCACCTTTTTCTTCGAGGGTGAAGAAGAATCAGGATCGCCGTCCCTGGTGCCTTTCCTGCGGGAAAACGCGGCCGAGCTGAAAGCTGACTTGGCACTGGTGTGCGACACTTCGATGGTATCTCGCGGCGTACCGTCAATTTCCTCGCAACTGCGCGGCATGCTCAAGGATGAATTCACTATCACCGGCCCCCGCATTGATCTGCATTCGGGCCATTACGGCGGCCCCGGCCTGAACCCCCTGCGGGAATTGTCCAAGATCATCGCCTCGTTCTATGACGACGAAACCGGCCGTGTTGCGGTCGAGGGGTTCTATGATGGCGTCCACGAAGTGCCCGCCGAGCAACTGCGCCAGTGGCAAAACTGTGGGTTTGACGAGGTCGAGTACCTAAGCTCGGTCGGCTATTCGCAACCCCATGGCGAAAAAGGGTATTCGACGCTGGAACAGCAATGGGCGCGCCCTACGCTTGAGGTTAACGGGTTGTGGGGCGGTTACAATGGTGCAGGCTCGAAAACCGTGATCCCGTCGCAGGCACACTGCAAGATCACCTGCCGTCTGGTCGGTGACATGGACCCTGACGCTTTGCGCACCAAAATCCGCAAACATGTGCAAGAGCGTCTGTCACCCGACGCCAAGGTCGACTGGGACAATGATCTAGACGGGTCCCCCGCTTCGGTTATGAATCTGGACCGCCCCGAGTTCGAAGCCGCCCGCGGCGCCCTGTCGGACGAATGGGGGCGCGAAGCCGTGTTCACCGGGATGGGTGGTTCGATCCCCGTCGTCGGTTATTTCAATACTGAACTTGGGTTGGATTCGATGCTGGTTGGCTTTGCCAACGATGACGATGCAATTCACTCGCCGAACGAAAAATACGACGTGAAAAGCTTTCACAAAGGCATCCGGTCCTGGGCTCGCATTCTGGACGCGCTGACGCGCTGATGAGTCCAAGCGAAGCTCTGCCTCGCGCTCTGAGGTGTATTCGGCCAGATGAAGTTAAGGATCCCTTGCTTCATCTGGCTATAAATATCTCGGGGGAGTCGCCCGGAACGGGCGGCGGGGGGCAAAGTCCCCACCCACCGCAGATTACATGTGGATGACCTTTCCATAAGCGTCCAGAACGCTTTCATGCATCATCTCTGAGAGTGTCGGATGCGGGAAGACCGTGTTCATCAGGTCTTCTTCCGTGGTTTCCAACTGACGACCAACCACATAGCCCTGAATCAGCTCGGTCACCTCGGCACCGATCATGTGGGCCCCCAGTAATTCGCCGGTTTTGGCGTCAAATACTGTTTTGATCAGACCTTCGGGTTCACCCAGCGCAATGGCCTTGCCATTTCCGATAAAGGGGAAACGACCGACTTTGATGTCGTAACCCAACTCTTTGGCTTTTGCCTCGGAGTATCCGACCGAAGCCACTTGCGGCTGACAATAGGTGCAGCCGGCGATGCTTTCGGGCTTTACGGGATGCGCGTGTTTGCCTGCGATCAGTTCGGCGACCATGACGCCTTCGTGGCTTGCCTTGTGCGCCAGCCACGGTGCGCCCGCGATGTCACCAATCGCATAGAGACCATCAACTCCGGTGCGACAGAACTCATCCGTTACAACATGGGTGCGGTCGATTTTCACGCCCAAAGCCTCAAGCCCAAGGTCTTCGACATTCCCGACGATCCCCACGGCCGAGATCACGGTATCGAAATCGTGCTTTTCGACCTTACCCTTCACTTCGATATGCGCGGTGACCTTGCCCTTGGCCCGATCCAGCTGCTTGACCATCGCTTTTTCCATGATGGTCATGCCTTGCTTGGTAAAGGCTTTCTTGGCCAGCCCGCTGATTTCGGCATCTTCTACCGGCAGCACGCGGTCCATCACCTCGACAACGGTCGTGTCAGCGCCCAACGTGTTGTAGAAGCTGGCGAATTCGATACCAATCGCGCCCGAGCCGATGACCAGAAGTTTCTTGGGCATCCGCGGCGGTTGCAGCGCGTGCTTATAGGTCCAGACCAGATCGCCATCAGCTTCAAGCCCCGGCAATTCACGAGCTCGTGCGCCGGTGGCCAGTACGATGTTTTTGGCCGTCAGCTCTTCGGTTCCTTTCTCGGTTTTGACCGAGACTTTGCCCTTAGCAGGAATCGTCGCTTGCCCCATCACCACGGTGACTTTGTTCTTTTTCAGCAAGTGACCGATGCCGCCTGAAAGCTGCGCCGCCACACCGCGCGAGCGTTTAACGACAGCATCAAGATCGTATCCGACCTTGTCCGCCTTGAGGCCAAAATCCTTGGCGCGCTCCATCAGGTGAAACACTTCGGACGAACGTAGCAGTGCCTTGGTAGGGATACATCCCCAGTTCAGGCAGATGCCGCCCAGATGCTCACGTTCAACCACGGCCGTTTTAAGGCCCAGCTGCGCCGCACGAATGGCAGCGACATAGCCGCCCGGACCAGCGCCGATTACGATCAGATCAAAAGATTGTGCAGCCATGTTTCCCTCTCGGCGCAGGACGGTTGAAAATTTAGTTTACCATTAAACTAATTTTCGAAACGCATCAACACACCAATCCCGCGACAAATACGACGAGGGATCATCGGTATCAGTTTATGCGGTTTTCAGCCTATACCGGGCATCCTTCAATGGCTAGAACATAGATGTCGGGTTCGCCCGCCATTTCATAAACGCAAATCATTCGAGAGGCTTACCATGGCCAAAACACTTAAAGATCTGCTGCTTGCAATGCTCAACGCGACACTCATCCTCGTGGCTCTTTGCTTATTTCTAGGCTGGAAACTGGCATCGACAGTCGAGGGCGTCACCACGGTCTTCTCGGAAAAAGTCCAGGTTATCGCACCCTTGAAGGACGAAATTCTCGGCGTTCGGGGGGAACTTGCGGCGCTACGCAATGATCTTGCCGAGGTGCAATCAAGCGGCTCAGTCACAGATATTGCCGAAAGACTGCGGATATCCACGGCGCTGGTAAAACTGGATAATCTGGAACAAAGAATGCAAGGCGCGCAAGCCAGCATTGCCGAGTTGACCGACTCTCCGGACAAGCTGATCAATTCCGCCATAGAGAAATCGGCCGACGTGGTCGCCGACCGAATTATTGCCATTCGAGCTTGCGTGCCGCAGTCCTAGAGGGACGCCTGCAATTCGCGTACCGTCGAACCATATCCACCCATGTCGACATAGGCGGCTTCGTGTTCGGTCATCGGACGGTCCAGTGCTTCGTTCCGATAAGGGAAACGCCCAAATTTGCGTATCACCTCACGATGTGCTCGTGCGTGCAGCAGATTGCTTTTATCGCTGTCACTCATGTTCTGGCACATCAAACGGACACAGCGTTCCTGATCACACAGATTTTCCGAATGCATCATCGGCAGGTAAAAGAACTGCCGCGCTGGTTCGTCGATCTTGAGATCCCACCCCTTGTCCACCGCACATTTCGCGGCCGACAATGCGGCGCGATCTGACGCAAAAGCCTTGGCGCTGCCGCGGAACATGTTGCGCGGGAACTGGTCCATCAAAATGATGTAGGCCAGTGACCCACTAGGATACGTCAACCAAAGAGAGAATTTGCCTTCATTCGCGGCTTCCCAGGTGGTCAAAAACCGTTCGCGAATGTCTGCGTCCAAGGCATCGTCCTGTAGATACCAACCTTTGGGACCAATCTCATCTAACCAATAACTCAATACTTCTTCAGGCCCTACCATTGCCCTAACTCCGTCGTGTTGCCCTCCCCAGGGACGTAAGGTCATTTAAGGATGTTTTTCAGGATTGTAACAGTAAAAAATTGCAACATTCGCGACATATTCTTGTGTCTTAGGCAACATCTTGCGTTTCGGCCTCGGCTTCGGCGGCTTCAATGGCAACCTCTTGCGCCACTTCAACCGCAACTGGCGAGGCCGTCGGATAGACCGGGGACATGGTGCCCGTCTCATCCACCGGGATCGCCGCACGCTGTGTCATACGGTACAGCGCATAAACAGCCATCGTTGCAAGTAACGCGGCGATGAACAGGAAGAACCCCTGCGGGCCAAAGACGCTGTCCCCCATCAGCCAACCGGTGATCAGCGGGCCGGCAATCGCGCCGAGACCGTTGATGAACAGCAAACCGCCCGAGGCTGCGGCCATATCTTCATGATCCAGAAAATCGTTCGCGTGGGCGATCAACAGCGAATAAAGCGGGTTCGACATTCCCCCGATCACAAAGGCCGCGCCCAACAGGATCGGGAAAGTGACGCCGAATAGCATGCCCGCTAATGCAGCACACGTTCCCACCCCTGCAACCAACATAATCAGGAAACGACGGTCCATGCGGTCCGACATCCAGCCCAGCGGGTATTGCAGCACCAAGGCACCGACATAGAACGCAGCGATAAAGGTCGAAATTTCAACCAACGACAGGCCCGCGCGGGCACCGTAGACCGACGCCATACCGAACTGAGCCGAGAATACACCACCCAGAAGAAACATACCGACACAGCCCAGCGGCGAGCTTTTGAAAAGTTCGCGTAAGGTCATTGGTTTGGTTGTGTCGAACGCCGGTGTTGGTGAAATAGACAGCAGGATTGGCGCAAATGAGACGGAAACCAGAATGGAGGCAATCACGAAAGTGTCAAACCCAGCCGGGTCGCCCAACAATACCAGCCCTTGGGCAGTGATGATGCCCGTCATCTGGAAGATCATATACAGCGATAGCGCCTGACCGCGGTTCTCGTTGCTGGCCGCGTTGTTCAACCAGCTTTCTGCCGTGACGTACACGCCGGAAAAGCAAAATCCGATCACGACACGACCCAAAATCCAGATGACCGGGTCGGTCATCAACGGGTACAGGATCATGACGGCCGAGATGAATGAGGCCAACGCCGCAAACACACGCACATGCCCAACCCGTCGGATCATTTCGGGCGCCAGACGCGACCCGCCCAGAAATCCCATAAAATAGGCTGACATCACAAAGGACATTTGCAGGGTCGAAAAGCCCTCGATCTCACCCCGAACCCCCAGGATCGTCCCTTGCAGGCCGTTTCCGACCATCAATAGGCCCATACCAAGAAGAAGCGCCCACGCGCTGGACAGGACCTGAATCATTGGGGCCTCCGAAAAATGCCGACCTGTATTATGGATTCGTTTTTATATGAAAAACGGCTCTGATCGCGCTTGTCTACGACATTGCAGGTAGACGATCCCGACAACGCGCCCCTTATGGGATCAAAAGCGACGCGTCTCCGTAGGAAAAGAAACGATATTTCTGTTCAATCGCATGCGCGTAGACATCTCGCATCCGGTCCTGCCCCATCAGTGCCGAAACCAGCATCAGCAGGGTGGATTTCGGCAGATGGAAGTTGGTCATCAACGCGTCGGTGACGTGGAATTCAAAACCGGGATAGATGAAGATATCAGTATCACCCTCCCACGGCTCGATCTGCCCGGACCGTGCGGCGCTTTCGATCAGGCGCAGGGCGGTTGTGCCCACGGGGATCACCCGCCCTCCGGCGGCTTTGGTGGCGCGGATTTCTTCGACGGCCGAGGCGCTGACCTTGCCCCATTCGGCGTGCATCTTGTGGGTGGTCACGTCTTCGACTTTGACCGGCAGGAAGGTCCCAGCCCCCACATGCAAGGTCACGTGGCTGATGGCGACCCCGCGGGCTTCAAGCACCTGCATCAGCGCCTGATCAAAGTGCAGCGATGCCGTGGGGGCTGCGACGGCACCCGAATTGCGTGCCCAGATCGTCTGGTAATCGGTCTTGTCTTGTTCGTCCGCCGGGCGTTTGGCCGCAATGTAGGGCGGCAACGGCATTGCACCGGCCTGTTCCAGCGCGGCATCGAAATCCTCGCCCGTCAGGTTGAATCGCAAATAAGCCTGGCCATCTTCGACCCGGTCCAGCGTGGCGCTGAGGTCATCGGAAAACCTGATGTCTTCACCCAGCTTGACCTTTTTCAGCGGTTTGATCAGCGCCGCCCATGTGCCGTCGGCCTGCGGGTCCAGCAAGGTCGCTTCGATCGCGGCCGAGACCGGCCCCTGTGCGGTGTCGCGATGGCGGCGACCGTTCAGGCGCGCGGGGATAACGCGCGTATCGTTCAGCACCAGCCGGTCACCAGGTTGCAGCCAATCCGGCAAATCAAACACATGGGCGTCCGTTACCGTTTCACCATTGGCCACAAGCAGCCGCGCGGACGAGCGTGGGCTCGCCGGGCGTGTGGCAATCAGGTCTTCGGGCAGGTGGAAATCAAAGTCGCTGAGTTTCATGGCCGCGCCATACAGCGCCCCACTTCCCAATTCAACGGTCTGATGGTGGTGCCCCGAAAGTTCGTTTCGGCTCATCCGGTTTTATCGGCTGTGCGTTTGGCCCGTCGGACACCGTGGGGGCTGGAGCCCTCAGTAGGTTTCGCAGAAACAGTGGTGCCAGCCCAGACAACGGATTGACCGACACTTTCGGGTCCCGCAACGGTCCGGTCAGGGTATAGTTGAAACCAATGACGCCCTCACCTTTTTTAGTGAAAACACTGCCAATCGCGTTCACCAGATAGATCGGAGAAATCGCGCCACGCAGGTTCAGCGTTCCGGCAACCGTGTTGATGGTGCCGTCAAAGGACAATCCCATCGACGGACCTACCGCGCTGCCGCTGAGAACTTTGACCTCGGTCGGGGTGATGCGCATCCGGCTTTCGATGGACGAGAAAAAGATGCCCTGCCCGGCCATTTCATTGACCAGACCAACAAGGCTGATGGCGTTCAGCAGCGCGGCCATGGCCGGGGCATCCTTAATATATGTATTGGTGATTTTCGCGATGACGTCGTAATTGCCGGGCCCGGCAACCGGTTCCAGTTGCACGTTCAGGGATCCGCTTCGCGCCTGTGTGATCATGCCCGCAGACCGCAGTACCGCCCCCGCATCATCCGAGGTCAGTGTCACCGCGCTGCGATCCGCACGTGGAGAGACCTGCCCACGCACAGACGCGCCCCCGTTTACGTTGGCGGTGAAGGCACCGTTGACGCCGCCGGTGGTTTGAAACGCGCCCTTGAACCCGGTCAGGGCTATGGTCTCGGTTACTTGCAAACGGTCCAATGTCACGTCCATTCGAGGGCCGGTACCGGAACCGCCACCACTACCGCCGCCGCCACTGCCAAAAGTCGCGCGCCCCAGATCCATCACGCCACCCAGCACCCGAATATCCGGCACTGCCCCACCTCGATTGACAAGCTCGGCCGGAACCGCCAGCCAATTGCCTAGATCAAAGGAACTGAACTGAACCCGGTCGAAATCCCCGTCGTTGAACGAGATCGACGCGGTGGTGCGCAATCCGGCTGCATCCAGCTTAAGTTCGTCCACTCGCAGGTTGTCCCCCAGCGTGGCCTCAAGCGTCATCGTGCCGGGCGTGCCCGTCCCCTTGCGCCAGCCCAGTTCGGGAATAGCCAGCGCGACGCCTTTCAAATCGGACGATGCGGTCAGCTTTGGCGGAGTACCTGCGCCAATACCCAGCGCAATATCCGCCGTGCCCTGCCCCGTCAGCATCCCCCGAGGCAACCCGGCATTCAACTCGGTCATCAATCGGGGGGACAATTCGATCTGGCCCGTCAATTCGCTGCGCTGCGCTTCGGTTTCACCGATCGGTTGTCGCCACACAGCTTGGATGGGAACATCGCCAAACAATCCTTCGCCGGAAATTTCAACGCCGGTTTGGTTGCCTTCAAGCGCAAGCTGGTCGGCGCTGACCGAAAAGCCAGGAACCAGTTTGTCACTTTCTACATTGTCGATATCACCAAGAAAGTGGAATTCGGTGTCTTCGAATTTCAACCCCTTCTTCATTGGCAGCGACAATGTTCCGGCAAGATTTACAGTACCTTCGACCAGATCAACCGGCAGGTTCGCTTTGGTTAGCAAGCTGAGCGGCGGGCGATCAAGCAGCGACAACGCAGCGGTCGCACTCCCTTGGGCCGTGATCCGGGTAATCGACGGGGAAATCCCCTTGATCTCGGTATCGGGGATGATGAAGGACGTGCCCGTGGCATCAACTGCGCCCCCTTCATCCGCGATGACAACACCCGATTCAGCGGTGGCGGTGAAACGGTGATTGATCAGACTGGCCTGTCCCTGTGCGTTCTCAAGCGGCGGCAGGGTCTTGGCGAACCTGATCTTTGCCTCGTCAAAACCGAAATCCAGATAGATATCTGGTTTGCTGTCTGGCCGCAGCCGCAAAGCAAAGTCAACGTCCGAGAACCGCCCCTCATACAAATTCTCTTGGACCCAAAGCCGTGGTTTTGACGCCAGGCGTTCAGGCCAGTAGTTCAACAGTTCATCCCCGTTCATGCTGTCCAGATGTGCATCCAGTTGCGCCGCCCAACCCTCGGGTTCGCCGATCAGCTTGCCAGAACCCAGCAACCGATAGTTGGCGTCTTCGACCATGATCTGACCCAACCGCAACTCGAACGGGGCCAATTTCATCTTCATATCAAGTTCGGCGCGTGCCAGGTTCAGCGATTCTGGAAACAGGTTGGCCGGGTTGATGTTGATGTTGCTGAGGCTCAGCTGCGAGGTCAGGCTTTCCAACGCACCGTTTTCAATTCCACGCAGGAACGCCTTGCCCTCGGCATGAAACGCGCCCCATGCGGACACCACCGAGACTTCGTTGAAGTCCAGCTCCTGCCGCGTGGGGTTGTAGGTGAAGTAGGTTCTGGCGGACTCGAATGGAATGGGGCGCGTTTCCTGCGTGGGCTGCACCGCGCCTGCCCCAAGGTTTAGCGTTGCAAACAGCGGCCCCAACGCCGCCTTGTCGTCAATGCTGCCGCGCAACGCCCCAGAGATCGGTGCCTTGAGAACCTGCAACCACGACAGGGCAAGACTTTGGCTGGCGATGTCTTCGGCTGGCAGGTCGGTGATCGAAATGCCGAACCGCGCCTGTGGCGTACCCAGAACACTGGTATAGTTCGCCTCGATCGAGCTTGCATAGTCGCGCCCGGTCAGCACGGAAAACCCCGTGGCCAGATGCATTTCATCGCCGGTGCGGGTCACAGTGATATGTCCCCCGTCGAATACCCAGGCCCGCCCAAGACGCAGATCCTGATAATCCAGCGTCAGCGATTCCAAGTCGACCGAACGCAACCCGGACAGGATAGGCGACAGGAATACATCATCCGATTGCTCGATCAGTTGGGCCAGGTCCGGTGCTTGCTGCACAGGGGCGCTGCCCGAACCAACTGTCAGCGACAATGCCCCGTCCAGGCCCCGGGTCAGCGCGATCTGTGCATCGCGAAGGATGATGCGGCGCGGGCGGATTTGACCCCGTAAAAGCCCGCGCATCGACAATCGGGTGCGCAGGTCCGAAACCTGCGCAATCTGCTGCCCGGCTGCGTCGCTGATCGTCACGTCGCTCAGCTGCAGACGGGGACGCCATTCCTCATTCACGATAAAGTTGACGTCGCCAAACCGGATTTTCAGCCCTCCGAGGCTGTGTTCAAGGCGCTGTTCAACCTGCTTTCGCAACCATTCGGGTGCATGAAGATTCTGGCCGATCAGAAAAAACCAGCCCACAAAGACCAACAGCCCCAGCGACAGGACCGTCCAACCGGAAAAATGCGCGGCAATACGACGACGGGACCGGCGACGCCGGGGCTTTTTGGGCTGCGACGCACTTTTGTCTTCGTGCTGCACCAATTTTCTATCCACGTCTTCCAACCCGCCCGCGCCGCCCTATGATGTCTGGCAGCCCTTAAAAAACTTTAGCGGAGTTTCCAATGCCCGACGTTTCAGACATCGCCCCTGATTTCACTTTGCCCCGCGACGGAGGCGGCGAGGTCACATTGTCAGCCCTGCGCGGCGGCACCGTCGTTCTGTTCTTCTATCCTCGTGATGATACGCCGGGCTGCACCAAGGAATCCATCGGTTTCTCGGAACAACTTCAAGCCTTTGGTGACGCGGGCGCTCACGTTTTCGGCATCTCGCGGGACAGCGTCGCCAAGCACGACAAGTTTGTCGCCAAGCACAATCTGACCACTCCGCTGTTGTCGGATGAGGGCTCGTCGGTCTGCGAGGACTATGGCGTATGGGTTGAAAAGAATATGTACGGTAAGAAATCGATGGGCATTCAGCGCTCGACCTTCATCATCGATGCCGATGGCAAAATCGCCAAGATCTGGCGCAAGGTCAAAGTTCCTGGTCACGTGGATGAAGTGCTGGAAGCCGTACGGGCGATGTAACGCCCCTCGACCACGCGCGCCATCCGGTCTAAGAGCCGCGCGTGCAATCAAGCGGAGAAACATGGTGCCCAAAACGCTGACCCAGATGGCTACTGAGGTTCTGACAACGGCGGATGGTCGGGAAAAAACCGCCCTGTCCAAAAGTCATGCCGCCGCGTGGTTCGCATCGCGCAGCGGTGACGCGCCAGAGATCGAGATCGGCACCGCTACGCCACCGCTGCAACCCGCACGCCCGGATCAGCCTGAACTGCTTTCCCCGCGCGAGGTACCAAAACGGAAACCGGGTACAGAAGCGGGCCGTGTCGCCCTGCTGCACGCTGTCGCACATATCGAGTTGAACGCCGTTGATCTGCATTGGGACATCATCGCCCGCTTTGGTCATGTGCCGATGCCTGTCGGGTTTTATGACGACTGGGTTAAATGCGCCGAAGAGGAATCGCGTCATTTCGAGATGGTGTGCGATTGCCTTGAGGCCATGGATAGCAACTATGGCGCCCTGCCCGCCCATGCTGGGATGTGGCGCGCGGCCGAGGACACCGCCGAAGATTTGATGGGTCGATTGGCCGTGGTTCCCATGGTGCTTGAGGCACGCGGGCTGGACGTGACCCCCGGCATGATCGACATATTCCGCAAGGCCAAGGACGAAAAAGCTATTGCTGCGCTGGAAGTCATTTATGCCGAAGAGGTCGGGCATGTGGCTTATGGCTCGAAATGGTTTCATTTCCTGTGTGGGCGCGAGAATGCCGATCCCAAGGATGTGTTTCACCAATTGGTTCGCCGGTACTTTCACGGCGTGTTGAAGCCACCTTTCAACGAAGAAAAACGCGCCGAGGCCGGGTTGCCGCCTGATTTCTACTGGCCCCTGACCGAGGAGTTGCCCGCGCCCGGTTCGGCGCAATAAACGCGCGCAAATTGATGTTATCGGCAATTTCCCGCCGAGATTTGGCGGGAATAACGCGGTTTCATGTGTGAACTAGTTTACAAACTTGCCCAAATCACCCGTGCCCTCTATGCACTTCGCCAAAGGGACGGCTATCACTCACGACCGATCCCGAATCTTGGGGATGAGAGGTGAAGACGCGTGCGAACCCGTCTGGCAATCAAACTACACTCACTGCTCGAGCGGCATTTTCCCGAACGCCGGGTTTTCCTGAAATCTGACAACGACACGCGGTTTATCCGGCTCAGCTCGGAAACGCAGATTTTCGCCGTTGCTGGCGTTGCAGTATTCGTTGGCTGGACCGCCGTCGCCACGGCGATTCTGCTGATGGACAGCATCGGATCGGGTAACTTCCGCGAGCAAGCCAAGCGGGATCAGGCGACTTATCAAGACCGTCTGAACATCCTGTCGACGGAACGGGATGCCCGGGCGCAAGAAGCGCTGGCAGCGCAAGACCGGTTCAACGCGGCGCTGGAACAGATCTCGGCGATGCAATCGGAGCTGCTGGCATCGGAAAACCGCCGCCGCGAGCTTGAGACCGGGATCGAGGTCATCCAGACCACCCTGCGCGCCACGATGAAACAGCGCGAAGAGGCCCGCACTGAGCTGGCCAGCATGCAGGTCGAGACCGATGACGGCGACATTTATATGACCGCCGCAGGCGACCCGGAACAAATGAATTTCATGACCGACGCTCTGGTCCGGACGGCACAAGAGCGTGACCAAATCGCCGCCGATGCACAGGATGCTCTGGCGCAGCGCGACGATCTTGAGTTGGAAATCCGTTTGATGCAGGAACGCAGCGACGAGATTTTCCGCCAGCTGGAAGAGGCGATGATTATCTCGGTTGAGCCTCTGGACAAAATGTTCCGCCAGGCCGGTATGCCCACCGACCGTATTATCGAAGAAGTCCGCCGCGGCTATAGCGGCATGGGTGGCCCCCTCACCCCCATCTCATTCAGCACGCGCGGAGAGGACCTGACCCCCGACGAAATCCGCGCGAATGTGTTGCTGCAACAGATGGACCAGCTGAACCTGTACCGCATTGCCGCCGAAAAAGCCCCCTTTGCCAGCCCGGTGCATGATGTGGTGCGCTTTACCAGCGGCTTTGGCACGCGACGGGATCCAAAAACCGGGGGGCGGCGCATGCACAATGGGGCGGATTTTGCCGGTGCCCACGGAACCGACATCTTTGCCACCGCCGACGGAATCGTCACCCATGCGGGCTGGCAATCCGGGTTCGGCAGGCTGGTGAAAATCAAGCACGCGTTCGGGGTTGAAACTCTTTACGCTCATAATACCAAGATCCGGGTCAAGGTTGGCCAAAGGGTCTCGCGCGGGGATCATATTGCTGATATGGGTAGCACTGGACGGTCTACCGGCACGCATCTGCACTATGAGGTTCGCGTCGACGGTGTGCCAAGAAATCCAATGACTTACATTAAGGCTGCGAGAAATGTTTTCTAAGAGCAAAATCAACGAGCCCGCATCCGACGCCCCCGAGACAGCAAAACCTGCTGCTCCGGCGACACCGGCTGCCCCTGCACCGGCGGAAACCAAGGCCAGCACCGCGCCCAAGCCCAAGCCTCCGGCATCGGTTCTGTCCTCGGATCTGCACATCACAGGCAATCTGAAAACCACGGGCGACATCCAGGTCGAAGGCACAGTAGAAGGCGACATCCGCGCGCACCTGCTGACCATCGGCGAAACCGCGACCATCAAGGGCGAAGTCACCGCTGATGACGTCGTGATCAACGGCCGCATCGTGGGCCGCGTGCGTGGCCTGAAGGTGCGCCTGACCTCGTCTGCCCGTGTCGAAGGCGACATCATCCACAAGACCATCGCCATCGAAAGCGGCGCGCATTTCGAAGGTTCAGTGCAGCGTCAGGACGACCCGCTGAATCCTGGCCGCAGCGGCAAGTCGGGCGCCAACCCGGCGGCCGAGGTCAAGCAGTAACACTGCCCCTAAATATGAATAAGCAAACGCCGCGGGTCAGCCTGCGGCGTTTTTCTTTTGCCCTTGCCGGTTGCTGTGGTCGGTATAGGGTTCTGACATGTTGATCTTTTTCTCTATCCTTCTGTTGATTGTGGGCTTCTTTCTGTACCGCCACTGGTCCAAATCCCAAGCACGGCAGACCCTGCTGGCCACACCCTTGACCGACCACCAGCGCAGGCTGATCGAGCAGCAAGTACCACTGATCCGCCGCCTTCCCGCCGATCTGCGAGCCAAGCTGGACGGCAAGGTGAACCTTTTTCTGGACCAGGTGGAGTTCCACGGCTGCGACGGGCTTGAAGTCACCGAAGAGATGGAGCTGGCCATTGCTGTGCAAGCCAGCCTTTTGTTGGTTAACAGCGACCTTTGGTACGATCACCTGACAACCATCCTGATCTATCCTAGCGCCTTCAAATCACGTCAGCGGCGGCAAGATGGCTATGTCGTCAGTGAAAAAGAGATCGTACGCACCGGCGAAAGCTGGGATCGCGGGCCGGTCATTCTGTCGTGGTCGCACAGCAAGCAAGGCGCCGCGAATGATCACGATGGGCAGAACGTCGTCCTGCACGAGTTTGCGCATCAGGTCGATGACCTGTCTGGGGGCACCAACGGCGTTCCGATCCTGAGCGACGGTCAGAGCTTTGCGGAGTGGGAACGTGTTTTCCTGACTGCCTATGACGCCCACGTTCGAGCAGTCGAGCATGGCCAACCTACGGTTATCGATCCTTATGGTGCCGTGGGTCACGAAGAGTTCTTTGCCGTGTCGGTCGAGGTGTTTTTTGAACAGCCCCGGCAGCTCAAGGCCGCTGTTCCCGATGTTTATAAACAGCTGTCAAAGCTGTTTCGACTGGATCCAGCCAGTTGGGACAACGCAAAGAAATGAAGCCAACAGGGACGTGAAAAGTCATCCCTGAACACAGTTGGAGAATTTTCTCCTTATACTGACATTTCACAAATTGTGATTTTTGAATTACGCTTAAACCAGTGTTTTCAGGAGGGATTTTCATGGCACCTAAACTCATGGCCGAGTTCTTCGGCACATTCTGGCTGGTACTGGGCGGGTGCGGCAGCGCCGTTCTGGCGGCTGGCGTTGCTGACGTAGGCATCGGCTGGTTGGGCGTTTCCTTTGCCTTCGGCCTGACGGTTCTGACCATGGCATACGCGGTTGGACATATCTCGGGCGGGCATTTCAACCCGGCGGTCAGCCTTGGCTTGATGATCGGAGGCAGGTTCCCGGCGCAAGAACTGATCCCCTATTGGATCGCGCAGGTGATCGGCGCCATTGCTGCTGCGGCCGTTTTGTACCTGATCGTCAGCGGCGCACCAGGGTTCGAAGGTGTTGGCGGGTTCGCCTCGAACGGGTACGGCGAAGCGTCACCCGAAGGTTATTCAATGATGTCTGCATTGGTGATTGAGATCGTGATGACCGCGTTCTTCATTGTGGTCATACTGGGCGCAACATCCAACTTTGCACCTGACGGGTTCGCTCCGATCGCGATTGGCCTTTGCCTGACCCTGATCCACCTGATTTCGATCCCGGTGACCAACACCTCGGTCAACCCGGCGCGTTCTACCGGCGTGGCCCTGTTTGCTGACGGCCCAGCGCTGGCGCAGCTCTGGCTATTCTGGGTCGCCCCACTTATCGGCGCAGCCATCGGGGCGCTGATTTGGCAAATGATGGGTGACGACTGAGACAAAAAAGCCCCGATGCCGATGCGCATCGGGGCTTTTTTTATTATTCGGTGACGGTGACTTTTTTCATCACGTCCGGTTGACCGATCACAGCGCCGTTCGGGCCGTCACCGCGCTTAATCGCGTCCACCACGTCCATGCCGTCAGTGACCTGACCGACAACCGTGTATTGGCCGTTCAGAAACGGACCCGGTTCGAACATGATGAAGAACTGCGAATTCGCGCTGTCTGGATCCTGCGCTCGCGCCATGCCGACGACACCGCGGTCATAGTTGAAATCCGAGAACTCGGCAGGCAAATCGGGGCGATCAGATCCACCGGTTCCGGCACGACGCATGTCGCCACCGATACGGCCGAATTCAACATCACCGGTCTGCGCCATGAAACCGTCGATGACACGGTGGAACACCACGCCGTCATACTTGCCCTCAGAGGCCAGAGCGCTGATCTGCTCGACATGTTTGGGGGCGATGTCATCAAATAGGTCAACGGTGACGGTGCCGTTGGCGCCCTCACCTTCGATCTCGATCTGCAGGCCCGTGGCCAGCGCAGGGCTGGCTAGCAGGGCAAAAGCGGCGGCCAGCTTATACATCAGACGCAACCTTGACGCTGATCATGCGGTCGGGGCTTGCAGGCGGCTCGCCACGCACGATGGCATCTACATGCTCCATCCCGTCGATGACGCGGCCGTAAACGGTGTACTGGCCATTCAGGAAGTGGTTGTCCTTGAAGTTGATGAAGAACTGCGAGTTGGCCGAGTCCGGGTTTTGCGAACGAGCCGCACCCAAGGTGCCACGGTCATGCGGCAGCTTTGAGAACTCTGCCGGGACGTTCGGCAAAGACGAGCCGCCAGTACCCGCCATACGCAGGTTGAACCCGTCTTCCATATCGCCGTGCTGCACGTCGCCGGTTTGCGCCATGAAACCGTCGATCACGCGGTGAAAGGCCACGTTGTCATACTCACCACCACGCGCCAGTTCCTTCATCCGGGCACTGTGCTGTGGGGCAACGTCCGGCAGCAGCTCGATGACGACATTGCCGTCTTTCAGTTCCATGATGATCGTGTTTTCGGGATCCTTGATCTCGGCCATGAGGCCCTCCTGTCGTTTATCTTGCGCAAATACCTATGCGCCACGCGCGTGAATGCCAAGTGACGCATTGACCTGAAGGCAAAATGCAGGAAAAGAACCGCCTGAATCTGTTTAAATGGCAAGGATAGAGCGATGGGCTGGAAAACTCTGGACGATATGGACCTGAACGGCAAACGCGTGCTGGTGCGCGTCGATATCAACGTGCCGGTCGTTGACGGAGTTGTGACAGATGCGACCCGTATTCAGCGTATCGTCCCGACCGTTCGCGATATCCTCGCAGCAGGCGGCAAGCCTATCCTGCTGGCCCATTTCGGTCGCCCTGGTGGCGAGCGGCGCGAGAACCTGTCGCTGAAACAATTGATCCCCACGCTTGAAGCCGCCTTTGGCACCGAAGTTCTATTCGCCGCAGATTGCGTCGGCACCGAGGCTGATCTAGCCGCCGAAGCCTTGAAGCCCGGTCAGGTACTGCTGCTGGAGAATACCCGCTTTCACGCCGCTGAAACCAAGAACGACGCCGATCTTGCCGCCGGCATGGCTAAGCTGGGCGATGTCTATTGCAACGACGCGTTCTCAGCCGCCCACCGCGCCCACAGCTCGACCGAGGCCATCGCGCGGCTACTGCCTGCCTGTGCTGGCCGCCTGATGCAGGCCGAGCTGGAAGCGCTGGAAGGCGCACTGAGTGCGCCCAAGCGCCCTGTGACAGCGGTTGTTGGGGGGGCAAAGGTATCAACCAAGCTAGAGCTGCTGGGCAACTTGATCGACAAGGTTGATTACCTGGTGATCGGTGGCGGTATGGCGAATACGTTTTTGGTCGCTCAGGGAGTTAGCGTTGGCAAATCATTGGCGGAAACAGCGATGAAGGACACCGCAGCCGAGATCTTGACCAAGGCTGAAACCTCGGGCTGTAAGATCGTATTGCCTTCGGACGTTGTGGTCGCCGAGAAATTCGAGGCAAATGCCCCACATCAGGTGTTGCCAGCCGATCAATGCACCGAAGACGGAATGATCCTGGACGCTGGTCCTGAAAGCGTAACGACCATTACGGACATATTTGGTCAGAGCCAGACCCTGATCTGGAACGGTCCGCTGGGCGCATTCGAGATCGAGCCCTTTGACACTGCCACCAACGCAGCGGCCCTAAAAGCGGCGGCGCTGACACGGTCGGGACAGCTGGTTTCGGTCGCTGGCGGCGGTGACACAGTCGCGGCGCTGAATGCATCCGGTGCGGCCAAGGATTTCTCGTATATCTCGACCGCTGGCGGCGCGTTCCTGGAATGGATGGAAGGTAAAACCCTGCCCGGCGTCGCCGCCCTAGAAGGTTAGGCGTAAGGTCAAAATTGGTCGCATTTCGGGCCTCATGGTAGTCTCTCCTTGTTGAATCGGAGATTTTGTCATGAGGTTCATAGTCTGCCTGGTCGCCATATTGATACCTGCCTACTCTGCGGCACAATCCAGCTGCGAAGGGCAAACGCAACTCGACGCCAATTTCTGCGCCAAGGAAAAGTGGGAAATCGCTGATCGCGAACTGAACCGTATCTGGGCTGAGGTCAAACCAATGGTCGACGCACGCGGAAACGGTCAGGCCCTATTGGACGAACAGCGCGCCTGGCTGAAAGCGCGCGACGCAGCCTGCGACCCGGAACTGGATAGTGACGGCAGCGCGGCGCCCATGTTCTATTGGGATTGCATGGAACAACAAACCCTGACGCGCAATCAGATCTTAAAGTCTGCGCGCTGAGAAACTTAATCCGACCATTCGCGAAAAAGTGCGAATCAAGGGATTCACAAGCCGAATCACCTGTGACATAGTGCAAACAGATGCCCGCAAAGGGCACGTTTTTGAGGCAGACTTCATACGGCGGTAAACAGAGTGTCCCGTTCCCATCGGCCCGGTTTGGGCGCAGTTGTATTCTTCATGGTGGCTTTCATGCTGGGTGTGTATTTCACCTTCGCCGCCGTGCAGGGCGACTATGGCCTATTCAGACGGGTCGAGATTGCAGCGGAACGGGACGCCCTGTCACAAGACCTGGCCAAGCTTAAGGCCGAGATCGCCGAGATGGATAACCTGACCCGCCGTTTGTCCGACACTTATTTGGACCTCGATCTGCTGGATCAGCAAGCCCGTTCGGTCCTAGGCATGATCCGTTCGGACGAAATCGTCATCCGCTAAGCCGGACCGACATTTTTCTTGGAAATCCTACTTTGCCCGAAGGTCCCCCGGCCTGAAGCCGCGCGAAATGACGATGCGTCATATTTACTCTCGCCAGATTGCCGGAAATGCTTTATGAGATAGTTTAACGCTAAACTATCTGTCCGGAAGGGGGAGATCGCCACGATGGCTGCGCGAAAAACCACAAAGAAACCAAATGTTTCTGCGGAAGAGCTTAAAACCTACTACCGCGAAATGCTTTTGATCCGCCGATTCGAAGAAAAAGCAGGCCAGCTTTACGGCATGGGTCTGATTGGTGGGTTCTGCCACCTGTATATTGGGCAGGAAGCCGTCGTTGTGGGCCTTGAGGCCGCAGCCAAGGAAGGTGACAAACGCATCACCTCATACCGCGACCACGGCCACATGCTGGCATGTGGGATGGAACCGGGCGGTGTGATGGCCGAACTGACAGGGCGCGAAGGCGGGTTGTCCAAAGGTAAGGGCGGCTCGATGCACATGTTCTCGAAAGAGAAGCACTTCTACGGCGGCCACGGTATCGTTGGCGCGCAGGTGCCATTGGGTGCAGGCCTGGCTTTTGCCGACAAGTACAAGGGAAACGGCGGCGTGACCTTCACCTATTTCGGTGATGGCGCAGCGAACCAGGGTCAAGTCTATGAGACCTTCAACATGGCCGCGCTGTGGGAACTGCCGGTGGTGTTCGTGATCGAGAACAACCAGTACGCCATGGGCACCGCTCAGGCGCGTTCGACGTCTTCCGCTGACATCTACCACCGAGGTCAAGCCTTTGGGATACCAGGCGAAATGGTCGACGGCATGGATGTTCTGGCGGTTAAAGCCGCAGGTGAAAAAGCCGTCGCGCACTGCCGCGCAGGCAAAGGCCCCTACATTCTGGAAATCAAGACCTATCGCTATCGCGGCCACTCGATGTCCGACCCGGCCAAGTACCGCACCCGCGAAGAGGTTCAGAAGGTTCGTGAACAAAGCGACCCGATCGAACATGTGCGCGAGCTGTTGCTGACCGGCAAACACGCGACCGAGGAGGATCTGAAGGCGATCGACAAAGAGATCAAAGAGATCGTCAACCAGGCCGCCGAATTCTCGAAAGAAAGCCCCGAGCCGTCGCTGGATGAGCTCTGGACAGATATCTACGCCTGAGAGGACGATTAAGACATGGCAACCGAAATTCTCATGCCCGCACTCTCGCCCACGATGGAAGAGGGCACATTGGCCAAATGGCTGGTCAAGGAAGGCGATACCGTTTCTTCCGGCGACATCATGGCCGAAATTGAAACCGACAAGGCGACAATGGAATTCGAAGCGGTCGATGAAGGCATCGTCGGCAAGATCCTGATCGCGGAAGGCACCGAAGGGGTCAAGGTTAACACCCCAATCGCGGTTCTGGTCGAGGAAGGCGAAGACGCCTCGGCCCTGCCCGCGGCTGCGCCTGCAGCCACAGCGGTGGCCGAGGCCACCCCAGCGGCGGTTGAGGCCCCCGCTCCATCCACGGCGCCGGCAGCACCAGTTGTTGATCTGTCACCCGATTGGCCTGCCGACGCCGAGATGAAATCTGAAACGGTCCGCGAAGCCCTGCGCGACGCCATGGCCGAAGAGATGCGCCGCGACGAAGATGTCTACCTGATGGGCGAAGAGGTCGCCGAATATCAGGGCGCTTATAAGATTTCCCAAGGCTTGCTGGACGAATTCGGGTCCAAGCGCGTGATCGACACCCCAATCACCGAGCATGGCTTCGCCGGTATCGCGGTTGGCTCTGCCTTTGGCGGGTTGAAACCGATTGTCGAGTTCATGACTTTCAACTTCGCCATGCAGGCGATGGACCAGATCATCAACTCGGCCGCCAAGACGCTCTATATGTCCGGTGGTCAGATGGGCTGCCCCATCGTGTTCCGTGGCCCTAACGGTGCTGCTGCCCGCGTGGCCGCACAGCACTCTCAGGACTACGCCGCATGGTACATGCAGGTCCCCGGCCTGAAGGTAGTGATGCCCTATTCTGCAGCCGACGCCAAAGGCCTGCTGAAATCAGCGATCCGCGATCCCAACCCTGTGGTCTTCCTGGAAAACGAAATCCTCTATGGCCGCTCCTTCGATATGCCACAGGTCGATGACCTGGCTATCCCTTTGGGCAAAGCCCGTATCTGGCGCGAAGGCTCGGACGTGACCATCGTCAGCTTTGGCATCGGCATGCAGTTCGCGTTGGAAGCAGCCGACAAGCTGGCCGAGGAAGGCATCAACGCCGAAGTGATCGACTTGCGCACCATCCGCCCCATGGATACCGGCGCGATCATCAACTCAGTGATGAAAACCAACCGCCTGGTGACCGTAGAAGAAGGCTGGCCGCAAGGTTCGGTCGGCAGCTACATCTCGTCCGTAGTGATGCAGGAGGCGTTCGACTACCTCGACGCGCCCATCATTAATTGCACCGGCAAGGATGTGCCAATGCCCTACGCTGCCAACCTTGAAAAGTTGGCTCTGATCACCACCGATGAGGTGATCGCCGCTGTCAAACAAGTGACTTACCGGTAAGGAGCGACAGATAGATGCCCACAGAAATTCTGATGCCCGCCCTGTCACCGACGATGGAAGAAGGCACGCTTGCTAAATGGCTGGTCAAGGAAGGCGATACCGTCTCGTCCGGTGACCTGCTGGCCGAGATCGAAACCGACAAGGCCACGATGGAGTTCGAAGCCGTCGACGAAGGCACCATCGGCAAGATCCTGATCCCCGAAGGCACCGAAGGGGTCAAGGTCAACACCGCCATCGCAGTTCTGCTGGAAGATGGCGAAAGCGCCGATGATATCGCGTCCACGCCCATCGCCGCACCTGCGGCTGCCCCCGCAGCCGCCGCGGGCAACGAGGCCGCCGCGCCAGCGGTGTCCGAGGCGCCCGCCCCTGCCCCAGCTGCTCCGGCCAAGGCGGATGGCGGTCGTATCTTTGCATCTCCGCTGGCCCGCCGGATTGCGGCACAAAAAGGTCTGGACCTGACGCAAATCGCAGGGTCCGGTCCGCATGGCCGCATCGTCAAGGCAGATGTCGAAAGCGCCACGGCTGCTCCGGCCACTGCTGCCGCTTCGGCCCCTGCTACGGCACCCGCACCCGCTGCGGCACCGGTTGGTCCGTCGGCAGATGCCGTGGCCCGCATGTACGAAGGGCGAGAGTATGAAGAGGTCAAGCTGGACGGTATGCGCAAGACCATCGCCGCGCGCCTGTCCGAGGCCAAACAAACCATCCCGCATTTCTACCTGCGCCGCGATATCAAGCTCGACGCGCTGCTCAAATTCCGCGGCCAGTTGAACAAACAGCTGGAAGGCCGAGGCGTAAAGCTCAGCGTCAACGACTTCATCATCAAGGCCGTCGCCAACGCCCTGCAGCAAGTACCGCAATGCAATGCCGTCTGGGCGGAAGACCGAGTTCTGCAACTAAAACCTTCGGATGTGGCCGTCGCAGTTGCAATTGAGGGTGGCCTGTTCACACCGGTTCTGCAGGATGCCGACACCAAATCCCTGTCGGCCCTGTCGACCGAGATGAAAGACCTTGCGGGTCGCGCCCGTGAACGCAAACTGGCACCGCACGAGTATCAGGGCGGCACATTTGCCATCTCGAACCTGGGTATGTTCGGCATCGACAATTTCGACGCCATTGTGAACCCGCCTCACGCCGGCATTCTGGCCGTGGGCTCGGGCGTCAAAAAACCGGTTGTCGGCGACGATGGCGAACTTACCGTTGCCACAGTCATGTCGGTCACCATGTCGGTGGATCACCGGGTCATTGATGGCGCGTTAGGTGCGGAATTGCTGCAAGCCATCGTCGATAATCTTGAAAACCCCATGGTTATGCTGGCGTAAAGCCTTGTGAATACAGGCCACGCCGGATCATTCCCTGGCGTGGCCTACCAAATCACTGCCATGTTGTGAGCAGTCGTGATCGCTGCGATAGTTGCTCAGACACACGCAACAGACCACCTTGATTGCATTGCTAGTTCTGATGCAAAGGTGCCCCATGACCCTCGTGAACTCGGCCAAGTGCTTTCTGGTGGTTTCATTGTTGGCGACGTCGCTGCCCGTTGCTGCGATCGCAAAGCCCAACGGCTATCCGGGCGAGAACTCGACCTATAACCCGGATCCCGCTGAAGTTGCCAAGCGCAAAGCTGAGCGCGCCAAACGTATCGAGGCGCGCAAAAAGCGCCGCGAGGAAAAGCGGATCGAGCGGTTGAACAGAAAGAAAAACCGCTCGAACTAAGGTTGAATTACTGGTCTTTGCCCAGCATATGATCCATCGAGATCGAGGGCTGATCGCACCCAGCCTCGCCGACGATCTTTGCGGGAATACCTGCCACGGTCTTGCAGGCAGGAACTTCTTGAAGAACCACAGACCCCGCTGCGATGCGGCTGCAATGGCCGACCACAATGTTGCCCAGAACCTTGGCCCCGGCCCCGATCAGCACACCGTTACCGATGGTCGGGTGGCGCTGCTCTTCTTCCTTGCCTGTCCCACCCAGTGTCACGGAATGCAGCATCGAGACATTGTCACCGACAATAGCTGTTTCACCAATGACAATCGAATGGGCGTGGTCGATCATGATGCCTTTGCCGATTTTCGCAGCAGGGTGAATGTCGATCCCGAAAATCTCGGACGAGCGCATCTGGAAGAAATACGCTAGATCGTGGCGCCCTTTTTTCCACAGCCAATGCGCCACGCGATAAGCCTGCATCGCCTGGTAGCCTTTGAAATAAAGGATCGGCTGCAACAATCGGTGGCATGCCGGATCACGTTCATAGACTGCCATCAGGTCCGCACGGGCCGCTTCAAGCAGCGAAGCGTCATCCGCATAGGCTTCATCCACGATTTCACGCAGCACCATCATCGACATTTCGTTCGAACACAGCTTGGCCGACACCCGGTATGAAAGGGCCCGCTCAAGGCTTCGGTGGTGCAGGATGCAAGCGTGAACCAGACCACCCATCAATGGTTCGCTTTCGACCGCTGCATGAGCTTCGGTCGTGATACGATTCCAAACCGGGTCGACCGGAGTAACCTGACTGCGCTTTTCCAACATGGCTTTTGATCCTTTGCTGCGCCTAGAATGCCATTTAGTGGGAAAAACGCCAAACGCAAACCCGTGATCGGCAGAGTAACGAAAATGAATGAAACTGATTTGGCAGGCTATGAAGCGAAAATTCAGGCAAGATTGGCTGAACTTTCAGAACATTCCGCGGTGGAAAAGCAGGCTCAGGCCATTGTTGAGCTTGATCAGCAGGCCGTCGGCCGCCTTAGCAGAATGGATGCCCTGCAGAATCAGGCGATGGCCAAGGCACAACAGGCCAATCGGGATATCGAAACGCATCGGTTACAAGCCGCCCTGGACCGCATACATGACGGAGAATTCGGGTATTGCGAAGATTGCGGCGATGAGATTCCTGGCGGTCGATTGAATCTGGACCTTGCCGCCACGAAATGCGTCAGTTGTGCGTCCGGCTGATCTGAAACCGGATCAGATGCTGCAAAACCAGTTCGAAACAGCGACAATATTGCACATCATCAAATCCGGGTTCATCCGCTAGCCGCCTGTTTCGCGCGGTTGCCATCAAAGATCCATTCCCGAACAATGGATGAAGATTACCCGTCTGGCCGACATATTGGTCGGCCAGCGCAGCTTCTTGGATGAGACGTGTACAAAGGCGGTCGCGATCCTGCGGCAGCGCGGCCAGCAAGGCCCGCGCCGCCGCCGCGACATCTCCATGCAGGATAGGGCGCATTCAGTGGATCACCCGACTGCCACTTGGGCGAATAGTCCCGGCCCGTAGCTGGCTGAAACCTGTGCAATGTGGACTTCATAAGGCCCGTTGATCCCATCGTCTGCTTTCATTGCTGACGTGTAGGTCCAGTTTGGAACGCTCACGATCTGTTCCCGTACCAGGGTCCCGTTGGTTCGTATTTGCAGAAGGTAGGATTCGCTTTCCTCGGCCAGCGGAACCTCGATCCCCGCCCAATCGTCCCCATCCAGCCGGGTTCGACGTATCCACGACAGTTGATCACCTGCGGCTGTTCCCATCGCCTTCAGATGCACCGGTGCGTATGGGCGCAACCCTTTGCCGTCGAACGCCTCGACAAGATGTACATAGGACGGGTCATCATACCCGCGCGTTGCCGGACCAATGCGGTAGTGCTTGCCCACACGCCGCTCGGACCGCAACAAGCCGGTTTGGTAAACACGCTGATCCAACAGGACGAACATCGACCCATCGGGCCAGACATCGGGAATGATCGCATCCGTCCCAAGCTGACCGCGCAAGCGACCGGACAATGTATAGACGCCCGTTTCTTGCAGCGTGGCGTCGGCGAATTGGAACAGCTCCCAATTGCCGGGTGTTCCATCACCGATCGCGGCCAGATTGGCCCCGTTCAGCAACGCATCCCGAGGGCGCGATTCCAGCAGGCCATCAACCAGATTGACGCGCAGCGGCGTTCCTTCATCCCAGACACCGGCGCTTGCCCGTCTCAGCGGGGTTTCGGTAAATCCAATTATCGCTTGCCCCGAGATCACCTCTTGCAGAGCATAGTCTTCGTCACTGGCCGCCGAATAGACGGCAACACTGCCGGGCCATGGGTTGGCCGAAGTAGCAAGGTATGGGGCATGTGGGGCTTCGGACCCGGTCAGCAGCGGCAAATCCAGGAACACAGGCAAAACAGGAACCGGTGCCACAAAGGGTTTGATCGAAACTTGATCGTCAGGCAGATCAGATGGCGCATAGACGCCGGGTTCGATGCGCACTGCCTCGGCCAGTTGCAGATCGGCCTGCTCTAGCCGGTCGATGCGATAGCGTGCACTCTGCCCGTCTTTGGTCAGGCTCACGACGTCACCCGCCCCCAGATGCAACATCGACGGCGGCAATGCAAAGCGCGCTGTCTCGCGTGAGACTCGCGCCTCGCTTAGCCAGCGTTCAGCGGTTTGGCGGCCTTCGGCCCGTGTCAGCGATAGAGGCATCTCGTTCACGGCCACCGAATGCGTTCGAGTGCCCGGCAAGATGGCTTCTTCAGACACTACATCATGATCGGCGTCCGATTGTACAAAGCGCAACCGAACGCGGCCTGTCATTTCGGCCTCGGCTTCTCTGCGATATTCCACGCGGCCTTCGATATCAGAGCTGTCTGCCAGATCGTCTGTATCCAATCCGACCACCTTGCGACCGTCGCGCATCTGAAACAGCAGGACACCATCCCGTTCAATCGCATCAAACCCATAACGCAGCATCAAGGGCTGCAATGCCGCGCGCGCGCTAGAGACATCTTGAACCAGATAGCCCCGTACGACGCCATCCAGACGCGACACGTCGATATCCGTTACTCCGGCACCGTGGCAGATTTCAGTGACCACAGAGGCCAGAGTCCGCGTGCCTGACCGTCCATTCAACCAATGACCTCGGGGATAGTTCGCCCCGTCGCTCCACTGGCTTCGCAGGTTCGGAAACGTTGGAAACGGACGCGCATCCCATGCCCAAACATAGGCGTTCGCCATATCAACCATGTGACCATCATATTGATCCGAAAGCGGGTTGATTGCCGGATCAGACCAGTAGCCATACATCGCTTTCAAGTACTGCACCTGCATGAAATCATCGCGCCGACCGGAAGAGTATTTCGGCAGGCTGGATTCCGAGGATTTCGGGTCAAGAAACTTGTTCGGCTGATTGGTTCCTTTGTCGATGGCCGCGCAACCCAGTTCCGTAAACCAGATAGGTTTTGAGTTAGGCACCCAATCGGTCGGGTTCGATTGACGTACACCGCCAATGCGTTCGTGATGCCGGTTCGACCACCAATTGCGAAGGTCCTTGTAACGCCAGACCCATGCCTCATCATGCTCCTCATCCGTGATCGGCGTTCTTATCTGGGCTTCGGCCTCTTCCGGCGAGGCATAATACCAGTCATAGCCTTCTCCGCCTTCGATATTGCCTCGAAGGTAGTCGAGGTCATAGATCGCGTCTGTGCCGGCCTTCAGATCCACGTGATCCTCACCATCCCGCCAATCCGACAGGGGCATGTAATTGTCGATACCGACGAAATCGATGTTTTCATCTGCCCACAGTGGATCAAGGTGAAAATAACGGTCCCCGGTTCCATCATTCGGCTGATAGCCGAAATACTCGCTCCAATCCGATGCGTACCCGATTTTTGTGCCTGGCCCCAAGATTTCGCGCACTTCGGCGGCCAAGGCTTGCATTTGGGAAACTGCTGGAAAGCCGGTCAGACCTCGGATTTGGGTCAGCCCGCGCATTTCGGAACCGATGCAAAAAGACTCCACCCCTCCAGCAGCTTTACACAATGCCGCATAATGCAGAATGAAGCGGCGCAAACCCCATTCCTGAGGGCCGCTATAGGTCACTTCGCCATCGCCAACGGCAAAGTCACTGGCGCGTGCGTGTCCAAAGAACGCGGCCACCTGCGCGTCGGCCGTCGCCGTTTTTTCCGGTGATCCTTTTCTACCGGGCGCGGTGCTAAGCGTGATGCGCCCCCGCCAAGGCAAATGCGGCTGGTTGGGTGCATCCGACCACGGGTCTGGCAAACCGTTGCCTTGCAATTGATCCATCAGGATAAACGGATAAAACATAACCCGTTTGCCAATACTTTTCATATGCCGGATTGCCTGAACTACGGATTGATCCGCAGGGGTTGCGCCATAGACGGGGCGGTCATTTTCGTACCTGACAGCTTGGGCGGTCTGTCGGGTCACACCTGCCACGCGCCAGGGCATGTTCTTGCCTTCGATGTCTTTGCGCAAAACCTTGGGCTGAATTTGACATTGCCCGCACCGCAAGTCATCGCCAAACCACGACACGATCAAAGAGGCCGCCTCGCAGGAAGGCAACTCACGTTGCAGCGCCCGGGTCGAGGTCACCAGGTCCGGCCTCCCCGAGGTAGAGTTGACATTCGCCGCCCAGCTTTGCCCACGCCCTTTTGTGTAATTGATCTGTTCGCTGGCCAGCGCATATTCACCGGTGCCCGGCATCAGGGCAACGCCCCGGATGGTCTTGAACAGGGCATCCGGCGTATCCGGCAATCCCGGCTGTTCCTGACGTACGACTTCGAATGAGAATTGCGGCACCCTGTTTCCAAACGGCGCCAGTTGCAAACCTTCGATCACAACATAAGCCGTGCCACGATAGGCCGGAACGTTGCCTGCGCCCTCAATGGCTTCGATCAGAGGGTCCGGCAATTGATGGTCGTTCCCCCGATAGATACGCATGTTCAGAGGTGAGAGCTCCAGTTCCTCTCCATCAGCCCAAATGCGCGGGACGTCCGAAATTTGCCCCGCCCCTACCGCAATGGCCAGAGAAATCGAATAGCTGTAGCTGTGCGTGGTTGTTGTGACCTCGGGCGATTTCGGAGATCCCTTGCCACCTCCGCCACCCTGCGAGGTTGTGCTTGTGCTTTTGGTTTCCAGAAAATCCGACGCCCAGATAACCTGACCACCCACCCGCATACGCCCGAAAACCGTAGCGACCGGAGAACCCTCTCCGGATTCGGTCAGGCGGAAACGGTCCAAGCGCCCGGTCTCGACCACTTCGCTGCCGCCGCCCATGACCGACTGGCTCATTAACCGCTGGTCGATGACCCGGCCCAGCGTTGCCCCAATGGCGCGGCCGATCACCGCGGTCGACAGCCCCGCAACAGTGCCGCCAATCGCTCCGCCGACCGCGGCTCCTGCTGCAGACAGAATTATTGTAGCCATCACACATCCTCCAGCGGGAATTCAAAACAGGCGACCACCCGGCGGCGCCAGGGATCACTCAGCGTGTTTTCGACGACGCCGTAGCCGGAATAGGCGTGAATAAACCGCAGCGCGGGTGCGGTTTCGCTGACGATACCTACATGCTTGGCAACACGCCCATCGCGCATACGGAACATCAAAACATCGCCCGCCTTCGCAGAACTGGGGTTCTTTTCGATCAGGTGACGGCGGGCCGCTGCCCACATGCGCTCTTCGCCCTGCGGCTCAGACCAGTCCATGCTATAGCTCGGCACCGTTTCGGGTTCGTACCCCAGCAGCGCGCGCCACACACCACGCACAAGGCCCAGACAATCCGTACCCACCCCTTTGACCGAAGCCTGATGCACGTAAGGCGTTCCCAACCAGCCCCGCACCTCGTCGACAATATCCTGCCTATGACCGCTCATCGTCTGCTTCCCCCAGTGTTGGGATTGCCTTGCTTGGGCACCGCCATTACCCAGTCTTCACCGGGCAGGTCAGGAAATCCCTGAAAGTTGATGATGTTATTGAATTTTTTCCGGCAGGTGTGCATACTTTTGTTGCACCCTGCTGTCAGCTTTACCCGGTCCCCGACGGCCAGGCCGCCGCTGATCCCGGACCAAAGCGTAACATTGCGCCCACCTACGATCCGGTCATCCTGTTTGATTGCGGCCCACAACCCGGTTGCCCGACCGGACAAAACATCTAATCTGCCCCGCCTGAACCAGGCTTCATCCGGTGCTTCTGCCCCTTTCAATTGCAGGACAGTGCCGGCAATCAAAGCGACCACTTCAGCCTCGGCCTGATACCCTGGCGCGCCGAGATTGAACTTGCAATCACCGTCCCCCAGAACTGCCGTACAAGGTTTCTGGTAAACCCTGCCCATCGGTCGGTTGAGCAGATCAGTCAAACCGCGCAATTCGGCGTGAAATGCACCACCTGCGCGGCGCATCTCACCGATCGAGCCTTTGAATTGCAGAAAACGCTGTTCAGGCCCGGCCCAGTTGACCAGCCACGCCCGGACCTGAGCATTGTCGAACCGACCCGCTTCGATGTCTTCTTCTGTGACCGCAGCATCGGACAAGGCCCCCATGGCCTCAGAGTTGTCGACGGACAGTCCGGTGGCTTGTTCGATAGCCGTGGCCGTCAGGCCCGTGCTGGCCTTGAAGGTCATCCCGTCAAAGCTCAGTTCCATGTCATGATCGGTGAAACCGTATTCCTGCCCGTCCTCACGCCGGATCGCCCAGCATCGGCAGGTTGTGGTCAACCCTGTTTGCAGATGGGTGTGCAGCCCCTGCTTATCGCCGCTCATCATACACGTACCTCGACCACTGGAACGTTGGGTACGTCGCCCGCTTGAAAACTAGCGACACTGGTCTGAATCTTGTCGGTGTCAAAACGAACCGGGACGTCAAACTCAAATCCGGCGGTGACTTCCACCTCTTCAGGCGGCGGCGCAGTAAACGTGATCAGACCGCTGTTTATGTCCACTTCAAAATCTACGCCTTCGCGCATTTGATCCTGTTCCAAACCGATCCGCACGGTACCCAAAACCGGTTTGACGATTGGGCGGACATAGCTGAACCCGCCCGAGCTGTAGGTTTTGACCAGCTGAAACTCGGTGCTTGTACCGTCACCACGAGCAATGACCTGATCATCCATTGCCACGTCTGCTGTCGCAGCCCCGGACTTGTAATCCGACCAGTCTTTCCAACGAAAACCGAACATCTGCCCCTGACGGGCTTCGAAAAACGAAACCAGCGTCTCGATATCGTCCAATGATCGCATCCCCAGCCCGGCGTCATAGCGGCGACGGGAATGCGCCCAGGGCGTGTTGCGTTCTTCGAACCCGTTGGCCAGCGTCACGATATCTGTGCGCCGCTCGGGGCCGCCGACCGAACCAAAGCTCAGGCTGGCGGGAAATCTTACCTCGTGGAAATTCATGAGCTGCTCCCTCGTGTTACCTGTTGCGATTGCCGCGACCCAAGGCGCGGCTCATCTGAGCGGCGATCTGACCCTGACTGCGTCTGAACCCCTGCACGTCCGGCGTTGTGATATTCATCACCACGTTCACTGCGCGCCCTCCGCCGGATGTCCGCACGCCCAACTTGCCATCTGGCCCGCGCGCCAGAGGCATGATCGCCTCGGGGCCGGCCTCGCCCATCAGTCCGGTGCCGCCCCGCATCGGAAATGTCGTTGGGCCGCTGACCACACCGCCATTGGCAAAGGGCATCACCCGGCCCTGCGAAAAGCTGCCGCCATTGGCAAAGGGCAAAATTCCCTGCACCAGACCACCAACCGTATTGGCCAGCATACCGCCAAAGTGATCGGTCACAGGCTTGATCGCCGCCGAATAGGCCGTGCGGATCATCGAGTTCTTCAGCACATCCAGCGCATCTGACAGGTTCATGCCGTCCAGCACCACGCCGTCAAATGCCTTGCGCAAACCGCCGGACATACCGCGCTCCAACGTGGCGACGTCCTTGCCGGTTTCTTCAAAGGCTGCGCTGATCCGCTTCATCTGATTGTCGAATGCCGCAGCCATCGACGCCGCATCCCCCAAAGAGTCGCCCAGCGCCTCACCCCGTTCCTGCAGGTCATCCAACCCGTCACGATCCGTCATCACGCTCTCCTTGTTGCTTGTCCGGATAGGCCGCCAGCAAAGCGTCCAACCCAGCCCGGTTCATCGCTGTCATCCCGGCCCCTTGCCCCAACATCTGTCGCAATTCAGCCGGTGTCAGACGCCAGAACTGATCCGGCGTCAGGCGCAGGCCGACGAAACCGGCCCGCATAAGGGCGGGCCAGTCGAACCCGCTCATGCGTCACCCGGTACCATGAAGGCCCGTGCCAGCAGTTCAGCCGCAGCCTTGGCGCCAGCCATCGGCCCACCATCGATCTCGGCCCGCAGCAGATCCGATCGGGCGACATCGGCGCCCCCGCCTCGCAGCCCGGCCACGATCAATGCCAGCACATCACCGCTGGAATAGGCCCCACCTTCGAAGCGCTGCACCAGTTCCACCAAAGACCCAGTGCCCAGCTGTTGTTCCAATTCCGCCAAAGCACCCAGCGTCAGCTTGAGCACCCGCCGCTCTCCATCGATGGTCAATGCCACCTCGCCTGTCCACGGATTAGCCATAGGATTACAGTGCCGTGAAGGCCAAAGCGCCGGCGCTGGCCAGGCTCATCTCATAAGTCGCCTCGCCATTGTGCGACCCCGCATATTCGATGCCGGTGACTTGAAACGCGCCTTCAACGATGCCGAAATCGGGAATGATCACCTGAAAGTTCGGTGTCTCACCGTCAAAAAACAGCTGTCTTGCGCGTTCGTCGGTGCCTGCATCCTTGAATACGCCCGAACCCGAGATCGCAGCGGACTTCACCCCGGCCCCCGACAACAGCTCGCGCCAACCACCCTGACTTTCCAGGCTGGTGACATCCACACTTTCCGCGTTAAAACTGACCCGCGTGGCCCGCAGCCCCGCGATGGTCTCGAACAGGCCCGAGCCGTTCATATCCACTTTGACCAACAGGTCTTTTCCGTTCTGGGCAGCCATATGCTCTCTCCGTTGATTGCTTAGTCGTCTTCCACGCGGGCGCGGAATCTCAGGTCGATCTGGCGGATGGCACCGCCGGTTCCCGTCCGGCGGGCCGAGGCGCGTTCGAACCACAGCCCCACCAGTCGCCCGCGATCCAGGGTCAGTGCTGCACCCTCAAGCGCATCGCACACCGCCCCCGCAAGGGCCTTGGTTGCGCCAAACCCGGCGGCCTCGGACATCACCGACACCGTGAACCGATGCAGGGCACCAGCGCCCGATCGGTCCGAGGCATCCCGCACCTCTTCCGGGCCCAGCGTCACATAAGTCTGGGGCACCGCCCCTGCTGGCACCGCGTCATAGATCGCGCCGCCCGACAGCGTGCTGACCTGCGTATCGCCTGAAAGCTGCTGATACACCGCCGCCTGCAAGGCCGCTGAAACGCCATAGCTCATGCCGCTACCTCTTCGTCCGCGAAACAGGTCAAGTACTGGCCACGCGGGTCACGCTCGGCGACCGCGCGAATAACAAAACGCCGTATGCCTTCGGCAAAACGCTGGTCCGGCGACGGGCGCATCAATGACCCCTCGGGCGCACCCCGCACAACGATGCGGTAACCCACGCGCGAAACTGGCACCCCGGCCACCTGACGCTCGGACCCGCTGCGTGCAGTGACTTCAGCCCAAACCGTACCCAACGAGGCCCATGTTTCGATGTACCCACCTGCGCCGTCGGCAGTTCGGATTGGCGCTTCGAGAACCAGCTTTCGGTTCAATCGCGGCGCCTTCATTGCGTCACCCCTGCGCCAAAGCGCACGACGCGATAGCGTTGGATCAGGCTGGTTACGCCAAAGGGCATACAACCAGCACCCAAAGCAGTCTCGTCGCGGTATTCGTAGTAATGCGCGGCCAGCAACAAAACTGCCTGACCCAGATCAGCAGGTAGCCCACCCCAATCTGCCGACATCCCTGCAGCAAAGGTGATTTTCACCGAGCCGCCTGTCGCAATGTTCGGCAACATTGCGCCCTTTGGGCGCAGCCTGGGGCGCTGGCTGTCCTGTTCCAGCCGATAGGCATCGGGCGCGATTGTGCTTTCCAAACCCGCCGCATCGCGGATTGTCACCGCGCCCACAGTCACCACCGGGGTTACCGGCAGCACCTCGCCTGCAGCATCGAGCCATTCGCTCAGGCTCCAAGAAAATTCGCGTTCAATCAGCACCTTGCCGGTGCGCGCCTCGATCGCAGCGATCGCCGCCCGCAGGAAACCGTTCAGCACCTCGTTCTGCACACTGCCCTCGTCAAAGCCCGCGCCCAGACGCAGATGCGCCTTGAACTGATCTACCGGCAACGCCGCATCCGCGATGACGGTTTCTTCGATCAACATCATCCATTCACTCCGCAATCTCGGCCCCCTCCGGGGGTCGTCACTTCAGGAAATTGGCAGGCACGGGCCGCCCCACGTTGCTCGGACGGAGGGGAGCAGCTAGACAACGCAGGGGATCTCACCCCGGCCCGTACCCGCCGCCCGAGGGGCCGGTTACCCAGCCCCCCGGATCCGCCACCGCTTAGGCAGTGCCGAATTTCACCAGTTTGATTGCGGCAAAGTCGCTCACGTCGCCGCCGACGCGTTTGGTCGCATAGAACAGGACGTGTGGTTTGGCGCTGAACGGGTCGCGCAGAACGCGCAGATCGGGACGTTCGGCGATGGTGTATCCTGCCTGGAAATCACCGAAGGCGATCGAGTAACTGTCGGATGCCGCATCCGGCATATCCTCGGCGATCAGCACCGGATAGCCCATCAGGCGCGCAGGCTCGCCAGCGGCCAGACCGTCCGACCACAGGAAACGGCCATCGCTGTCCTTCAGCTTGCGGATCAGGCCCGCAGTTTTCGAGTTCATCACGAAGGTACCATTGACCCGGTACTGCGCGCCCAGCGCATAGACAACATCAACAATGGCATCCGCCTCAACACCGCCATCAATGCCGGTCGGAACGTAGCCGATATTGCCCCAATCCCAGACGTCATTGTCGACCTTGGCGTGATCCAAAATACCCTTCGGCTTGTCGGCACCATCGCCACTGATAAACGCCGACGCCTCGGCGCGGGCAAACTTGTCAGCGATACGACCGGCCAGCCAACCTTCGACGTCAAAGGCGCTGTCATCCAACAGGCGCTGCGAGGCCTTGGGCAGCGCGCTCAACTCGTGCAACGCGATTGAGATGCGGTCAATCGATGGAGTCGCAGTCTCGGTCGCGTTCGAGGCCTCATCCGCCCATCCCGCACCCACATCGGTGTGGTCGATCAGCACATCGAACGAGTTCGCTTCGACATTCACGACCGAGGCGATCGAACGGATCGAGGCGGTGGATTTCAGCACCGATTTGATGATCTCGGCGGTTTGCGGATCGACCAGGTAACCGCCATCGCTGTTGACCGCACTGGTCAGCGACTTGGCCTCCATGTCCAGCCCACGCAGGCCGTCATCGTCACCCGAACGCACATAAGCGTCAAAAGCCTTTTGGTGCGGTGCGCCTTCGGTGATCGAGGCAGCAAGATGCGGGCGTGCCGCGATGGTTGATTTACGATCCAGCATAGTCAGTCGCTCTTCTGTCTGTTGCAGTTTGGTTTTCACTTCAGCCTTCAGGCCCTTGAATTCATTTACGAAGCCAGCCATCGCCTGCTTCACCTCCTGAACCAGGGGCGCACCCTCTCCGGTCAAGGCCGGGGTCTCGGTCTTGCTCATAAGCACTTCCATTCTTGGGTGGGTTTGAGGCGCGCTAGGGTCGCGCCAGCTCCTGCCGGGCGTCGTTGAACACCTCGGCAATACTGCGCAGGGTTTCTTCGGCATCCGGGGTCGTCCCCTTTGCCGCCACCCGCGCACTGGGCAGCATCGGGAAAGTCACAAGCGACACCTCCCACAGCTCCAGTTCCGTCAGGACCCGCTGGCCCTTGTCATTCTTAACGGCTCGCTTAGTGCGATAGCCAATCGACAGACCGTCCATGGCACCCGCTCGGATTAGCTCTGCCGCCTCGCGACCCTTTTGTGTGCTTTCCAGCAGACGACCCTTGACCCACAGGCCCTTATCGTCTTCGCGCACTTCGTACCAAACGCCGATTGGTTGCACCGGGTCGTGCTGCCACAGCATCTTGACCCGCTGACCGGCCTTCACCAGCCCGTCCAGGGACGCGCGATAAGCGCCTTTCTGCACCACGTCACGACCCTGATCGACCTGACCGAACAGGCTGGCATAACCTTCGATCACTGCATCCTCGGACACAGACAGCCTATCGCCGAACCGCGCAAACTTATGCTCCAAATCCATGAACAACTCCTCGTAAACCTTTGAACTCATGGTGTTACCGACAAAAAAGACTGAAACGCCTGTGCCAGGATCACTGCGGCCACACCGTAGACCGTCAGCCACAACCGGCGCTCTAACCGCTCCATCATTTCTTCGATCTGATCCAACCGTTTGCACAGGTGCGCATGCTGAATCTCGGCCACCCGTTCATGCGCAGCCAGACGCAAGCCCGGCGCGCAATCGAATGGCGGATACCCTTCAGCCATCCGCATCCTCCGCCAGAGCCGGCAACCCCAGCAAAGACCGCTTCTCGGCATCTGTCAGGAAATCGGCACGGCTGACGCGGGTCCACTGCGCATCACGTTCGGTAGCCAACGCGGGCACCTGATCCAGATCGGGTTTCAGCATCAAATCCTCGCCAGAAAAGCCCGAGAGCCACTCTGACACTGCCGCCGCCACCCGCGTCACCAGGGGCAGAACGGTCAGGCGATAAAACGCCCGGTTGGCCTCCTGATAGTTCGAATAGGTCGCGTCGCCCTGAATTCCCAGCAACATTGGCGGGACCCCAAAGGCCAGCGCGATCTCGCGGGCAGCGGCTTCCTTGGTCTTTTGAAACTCCATATCGGACGGAGAGAACCCCATCGGCTTCCAATCCAGCCCCCCTTCCAGAACCATCGGTCGCCCGGCATTCCGCGCCCCGCGATAGTTCTGCTCGATCTCGTCGGACAGGCGGCGGAACTGATCTTCGGCCATCACCCCATTGCCATCGCCTTTCCACACCAGCGCCCCCGAAGGCCGCGCCGCATTGTCCAACAACGATTTCGACCACCGAGACGCGCTGTTATGCACATCAATCGCCATAGCCGCCGCCTGCATCGGCGAAAATCCATAGTGGTCATCCTGCGGGTGAAAGGACTTTATGTGACAGATGACTTCAGCCGCAAAACGATGCGTCTTGCCACCGACGCTATAGTCATACGCCTTGGGCCAGCCATCCGCGCCCGGCACCACGCTCATCCGGTCCGAGCGCAGCACATGTAGTTCAACCGGCAGCCCGTCTTCGGCCTGTACCGCCTCGATATAGGCGTTGCCGGACAGAAGTAGCTGACCGAACACGGTCTCCATCAACTCGGCCCGCCCCTGCGCTGCGTTCGGACGACGCATGAGGGTCAACATCGGATGCGTCTCATAGCGCTGTTCACGGTCCTGCAACACCAGTGGTAATGCCGCCGCCGCCTCGGCAATCAACTTAACCGAGCGAAACCCCACCGGGTTCCCCGAAAACCCCGTCCGCGTCAGCGATACCGCATCCCGAGGGCTCCACGCCACGCGCCCACCCGTCTGCCACGCCACCACAGGCCCCGCCGCGCTCGCCTTCACCTCGGGCGCCTCGCCAGCCGATCCACGACGCAAGAAATCGAATACCATCTGTGCTCCTTTCTGCCGCCGCACTGCCCGGCTTGTTGAAAGGAGTTATGACGGAAAGAAGTTTAAGCCTCGGGAATGGGGCGTACGGGGGGTGGGCAACGGGTTGGAATTCTTACTAGTTCACAACGCAGAAGCGAACAGAGTACGTGGAAAAACCAATTTCGGTTTACGGTCTCGCAAGAAATACATGCCCCTGAATTTTGCCGGACACCGGCCCTTTACCAAACAGCTTTTCGATGTCAGCTGCTGCCGCGTCTGTAATCTCAGCCAATGAGCCCGCAGCACGTTCTTCCAACTCATTTCTTAGCGGTGTCCCCTGGCAATAAGCCACTGCCGGAGCTTGGGGGGTGCTCGCTCGGCTTTGCTCGGAAATTGTCAATGTTTCAATATCAGTAAAACCAGCTTCCTTTAGATCATCGACAATTGGACCAATATTGCCGTGCCCATGGGGTGTTCTTGCTAAAAACACTGGGGGGTCTTCCGGGAAAAAACGAGATGCCGTCTTCGTCACGCTATGCGCAAACTCGTTCTCTTCGATACTGTCCCAGACATTGAAGATAAAACACCCGCCATCCTTCAAAACGCGAAGGGCTTCCTTGTAGCCTGCTACTTTGTCAGGAAAAAACATCACTCCAAATTGACAGCACACAACGTCAAAGGTACTTGCCTCAAAGGGCAACGCCAACGCATCTGCCTGCCTCCATTCCAATTGATCGGCGTTCGGCTGCTGCGTTGACGCTCTGTCCAGCATCGGTTGGTTCAAATCAGTAACGACATAACGAATTCCGTCGCTCAGCAGCGGGGCCAACGCGCGTGTTACTACGCCGCTGCCCGCTGCAGTTTCCAAAACAGCTTTGGGTTTTGCATCAGCGACTCTCTTTGCCATGTCTGAGGCATAAGATTCGAAAATCAACGGAACTAGGAATTCATCATAAATGTCTGGAATTGAGCCGGTGAAGTTTTTGTCTTTTGTAGACATTAGGAATTCCCTTCCCGACCCTGTGGCCGCAAAGGGTTTGTCCATAGCATAATTCTCTGGTTACGTCACTTCAGACCGCGAGCAGCCTTTTAACCGCCGCTCTCCGCCTATTTTCTTCGCTCACAAACTCCGAACCCTAGGCCACCGATACACCCCCGCAGGCCCCACAACCAACTCATGCAGCGCCCAGACCAGCGCGTCGACCCGGTCGGGCGAGCCCTGCCCTTCAAAGCCCCGCGCGGTCATCTGGCACATCTGTTCCTCCAGCGCATCCAACCCCGAGACATGCGCCACACGCCCCTGTTCGTACAGCGCCGCCACAGGCTCGGCCCGGGCGACCTTGCCGCGGGAGGCCCGAACCGCGCGATAGGGCACCAGAGGGTCCACCTGCCGCACGACCTCTTCTACAAGCTGCCCGCCCTGATTGACCTCGGCCACCAGACGCTCGGCCCCGAACTCATCCATTGCGTCAATCGCCGCCTGCGCCCAACCAGCTGGGCCAACGCCCTGCACCGTCCGGTCGGCCAACACATAGGCGCGCCACTCCTCGGGCGGCCCCTGCACCTGAGCCCCCACGACCACGATCCCGCAGGCATCCGTATCTGAACCGGCCGTCACAGCCGGGTCTAGCGCCACCACGATGCGGTCCAAATCGGGCACCTGCCCGCACCGTGCTGCCTCGAGCATCGAACCGGTCCAGAGCGCCCCCTCGGCATCCGACAGCAATACGCCATCCAACTCCTGCCGTCCCAGCCGCGTGCCTGCATAGCGCGCGCGCACTTCGTCCAGAAACGATGCGGCCAGATTTGCCCGGTTCGCCTCGGTCGGCGCGTGCGTCTGCACCGTTGAAGGCGACGCCAGCAACTCTTTCAAAACCTTCACATTCCGCGGCGTGGTCGTCACACAGACCCGCGGTCGCTCACCCAATCTCAGCGCAAATTGCAGCATATCCCAGGTTTCCCCGGCCTTTTTCCATTTGGCCAGCTCATCCACCCAAGCTGCATCGAACTGGGGTCCCCGCAACCCTTCGGGATCATTTGCCGAAAATGCCTGTGCCTCGGCCCCATTGGGCCAGATCAGTTTGCGTTCAGATGCTTTCCAACTGGGCCGCCTGTCCGGGGGCGAACATCGCAATATCCCGCTGTCACCAAAAATCATGACATCGCGCACCTGATCGAAGGTCTCTCCAACCAAAGCCACACGGCGGGCCTCACCCCGATCCAGCGGTTTCGCCCCCTCGACCATCGACCGCACCCATTCGGATCCAGCCCGTGTCTTGCCCGCGCCACGCCCGCCCATGATCACCCAGGATCGCCAATCACCCTCGGGCGGCAACTGATGCGGCAGCGCCCAAAACTCAAACAGGAAAGGGAGGGCACACAGCCCCCCCTCCCCGATCTCACTCAGAAATCTCTCCCGAACCGCAGCATCTGCGGAGGCGAGCCAACCTGCACCCGATTTCAAATCGAGCGCGCTCAAGGTCGAGCGCATACCCTCCTTGGGCAATTCCGGCTTGTCTGTGATGTTGTTCGACAAAGCTTGTCTCCACTTTCTGACAACTTCGGATCAGCCCCTCTAGCTGCCCCAGTTGCTTGCCTGCTCCGGCAAGGTCTGCATCCTCCCCGGCACCAATCTGCTGGCGCAGTTCTTCCGCTGCTTGGCGCAGATCGCGAATGGATCTTTCAAGGGACTGCAACAAGTCAGCCGTCTGAGAAATCCGCTCTTCCGGGGTAATCAAAGTCATGTTTGCCTGTGACCTCATGCGTGAGTTTCTCCGCACGAGAGAAACGAAAAACGGCCACCGGGTCGCCCCGGGGCCGTGGCCCACTTCTTCTAGCATGACATAACTTCTACGTGATTAAGCGCGCAAAGTCAATGTGTTACGCAACATCGAACGCAACAACAATCGTACGCCGTGTTAAGATTAACCGCTCGTCAAATCTTGCGCCAGCATCATCGCATTGCGATCCGGATCATAGAATGTGGCCGTGCTGACCATCCCCTCGATCGTTTCCGTCGGGCCATCAAACGCCACCCCGGCAGCTTCCAGCGCACCACGCGCCGTGGCAATATCACCAACTTCATAGACCGGAACGCAATTGCCCGGTGACGGCTCGGCCTGTTCTCCCAGACCCAATGTCACTCCGTCCACATTGGTGCGCATTTCGCTCCACCCGGCTTCATCGATGTGATGGGCAAGTTCGAACCCAAGCATGTCACGATACCAATCCGCACTGGCGTGACGATCCCTGACTGAAATCGCAAACGTGATCGTGTTTTTTAACGAAACATGCGGCATTGAACTTTCCTTTGTATTTAAATATAGTTACTATACTTTATGGACATGGCTCTACTTGTCAAGCTCACCTCCCGCGCATGGTCACTGAACATTCTGGCGCTGATGCATTCCGGTGTTTCTGGGCGACAAGCCCCTTTACTCGCCGCAACCAGCGCCAGTCGAACGGCCTTCGCGGCCAGTCTCGATCACCTCGTCCAACTCGAACTGCTCGAGCGTAACCCCGGCCATGGCCATCCCCTACGCCCCGAGTTTCGCCTCACCCCCGCAGGCACCCAAGCCGCGCGTATCGCCAGCGCGATCATTCAGGTTGCCCCGGATGACGCCACGCACAAGCTTCTTCGAAAGTCGTGGACCGTTCCCATCCTGGCCCTAACCGGCACCCCGCATCGCTTTTCGGCGATCAGGTCGGATCTGATCACCATCACCGATCGTGCCTTATCCGCCTCATTGCATCAGTTAGAGGATCACGACTGGATCCAGCGCGATATCGAGACCTCGGGGCGGATGCCCTTCCCGACCTATCGCGCGGTCAAAACCGGTTTTGCCATCCATCAGGCCGTCGGGTTGGGTCAGTAATCAAGCAACACCGTCGTACAGGACATAGAAAACCCTGCCCAATAGCTTGACATTCGACCTCTCAACCCGCATGTGCCCATGAAACAGCGCTGCTGCGTGAGCATTCGGGCCATCAACAGCCCCACAGCGCCCGATCCACCCATAGTTCCCCATCACGCAGGGTTCTTGATGCGACGACCGGATGGTGCAGGAGCCGCCTGCATTTCCCGAGGTCTCGTACAACCCCTGCCGGTCGCAGATGCGGCCCGTGACGACTTGCCTTTGGGTTAATACCGAGGGCTGCAAAGGATAGTTATTTGTTCGACTTTGACATGCTGGGCCTCGCGCCCGCCCTGAACGATGCGCTGAAACGCGCCAATTTTACCCAACCTACGCCGATCCAAAACCAGGCCATTCCGCTGGCGCTGAACGGGCATGATATTCTTGGGCTGGCCCAGACTGGCACCGGCAAGACCTTGGCCTTTGGCTTGCCTCTGATTGATCATCTGCTGGCGCAACCGGGCAAACCTGCGCCGAAAACGGTGAAGGCTTTGATCCTCGCCCCCACCCGCGAACTGGTGAATCAGATCGCGGAAAGCCTGCGCAATCTGACGCAAAAGACGAAACTGCGCGTGGCCACCGTGGTCGGCGGACAATCCATTGGCAAACAGATCTCGTTCCTGTCGCGAGGCACCGATATTCTGGTTGCCACTCCGGGCCGCCTGATCGACCTGATGGAACGCGGTGCCGTTGACCTCAGTTCAGTGCGTCATCTGGTGTTGGATGAAGCTGACCAGATGTTGGATATGGGCTTTATTCACGCCCTGCGTAAAATTGCACCTGCACTGGGCACACCGCGTCAAACCATGTTGTTCTCCGCCACCATGCCAAAGCAGATGGAGGAACTCAGCCAATCCTACCTGACCAACCCGCAGCGGGTACAGGTTTCACCTCCGGGTAAGGCGGCAGACAAGATTACGCAGTCTGTGCATTTCCTCAGCCGAGGAGAAAAGCCGCAAAAACTGCGCGAAATTCTGTCCGCTGACATGGACGCCCTGACGTTGGTCTTTTCCCGCACCAAACACGGTGCTGAAAAGCTGATGAAAGGTCTTGTGGCCGATGGCTTCAACGCGGCATCGATCCACGGAAATAAAAGCCAAGGACAGCGCGATCGGGCAATCAAGGCGTTCCGCGCCGGTGAGATCAATGTACTGGTTGCCACAGACGTGGCGGCGCGTGGCATCGACATTCCCGGCGTTGCCTATGTGATCAACTATGACCTGCCCGAGGTGCCAGACAATTATGTCCATCGCATTGGCCGCACAGCCCGCGCCGGTCGTGAAGGCGAAGCCATTGCCTTCTGCGCGCCCGATGAGCTGGACCAGCTGCTGCAGATTCAAAAGCTGATGAAGATCGAAATTCCGGTCGCCAGCGGTACCATGCCTGAATACGCCGAGCCCAAAAAACCGCGCAATCGTGGTGGGTTCCGGGGGCGCAAACCGCACGGAGCGAATTCGACGTCGAAACCTGCGTCGTCAAAACGTCGCCGCCCCCGCAGACGTCCCGCTGCATAAGAAAAAGAAAGGGCCGCGTTTTTTCGACGCGGCCCTTTTCTTAGTTGCTCGAGCTGTTTCTCTCAGCTTCTATTTCTCGCCATTTGGCGACGTTGCGGTTGTGCTCATCCAGAGTTTCCGCAAACGCGTGCCCGCCAGTACCATCCGCAACGAAGAACACATAGTCTGTATCATCCGGCGCCACAGCGGCCTCAAGGCTTGCAAGGCCGGGATTGGCGATCGGTGTGGGCGGCAAACCGTCAATCACATAAGTATTCCAAGGGGTTGCACGGCGCAACTCACTGCGGCGCAGGCCACGGCCTAGCACACCTTGTCCCTTGGTGACACCATAGATCACTGTCGGGTCTGTCTGCAGCTTCATGCCATTCTCAAGCCGGTTGACAAAGACGCTGGCCACTTGGCCGCGCTCATGTGGAACACCCGTCTCTTTCTCGATAATCGAGGCAAGGATCAACATCTCCTCTGGGCTGCTAATCGGCAAATCGTTCTGCCGGCTTTCCCAAACCGCGTTGATCCGCAACTGTTGCTTCGCCTGCATGTCCTGTAACACAGCAGCCCGGTCATCACCTGGGGCCAGCTCATAGCTGTCGGGCGCCAACATGCCCTCGGCCGGAATTTCGGGCACCTCACCGGTCAGGGCGTCAATGCCCTTAAGCGCCTCGACCACCTGCCAAGAGGTCACGCCCTCAGCCACCGAAACACGATACCGCGTATCGGAGTCCTGACGTTTTTCAACGTATTCAGCAGGGGCTTCCTCTTCACCAGCTTCGAAACTCGCAATTTCGACAAACTCCAAGGTGGCCGGGTTCAGCTCTCGCACGCGGGTTTGTACCCGTGTGACACCAACGCGATATTCAATCTCGGATCCACAGGTGCTGGCACCGCTGCTGGTGATATCGTCGATGATCTGCGCCATCGATGCGCCTTCGCGAACCAGAAAACTGCCCGCTTTCAGCTGCTGCGCCTTGTCAGTGTAATCCGCACCCATCCGGAAGATCATGGCGCTGCTGATGGCACCCTCATCTGCAAGCTGCTGGCTGACGCGAGTCATGTTCGAGCCGCTTTTCACCTGAAGGCACATGGCGGTGTCCAGCGGGCCTTCGGCCTTGTACTGCGATTGCCCCCAAAGGATCAGACCGCCGATCAAAAACAGGCCGACCACCAGGATGGTCAGCGCGTTTGATGCCAAAGCCCGCCACATTTAGCTGGCCTTTCCGAAGATCACGCTGGCATTGGTGCCGCCAAACCCGAACGAATTCGACAAGGCCACGTTGATCTCACGCTCACGTTTGGCATTCGGCGCCAGGTCAATCGGTGTCTCAACCGCCGGGTTGTCCAGGTTGATCGTCGGCGGAGCCACCTGATCGCGGATCGCCAGGATCGAGAAGATCGCCTCGATCGCGCCAGCCGCGCCCAGCAAGTGACCCGTGGCCGATTTGGTCGAAGACATGGTTGCGTTGCCCGCATGATCGCCCAACAGACGCTCCACCGCGCCCAGCTCGATCGTATCCGCCATGGTCGAAGTCCCATGCGCGTTGATATAATCCAGATCCTTTGGCTCTAGCCCGGCACTGCGCAGTGCGGCTTTCATGGAACGCTCTGCCCCGTCGCCGTCCTCGGACGGTGCGGTGATGTGATAGGCGTCACCGGACATGCCATAGCCCAGAACCTCGGCGTAAATCTTCGCACCGCGCGCCTTGGCATGTTCGTATTCTTCCAGCACGACAATGCCTGCGCCTTCACCCATTACGAACCCGTCGCGGTCGACGTCATAAGGGCGGCTGGCTTTCTTAGGGTCGTCGGCATACTTGGTCGACAGCGCCTTGCACGCGTTAAAGCCCGCAATGCCAATCTCACAGATGCAACCCTCGCCGCCACCTGCAACCATGACATCCGCGTCACCGGCACGGATGATACGGCTGGCATCGCCAATGGCATGTGCTCCGGTCGAACAGGCGGTAACAACCGAATGGTTCGGCCCTTTAAACCCATGACGGATCGAGACCTGACCCGAGGCCAAGTTAATCAGCGCGCCAGGGATAAAGAAGGGCGACACGCGGCGCGGACCCTTGTCACGGATCAGATTGGCCGTGTTCGCGATAGAACCCAGCCCACCGATACCCGAGCCGATTAGAACCCCAGTGCGCAGGCGATCTTCTTCATTCTCAGGCAGCCAATTCGCATCCTGGCAGGCCATATCAGCCGCAGCGATGGAATACAGGATAAAGTCCTCAATCTTGCGCTGCTCTTTCGGTGGCATCCAATCGTCGGGATTGAACGTACCGTTCGTACCATCGCCACGGGGCACTTCGCAGGCATAGGTCGTGGTGACCCCGCTCGCCTCAGCATCGAACTGCGTGATCGGGCCCGCGCCGGATTCTCCGTCCAGCAGCCGTGACCAGCTTTCCTCGACCCCACTGGCCAACGGAGTGACCAATCCCAGACCGGTTACAACGACTCTGCGCATGAAATGCCTCTTGCCTGCTTCCTATTTGAGAACCGCTCATACCCCGGCGTGGGGGCCGGGGGCAAGAGCCACGGCGCAATCCCTTCCGGCATCATCCCGCCAAAACCGATAGAAAATCCGCCTGTCACCCTTGGAAGGGTTCAGAAATGAAAAACCGCCTTCTGCCCGCGCGGGGCAAAAGGCGATTTCCGGGTGACTTGTCTTTTACTGGAACTGCGCCACGGGCTCGTGCGCGGTTTTGGCAACTTCCAGCGCATCTTCCAGGCTCAGCGATTTGCGGAACAGCGCCCGCCCGACAATCGCGCCCGATATGTTGTGGATATAGGCCAAGCGCGAGATATCGTCCGCCGTGCGCACCACACCGCTGGCGATAACGGGGGTACGGGACTTTTCCGCAAGTCCCGAGATCAGCCCCAACTGCGCTTCGACATCTTCCATGTCACTGTCGATATCCGTCACCACAATACCCGCGAACGGGGTGTCGGCGAACGCTTCGATAAAGGCTTCGGGGGTAAAGGCGCTTTGACTGCGCCAACCTTCGGTCATGACAAAGCCCTGCCAGACATCAACCGCCAGAACGATCTGATCCGGATAAAACTTGGCCAGTTCCTTTACCAAGATCGGGTCGCGCGCAGCCAAGGTACCGATGACGACCCGCCCGGCCCCTTTGTCGATCCAATGTTCGACATGTTCGCGCGCGCGCATCCCACCGGCCAATTGCACCGGCATTTCAGCCGAGCGGATGATTTCCTCGACCAGTTCGGCATTGGTGTCACGGCCTTCGATCGCGTCGAAATCCGTCAGCTGCATCCATTCGGCCCCGGCGGCCGACCAACTGCGCGCTGTTTCAACCGGGTCCACGTGCCAGATCATGGCATTGTCCAGACGGCCCTTGTCCAGCGTCACGCACCGGCCGTTCTGCAGTTCCATAGTAGGGTAAATCCTCATGAGCCCGCTCCTTCGCTCAATCGCATGTCAATCCAGTGTACCATACACACCGGACCGATCCCGGATTTTACCAGTTTCGGCAAACTGAGGACATTTTGCGGCATTGCCGCGATTGATAACTAATGGCGTTTCGGGGGGCCATTCCGGCGCAGCAATACAACCTCAGACCCGTTGTACTTATCTTCGCGCATCGGCACATATCCCAGCTTCTCAGCCAGTTTCTGCGAGACGGCATTGGCCGAATTTACCATTGCAACCAAGGGCCCAGGCATGATGCGGTCGAACCAATCATGCGCCGCTTGGGCCGCTTCTATGCCCAAACCCTGCCCCTGCGCTTCGGGTACCAAAATCCATCCGGCTTCGGGGTAACTGTCAAAATCTTCACCCATCGAGCGGTTGCCGTAGAAAAAACCAGCCTGACCGATCATCTGGCGATTCGATTGCTGCAAAACCGCCCAATGCCCGAACCCGGCCATCTGCCAGTGCCCGGCATTGCGCAGGAATGAATCCCACGCCTCACCACGCGACCTTGGTTTGCCACCGATATGCCGCACGATGCACGGGTTGCGCCAGATCTCGGCGAACCGGTTAAAATCTTCGGGACGCATGGCGCAAAGCATCAAGCGTGCCGTGTTTATCGTCGGGGTGGATCGTATCATGCCCTGCCCGCTCGGAAAAAATTGCCTCTGTTCAGACAGTGCTTAGCGGAAAAGCGTCAAGCAAGAGTGAATTTGTTTCGGGCATAAAAAACGGCGCCTCCGTTGCCCGGAAGCGCCGCTTTTAAGGATTTGAAACGCTTAGGACGCTTCAGAGATGAATTTGACGGCGTCGCCAAAGGTCTGGATGGTCTCGGCTGCGTCATCGGGGATTTCGATGCCGAACTCTTCTTCAAAGGCCATGACCAGCTCAACAGTGTCCAGGCTGTCTGCGCCCAGATCGTCGATGAAGGAAGCGTTTTCTGCCACTTTGTCTTCTTCAACACCCAGGTGCTCAACAACGATCTTTTTAACGCGATCTGCGACGTCGCTCATGTCTATTCCTCATTCCATTTCAGGGCGTAGCGCCCGGTTCTGCCCTTGCCCGCTCAGGCTGGCTTGATTTTGCCCGGTCCGGGCGGTTTGGTTTCCCGATTGCCGGGAAAGTAGAAGGCCGACCCACTGGCCGACCCCCGCATACATGCGCCGCCTATAGCACAGACAACGCCCGACGCAAACGCTTTCGCGCCTGCCCCGGTGTGCGCTCACAACATGGCCATACCGCCGTTCACATGCAAGGTCGTTCCTGTGATATATCCCGCTTCAGGGCTTGCAAGGTACAGAACTGCCGCAGCAATTTCTGACGGCTCGCCCATACGACCAGCTGGAACCTGACCCAGAATTCCCGATTTCTGATCGTCGGTCAGCTTATCCGTCATCGCAGTTGTGATGAATCCCGGGGCCACTGCGTTTGCCGTGATTCCGCGGCTTGCGACCTCATAGGCCAGCGACTTGGTCATACCGACCATACCGGCCTTGGACGCGGCATAATTGACCTGACCCGGATTGCCGGTCGCGCCGACCACGGACGAGATGTTGATGATCCGACCCCAACGCGCTTTCATCATGCCGCGCAATACGCCTTTGCACAGCTTTGCTGTGGCAGTCAGGTTCACGTCAATCACGCTTTGCCATTCGTCATCCGACATCCGCATAAACAGATTGTCCCGCGTGATGCCCGCGTTATTCACCAGAACGTCCACGGATCCCATCGCGTCGGCGGCTTGCTTCGGCAGCGCTGCAACTGCTTCGGGGTCGCTCAGGTTGCAAGGCAATACATGCGCGCGCTCACCCAACTCATCCGCCAGTGCTTGCAGCGGTTCGACCCGCGTACCAGACAACCCCACAGTGGCACCCGCGCCATGCAGTGCGCGTGCGATATCGCCCCCGATACCACCCGAAGCGCCGGTGATCAGCGCGTTCTTACCTGTCAAATCAAACATTCGGTTTCCCTCTTGGTACGTCCGTTGCGACGTTTTCAACTTACGATTCAGCCTGAATGACCTTTTGCACGTCTTCCGGCGTACTGACGGCCTTGCCCGCAATGGCCCGATCAATCTTGCGGACCATACCTGACAGCGCTTTACCTGCGCCAATCTCCCATGTCTCGGTCACGCCTTGCGCCGCCATGTATTGCACGCTTTCACGCCACCGAACCGAACCCGTGATCTGCTCGACCAGCAATTGACGGATCAGATCGGGGTCCGAGACTGCCTCGGCCCGCACATTGGCCACCAGCGGCACAGCAGGTGCCTTGATTTCAACCTCTGACAGCGCCTCTGCCATTACGTCTGCGGCAGGCTGCATCAGAGCGCAATGGAACGGCGCGCTAACCGGCAACATCACTGCGCGCTTGGCACCTTTCCCCTTAGCGATCTCGGCGGCACGCTCTACGGCGGCTTTGGAGCCTGAAACCACGACTTGTGTCGGATCATTGTCATTTGCGGCCTGACAGACTTCACCCTGCGCGGCTTCCTCGGCCACGACGCGGACGGCGTCCAAATCCAAGCCCAAAATGGCAGCCATTGCGCCTTCGCCTACCGGCACGGCGCTTTGCATAGCCTGACCACGGGTGCGCAGCAGGCGGGCAGTATCGGCAACCGACAAAGCTCCAGCAGCGGCCAGCGCGGAATACTCACCCAGCGAGTGACCGGCTACAAATGCTGCGTCAGTAACCGAAACACCTTCGGCATCCAGCGCGCGCATCACCGCCATTGACGTCGCCATAAGCGCAGGCTGCGCGTTCTGCGTTAGCGTCAGATCCGCTATATCACCTTCCCAGATCAGGCTACTCAGCTTTTCACCCAGCGCCTCGTCGACCTCGTCGAACACAGCCTGAGCAGCCGGATAAGCCTCGGCCAGAGCCTTGCCCATCCCGATAGTTTGGGCACCCTGCCCCGGAAAAACGAATGCGCGTGTCATTGCGACCTCTTGGATGACGTTAGGTTGCGGCGGGGTGTAAACCGTGCGCGGGCGCGGCACAAGCACTGCCTGACCTCTGCAATCTGGCACTTTTGCTGTGCGTGGCTCGCTATTGCGTCCTGATCCCATGGCTTTAGGTTGAACGCAGCCACCCCAGTACGGAGCAACCAATGCCCTCGACCAACACCTTTTCCAGCTATGGCAGTGTGGCCAAGACCTTTCACTGGTTGACCGCCTTGCTGATCTTTACCGCCCTGCCGCTGGGATGGTTCGCCAACAATCTGGCCCACGCAATCTATGATCCGTCCATCCCCACCACCGAAGAGGACCTTGTTCGGGCGGTTCAGTTGTTCTCGCTCCATAAAACAGTCGGGGTCACCGTCTTTTTTGTCGCGCTGGCCCGCATCTTATGGGCGATGACCCAGACCAAGCCTGGCCTGTTGAACGCAGACAACAAACCCGAAGCCTTCGCCGCCGAGGTCGTACACTGGATGCTCTATGCCTCGCTGGTTCTGGTTCCCCTGACTGGCTGGCTGCACCATGCCGCAGCGGAAGGTTTCGCCCCGATCCTGTGGCCCTTTGGGCAAAATCTGCCCTTCGTACCCAAGTCACCCTATGTCGCCGAGGTTACGGCGGGCCTGCACTGGCTGTTCATTCTGGTTCTGGCGGGATCACTGATCCTACACATTGCAGGTGCCCTAAAGCACCACGTGGTCGACAAGGACAGCACTCTACGCCGTATGCTGCCCGGCCGTTCAGACGTGCCTCAGCCCCCAGACCAACATCACTCTGCCCTACCCGCTGTTGCTGCGTTGGCTATTTGGGGTGCGGTCCTGTTGGGTGGTTGGTCCACGGGCGTATTCTCGGATCACTCCGCCGCCGCAACCGACACCGCAGAACTGTCTGAAGTGCAATCGGACTGGCAGGTGCAAGAAGGCACACTGTCCATTACCATTACCCAACTGGGCAGCCCGGTGACCGGCACATTCGCCGATTGGACCGCAGCAATTGCCTTTGAAGACCCATCTGAGCCGGGCCTAGCCGGTACAGTTGACGTCACAATCGCGATCCCTTCGCTGAGCCTTGGAACGGTTACGGATCAGGCCATGGGGGCCGATTTCTTTGACAGCACCCAATTCCCGACCGCCCAGTTCAAGGCCGACCTCTACAAGACCGACACCGGGTACGAGGCCCGCGGTCCGCTGACCATCCGCGACAAAACTATGGATGTGGTGGTGCCTTTCACACTTGATCTTCAGGACAACACCGCCGCGATGTCCGGGGTGTTGGAATTGAACCGGCTGGATTTTGATGTTGGCAAATCCATGCCCGGCGAGGACTCGCTGGCCTTTGTGGTTGCAGTTTCTGTGGAACTGGTCGCGCAACGAGCCGAATAAAAAAACCGCCGAGGCGACGTGCCTCGGCGGTTTTGTTCAGAAGATCGCGAGCGACTTATTCAGCCTTAACTGCTTCGACCGAGATCCGGACTTCGACTTCGTCACCGACAAAAGGCGCAAACTGTCCTAGATCGAAATCGCTGCGTACCAGCGTGGTGGTCGCGTCAAAACCCGCCCACGGCTTTTTCGCCATTGGGTGTTCGGACACCTGGTTCAACTTGGCATCCAGAACGACCGACTTGGTCACGCCGTTCATGGTCAGATCGCCGGTGATGTTGGCCGTGTTTTCACCGGTGACTTCGATACCAGTCGAAGTAAAGGTGACCAGGTCACCTTCGGCGGCGCCAAAGAAATCTTCGGTCATGAAGTGATCTTCGCGTGGCTTCCAACCGGTGATCATTTCAATCACGGGCATCGAAACAGAAACGCTGGATGACGCAGGGTCTTCTTGGTCAAACATGATCTCGCCTTCGAAGCCCGAGAACATGCCGGTCGTGGTGGAATAACCCAGGTGGTTATAGCTGAAGACGACCTGGCTGTGGCTGGGGTCCAAAACGTATTTCTCGGCGCTGGCAAACGCCGAAGTTGCCGAAACGGCCAGTGCAGCAGCAAGAAGGGTGGATTTCATGACAATCTCCGAAAAATTATGGATGCAACCCGAATGGGTTGCTCGATAACGAAAATGTGCTGCCCAAGGGCAGCACACAAGTATTATTCTCTAACAGTTTCTGTTCCTAGATGAACAGAATAAATTTCACGCGAAGATTGTTACGCTTCCACTGAGTTGCCCCTTGAGCGCTCGGCTGACATCCGCCGATTGCAGCGGCAGTTTCATCAGCAGGCTGCCATCGACATCGTACAATTCGACCTGATCGTCGGCAAAGCGGGCACCACCCAAGGTGTCATAGCTGCGGCGCAGAACGGTCTGCGGGCGGCCATTTTCGTTCTTTTGCAGAACCCGAACCTCGCGGCGGATCGGATCGAAATAAGCATCCGGGCGGGCATCCAGCAGCTGAATCGTCAGCAGGCTAACACCGACCAGCAGGAACATAAGTGAAGCAGCCAGCTTGATTGGCCATACTTCGGCAGCCATTGCGGAACCGGCCACCAACCACATGGAAAACGCCATCACGATCAGAAAGGCGCCCAGGACGCGGGCCAGTACCATCCGAACCTTCCAGTTCGGTGCAAAGGTGATCAGAACTGGTACAGATTTCTCATAGTTCGCTGAGGTTGCGGACTCTTCGAATGCATTCGTATTCATCGCGGTCATCTCTCTCACCCTGTTTTTCAGGTTGCCGTTCTGGGTCCGGTAATTCCGGATAGTCCCCGGTATGAAAAACAACTTTGAGCGGAAAAGCGTCAGGAATTGGGCAGCGCAATGTTAATTGGATGTTAATAGCGCGACACCGCCAAGGCGTCTGTGGCGGGGCTTGCCCTTCGCGCTCAAACGTGTATACGAGGCCATCCTTCGCAAATCTTATGAATCGCGCAGCCTCTCGTGGCAGGGTCGCGAAGGACAAAATGGCCCCGCCTATGAAATGCGCCTTGATAGAAACAGGAGTACACATGCCGCTGTATGAGCATGTAATGATCGCGCGTCAGGACCTGTCCAACGCGCAGGCAGAAAGCCTTGTCGAACATTTCGGCACCGTTCTGGCGGACAACGGCGGTAACGTCGTCGAAAGCGAGTACTGGGGCGTCAAGACAATGGCCTACAAGATCAACAAAAACCGCAAGGGTCACTATTCCTTCCTGAAGACCGACGCCCCCGCTGGCGCCGTTCAGGAAATGGAGCGCCTGATGCGCCTGCATGATGATGTTATGCGCGTTCTGACCATCAAGGTCGACGAGCATGCCGAGGGCCCTTCGGTCCAGATGCAGAAGCGCGACGAGCGCGAAGGCCGCCGCGAGCGCCGTTGATCAACGCCTGACGAAAGGACATAAACCATGGCCGCAAAACCATTTTTCCGCCGCCGCAAGGTCTGCCCGTTCTCGGGCGACAACGCGCCGAAGATCGATTATAAAGACACCCGTCTGCTGCAGCGCTACATCTCTGAGCGTGGCAAGATCGTACCTTCCCGCATCACCGCCGTTTCGGCGAAAAAGCAGCGTGAACTGGCCCGTGCTATCAAGCGCGCCCGCTTCCTCGCCCTGCTGCCCTACGCCGTGAAGTAAGGAGAGACTGACATGCAAGTTATCCTTCTGGAACGCGTTGCGAAACTGGGTCAGATGGGCGACGTCGTTGACGTCAAGCCCGGCTACGCCCGCAACTTCCTGCTGCCCCAAGGCAAAGCGCTGAGCGCGTCCGAGGCAAACGTCGCCTCGTTCGAAGCCCAGAAAGCGCAGCTTGAGGCCCGCAACCTGGAAACCAAAAAAGAAGCTGAAGCACTGGCCGAAAAGCTGGATGGTCAGCAGTTCATCGTGATTCGCTCGGCATCGGATGCCGGCGCTCTGTACGGTTCGGTCACCCCGCGTGACGCCGCAGACGCAGCAACCGAGGCTGGTTTCACCGTCGACAAGAAACAGATTGCCCTGATCGCACCGATCAAGGAACTGGGTCTGCACTCGCTCGCAGTCAAACTGCATCCTGAGGTCGAAGTTGAAATCAAGATGAACGTCGCCCGTTCGGAAGAAGAAGCCGAACTGCAGGCGTCGGGCAAATCGATCCAGGAACTGGCTGCTGAAGAAGAAGCCGCTGCTGAATTCGAAATCGCCGAACTGTTCGACGATATCGGTTCCGCTGCTTCGGAAGATGAAGAGCTGGTTGCCGAAGAAGCTCCGGCTGAAGAAGACGAAGCCAAAGCCTGATCTGGTTCAATCGAATTTCGAAAAGGCCGCACCGATTTGTGCGGCCTTTTTTCATGCACACGCAAAACGGGCAAATTTCGGCCACATCTCAAGCCTACGCTTGCAGATGGGCACTCGTTTCCTATCATCGCGCCCTGAAATTCGGAGTACACAGATGACCGCTTACCTGCGCCGCAGCGCTCTGGCCATGATGCTGATGATCCCCTTCGCTGCTTGCGGAGGGCCGGAGACGGTGTCGCAAGACGCATTCGATCCCCCTCTTTACCCAAACGAAACGCCTGAGTTACGGGCCTCGATCAATAAGTGGGCGGATCACTACGAAGTCCCCCGCGAGCTTGTGCACAAGCTGGCGATCCGGGAAAGCACTCATCGCCCGTGGGCTGTGAACCGGCCTTATTACGGACTGTTGCAAATCCTTCCTGCGACGGCACGCTCTATGGGCTACAGCGGAAATGCACAGGGGCTGCTGGACGCCGATGCCAATCTGGAATTTGCCGGAAAGTATCTGCGCGGCGCCTGGTTGCTTTCGGATGGCGATCAGCAAAGGGCAATCTTCCTGTACGCCAAAGGGTATTGGCCCGAAGCCAAAGCCCGCGGAATGCTGGTTGAAACTGGGCTTGTACCCGAATGAATTCCCGCTCAACTTGTACAAAGAACGTAAACATCCGATGCCAATTCGCGTCAGAATCGGCGGAATTCCACCCAAATACCCCAGATTCACACAGTTCTGTTGCTCTAAGTACGCATTATGCCTGCGCGATATTAACAATTCCCTTGCGCTTAATACCTCGGTTGACGCAACGTAGGCTTGAATACGGACAGACTGTGCGCTTTCGGGGGGTGGAAAGCGCTATGTAAAAGGTTGGACAGGTGAAACTCATAGACTTGGCCGCGCTCGACCAACAGGAAAAGTCGACCGCAGACATAATCAACTCGGTCTGCGAGGAACTCGGCTTTGACTATGCGTCTTATGCCACTTTGAATCCTGTGAAAGGTGACGTTCAGGGGTATGCGAATTACCCTGACGAATGGAAAATCCATTACGGCAGCCATGGATACCACCATTTCGATCCAACAATTTACCAGTCGGTTCTCAGCATTGCACCGGTCGATTGGGGCCGTTTCAATCACGACGAAAAATTTAATGCCGTTTTCCGCGATGCACATGACTTCGGCATTACCCCGCGTGGTTTAACCGTTCCTGTCCGCGGCCCTTACGGCGAATGCGGAATACTAAGCGTGACCCGCGATTGTTCAGATGCTGAATGGGAGTCGCTCAAAAGAGAAGTTATGGGCGACCTGCAAATGGCCGCTGTGCATGCGCATGATACGGTTATGCAGTCCGGGGTTCTGGCCAAAGCATTGTACCTGCCCGCCCTTTCGACACGCGAAAAAGAGATCCTTCAATGGGTCGCTGAGGGTAAATCGCAGCAAGATATTGGTGATATTTTGTCGATTTCCCACCGAACCGTCGAGGTTCACATGCGCTCTGGCCGCGAAAAATTGGGCGCGTTAACCACGCCTCAGGCCATTGGCCGGGCGATAGGTTTGGGCTTAATCGCCCCAGGATAAGCAAAAAATCGAAAAAATACGGGAAACCCCCAATAGTTTCCGCCCGCGACATGGTTAACTCTCGAGTCACGGTAACCAGACTGTAGGGGGATGGAAATGATCATCGTAATTGATGGTATCAACCAGCATATGTTTAGTGATGTCCTGGACGAAATGTTCAAACTACGAGCCCGCGTGTTCGGCGATCGTTTGGGCTGGGAGGTCAACATAGTAGACGGCCGTGAACGCGATATGTTCGACGACCTGAATCCTGCACACGTGGTCAGCATCAACGACGAGGGGGAAGTCGTTGGGTGTATGCGCCTGTTGCAGACCACAGGTCCACACATGCTTGCGGATGTCTTCAATTCCATTCTGGACGGTGAACCGCCCTTGCGCAGTTCACAGGTCTGGGAAGCGACCCGGTTCTGTGTCGACACCAAACGACTGGGCCGAGGGCGCGGCAAAAATTCAGTGTCCTATGTGACCAGCGAGGTCATGATCGGCTCGTTCGAATACGCCAAAACCGCCGGCGTACTGGACTCGATCGCCGTAATTGATCCGATCATGAACCGTGTTCTGCAACGGTCGGGCAATGCCCCGTATGACTACCTCGGTAGTGCAAAACCAATGGGCAAAGTGGTTGCGATGGCGGCGATGATGGATTGCTCGGATGAACGAATTTCGGGCATTCGGGACTATGCGGGAATCGAACATGACGTCTTCCTGACCGAAGAACAGGCGCTGAGTCTGTTCGCGCTCAGCAAGGCCGAAAAACCCGCTAATGTCGATCACCAACCGCTGACCGAGCTTGAGAAATACTTCGTCGAACAGATGCATTCAGCAAAATCGAAAGACGAAGTCAAAGACGTGCTTAAACTGATCGAAGCGCTGTCAGATCGTTTCACGCCAGAGCAAAAGACTGCTCTGCTGAGTACCCCCCGTGCTTTTGCTCATGAGGCCTGACCCCCTCACCTCATAAGATCAAAAGCCACCCACCGGAGCCGTCTGATTGTCAGACGGCTCCGTTTTTTGTGCCCCGTGGGCAGGGGGCGGAAGAGGATTACTCCTCTTCCAGTGCCTCTACGGCTTTCTGCAGGTCGTCTTTGCTGACTTCTTTGTCGGCAACTTGAGCTAGTTCAACGATGTAGTCGATGACTTTGTCTTCGAAGATCGGCGCGCGCAACTGCTGCTGCATCTGAGCGTTCTGCTGCACGAACTCAAAGAACTGACGTTCCTGACCCGGGTACTGACGCGCCTGGTTCATGATCGCCTGCGTCATCTCGGCATCGGTGACTTCAACCTCGGCCTTCTGACCCAGCTCGGCCAGTAGCAGGCCCAGACGCACGCGGCGCTCGGCCAGTTTGTTGTGCTCGTCGGTGGGCTCGATCTCGGCGTGGTCGTGGCCTTCCACTTCCGGGTTTTCCTCGTGCCACAGCTGGTGAGCGATCTGCTTGGCTTCGGCTTCAACCAACGACGGCGGCAGGTCGAAGGAAACGATCTTGTCCAGCGCGTCCAACAGCGCGCGCTTCATGACCGCACGCGACGCACCGGAATACTCTGCCTCCAGACGCTCAGCGATCTGAGCTTTCAGACCAGCCAGATCTTCGGCACCGAACTTGGTGGCCAGCTCGTCGTTAATCTCGGCAGCAACCGGCTCTTTCACTTCTTTCACCGTGCAGGTGAAAACAGCGTCCTTACCGGCCAGGTTTTCGGCGCCGTATTCTTCTGGGAAACTGACATTCACGTCTTTTTCTTCTTCGGCCTTCACACCGACCAGCTGCTCTTCAAAGCCGGGGATGAAGCTGTTCGAGCCCAGAACCAGCGGGTAGTCTTCGGCCGAACCACCTTCGAATTCTTCGCCGTCCACTTTGCCAACAAAGTCGATCACAACCTGATCGCCGTCTTTGGCTTTGGACCCCTTGCGGCGCGCTTTGAAGTCCTGCGCGGTTTCTGCCAGGCTTTTCAGCGCTTCTTCGACGGCCTCATCGTCTGCTTTGACAATCAGCTTTTCCAGCTCGACCGATTTCAGATCAACTTCGGGGATTTCCGGCAGCGCCTCATAAGACATCTCGACGTGAACGTCGTCGCCTTCTTTCCAATCTTCGTTGGTCATCTTGACGTCAGGCTGCAGCGCCGGACGCTCACCGCTGTCTTCAAAATGCTTGCTCATGGCGCCATCGATGCTTTCCTGCATCGCTTCGCCCAGCAGGCGCTGACCAAACTGCTTTTTCAGCAGGGCCATCGGCACCTTGCCTTTGCGGAAGCCCTTCATCTCGACTTCGGGCTGTGCTTCGGTCAGCTTTTCGTTGACCTTGTCGTCCAGCTCGGCTGCGGTCACAACGATGTTGTAGCCGCGTTTCAGACCTTCGTTCAGCGTCTCGGTAACCTGCATTATGGTAGTCCCCATAGGATTCGGGGCGCGCAAAACGGCGCGCCGGGCAAATTTGACGCCTTCTATTTGCCCAGCCGCCTGCGTGCAAGGGGGCAAAGCCCGGATCAGCCTTGTTTTACCGCCGATTTGAACAAAAAAAAACGCCCCGGACTGACCCGGGGCGCCTATTCCCAAGAAGGTCGGGATCAGAACTTCCAGAGCGCACCCAGAACCCAGGCTTCGTTCTTGTCAAAGTCGACCGTGTCGTCGAAGTCATGGTTGCGATATTTCAGGTACGCATCAGTGTTGATGCTGTCGATCCGCTGAACGACGGCGACACCCCAGGATTTTGTGCTGGACCCGTCGTTTTCGAAATCCGAACCATCGAAATAGTCGATCCCGACACCGGTTTTCCCCCAAGACACCCAATCCCCTTCATAGGCCAGTTTGGTGTACCAATAGTCCGGGTCGCTGGCACCGGTGGCAGTGTCGTCACGCGTACCCAAGGCCGCCGTAAAGCTGAAACCGCTGGGCAGCAAAACCGAAGCGGACCCGATCGTGTCTTTGCGTTCCCCCGAGCTATTGTCGAAATCCCGCACCGCATAGGCCACGCTTGCGGCAAACTCCACGCCATTTGCGAAAGTATTGCCGTAAGAAACCGCGATGTCGTAGTAGTCATCATCGTCGCTGCTGGACAGAATGTTCTGACCATAGGCAATTGCCGCTGAGAAACCGTTGAAGTCGGGGGTGTCGTAACGGATCCGGCCACGGCGAGCGCCATCAAAGTTACTGGCCGAGTCACCGACGGTGATGCCGCTTAGTACACCGTCCGTGCCGCGATAGAAAAACGCACCGTTTTCGTCGTTCGTAAAGGAATACAAAGCCGTTCCAACATAAGACAGGTCAACCTCGGCCGCACCGTCCGACGCCATGCTCCCCTGCCCGGCCGAGAACTTGCCGTATCCCCCTTTTAACGAGAAATCGACATGTCGGATGTCTTCCCGTGACCACCCGTCATTGTTGGTTCCATTCTGGTTGGCCGTTCCCGTACTCGGCAGACCCAGTCCGGTTTCGAAACGGAACATGAATTCATTGCTGCCATAGGGCTGCATCAGCCGCAGGCCGACGCGGCTGTTGGACAGGTCATTGTCCAGCAAGCGCGTTTCCGTTTCCTCGCCATCATCGACCGAGACGATCACCGGATCGAGCTGTCCGTACAACAGAACGTAACCGCCACTGTTGTTGTTGTATTTCAGTTCCGCTGCCGCGGGAATTGCCGTTGTCGCAACCAACATCGCAGCCATTGAGGACAGTTTTAGTTTCTGGGTCATTTCATTCACCTTGAAAATTCCGGCTTTCGTTGCTCATCAATCGCGCGCATGTCGCCATGGCTCCAGAGGCCTCTTGCGATACTTTCAAAGTATTGCATGTCCGCCACTCAGAGCAAGAAAGTCAGAAATAATTCCTATTTTAATCAACGCATTATCTGCAGGAAGACCGCAGCCGGAGACCCCCTCCAAGCGAATTCTGACGCCCGGCTATGCGTCTGGCAAACACTCGATTTGATGACACCGCAAACCCGTCGGCCAAATGCTGCCGAAGATCGGGTGGATCGGCCAAATCTCGCCTAAAAATCATATATTAAGTTGTTTGAAAACTTCAGGAAGCAACTCGGGCAAGTCTTCAGCGATAAGCCCCGGGCCAAACGCAAGCGCGCATTCCACATGCAACCAAGCCGCTGTTTCAGCGGCCTGCATCGGGGCAAACCCACGCGCGAGCAGCCCGGTGATAAAACCAGCCAGAACATCGCCGGACCCGGCTGTAGCCAACCAAGGGGCCGCACGGTCGTAGACTGCCGCATTGACCGAACACTGTCCGTTCGGCGCCGCGATCACTGTGTCTGACCCTTTGAACAGGATCACGCACCCCGCCCTCTTGGCAGCCTTGCGCGTTGCATCAACCTTGGAGTAGGCCGGTCCTTGAGTTGCGGGTGCCGACAGTTTTTCTGCGATATCCGGAAACAGCCGCGTAAATTCACCTCCATGAGGTGTCAAAACGCAGTTTTCATGCAATTGCGCGAACAAGGCTGCGGGATCATCCGCAAAAGCCGTCAATGCATCCGCATCCAGTACAGTCGCGCTCTTGGCGTTCAGAGCCGCTGGCACCAAATCCCGCGCACGTTCCAGCCCCAACCCGGGGCCAAGGCACAATGCGTTGAGCCGCTCGTCCTGCAGGACTTGCGTCAGGCCATCCGCCCCCTCGATCCTCTGCAACATGATGGCTGTGACCTGCGCAGCGACCTCCATCTGAGCCGCCGGAGGCACCGCCAACGTCACAAGCCCTGCCCCAATCCGCAAAGCCCCGCGCGCCGCCAATCGAGCGGCACCGGTTTTACCTGCGCCACCCGAAAGGATCAGAGCGTGGCCGTGGGAGTATTTGTGCGATGTACTCTCTTTACCTCCTCTCCGACCAGAACCGGCATGCACCTCAGATACACACTCATCCTTCTTGGACACTTTTAGCCCGATCCCCTTAACGACAACACGTCCGCACAATTCAGGCCCATCAGCCAGCGTGTGACCCAGCTTTTTACTGTGAAAGGTGACAGTAAGATCGCTAGCGCAAGACATTGCCTCTAATTTGGCTGGTAGTCCTACGAAATCCGGCGTGCTCAAAGCACGACCACTGTCGCTGCACAAACCACTTGGCAGGTCAACTGACACAATCAGCGGACACCAGTCGGGTCTTTGCGCCACCTCCATAGCTGCACCAAGCCCCTGACTGTCATGCAGGTCAAGCATAAGGAGACCAAGATCCGATATGGGGCGGGTAAGCCCTGTGCCAAATAGGGCATCAACAATCACGTTGGCCTTGAGCGTCGAAGGCTCCAACTGTCCATCAAGTGGTTCGACGCCTCCTATGTCAGCCCAGCGTTCATAGTTTTGACGAGCATCCGGCGGCAATTTCTGCGGATCTCCATATAGAAAAACCTCGACCTCCCAACCCCACTCTTTCAGCAACCGCGCAACGACAAACCCATCACCACCGTTATTTCCCGGACCGCACAATACCACGGCTCGACCCAAGGTTTTCGACAGCTCTGGCCACTCTTCGAAAATAGCCTCGACAACGCCGCGCCCGGCCCGTTCCATCAACTCAAGCCCGGTCACCTCGCCAGACTCAATCGCGGCTTGTTCGATGGTCCGCATCTGTGCGGCTGTCAGCAATTCCGTCATCTCAATTTCCTTTGGCGATTCTATTCTGATTACTTTTTGTGCAAGTCGATCAAAATTTCACCCACCGCTTAATTTCTCACCACAAGGGCCCGGCCATTTTCGCAATCAGATTGCCGACCGATCTTAGACGTGATCAGTGCCTTTCTGACAAGAGTTATAGGAGCCCGGGATGAAGAAGATCGAAGCGATCATCAAACCGTTCAAACTGGACGAAGTGAAAGAGGCGCTGCAGGACGTAGGTGTCCAGGGCCTCAGCGTGATCGAAGTCAAAGGGTTCGGCCGACAGAAAGGTCACACCGAGCTCTATCGCGGCGCTGAATACGTGGTCGACTTTCTGCCCAAGGTGAAGATCGAGGTCGTTCTGGATGATGACCAGGTTGACGCCGCCATCGAGGCCATCGTGTCCGCCGCGAAAACCGACAAGATTGGCGACGGCAAGATCTTTGTCTCGCCCGTTGAACAAGCCATTCGCATCCGTACCGGCGAGACCGGTTCGGAAGCCCTGTAATCGAACACCCAATAGAGGAATAAGAGTATGAGCAAGGACGCAGTTCTTCAGCTGATCAAGGACGAAGGCGCCGAATACGTCGATGTTCGCTTTACCGACCCGCGCGGCAAGTTGCAGCACGTGACCTTGATGGCCGATCAGGTTGACGAGGATTTCCTGGAAGAAGGCTTTATGTTCGACGGTTCGTCCATTGCGGGCTGGAAGTCGATCGAAGCATCGGACATGAAGCTGATGGTCGACACCGACAGCGCCTATGTCGATCCGTTCTACGCCGAAAAGACCATCTGCGTGCACTGCTCGGTTGTCGAGCCCGACACTGGCGAAGCTTATGAGCGTGACCCGCGCGGCACCGCTCAGAAAGCCGAAGCATACCTGAAGGCATCGGGTATCGGTGATGTGGCCTATATGGGCCCCGAAGCCGAGTTCTTCCTGTTCGACGATGTTCGTTTCTCTAACACTATCAACAAAGTATCCTACGAAGTTGATGCAACCGACGCATCGTGGAACACCGACACCGAATACGAGATGGGCAACATGGGCCATCGTCCGGGCGTCAAGGGGGGCTACTTTCCGGTCAACCCGATTGACGAAGCACAGGACCTGCGTTCGGAAATGCTGTCGACCATGAAGCGTCTGGGCATGAAGGTCGACAAGCACCACCACGAGGTTGCCTCGTGCCAGCACGAGCTGGGTCTGATCTTCGACAGCCTGACTAAACAGGCTGACGAGCTGCAGAAATACAAGTACATCATCCATAACGTTGCCCACGCCTACGGCAAATCGGCGACCTTCATGCCGAAGCCGATCGCAGGCGATAACGGCACCGGTATGCACGTCAACATGTCGATTTGGAAAGACGGCAAGCCGCTCTTCGCTGGCGACAAGTATGCTGATCTGTCGGACGAAGCCCTGTGGTTCATCGGTGGTGTTCTGAAGCACGCCAAGACCCTGAACGCCTTCACCAACCCGTCGACCAACAGCTACAAGCGCCTGATCCCAGGTTTCGAAGCTCCTGTTCTGCGCGCCTACTCGGCCCGTAACCGTTCGGGTTGTGTCCGTATTCCGTGGACCGAAAGCCCGAAAGCCAAGCGCGTCGAGGCCCGCTTCCCCGACCCGGCTGCGAACCCTTATTTGGCGTTTGCCGCACTGCTGATGGCCGGTCTGGACGGTATCAAGAACAAGATCGATCCGGGCGAAGCCATGGACAAGAACCTGTACGATCTGCCCGCCGAGGAACTGGCCGATATCCCGACCGTTTGCGGCAGCCTGCGTGAAGCTTTGGAAGCTCTGGCATCGGATCACGACTTCCTACTGCAAGGCGACGTGTTCACCAAAGACCAGATCGACGGCTACATCGCACTGAAGATGGAAGAGGTCGAAACCTACGAGCATACTCCGCACCCTGTTGAGTACGGCATGTACTACAGCTGCTAAGCGGCGGTTGAACTTAAGAAAAGAAAAGGGCGTCCTACCGGGCGCCCTTTTGCCGTTCAGGGTAACACATCTTGACTGACACGCACGAACGTCCGAGCCTCGTCCCAAAGTATTGATCAGAGGATTTTGGGAGGGCGCGATGCGGTTGATGTTGAAATTCACAATACCGGTTGAAAAAGGCAATCAAGCAGAACGGGACGGATCGCTGGGAAAAGCCATCGAAGCGCTTGTGAAAGACGTCAATGCCGAGGCCGCCTATTTTGCGCTGGAACACGGAAAACGCATGGGCATTGTCATTTTCGAGGAAAGCGATCAGGCCCGCATGCCGAAAATCAACGAGCCCCTGTTTGCCGCATTGAACGCCAATATCGAAATTCAGCCCGTCCTGACGGCCGAGGATCTGCAGCGTGCATTATAAGTGCCACTCGGATCGCGGGGTCGGTTGGAATTAGCTTATTTAGGGATTCTTTTCATGAAGCGATTTGCAATTTTACTGACCCTTACGCTGGCTCTGCCCACAATTGCGGCCAGCGCCCCTTGCGGCAATACCAGCAGCGGGTTTGAGGTTTGGAAGAAGGACTTTGCCAAACAGGCTAAACGCGCGGGAGTCAAAAAGAAGGGATTGCAGGCGCTGGCGCAAAGCCAATACGCCACCCGTACAATCGCGGCAGACCGCAATCAAAAAAGCTTTAAATACTCGTTGGACAAATTCATGCGGGTACGCGGCGCCGACGCAATCGTGTCGCAAGGACGCAAGCGCAAGGCCCGCAACCCGCAGTTCTATGCCGCGCTGGAGCGCCAATACGGCGTCCCCAGCGGAGTGCTTATCGCCATTCACGGAATGGAAACGGGTTTCGGAAATTTCATGGGGGACAGTCAGGTTGTTTCCGCGATCACAACACTGGCCTATGATTGTCGCCGTTCTGACTTCTTTATTCCACATGCCATCGGTGCGCTAAAACTGGTCGATCAAGGCAGTATTACGACGGCAACCCAAGGGGCCAAACATGGCGAATTGGGGCACACTCAATTCCTGCCGGGCAATGCGTTGACCTATGGGGTCGATGCAACCGGTGACGGCCAGGTCGATTTCTACAATATGACAGACGCGCTTGCCTCAACCGCCAATTTTCTACGCCAAAAAGGGTGGAAACCGGGGCGTGGCTACCAGCCGGGGCAACCCAACTTCGCTGTAATTCAGCAATGGAACGCTGCCACGGTCTATCAGCAATCCATTGCGATTATGGCAGCCCGAATCGACGGCTGAGACCTGCCACAAATCTGCGCCTACACACCCCAATCCGGCCACATTGTTGCCACAGACATTAAGTGGCCGCTAAAATGTCTAGGTTTCCATAGAGTAATCAATCCTGCCAATTTTGGATTTTTTTCCATTTCTGCCAAATTCTGCCCCATATCGCTTGTTAACCTGTTTGGTAAGACAGGATGCGACAAGGGACAGCGCAGTGACTACGAAGCACAGCTATCATGGTGGTCTTCAATTCGACGGTGAGACTGACGGCGCGATCGAGCGGTTCGGTGCCATCGTCGCCACGACATTGGAAGACTATGGCCATCTGGTCGAGCGTAAGACCATGCTAAGCGCAACCGAAGCCAGCATCGTTTCCAGCCAGTATCTGGTGCGCCTGACTTTGGAAACTCAGGCGACCGGAGCAGAAGACCGTTTTGAGCGGTTGGACCGTGCCGCCGGGTTAAAGACCGCCCATCGGCCGATCGTGACCCTTCCGCAGAGCCGTTTGGCAATTACAATCTCTCCGGTATCAGCGCTGCTGGATGACAGTGAAATCTCAGAGCTTATGTTGGTGGTCATCCTGTATCGGATGGTTGATATCTGCGCGACGCAGCGCGTCGAATGGCTGTCGCCCAACACAGTTCTGACCGTGGAACAGTTCATGAGCGCGTTCAACACGCTGACGCCTTCCAAACCACGCAACAGACAACAGATTTTCGAGGCAGTGACAGGCCCGTTCGCGGGGCTGGCCATTACTGAAGAAGACCTGGATGAGCCACAAAAAGAGGCGCTGAAACCAGCAGCCCGGCCGATCCAGCTGTCGGATGAGCAGTTGCTCAGCATCGCTTTCCGGACAGAACCTATCGAGCAACCTACTGATCGGGACGAAGATACGCCCCCCCTCGACCACGATAAGCCCAGCGATATCCTGCGACTGTCCAGTTGGGGATTGACCGGGGCCGTGGCAAGCGTGTCAGTTCCGATCGCGGTCTCTCTGGCCGCAGTGAACCTGATCAAAGGTGAAGATTTTCGCCTTAATACTCAGGTACTTGCCTACTCCGTCGCAATCTCCGCTCTCAGCACAAGCGGGGCAATTGCCGGTGTCGCAAACGCGTTTGGCATGTAGCACTAAACCGAAGACCCTCCTTGGAAGCCCCGCCACTTAGGCGGGGTTTTCCGCTTTGCGCAGGCGCTTTGCCTCAAGCACATAAGTATGGATTGAAAAGACCACGGCCTTCGTTTCAGGCAGACGCAAAAGCGTCTGTCGTTCGCTGCGCAGATACTGCGCGACCCCAGGTTCTTGGACATCACGCGGTGCGCTGGCACTGCGGGGTTGGTGCAGTTCCGCGTCCTCGTACCACAAGGCATTGAAGCGCCAAAGCGGACGTTCAGGTTGTATTCCATCAAACAGGCGCTGCACGCGGCGGGCGATATCGGCATCATAGCTGGCGACGGGCCCATGAATGTCGATCAAGGGGCGCATGAATTTTTCAGACAAACGCCAACTGGCGGGAAAACACAGGATGGCACCGGTCAGAACGTGTTCATCCCCGTGCTTTTGAAGGATGCAGAAATCTTCCTGCACCAGACGACACAGCATATCCATGGGGTTGGAGCGGTCGATTTCAACACCCTGCCCGTCCGGGCGTATGACCCGGTCCAAACACCCAGGGTAAGCGTGCTTTAGGACAAGATCCAACAGCTCTTGCGCCGCAGGTACGGCACTTGGGTCCAGCGCCAGAACCTCTGCCCGTCTTTCGGCCAACAACGTCGTGCGCCGCTGCATCTGCGCGGCAAACACATCATCACAATGCAGCCAATCATCCATGCTGACCGGTTGGATACCGGGCAAAGGACGTGGGGCAAGCGGATCATAAGGAATTGAGGTCTGGAGGATCGTCATGCCTTTGACCTAACACCAGTTTACTGGATTGTCGGTCAAAAAGCGACGGATGCCCGGTCGCAAACCTTCAAGACGTGGGGGAAATGATTCTCCACGCTCGACCGCAGGCAGGGAGACCCACTATGAACCAGCACTATCGCGACAGCCGCAAGATTGACCCGGCAAAGGGCGCTACGCTTGGCGACGGCACCCCGAACGAGAATGATCGGATTGAGATCGGGCCGACGCAACTGGCCTTTGCCGAATGGGAAGCCGCCGGGCTTGCCCTGCCCGATCTGGCGCGGATGCGGGAATACCGGTGGAAGCGCCTGACGAAGGCCATCGTGGATCGTGGCTATGGTGGGCTGCTGATGTTCGATCCGCTTAACATCCGTTATGCCACGGACAGCACCAATATGCAGTTGTGGAACACCCATAACCCGTTCCGCGCCGTGCTGCTGTGTGCCGATGGCTACATGGTGATCTGGGACTATAAAAACTCTCCCTTCCTGTCAAAATTCAATCCTCTGGTACGTGAACAACGCTCGGGAGCGGACCTGTTTTATTTTGACCGTGGTGACAAGGTGGATGTTCAGGCCGACGTGTTCTCGAACGAGGTACGGCTGCTGATCGACGAACATGGCGATGGCAACAAACGTCTGGCCGTCGACAAGATCATGTTGCACGGCCTACGCGCGCTTGAGGCGCAAGGGTTTGAGATCATGGAGGGTGAAGAGGTCACCGAAAAGACCCGCGCCGTAAAAGGCCCGGATGAGATCCTGGCCATGCGCTGTGCCAATCACGCCTGTGAAACCGCGGTGGCCGAGATGGAGAAGTTCGCGCGCGCCAATGTGGGTGACGGCAAGACCTCCGAGGACGACATCTGGGCCGTACTACATGCCGAAAACATCCGGCGCGGTGGGGAATGGATCGAAACCCGCCTGCTGGCCTCGGGGCAGCGCACCAATCCTTGGTTTCAGGAGTGCGGCCCACGTATCACGCAAAAGAACGAAATCATCGCCTTTGATACCGATCTGATCGGATCTTACGGTATCTGCATCGATATTTCGCGCACGTGGTGGATCGGGGATGAGAAACCCCGCCCTGACATGGTTTATGCCATGCAGCACGCCCATGAACACATCATGACCAATATGGAGATGTTGAAACCCGGCGTGATGATTCCGGAACTGACCGCCAATGCACACAAGCTGGACGACAAGTTTCAGGCGCAAAAATACGGCTGCCTGATGCATGGCGTGGGTCTGTGTGATGAATGGCCTCTGGTTGCCTATCCGGACAAGGCGGTTGCGGGCTCATACGACTATCCGCTTGAGCCCGGCATGGTGTTGTGTGTCGAAGCCGCCTGTGGCGAGGTTGGGGGCGATTTTTCGATCAAGCTGGAAGATCAGGTGCTGATCACCGAGGACGGGTATGAAAACCTCAGCACATACCCATTTGATCCTCAGCTTATGGGTCTAACATAAAGGATTAGTCCGGCCAGGTTGAGCGGCGGACGTTACCATGCCAGTCCTCGTGTGGGATGGCGGCTTCGGTTGTAGACGGTGCCGCCTGTGGCCAATTTTGCCCCACTGAGAACCCCAGAATTCCGGTCAGGGCAATGATGATCAAAAGATCGGGACGAATAACAACGCCACGCGGGGCGGATGCAGTATGTGCCATTTGAGCCTCCTTGGCTGACTGTGTGTGACGTCTGCAAGATGGACATCAGAGAAAAATAATTAAAACGAATATTTGATTGATCAGGCATCACAAATATTGAACCTCGAATTCTCACAAGAATCCGACCCAAATATCTGTATTCCCCTCACCTTCCCGTGACGCTTCTTACAATGGGGTTGAGTGCCCAGACCGAAGCACACACTATTGGGGCCATCCCGATAGGTAAGGAATTGTCATGCCCACCGAACGCATCACTTTTGCCGGTCACGACGGCAACCAGCTGGCTGCGCGCCTTGATTTGCCGGATGGACCGGTACTTGCGACCGCATTGTTTGCGCATTGTTTTACCTGTTCCAAGGATATTCCCGCCGCCCGCCGTATTGCTGCGCGTCTGGCGGCTATGGGCATTGCTGTATTGCGTTTTGACTTCACCGGTCTGGGCCATTCGGGCGGAGAGTTCGCGAACACCACCTTTACCTCGAATGTAGAAGATCTGATTGCCGCCGCGCAGTATCTAGCCGGGCGAAACATGGCTCCCGCCTTGCTGATCGGTCACTCATTGGGTGGGGCTGCCGTTCTACGCGCGCGCGCTGGTATCCCAAGCGTCAAGGCAGTGGTCACGCTGGGCGCGCCAGCCGATCCCGGACATGTCTCGCACCATTTTGAGGCTGCACTGCCCCAGATCGAACAGGAAGGATCAGCCGAGGTCATGCTGGGCGGTCGCCCGTTCCGCATCGGCAAGGCATTTGTCGACGACATTTCAGAAACGGCTCTGACTCCTGCCATTGGCGACCTGAAAGCTGCCCTGCTGGTCCTGCACGCCCCCCGGGATGAAACCGTCAGCATCGACAATGCCAGCACCATCTTTCTTGCTGCCAAACATCCCAAAAGCTTTGTTACGTTGGACGATGCCGATCACCTGATCACGCGGGCCTCGGATGCGGAATACGCGGCGGATGTGATCGCCGCATGGGTCAAGCGATACGTCACACTCTGCCCACCGGCACCACCGCCGGGCGCACCCGAGGGCGTGGTGCGCGTGACAGAAGTTGATCCCTCCGGGTATTTGCAGGATATCCAATCCGGCCCCCGGCATCACGCGGTTGCGGACGAGCCTGAATCCTATGGCGGTACGGATCGGGGCATGTCGCCTTATGGCTTTGTTTCCTCGGGTCTGGGGGCGTGTACGTCGATGACGATCCGCATGTACGCGCGGCGCAAGCGGTGGCCACTGACGGGTATCTCGGTCGATGTCTGCCACAACAAAGTACATGGTCAGGATGCCGGTCTTGCAGGAGACGGCAAGATCGACGTGTTCCGCCGCAAAATCCGCCTGGAAGGACCGCTGGATCAGGAACAGCGTGCCCGGCTGCTGGAGATTGCAGATAAATGCCCTGTACACAGAACGTTGGAAGGGTCAGCCCATATCACTACGGAACTTCTGACCTGACCCTCTGAAACTATCTGCGCGGTCGTGGCGCCGGGCGATGGATCGGCGGCCTGGCTGCGGGTGGTCGCGCCACTGGTGGACGCGGTCGCGCAGGTGGTTTTGCAACCGGCGGCTTTGGTCTTGCCGGAGGTTTGCCAGCAGGCGGCTTCGGCCGCGGAGGCCGGTCGACGTCAATATCTACGTCAACATCGCGTCGATAGTAGTCATTCCACAGCATCGAGTCATAAAACGGGTCGTAACCGTATCCATAGCCGACACCAACTGAAACACCATCACATGCAGAGAGCGTAAAACCTGCAGCCCCAAGCCCCAGCGCAAGGATTGTACGTTTGATACGTTTTGTGATCATCAGCACATCTCCTTACTGCGAGGCCCGAAACGACGCGAAAACGGCATTCAGGTCGTCAACATATGCCGGATCAGCGCCATTGCGCAGGATCGCGACAACAACGGCCACGCGACTGTTTGGCAGGTCAATGACCGAGGCCGTAAAGTTGATGCCACGCCCGTCGCGGGTACCGGTCCCCCGGATCACCCGCGCCGGTAAACCGCCAATTCGTGTGTCGGACGTGTTGGTAACTTCGGGATCTTTTACAAGAAACTTATCAATATCTTCAAGATATTGCAGTCCATCCTTAATTGACTTTACGCCAGCAGGTGAAACGAACCCCATCCAGACGTTGTCATCGGTCAAAGGCCGTATGGCCATGACACGTGCGACAGCGCGAAGATCACCCAGTTCGGTATCCTCAATCTCACGCGGGCCGCCCGTTCGTACGACCCAATAGTCGGGCACCGAAAAGCCAAACAGGGCGCGCCCTGCTTCGGTGTATGTGACAGGAGTATCCGCAGACGCCGGTGTCACAGCCCCTAACCACAGGGCGGCACAGGCGGCCAGAGTCGAGCCAGCAAAAATTCTCATTTCTAAATAACCTGATGTTTTCGTTGAATGCAGCTTGGACTGCGGTGGCCGGTTTTGTCCAGCATCTCTTGGAATAGGCCACAAAAAACCGCGCCCGAATTGCTTTGGGCGCGGTGTCATTCACAAAGTTATTCGGAAATCAGTTGCGGGCGTCGCCAACCAGTTTCCACAGGCCGGGGATCAGCAGAGCGGCCAGCGCCAGTTTGATCACATCCCCCATCAGGAAGGGCGTCAGACCCCATTCCAGGATCGGCTTATCCCAACCATAGAGCTGACCCAGCCAAAGCAGGCCGGGCACATAGATCAGTACATTGGCCAGCACCAGCGCCAGCGCCAGTTTCCCGACCGAGCGATCCCAACCGCGCGCGGCCAACGCGCCCAGCAGTACGGTAGCCATCAGGTAGCCGACCAGATAACCGCCCGTGCCGCCCATCATGTACGTCAGCCCGAATTTTTCGGCCGAGGACCCGGCGAAAACGTCAAAACCCAGCGCGCCGACCAGCAGATAGCCCAGCATGGTGATCAAACCCAGACGCGCGCCATAGGCGGTACCGATGGTCAACACGGCAAAGGTGCCCATAGTGATCGGAACCGGCCACATCGGCACTTTAATCTTTGCAGCAATCGCCAAGGCCACGATGCCCAGCGCAACCAGCGCTACCTGTTTCACGCGCAGCGCTGTGCCCTCGCGCGGACCGATTGCTTCAGCCAGAACATTTGTAGTCATTTTCTTTCTCCACGTTCGGATGGAAATTGGGGCACAGGATGGCCCATTTCACATCGAGACTTCAAGATGATTGCGCTATCGAGGGCGGTATTCGGTTTTCATTTCATAGGCTTTTCGCGGTCCGTTCACCGTCCAGTGGACGGACCAAATCGGCCAGGCTGAGAAATCATAAACCGCGTCATAGCTGTCTGGCGGACAATCATGATGATCCCTAGACTGCGAATGCTCCAGCTTCAATGTATGAAAAAACCGTCCGTCTTCGAAATGAACCGCAATCCCTTCGCCTTCATCCCGCCACAGGTAGCGCCGGGTGCCTGTCATCTCGGCCTGACCCGGAATACGCAGCGTGACCTCTTCATCATAGATTAACCCATTTTCAGCCGGGCGCAGAACCGCGTGACCTTCGGCTTGCACGAACTGCCCTGCCCGCGCGTCGTTTATGGTTCGGCTCAGACTCCAGCTCCCTTCGAACTCGGATAGGCTGCGAGGCTGGGTCATTCGGCATAGGTCCCGTCGGTGGTGCCTCCGCTGTCATCGACGAACCGGATCACGTCACCCTTTTTCTGAACGTCATAACAGGCCCACAAATCAGAGGGCGGCCAGACCGAGCAATACCGATCCTCGCGCACCGCCCAACGGCCCGCGCTTGGGCGACCCGAGTAATACTGCGTCAGCATCGTTTCATCGAATGTCTGCCAGACGCCGTCCCCGTAATCGAGCTTCTGGCCGGTCAGGGCATCCAGAATCTCGTCTCCGGTCAGTGTCCGGAACTCTTCCGCGGCCAAAAAACCGGGCCAAACGGCCAAAATCAGGGCAAACCGTCTCATACTTGCACTCGTGCCTTGTTCCCTTGTGCGGCTGGGTTTAAACCCCGCGCCAACGCTCTATCCCAAACACAAAAAGGTCTCACCGCCAATGATTCCACGTTATTCCCGCCCCGATATGGTTGCCATCTGGTCGCCCGAGACCAAGTTCCGCATCTGGTTCGAGATCGAGGCTCACGCCTGCGACGCCATGGCCGATCTGGGCGTCATCCCGCGCGAAAACGCCGAGGCGGTGTGGAAGGCCAAGGACGTGGAATTCGACGTGGCCCGCATTGATGAGATCGAGGCCGTCACCAAGCACGACGTTATCGCCTTTTTGACCCATCTGGCCGAGCATGTCGGCAGTGAAGAGGCACGCTTTGTCCATCAGGGCATGACCTCTTCGGATGTACTTGACACCTGCCTGAACGTACAGCTTACCCGCGCCGCGGACCTGCTGATTGCTGACCTCGAAAGCCTGCTGGCCGCCCTGAAACGCCGCGCGATCGAACACAAGAACACCGTCCGCATCGGTCGCAGCCACGGCATCCATGCGGAACCCACCACAATGGGTCTGACCTTTGCCCGATTCTATGCTGAGATGGACCGCAACCTGTCACGCATGCGCGACGCCCGTGCGGAAATCGCCACCGGTGCGATCAGTGGTGCGGTCGGCACTTTCGCCAATATCGATCCCCGCGTTGAAGAGCATGTCTGCGATCAGCTAGGTCTGGTGCCTGAACCGATCAGCACGCAGGTCATCCCGCGTGACCGCCACGCGGCCTTCTTTGCGACCCTTGGCGTCATCGCCAGCAGCATCGAAAACATCGCCATCGAAATCCGTCACATGCAGCGGACCGAGGTGTTGGAGGGTGCCGAGTTCTTCTCGATGGGCCAAAAAGGCTCCTCGGCCATGCCGCACAAGAAAAACCCGGTCCTGACCGAGAACCTGACCGGTCTGGCGCGCATGGTGCGCGCAGCGGTGATCCCGGCGATGGAAAATGTGGCGCTCTGGCATGAACGTGATATCTCGCATTCCTCGGTCGAACGCATGATCGGCCCGGATGCGACAATCACGCTGGATTTTGCGTTGGCCCGCCTAACCGGCGTGGTCGACAAGATGCTGATCTTCCCCGAGAACATGCTGGAGAACATGAACAAGTTCCCCGGTCTGGTGATGAGCCAGCGGGTTCTGCTGGCGCTGACGCAAGCAGGGGTCAGCCGCGAAGATGCTTATGCCATGGTTCAGCGCAACGCGTTGAAAGTGTGGGAACATCGCACCGACTTCAAAGAAGAACTGCTTGCCGACGCCGATGTCACCGCAGCGCTGAGCCCTGAAGAAATCGAAGAGAAGTTCGACCTCGGTTACCACACCAAACACGTCGACACGATCTTCGCCCGCGTGTTTGGCGAATAAAACCTGACCGTTCAGTCAGTTCAAAGGGCCCGGTTCGCACAACGCGATCCGGGCCCTGCTCTTTTGCCAGACGGGTCAAAATCAGCTATAGTGCGCGTATATTTCCGAACGGGAGAAATAGCATGATACGCACCATTCTCTGCGCCTTGGCCCTTACGGTTTCAGCTTCGGTCGCTTTGGCCTGTACTGGCCATTCCAAGCAAACCCAGTCCTGCGCAGACGGGACATATTGGGATTCCGAAACCCAAACCTGCGCGAAAATCGTAAACAGCTGAGAATTATATTTCCTACTTGTGAATAAAAGCGAAGGCGCGATTGTTAGCTTTTTATCAGATCGCACTATGCTTGATCAGAGCAGCCCAGAGAACGGAGTAGGAAAATGCGTCTTGTATTAGTTTCAGCTATTGCCCTTCAGGCCTTTGTCTTTGCACCGGCGGCATACGCTGCGGGCGGTGGAAGCGGCGCCGCACCCAAGCCAACGAACACAACCAAGAAATGCCTGTTTGGCCGCGTTTACGACAAGGATGCCGGGCGCTGTGTCAAGCCGGACAAGACCAACTTCACCCAAGATGAGCTTTATGAAGCCGTGCGGGAATTGGCATATGACGGCCAGTTAGAAAACGCTCAGAATATTCTACGCATCATGGATCAAAACGATGATCGTGTGCTGACCTACTGGGGCTTTACCTATCGCAAAATGGGTGAGCTTGAGCTGGCCAATGTCTTTTATTCCAATGCCATCGAAACCAACCCCGACAATATCCTAGCACGCAGCTATATGGGTCAGGGCTTTGTGGCCGAAGGGAAAACCGATTTGGCAATTGCACAATGGCGCGAGATCAAGGCGCGCGGTGGTGAAGGCACCTGGGCCGAGGCGTCGCTGCGCGAGGCAATCCGCACCGGGCTGACCTATAACTACTAAGCTTCAGCCTTTCTTTACCCGACTCTCCGTAATCTGCCTGTGGAACGCAACTATGGCACCGCAGGCAGATGCAGGTTACAAACACTTTGATACAGGTGGCACCGGGGGCGGCTCCGGTGACAGATCAGGCGGACAGTGAAGCGCCTCGCGTCATTCCTCGCGCGCTCAGCAACCGACAGAAGGCCGCCGTGGTCGTGCGGCTGCTGCTGAATGAAGGCGCGGATATCCCGCTGGAAGACCTTCCCGACGATTTGCAGGAAAAACTGACCCATCAGCTGGGTGAGATGGGGCTAGTGGATCGTGTAACATTGGACGCAGTGGCGCAGGAGTTTGCACAGGCGCTGGACAGCGTCGGCCTGTCTTTCCCGCACGGTCTGGCCGGTGCTTTGGACGCGGTGGATGGTAAGATTGCCCCAGCTACAGCCGCGCGGCTGCGTAAGGTGGCTGGAGTGCGCCAGATTGGTGATCCCTGGCAACGGCTGCGCGAGGTACCACCCGAAGACCTAGCTGCCATGGCACAAGCAGAAAGCACCGAGATCGCCGCCGTGATGCTATCGAAACTGGAAACCGCAAAGGCCGCGCAGCTTTTGGGGAACCTGCCCGGTCCTGTTGCCCGTCAGATCACCTATGCGGTTTCGAAAACCGCCAATGTCACACCCGAGGCGGTGGAACGCATCGGCTGGTCGCTGGCGGCTCAGCTGGACCAAAGGCCGTCGCAGGCGTTTGCGGATGGTCCCGGGGCGCGTGTGGGCGCAATTCTGAACCAGTCGGCGGCCTCCACCCGCGACGGGTTGCTAACCGCGCTGGATGAAGAGGATTCGGATTTCGCCAGCGTCGTGCGCCGTTCGATCTTTACATTTGCGCATATCCCAGCCCGTATTCTGTCACGCGACGTCCCGGCGGTTCTCCGCAGTGTGGATCAGGCCGATCTGGTCACCGCGTTGGCCGGGGCCACTGCTGAGGATGACCAAAATACAACCGAATTCCTTTTGTCCAACATGTCATCGCGAATGGCCGACAACCTGCGTGAAGAAATCGGCGAACGCGGCAATGTCAAGCAGTCCGAGGCTGAAGAGGCCATGACTCAGATTGTTGGCGCTATTCGTGCACTGGTTGACGAAGGAACGATCGCCCTGATCGAAGAAGACAATGAGGAATAGGCAAGCGCCGCGGTTTAGGTCATAGGAATGCTTGTGGTCGCGGAATGTGCCTTGTATGTCTGACCCGGCAAAATGCAACAGCCGGTGAGACCAGATTATGCCCGTCGAAAAGTCGGAACTAAGCCGCGGGGCGCTTCGAAAATATTATGTCACCGGCCTGTTTCTGAAAGGTGTAATCGGGGCAATGCGGCTGTTGCCGTATGAACGGCGTATCGCAACGATGGGGGCCATCGTACGCGGGCTTGCCCCTTTGGTCGGGTTCACTAAGCGCGTGCGCAGCAACCTGAAGCTCACCCGCCCCGACCTGTCGGACGCCGAGGTAAATCGCATCTGTCGCGCTGTACCCGACAATGCAGGTCGCGCCATCATGGAGCACTTTTCGCCAGAAGGCTTCACGGAACGGCAGGCCAGCGCCAAGGTGTCCGGCCCCGGCATTGCTGCCTTTGACGCCGCCGTGGCCGAAGGGCGACCCGTCATGATGATAACCGCGCATTTCGGTCACTACCTGGCAGCGCGGATCGCCCTGCAAACCCGCAGTGGACAGCCCATTGGATGCCTCTATCGTCGTATGGCGAATCCCTATTTCAACGACATGTATGTCGACGCGTTCTACAAAACCGGCGCGCCGATGTTCGAACAGGGCCGCCGCGGCATGGTTGAAATGGTGCGCTCCCTTAAGAGCGGCGGTATCATTGCCATCGTCTCAGACCTGCACGCCCACGGCGGGGAAGAGCTGACGTTTTTTGGCAAACCGGCCGTGACATCCGTCTTGAACGCCGAATTGGCGATGAAATACAAAGCCGAACTGATCCCGTGCTATGCGATCCGCCAGCCTAATGGCATTGATTTCGAAATCGTCCTGCATGACCCGGTTCCGCATACTGACGCCAAGACCATGACCCAGTTCACCAATGATGATCTTGAGGCCATGGTACGGCAGCACATGGGACAATGGTTCTGGATTCACCGACGTTGGAAAGCCTGGAACGGACTTGGCGTTCAGCCCGAGGATATGCCCTGATCACTTGACCTTGGTGGCGGCAACGATTGGGCCATGCCCAACCTTCTGCACAAGTACGACCGCTGGCAGGTCCGAGGTCAACACCGCCGAAAACTTCTGCGGCGCCACCCCGTCCCACTGCCCGGCGACCTGCCAGGTATCTACAACATTTGCATAGTCCAGCTCATGCCCTGCCAGCTCTCCTCGGCGGATCGAGGCATGGCGCATCGGCGCATACTGCACCACGCGCACGTCAAAAAGCTCACCCTCTGGCAGTTCGACCGGCGTAACATCGACCGTGACATCGTTGCCCGAACGGGTCGCCACCACTTCGGCCTCGGGCGCAGCTTTGAGATGGGCATCGATCAGATACTCCAACTCCTGCGACTTTGCACCGACCACATCCTGCTGACCGTTGATAACCATCTGAGGCGTGTAGATCATCGACCGCCCGCCCTGACGCGCATAGGCGCGCTGACGCAGGGTGTGATTGGGATCGGCATATTCGTCCTTCCAACCAATATAGTCCCAGTAGTCCACATGTAGTGCCAGTCCGATCACATCGTCACGTTGTGCCAGATCATGCATCAACTCATCGGCTGGCGGGCAGGACGAACACCCTTGTGATGTGAACAGTTCAACCACAACCGGGTCATTCTCGGCTAGGGCTGAGGTGGCCAGAAACAGGGAAACAAACACAGTGACAGGAGCAATTCTGAACATATGAAATCTCGGGCTTTTGGGGTGCTTATCCGGTTTAAACGGATCGACGCTCAACCGCCAATCAAGGTTTCTTGAGATTTAAAACAATCGCCCTTGAATTGTATACCTTAGCATACAACTTAGAAGTCAAGGTATCTAAGCCTTGAATGCCCGGCAATGATGCTCCAGAAAACAATCAGCAAATCCCCAAACCCAATATTTTGAAAGGGAGGCCAACAATGCCCATTTCCGTTGGAAAGGATAGCGCCAAGACACGCCGCAGCCTGAGCGTGAACGGCAAGTCCATTGCCTATTACTCGATTCGCGCCGCGCAAGAGGCCGGTCTAGGTGATTTTTCCAGACTCCCTGCGGCACTGAAAGTAGTGTTGGAAAACATCCTGCGGTTTGAGGATGACGGGTTTTCTGTCTCGGTTGATGACATCAAAGCCTTTGCCGAATGGGGCGCAAATGGTGGTAAAAACCCGCGCGAGATTGCCTATCGCCCTGCCCGCGTATTGATGCAGGACTTCACGGGCGTCCCGGCCGTCGTCGATTTGGCCGCAATGCGTGACGGGATCAAGGCGCTGGGTGGTGACGCGCAAAAGATCAATCCGTTGAACCCGGTGGATCTGGTCATCGACCACTCAGTCATGATTGATGCGTTTGGCAATCCGCGCGCGTTCCAGATGAACGTGGATCGCGAATATGAACGAAACATGGAACGCTATCAGTTTCTGAAATGGGGGCAGTCGGCGTTTGACAATTTCCGCGTTGTGCCACCCGGCACCGGCATCTGCCATCAGGTAAACCTTGAATATCTGGCCCAAACCGTCTGGAGCGACAAAGACCAGAACGGAGAGGAAGTTGCCTATCCCGATACTCTGGTCGGCACCGACAGCCACACCACCATGGTCAACGGCATGGCCGTTCTGGGCTGGGGCGTTGGCGGGATCGAGGCCGAGGCCGCGATGCTGGGCCAGCCGATTTCGATGCTGATCCCCGAGGTTGTTGGCTTTGAGCTGACCGGTGCGATGGTCGAGGGCACTACCGGCACCGATCTGGTTCTGAAAGTAGTCGAGATGCTGCGCGAAAAAGGCGTGGTTGGCAAATTCGTCGAATTCTACGGCAGCGGTCTGGATCGCCTGCCATTGGCTGACCGCGCGACCATTGCCAACATGGCACCGGAATACGGCGCGACCTGCGGTTTCTTCCCGATTGATGGCGAAACCCTGCGCTATATGCGCAATACCGGACGCGACGAGGATCGCCTGGCGCTGGTTGAGGCTTACGCCAAAGAGAACGGCCTGTGGCGGGATGAAAACTACGCCCCGATCTACACGGACACCCTGTCGCTCAACATGGGCACTATCGTTCCAGCCATATCGGGTCCGAAACGTCCACAGGACTATGTCGCGCTGACTGGCGCCAAAGCCGCTTTCACCAAGGAAATGGCTGAGACCTTCAAACGCCCGATGGCCAAGGAAGTCGCCGTCAAAGGCGAAGACTACACCATGGATTCGGGCAAGGTGGTAATCGCCTCGATCACCTCATGCACCAACACATCGAACCCCTATGTGATGATCGGGGCCGGTCTGGTGGCGAAAAAGGCGCATGAGCTGGGATTGAACCGTCAGCCTTGGGTCAAGACCTCGCTGGCCCCCGGATCGCAGGTTGTGACCGAATATCTTGAGGCCGCCGGGCTGCAACAGCATCTGGACGCCATCGGGTTCAACCTTGTGGGCTATGGCTGCACCACCTGCATCGGTAACTCGGGTCCGATCCAGAAGGAAATCAGCGAAGCGATTGCCGAGGGCGATCTGGTCGCCACCTCGGTTCTGTCGGGCAACCGCAACTTCGAGGGTCGGATTTCGCCGGATGTGCGCGCCAACTATCTGGCTTCCCCTCCGCTGGTGGTGGTCTATGCGCTGGCGGGCACCATGGATATCGACCTGACCTCGGAACCGATCGGTCAGGACAAAGACGGCAATGATGTGTTCATGAAAGATATCTGGCCCGACCAGAAGGAAATCGCCGATCTGGTGCAGGAAACCGTCACCCGCGAGGCATTTCAGTCGAAATATGCCGACGTGTTCAAAGGCGACGACAAATGGCAGGCGGTCGAAGTTCCGCAACAGGAAACCTATGACTGGCCGCCGACATCGACCTACATCCAGAACCCGCCATATTTTCAGGGTATGAGCCCCGAACCGGGCACCATCTCGAACATCGACGGCGCCAAGGTTCTGGCCATTCTGGGCGACATGGTCACCACCGACCACATCTCACCTGCGGGGTCTTTTGCGGCAACCTCGCCTGCGGGTAAGTACCTGACAGAGCGTCAGGTCCAGCCGCGCGAGTTCAACTCGTATGGTTCGCGCCGAGGAAATCACGAGGTCATGATGCGCGGCACGTTCGCCAATATCCGCATCAAGAACGAGATGCTGGATGGCGTCGAGGGCGGCTATACCAAAGGTCCGGACGGTCAGCAGACCTCGATCTACGACGCGTCGATGGCCTATCAGGAACAGGGCGTTCCGCTTGTGGTGTTTGGGGGGCAGCAATACGGCGCCGGGTCCTCACGCGATTGGGCGGCAAAGGGTACCGCGTTGCTGGGCATCAAGGCCGTGATCGCCGAAAGCTTTGAGCGCATCCACCGTTCTAACCTAGTTGGCATGGGCGTGATCCCCTTCGAATTTACCGGCGGCGACACCCGGAAATCGCTGGGACTGAAGGGGGATGAGACGGTCTCGATTGACGGTCTGGATACGGTTGAACCGTTGCAAGAGGTGCCATGCACCATCACCTATGGCGACGGCACCACAAAGACCATCACCCTCAAGTGCCGCATAGATACCGCGCCCGAGATCGAATACGTCGAAAACGGCGGTGTGCTTCAATATGTGCTGCGGAACTTGGCGAAAGCTGGTTAAATCTGCGCGCTATAAAATTAAGGGCGTCCGATTGGACGCCTTTTTTCATTTCTCATTTGGTTAAACCATCGCGGCTTTAGTTGCCTGCCGCTTTTTCCAACGCCGGACGGATCGTGCTTTCGATCACGCGCTGAGTTATCGGCCCGGCAAAGCGCAGGATGATCGTGCCCTCACCATCGATCACATAGGTCTCGGGCACGCCATAAACGCCCCAGTCCAATCCCATACGCCCCTGCTCGTCCCGGCCGATTCCGGCATAGGGGTCGCCCAGTTCGGTCAGGAAGGCTTCGGCGTTTGCCAGTTGATCCTTGTAATTGATGCCGTAAACGGGGATGCCCTCATCTGCCAGGGCCTGCAGGTTGGGATGTTCAACCCGGCACGGCGCGCACCAGCTGGCCCAATAGTTGACCAGCTTGACCTCTCCGTCCCGCAGCGTGGCATCATCAAACCCTGTCTTGCCCGCGAATTCCGTCAGCGCCACAGGCGGCGCGGGTTGGCCTTCGCGGGCCGACGGTAACGCGTTGGGGTCATCGCGGAACATGCCGATGCCCGCTAGGACGGCGAAAGCGCCAAAAATCAGCGGCGGCGCAATCATCAGGGGTGAGATTTTAGCCATTGCGCGTCATCCTTTGTTCGACCTTTTCCATCTCGGCCCGGACCTTGCGGCCACGTACGATGCTGAACACAATCAGCAGCGCCAGCAATCCGATCGAGGCCGCATAGGACCAGAGAACCGTATCGGCATATTTTCCGAGATCAGGGATCATCCGCTTACCCTTTCCCGCGCCAAAAGCGCCTTGACCCGGCGCGCGCGAATTTCCGTGCCCGTGCGGTACAAAACAAGAGCAATGAACAGCAGTACAAACCCGATGATGCACAACAAAAGTGGGTAGAAATAGATATTGCTGACCTTCTCTTCGGTATCCGCCCCGGTCACGGCGGCGGCCCGCATCACGGATGCGCCCTGATGCAGCCCCTGATTCCAAAAATTCACGGCATAGCGGCTGAGCAGCGCAAAGACAGACCCGACCAGACACAGGACCGAGGTCAGATCGGCCGCCGTATCAGGGTCTTCGATAGCTTCCCAAAGTGCGACATAGCCCAGATAGAACAGGAACAGGATCAGGAACGAGGTCAGGCGCGGATCCCAGGCCCACCAGGTGCCCCACATTGGCTGCCCCCAGATCGCCCCGGTCGCCAGCGCGATCAGGGTCATCACAATACCCACAGGGGCCGCTGCACGCGCCGCCAGCGCGCTGACATGGTGGCGCCGCACAAGCCACACCAGCGAGGTCGCCAGCATCATCAGCCAGCAATTGATCGCCATCAGCGCAGCAGGCACATGCAGATAGATAATCTTGACCGTCGATCCCTGCTTGTAGTCATCCGGTGTGAAGAAGAACCCCCACACCAGCCCTACCACGATGCAGGCAAGCGATGATGCCCAGAAAAACGGCATCACCCGTTCACTGGTGGCAAGGAACTTGCGCGGATTGGCGTATTCCCAGAGGGCGTTGGCTTTGGCTGCGATAGACATGGGCCTTATCTAGTCCGAGTCGGGTTCGTTCTCAATTGACATCAGTCAAAGTTTGACCACGTCAGCGAAGGTTAATGCGCAGCACCGCTGCGCTGGCAAAGGGCAATAGGGCGATTGTCGCGGCGGTGATCCCCGCTAGCATCAACAGCGGGGTCTGGGTTTCCATCCCCGTCGCCCCACGGCGCGCGACTTCGGCCCCAAAGATCAGGGTCGGCACGTACAGCGGCAGGACCAGCAGGGATAGCAGCAATCCGCCACGTTTCAGGCCCACGGTCAGGGCCGCGCCAAAAGTGCCGATGACACTCATTGCCGGGGTGCCGATCAACAGCGATACGACCAGCCAGAAAAACCCCGGCACTGGCAGGTTCAGCAACACGCCCAAAAACGGAGCGGCCAGAACCAGTGGCAGGCCAGTGGTTAGCCAATGGGCCAGCGCCTTGATGGTTACTACCGCTTCCAACGGCAGCGGCGCGGTGGCCAATAGGTCAAGCGAGCCGTCCTCCCAATCCAGTGCAAGCAGGCGGTCCAGCGACAACAGGCAAGCCAGCAGCGCGCCCAGCCACAGAACACCGGGCGCGATGGTCGACAGCAGCGAGGATTGCGGCCCGACTGAAAAGGGCACCAAAACGGTCACGATCAGAAAAAACGCCAGACCGAGACCAAACCCTCCGCCCGCGCGGAAGGCCAGTTTCAGGTCACGCAGCAACAGGGCAATCACAGGAAGCCTCCGTCGAAGTCATCGATGGGGCTGGGCTTGGCCTTGTTGGGGCCAACGTCCAGAACCTCTCCGTCCAGGCCAAGGTCGATATGGGTAGCGACCAAGGCCGACCCGCCCTGCCCCAGATGCGCGCGTACAGCATCGGCGAACATCTGCACCGCGTTACGGTCCAGCGACACGGTCGGTTCGTCCAGCATCCAGATCGGCCGCCCCGTAACCAGCATTCGCGCCAAACCCAACCGCCGTTTCTGCCCCGCCGACAGGTTGCCTGCATGACGGTCGGACAGCTCGTTCAGCGCAAAGGCGTCTAGCGCGGGCTGAATTTCATAAGTGCCAAAGACCGAGGCCCAGAAGGTCAAATTCTCAACCACCGTCAATGTCGGCTTCAACCCGTCGGAATGCGAGGCATATGCGATCTGATCCTCGGCCCCGTCAATCCGCCCCGCCAGCGGCGGCTGCAACCCGGCCAGTGTGCGCAGCAAGGTCGTCTTACCGATCCCGTTCGGCCCGCGCAGAATCAACGCCTTGCCCGGCGGCAGAGCAAAGCTCAGCCCTTCAAGCACAGGAACGCCGCCACGGGCGATGGCCAGATCGGTCACAGTCAATGTCATGGGTCCCGCTTATCTCATTGCCGTCAGGCGCAAAAGGTGAGATTTGACGCAGGCCCTGCCGACAGATCAGACCGGCAATAAGGCCAGCGCAACGCGCCGCCCTTCGGACAACAGCACGTTATACGTGCGGCACGCAGCCGGAGAGTTCATGATCTCAACTCCGATCCCGGCATTTTCCAGGGCCGTGCGCAGATCAGCAGGAATGTGATTCAGTTCAGCCCCGGTGCCAATAAACAAAACGTCCACGGTATCGGAAAGTTCCAGCAGCGGCGCGTTGTCCTCATACCCGTCCCAGGTCGTGGTTCCGGCGGGGCCTGTCAGAACGGCTCCCTCATAAACCTGCCCACCGATCCGGAAAAAGCCCGGGCCGTACCCGTCAACCGGGACTGCGTTGGTATAGGAAATCTCATTCAGGCGCATGGCCGTGTTCTAGCCCCAAAGCGGTAGGCCCGACAAGGCCGCAACCGCAATCGCCAGGTAAGCCGCAGCGCGATACAGCTTTTCATACGCGGGCCGGAACAACCAACCGCCCAGCCAGTTGCCCAGCAAATTGGGCACGGCCAATGCAAGGCCTAATGCCGCCGCCGCCCAAGTGATCCGCTCCATCCCGGTCAGGAACCCAAGGAGGAGGAAATCGAACCCGAACAGGAACAATAAAATCGTGGCGCGGATCACTTCGACCGGTATGGGGCGCGACATGTAAAACAGGATTACCGCCGGGCCGGGCAAGCCCGCCACGCCGCCCAGAAACCCGGCCGCTGCACCAATTCCCGCAACCATCCCCCGGCCAACATGGCCGTGATACCGCAAGCCAAGGATCAGCACGGCCAGCATAAACAGCGCCAGCAGACTGACGGCATAGCGGAAAACCTCGGGTTCAACCTTGGTCAGCACCCATAACCCTACAGGAAGCAACAGCGCACAGCCCACCAACAGCCGCAGCAGATCCTTGCGATGCACAACATGCCAAGCGCGACGCAGGTTCGGCAATGGGCCGAAGATGTCCATTATAGTCAGGCCGATGATGGCTCCGAATGGACCAAGGAAGGGTGTGGAAAGAGGAAGGAAAATCAGTGCGGTGCCGAATCCGGAAAACCCGCGAACAACGCCGCCGAGGAAAGCCGCAAAAATGATAACGGCCAGCCCCATTGGGGACTGGCCGAATATATCAGGCGTCGATGTTGGCAAACTGATTGCCCGCCGTATTGGACGGCTTGGACCAGTCGCGTTTGACCCCCAGCCACAGCAGGATGGTCGAAGCCACAAAGACCGAAGAATAGGTTCCCACGATCACACCCCAGATCATCGCAAAGACGAAACCGCGGATCACATCCCCACCCAACACGTAAAGCGAAATCAGCGCCAGCAGCGTGGTCACTGAGGTCATCACCGTCCGGCTGAGCGTTTCGTTGATCGAGATGTTCAGAACCTCTTTGAGATCTTTCTTCTTGTACTTCCGCAGGTTCTCACGCACGCGGTCGAAGACGACCACAGTGTCGTTCAGCGAATAACCCACGATGGTCAGAAGCGCCGCGATAATGGCCAGATCGAACCGAATCTGTAGTTCCGAGAAAATACCGATGGTCAGAATCACGTCATGGACCAACGCGGCAACTGCTCCCAAAGCGAATTGCCATTCGAAGCGCAGCCAGATGTAGACCAGCACGGCGCCAATCGCCAAAACCACCGCGATCACGGCGGTCTGGATCAATTCACCGGAGACCTTTGGGCCGACGGATTCGACGGACACAAATTCTATGTCCGGCGCTGCCACCTTCAGCGCCTCTTCCACGGCGTTAACCGTCGCGGCCGAGACGGCCTCGGCATCGGCTTGCGCCTGAATGCGGATCATGGCGACGTTTTCATCCGGCCCAAATGTAGGGTCGAAAATCTCGGTGATGCTCACGTCGCCCAGCTCCAGCGGAGAGATCGCGTCGCGATAGGCGCCGACGTCGATTTCCTGTGCGGATTGGGTCCGGATCGTGGTCCCGCCACGGAAATCGATACCGAAGTTCAGCCCTTGCAGCATGAAAGACGTAAACGCCACAACCATCATCAGGGCCGAGATACCCAGCCAGACCTTCCAGCGGCTGAAGAAATCAAACGAGGTGTTCTGGGGTACGAGTTTCAGTCTCATGTCAAACCTCGATCATTTTCGGACGACGGCGTTCGAACCACATCACGATCATCAAACGCGTCACGAAGATCGCGGTAAAGACCGAGGTCAGAATACCCAAGCCCAGCGTAATCGCGAACCCGCGCACCGGCCCGCTGCCCATGGCAAACAGAATCACGGCGGTGATGAAAGTGGTAACGTTTGCGTCCAGAATAGCCGACAGGGCTTTTTCATAACCCAGCTCAATGGCACGCGCCGGGCCTCTGGCGGATTTCAGTTCTTCGCGGATACGCTCAAAAATCAGCACGTTGGCGTCCACCGCCATACCGACCGTCAGGACAATCCCCGCAATACCCGGCAGGGTCAGCGTGGCCCCGATCAGCGACAGCAGGCCGAACAGCAGCCCGACGTTGATGATCAGCGCAATGTTGGCAAACACGCCAAACAAACCATAGCTAAGCGCCATGAAGGTCAGCACCGCGACAAAGGCTACGATGGTTGCCACTTTACCGGCATCGATGCTGTCTTGCCCCAGTTCAGGACCGATGGTGCGTTCTTCAAGGAACTCCAGCCCCGCAGGCAACGCACCCGCTCGCAACAGGACCGCCAGATTGGTGCTTTCTTCAACGGTGAAGTTACCGGTGATGATACCCGACCCGCCCGGAATATGGCTTTGGATCACCGGGGCCGAGATCACCTCGTCATCCAATACAATCGCAAAGGGCGCGCCGATGTTTTCCAGCGTGTAGTCGCCAAACTTGCGTGCGCCGGACGTGTTGAACCGGAAACTGACTGCCGGGCGACCGTTCTGGTCGAACGAGGGCTGCGCGTCGACCAGTTCCTCACCCGTCACAACCGGGGCGGATTCAATGATGTAATAAACGCCATCTTCGTCAATGGACGGGACGACCTCTTGCCCTATCCCCGGAACAGCGTCCGGGTCGGTGCCGCGACTGACGACCGAGTTGAAAGTCAGTTGAGCGGTGGTGCCGATGATCTCTTTCAGTTCACCTGCACTGCCAATGCCCGGCACCTGAATCAGGATACGGTCTGCACCCTGGCGCTGAATTGTGGGCTCTCGCGTACCGACCTCGTCAATCCGGCGGCGGATGATTTCCAGCGCCTGACGCACGGTGCGATCATCCGAGGCCAGCTTTTCGGCCTCAGACAACTGCACGACGATGGTGTCACCATCGGCGCGGGCTTCGATATCGGTAGCCCCCACTCCGGTCAGCGTCTGCACCTGACGGGCCAGACCGCGCACAACTTCCAGCGCGCGGGACATGCCCTCGGGCTGGCTGATGCGAACGCGAATCTCATCCGGTGCCGAATCCTGCCGGCGGATCGTACCAACAGTCGCGCGTTCATCGCGTAGCGCGTCACGGATTTCCGGCCACATCGCCTCCATCCGGGATTCGTAAACATCTTCGACCTTCACTTCGGCCAGCAGATGTGCACCACCCCGCAGATCAAGACCCAGATTGACCAGTGACGATGGCAACCAGTTGGGCCATTGCGCCGCCTGTGCCTGCATCTCGGGGGTGTCGATGCCAAGTTCAATTGCGGCCTTGGCATCGTTGGATTGCTCGACGCGCGTGTAAAACGCATTCGGCAGGGCCATCAGCAGACCGATCACACAGACCGACCAGATCAGAACCCGCTTCCAGGTATTAATTTGCAGCATTACCCTGCCTTTTCAAGGAATTGTCGCGCGAAGTTACTTCGCCGGTTCGGTCTTGTTCAGAACCTGCGCAATAGTCGACTTGACCACACGAACCTTGACGTTTTCGGCCAGTTCAACCTCGACCTCGTTCTCGCCTTCCTTGACCTTCGACACCTTGCCGATCAGACCACCCTGGGTGACAACCTGATCGCCCCGGCGCACGGCCTCGACCATCGCCTGATGTTGCTTCATCTTCTTCTGCTGCGGACGGATCAGCAGGAAATACATGATCGCGAAGATCAGGATCAGCGGGAGAAACTGGGCGAATGCGCCACCTTCCATGGGATATTCCTTTTGCTTTGGATTGCGGCACGGTTCCGCAAATTTGGCGGGAACCTATGCCCTGAGATGCGCCTTTGCAAGCAAAGGCGGTGCTGTGACCCACCTGAACCTGATCCCAACGCATGAACTCGCGTCAAAGCGTTGCAGATATGTCCTAGGCAGAGGCCTGAACTCAGCTATAGTCAAACCTGAGGAGGGACAATGACAGCTCGTTACAAACCATTCCAATCGTTGACGCTTTTGCTGTCATTGCTGGCCTTGATTTTGTGTCTTGCAGCACCGCTTGGGGCACAGGAAACGCCCACCGATATCGTTGAACCCGAGGCCGAGGAAACAGACAGTTTCAAAGCCCCCGTCATCGTGGACGGCGATATGCTCTTCTTCCTGCGCGGCTCTAGCGCCCTGCCCGCGCCGGAACGGGCGGAAAGTGTCCAGAACAAGATCATCGAGGTTGCCGAGGCCTCAGAAGACCCCTCGGTCGACATTTCATTCGAAGAGACCGAGCTTGGCATCCGAATTCGCGCGGATGGTGTGATCGTGTCCATTGTGACCGTGGCAGATGCTGATCTGGACCAGATGGAGCTGGATGTTCTCAGCTTCCTACACGGTCAGGCCATCGAAGAAGCCATCCTTGGCTATCGGGCTAATCGCACGGAACAGGCCCGCGTATCCGGCGCGATCGAAGCCGCCGCGTGGACCCTTGGGTTTGCCGTTTTCATCGTTGCGATCCTGTGGATGCATCGCAGGATCAGGCGGCGCACGCTAAAATTTGTCAAACGCCACTTGCGGGATGTGGAAACCGCCACTGCCAAAAGTGTTCAGGCCGAGGCGATTGCCGCACTGGTCAGGTATGGTCTGAATTTCGTTCTGCTCATTATCTTCTTCCTGGGCTTCTACTACTACCTGTCCTTTGTTCTGCTCGCCTTTGCCGAAACCCGCTATTTTGCGCAATTGCTACTGACCTACCTGACCGAACCGGTTCTGCTGATTTTCAAAGGCATTCTCTCTTACATCCCCAACATGATCATGCTGGCCCTGATCGCCTGGGTCACGATGTACATCATCAAGGGCATGCGCGTGTTCTTTGATGCCGTTGAGGCCGGGTCGTTCGATATGGGCGATTTCGAGAAGCACTGGGTCAACCCGACCTTCAATATCGCCCGCGTCGTCGTCATCCTCATCGCGCTGGTTTTCGCCGTTCCTTACATTCCGGGGTCGGACTCGGCCGCGTTTCAGGGCCTGACCATATTGGTTGGCGCTATGCTATCGCTGGGGGCGAATTCGGTCGTGTCCAACATGCTGGCTGGATTATTCGTTATCTACCGCCGCTCAACCTCGATCGGGGACCGTATTCAGATCGGGGACCACATTGGCGATGTGGTGCAGATCAAGCTAATGGAAACCCACCTGAAATCCATCAAGAATGAGCTGATATCGATTCCCAATGCGCAATTGATGAATTCGGATGTGGTGAATTTTTCAAAGAAAACAGATGGTAGTGGGCTGCTACTGCACACCACAGTCGGCATCGGATACGAGGAGCCACCTGAGAAGGTCGAGGCCATGCTGATCGAAGCCGCCAAGCGCACCAAGGGGATCAAAACCAAGCCCGAGCCGTTCGTGTTGTGGACTGCACTGGCTGACTACGCGATAAATTACCAGATCAATGGCTATACGACGCGGGGCAGTATCATCCCCAAAATCCGCTCGGATCTGCACCGCAACATCGTGGCAGTGTTCAACGAAAACAACGTGCAGATCATGACGCCGTCTTACATGGCCGATCCGCCCGAACCGAAGATACCCGCCGAAGAATGGGACGGGCATCTGGCGCATGAAACACACGAGGACACCGATAAGTCGTAACCGGTGCTACACCCTGCCTTTCAGATGGTGCATAAGCGATCCTAGTGATTCACGCATTAAGGATCTGAACCATGCACGACATCCGCGCCATTCGCGAAAACCCTGACGCCTTCGACGCCGCCCTGGCGCGCCGTGGGGATGCGCCGGTGTCGTCAGATGTGCTGCGGCTGGACGAAAGCCGCCGGGCCAAGATTCTGGCCGCCGAAACCGCTCAGGCGGAGCAGAACAAGGCCAGCAAAGAGGTCGGTGCCGCCAAAGCGCGCGGGGACGAGGATGAATTCCAGCGTCTGCGCGCATTGGTGTCTGAGAAAAAGACCGAAATCGCCCGCATGCAGAACGAGGCCAAGGATCTGGACGCGCTGCTAACCGACCAACTGGCACGCATCGCCAACCTGCCCGCCGAGGATGTGCCGCAAGGTGCGGATGAGAACGACAATGTCGAGGTGAACCGTTGGGGCACCCCGCGCGAACTCGATTTTGCTCCGAAAGAACACTTCGACATTCCCGCCGTCGCGGCTGCGATGGACTTTGAAACCGCCGCCAAGACCAGCGGCAGCCGTTTTGTAAACCTGTCGAAGGGTGTCGCGCGTATCCACCGTGCGCTGGCCCAGTTCATGCTGGACACCCATATCGACAAGAACGGCCTGACCGAGATGCAGACTCCGGTTCTGGTCCGCGATGAGGCGATGTACGGCACTGATAAACTGCCGAAATTTGGCGATGACAGCTATCAGACCACCAATGGCTGGTGGTTGATCCCAACGTCCGAAGTGACGCTGACCTATTCCGTGGCCGGTGACATTCTGGACGAAACCGCCCTGCCCATCCGCATGACCGCCCACACGGCCTGTTTCCGGTCCGAGGCCGGCAGCGCGGGCAAGGACACCGCCGGGATGCTACGCCAGCACCAGTTTGAAAAGGTCGAAATGGTCTCGATCACACATCCCGACAAGTCGGATGAGGAACAGAAACGCATGCTGCGCTGTGCCGAGGACCTGTTGGAGCAGATGGGCATCCCCTACCGCACCGTCGTTCTGTGTACAGGTGACATGGGTTTTGGCGCGCGCCGCACCTTTGATATCGAAGCCTGGTTGCCCGGGCAGGACACGTACCGTGAGATCAGCTCGGTCTCGACAACCGGAGCTTTCCAAGCCCGCCGTATGAACGCACGTTTCCGCCCCGAAGGTGGCGGCAAACCGGAATATGTCCACACCCTGAACGGTTCTGGGCTGGCGGTTGGACGCTGCCTGATTGCGGTTCTGGAAAATGGACAGAACGAGGATGGCACTGTGACCCTGCCCGAAGTGCTGGCGCCATACCTGGGCGGCAAACGAACACTGCAGCTGGACGGCACACTGGCATAAAAAAGCCGGCACCCGCATTGCGTGGTGCCGGTCTTGCAGAACGTAAGGCGAAGGAGGATTACTTCTTCGTCTTTTTCTTACCCTTCTTCTTTTTGTCTTTCTTGGGCTGGTCTTTTTTCTTACCGCCCTTCTTGGACTGATCTTTTTTCTTACCGTCCTTTTTAGACTTTTTGTCTTTCTTGGCCTTGGCCTTCACCTTGTCCTTGGCCTTTGAGATCGCGGCTTCCATCTCTTGCAGCTTTTTGGCGGCCTTTTCAGCCTTGGCCTTGGCTTTGGCCTTCTTGCGCGCCTTGGCTTCTGCGGCGGCTTTTTCCTCGGCAGCTTTGCGCGCGGCCTCTTCGGCACGTTTCTCGGCAGCGGCGGCTGCGACGGTTTTCCGGGCGGCAGGCCTGCGCGTCGCAGGTTTGCGCGCGGGCGCGCGTCTGGCAGTCTTGGCCGCAGTTGGCTTTTTGGCTGCAGGTTTTGCCGCAGCCGCTTTCGCTGCGGGCTTGGTTGCTATCGCCTCTTTCGCCGCGGCGATCAACAGAGGCGCGCTAGAGGCACCAATTCGGGGAACCTTGACCAGGTCGGCAGGGTTGGCTTTGGCAAGGGCTTCAGCGGTTTTGTACCCATTGGCGATCAGCGCCTGCCCAAGCGCCTTTCCTACACCTTTAACATCGGTCACTGCGGTCATTACTAAGCCTTCCTTTCTCTCCCTACATTTTCAATTGAATGCACGCTGGGCCCAGACGCCTACTAATCTGCGAGCAGTTTCGGCGACGTCTTTGCGTCAATTGCCGTGAGCCAGAGTGCCGGTTCTATCCTCTTTGGGGAATGGCACGAGACGCTTGGCATCTTCGTCCCAGAGTTTCAAATTCAGCGCCGCCACCGCCTCGGGGAACTTGATCCGACGCGGGGTGAATTCAGGCGGTAGGTTATAGTGGCACGCCCGCAGCCGATAGGATGGAATACGGGCGTTGAAATGGTGGATGTCGTGCAGCGTGATACACGCCACCGCATTGTCGAACCACCAACCAAAATCCAAAGCAGAAGACCCCTGCAAGGCTGCCAATTGCGGATCAAGGTCCGGGCGGCGGTCCCAATACGTATCTTCGAAATTATGTTGCAGGTAGACCAGGAACACACCCAGCATCCCCCCCAGCAACGAGAACACCAGCCAGACCAGAATACCGGTCGTGCCCGCGATCAGATAAAGCAGCCCCAGGAAGATCACGATCGACAGATTGTGCAGCAGAACTCCGGTCACACCAAACCGTACCGTGTTTTTGGGCCAGCGGTAGCGAATGAAGTAGGTGAAAAGCGCACCAACCGGAACCAGAATGAACGGGTTGCGGTAAAGCCGGTAGAACAATCGCTTCTTCCAGTCTGCAGCGTTCCATTCCCGCAGGGTCATGGTGTGGATTTCACCCGTTTCGCGGTGTTCCAGATTACCGATCCCCGAATGGTGCAGGTTGTGGTTCTGCTTCATCACTTCGAATGGCGCAAAGGTGAAGGGCGACAAACCGTGCCCGGCCCATTCATTCTGTTCGCGGGTCTCAAACAGGGAATGGTGGCCGCAATCATGTTGCAAAACGTAAAGACGCACAGCTGCAAAGGCAAAGACGATCCCGGCAGGGATCATGATGTACCAGCGGTCGACATAGATAATTGCCAGCGTCAACGACGCGAAATAAACGGCGAAGGTCCCAAAATAGCTTAGCGCGGCCAGCCGATTGTCCTGTACCGCATATTGTCGCGTATATTCCCGCAAATTCATTCAGCCTGTCCCCACGTTTGGCCCAATTAGTATCACCACGAAACTATTTGCGTTTTGCTTGTAATCAAGCAGCGCGCACAAAAAACAGATGCACACAGGCGAATGCTAGCCTGCGGCAGCGGGACTGTCACGCCTTTCAGCCGAAAGTGCTGAAAATTGGCGCAGTTACGCGCGACCTTTGAGATGTTTGGCCAGAGCGCCCGCGTTTTTCTTGCGTCGCCCCTTATAGGGATTTTTGTCACCCTGCCCACGCAATGTCAGGCGGATAGGCGACCCGGGCATATCGAAATCCTCGCGCAGGCCATTCACCAAATAGCGGGTGTAGCTGTCTGGCATCTTGTCGGGATGTGAACACATCACCACAAATCCAGGGGGACGGGTCTTGGCCTGAGTCATATAGCGCAGCTTGATCCGGCGGCCCTGCGGGGCTGGCGGCGGGTGCTGCTCCAGCATGGCCGTCAGCCAGCGGTTCAGTGCTGCTGTGGGTACACGACGGTTCCAAACGTCATGCGCACGCAGGATGGCAGCGCGCAGACGTTCCAGCCCCCGACCAGTCTTGGCAGATACGGTGATCAGCGGTGCGCCACGCAATTGCGGCAACAGACGATCAAAGGAGTCTTTCAGATCGCGCAGCTTTTCCTGCTTGTTCTCTTCGATATCCCATTTGTTAACTGCGACAACGACGGCGCGGCCTTCGCGCTCGGCCAGATCAGCAATGCGCAGGTCCTGCTGTTCAAACGGAATGGCTGCGTCCAACAACACCACCACGACCTCGGCAAATTTTACGGCGCGCAGACCGTCGGACACCGAAAGCTTTTCCAGCTTTTCCTGCACCTTAGCCTTCTTGCGCATGCCCGCCGTGTCGAAAATCCGCATCGGGGTGCTGTCGCCATCAGGATCGGCCCAGTCAATCCGCAGGCTGATCGCATCGCGGGTGATACCAGCCTCGGGGCCGGTCAACAGGCGGTCTTCGCCGATGATCTTGTTGATCAGTGTGGACTTTCCGGCATTTGGCCGCCCGACTACCGCAACCTGCAGCGGCTTGGCGGCTGTGATCAGCGGCGCCTCGCCCTCGCCGTCTTCGTCCAGTTCGATATCGGTTTGCGGGGCATCATCCTCGGCCTGCTCAGCCGCGGCATCTGCCAGCGGCATGAGTTGCGCATAAAGGTCTGTCATCCCCTCGCCATGTTCACCCGACAGGCGCACGGGCTCACCCAGACCCAGATTATACGCCTCAAGCACACCCGCATCGGCCGCGCTTCCTTCGGCCTTGTTGGCGGCAAGGATCACATGTTTCGAGCGTTTGCGCAGGATCTCGGCGAACATCTCGTCCGTTGGGGTTAACCCCACCCGCGCGTCGATCATGAACAGGCAGACATCGGCCATATCCACCGCGCGTTCGGTCAGCCGACGCATCCGTCCCTGTAGGCTGTCATCGGTCGCGTCCTCAAGACCCGCTGTGTCGATTACGGTAAAGCGCAGATCGCCCAGACGCCCTTCGCCCTCGCGCAGGTCGCGCGTCACGCCGGGCTGGTCGTCGACCAAGGCCAAGCGTTTGCCCACAAGGCGGTTGAACAGAGTGGATTTGCCCACATTCGGGCGCCCCACGATGGCGAGGGTCAGCGACATGATACTCAACTTTCAAGACTCAGACGCGCCCTTTAGCGCATCTTGCGATCAACGGAAAGCGTGTAGATCACCTTTGGTCGAAACGACATACAACGTCTGGCCGGCCACTACCGGGGCCGTGGTGGCGCCGCCGGGAACCTCGACGCTGTTGACCAGCGTGCCGTCGACCGGGTTAAAGAACCGCAGGAAACCGTCATTCGACGCGACAATGATGCGCCCACCGGCCAGGATCGGGCCATAGTGCGCAACAATTGGACCACGGCGTTTGGGCTTGTCCTTGACAAAACCGGGCAAATCCTGCGCCCAGATGATCGAACCGTCTGCTCTGTTCAGCCGGACCAACTGACTGCGGTCACTGATCAGAAACAGGCTATCACCCGCAGGCCATGCCGTATCCACAGCCCCCTCATCCGCCGTCCAGATCCGCTCACCCGAGGTGGCGTTAAACGCCACGGTGCGGCCCGAGTGATTGCCGATATAGATCGTATCGCCCACCACCATTGGTCCGCCGGTCACATCCACTATCTGTGCGGCCGCACGTCCCCGGCGCCCACCCGCGACCGAAGCGTTCCAGCGCCCGATCCCCCCCTTGCGGAAAGACGCGGAAATATCGCCCGAACCAAAGGCAAAGACGGCAAACTCCTGTGCAATCACAGGGGCCGGAGCCCCCAGAACATTGCCCACGCTTGGCGTACCCTGAACTTGCCACGCGATGCGGCCGTCCTTGGTGTTCACGGCCCAGCCGGTTTCATCACCTGCTACCAGATACAACAAACCATCATTGACCAAAGGTGCGCCGTTTCCTGGGGCATTCAGGCGTTTTTGCCATTTGATCGCCCCAGTTTTCGCATCCAACGCCGTCAGACGCCCAAACCCGGACGACACGTAAAGCACACCATTGGCATAGGCCAATCCGCCGCCGGTCGCGTCCGCGTCGCCATCATTGGCCGGGATAAGATTCTTGCTCCAGGCCACCTGTCCCTGCGGTGTAACCGCGGAAACGGTCGCGCCTGCATCCAGCGTATAAATCAGGCCACCGGCCACAACAGGTTCTGCGGTGATGCGACGCTTGCGCGAATCCCCATCCCCGATCGAGGTCGACCACACACGCTGAGGCGTCGCGCGCAGTGCCGCGTTGCCGGTGCGAAATGCGGGCGTCCCGGCGCTTTGCGACCAATTGGCGTTGGCTTTTTGCGCAGGCAGGCTGATCGGTTTCGAACCCTGGGTTACCAAAGTCACGTTGTCAGAGGTGGGCCGAATGTCTTCACGGGCACCTGGCAGGATGACCTCGGGTTCCTCACATGCGGCAAGAACACTCAGCGATAGGGCCGCAGCCGTCAATCCAATGCGGGAGAAAAGACTTGTCACCATGATACTCCGAACTCGCCTGTCATTCTAATTGCCGCCGGTTCAGCCCTGCTGGGCCACCAGTGGTTCTGGTTCGCCGCCAAGCGCGACAATCAGTTGCGCGGCGCGTTGCTGAAGGTCCACGCCAATCTCGGCGTCCTGCCGCATCGCCTGTAGACGCTCGATTGCTGCGTCCGCATTCCCCTCGGCGACATCAATCAGTGCCAGTTGTTCTTCGGCCAACAAGCGCAGCGGTGCGCCCGGCGCAGACAGCGCCTCGAACTGCTGACGGCGATCCGCCACGGGCAAAGTGTCACTTTGCAGCAGCAGAGCCTTGAATGTAGCAATCGCACGATAAATTTCCGGCAGATCACCCTGAACAGCGATGGCGTTCAGGCTGTCCACAGCCTCTTGCCGCGACCCGGCCTCAACCTGCGACGAAGACAACAACATGTTCAGAACCGCATCACCGCCGGGTGTTACCGCATCAATGCTGGCCAGGCTGCTTGCACGTTCGGCCGAGTCATTCTGCGCGAGCGCGCTGAGAATCTCGTCACCCAGCTTTTCAGCCTGACCGGTGGTACGGGCCTTGCGAACCTCGTTAAACGCGGCCCCGCCAACGATGAGAACCACGGCCAGAATGCCGATCCAACCCCAACGACGCAGCAGCAGATACAGGCGATCACGGCGAACCTCTTCGGTCACCTCATCAATAAAACTGTCGACGTCGCTCATCCCTGCTCCCTGGGCTGTCACATTTTCTATGGCGCCATGTCATACCCCGGCGACCTTGCCAAGCCAAGGGCCGGAATTCGCACATTTTCGCGGCGTCACGCTGCCCTTGCGAAAAAAAGTGAACCGAACTATTCAGTTTAGTGTAGAAAACGCGCGTGCCTGCCCCCACTTTTAAACATGCACGCCGAAGGACAATCGGCAAAGAATTTTTAGAGAGGCCCCGTATGCGATTGATTTCATTCGTGAATGCGATTCTGGTGATTGCCGCGTTATTCCTTTTGGTCTTTGAACGCGACGCATTGTTTGCATTTGCCGGTCGCGGCGACTCTGAAACAGATACGTCATCCGAAGCAGAATTTGTATCCGATCCCCAGACGGCGCAGAATGCAATCGGTGTGGTCGTCTTGCGCTCGTCCGCACGGGAAATTGACAGCGCCGTGTTGTTGCGCGGCCAGACCAGAGCCAATCGCCAGGTCGAAGTTCTGGCCGAAACAACGTCGACCGTGATTTCGGAACCCAAGCGCAAGGGTGCGTTCGTCGAAGCGGGCGACCTGCTGTGCGAGCTTGACCCAGGCACCCGCCCCGCAAGCCTGGCCGAGGCTATGGCCGCCAAACTTGAAGCCGAAAGCCGCATCCCTGAGGCCGAAGCCCGCCTGGAAGAGGCGCATGCCCTGGTTGCTGAGGCGCAAATCAACCTGACGGCCGCACAGAAACTGTCGGAAACCGGGTTCGGGTCGGAAACGCGACGGATTTCCAGCGAAGCCGCGATGCGCTCTGCCGAAGCGGGCGTCAAAACCGCCGAGGCCGGACTGGAGGCCACCCGCGCCGGGATCGAAGCCGCCACTGCCGAGGTTAAAGCCGCCCAGCGCGAGATTGACCGTCAGACCATCGAAGCCCCATTCAAGGGCCTGCTGGAAAGCGATACCGCCGAACTGGGCAGCCTGATGCAGCCCGGATCGCTGTGTGCGACCGTGATTCAATTAAACCCGATCAAGCTGGTGGGGTTCGTGCCCGAAACGGATGTAAACAAGATCATCGTCGGTTCGGAAGCATCGGCGCGCCTGATCACGGGTCTTGAGGTCAAAGGCCGCGTGACTTTTCTGAGCAGGTCGGCGGATGAAACGACCCGCACCTTCGAAGTTGAAATCACCGTTCCAAACCCGGAACTAGCCATTCGCGATGGTCAGACGGCCAATATCCGTATTGCCGCCGACGGGGCAAAGGCCCATCTTCTGCCGCAATCCGCCCTGACCCTGAACAACGAAGGGCAGATCGGTGTGCGCACGGTCGGCGCTGACCAGATCGTGGAATTCATGCCGATTTTGCTATTGCGCGACACCGCAAAAGGCGTCTGGGTTGATGGGCTACCAGAAACCTCTGATGTCATTGTGATCGGCCAGGAATTCGTGACGCAAGGCGTTAAGGTCGAACCAACCTACCAGGAAGCTGCACAATGACAGGATTGGTTGCATGGGCCGCCCACAGGGCCCGTATGGTGTTGGCCTTCATCGCGATCTCGCTGATTGTCGGCGGGTTTGCATATGTCAGCCTGCCCAAAGAGGGTGAACCGGATATCGAAATCCCGGCGCTTTTCGTCTCGGTCCAATTTCCCGGCATTTCCGCCGAGGATTCTGAAAACCTTCTGATCAAGCCGATGGAGACTGAACTGGCGGATCTGGACGGTCTCAAGGAAATGACCGCCACTGCTGCCGAAGGCTATGCCGGTATCGCGCTAGAGTTCGAATTCGGCTGGGATAAGACCGCGATCATGGCGGATGTGCGCGACGCGATGAACAGCGCTCAGGCCGATTTCCCTGAAGGGGCTGAGCAGTATTCGCTTTTCGAGATTAATTTTTCGGAATTCCCTATCGTCATCGTCAACCTAACTGGCGCAGTCCCCGAGCGAACAATGGCGCGTATCGCCAAAGACTTGCAGGACGATCTTGAATCATTGGATTCAGTGCTTGAAGCCGGGATTGCGGGCAACCGAGACGAATTGCTCGAGGTGATTATCGATCCGCTCCGGCTGGAGGCTTACAACGTCTCGGCCGACGAATTGATCACAGTTGTCCAAAACAACAACCAGCTGATCGCTGCTGGTGAGGTGGATTCAGCACAAGGCACTTTCTCGGTCAAAATCCCGTCTTCATTCAAAACCGCTGAAGATGTCTACAGCCTACCCGTCAAGGTCAATGGCGACCGCGTGGTGACGATGGGTGAGCTTGCGCAGATCAACTATACTTTCGAAGACCGTGAAGGCACCGCGCGGTTTGACAACCAGTCCACGGTGGCACTTCAGGTGGTCAAACGCAAAGGCTACAACCTGATCGACACAGTGGACGACGTCAAAGCGACTCTTGCAGCAGCACAAGAGAAATGGCCCGCCGAACTGCAGGCCGCCGTAGATGTTGGCACCTCGAACGACCAAAGCCGCATTGTCGATTCGATGGTGCGTCAGCTTGAAGGTTCGGTCCTAACCGCGATCGCGCTGGTGATGATCGTCGTTCTGGCCTCGCTGGGTACGCGCGCTGCGCTGTTGGTTGGTTTTGCAATCCCAACCTCGTTCCTGCTGAGCTTTGCTTTTCTGGCCGTCATGGGCGTCACCATCTCGAACATGGTGATGTTCGGGCTGATCCTTGCGGTGGGGATGCTGGTCGACGGTGCCATTGTTGTGGTTGAATACGCAGACAAGCGCATCAAAGAAGGCATCGGCCCGATGCACGCCTATGTCGAGGCGGCGCAGCGGATGTTCTGGCCCATCGTGTCCTCGACCGCGACGACGCTGTGTGCCTTCCTGCCGATGCTGTTCTGGCCCGGCGTGCCCGGCGAATTCATGAAGATGCTGCCGATCACGTTGATCTTCGTTCTGTCCTCTTCGCTGATCGTGGCGCTGATCTACCTGCCGGTCGTCGGCGGCGTATCCGGACGAATGAGCCGCACGTTCGATCGAACTTCGAAATGGCTGCGCAGTGTGGCCCCGTGGTGGGTTCGCGCAATTATGGTCCCCCCATCGCTGTACATGATCTTCTTGGGCGCGATGCAGATGCTGAACCCTGACTATCTGCTGCCCGGGGGCGTGCTGTCGGGTGCCTTGCTGTTCGTCTTCGGTGGCTTTGCAGGGTCGGTGACCCTGAGCGCCGCCAAAATCGAGCGACAAAAGGAAGAACGCGTCCACACAGCGCGTGAACACTCTGTGTTCGGCTACCTAGTCAAGTTCCTGGTCGGCAACCCGATCATGCCTGTTGTCTCACTGATGGTCGTGTTTGCATCTGTATTCTTTGTGGCCTTCATCTGGTACCCCAATGAATCCAAGGGCGTTGAGTTCTTTGTCGAAACCGAACCGGAACAGGCCACCGCCTATGTCCGGGCCCGGGGCAACCTGTCATTGCAGGAAAAAGACGCGATGGTGCTGGCCGCCGAAGAGGTGATCGGGGCACACCCAGCCGTAACCAACGTTTTCGCTTTTGCCGGTGAAGGCGGCCTGAACCAGAACAACGGCGGTGCCGAAGCTCCGGCGGATACCGTCGGTCGTGTGCAGTTCGAAATCACTCCGTGGGAGGACCGCCCAACGCTGACCGAACCCGCGTTTTTCGGTCTGTTCGATCGCGAAATCATCGCCCCGGAGTACGACGGTGATTTCGTTCTAGACGAGTTGAATGCAGAACTTGCCAAACTGCCCGGTTTTATCGTGGAAATCCTGCCGCTGGAACAGGGTCCGGCCTCGGCCAAGCCCGTACATCTGCGTATCAAAGGCGACGGTTGGGAGGAATTGACCACAGCGACCGAAGCCGCGCGGGCTGTGTTTGACGAAACGCCCGGTCTGATCAAGATCGAAGACACCATGCCCCTGCCCGGCATCGACTGGCAGATCGACGTGGACGTCGCCAAGGCCGGACGTTTCGGGGCTGATGTCGCCACGGTTGGCGCAATGGTACAGTTGGTCACCCGTGGCATTCTTCTCGGCGAGATGCGTCCGGACAACACCGATGAAGAAGTCGAGATTCGCGTGCGCCTGCCTGAACAGGACCGAGTTTTGTCCACATTGGATTCGCTCAAGGTCCGCACCCCTGACGGGCTAGTGCCGCTGTCTAACTTTGTCACCCGCCAACCGGTGGCCAAGCTGGCCGAGATCAACCGGATCGACCAGCAGCGTTACTATGACGTCAAAGCAGATGTCGAGCCGGGCCTATCCAAGGTGGTAGTCGACGACCCTGACGGAACCGAACAGCGGCTGGCCGTTGTGCGTGCGGTCGAAGAAGGCGCGGAACCCAACGGGACACCCATCACCAGCTCCGATGGCACGGTATTCGAGCTGTTCCAACTAACCGGTGCCGAAACCGTCGAGGACCTGCGCACAGCTATTGCGGAAGAAGGGGCGCGGTTCGCGCTGGTCAACCCGAATGAACGGATCGCAGTGCTGACGGAATGGCTGAACACCAGCCCCTTCTCGAACGCGATTGCCTGGGAGTGGACCGGCGATCAGGAGGATCAAGAGGAATCCGGGGCCTTCCTGCAAAGCGCTTTCCTGGGTGCTTTGGGCCTGATGTTCGTGATCCTGCTGGCGCAGTTCAACTCGTTCTACAACTCGGTACTGGTGCTGCTGGCGGTTGTTCTGTCGACCACCGGGGTTCTGATCGGAATGATCGTTATGGGGCAACCGTTCTCGATCATCATGACCGGCACGGGCATCGTGGCGCTGGCAGGGATCGTGGTGAACAACAACATCGTTCTGATCGACACCTATCAGGAATACAGCCGCTACATGCCCCGGATCGAAGCCATCATCCGCACGGCTGAGGCGCGTATCCGTCCGGTTCTGCTGACCACATTGACCACGATGGCTGGTCTGACACCCATGATGTTCGGCCTGTCGCTGGACTTCATCAATGGTGGTTATTCGATCAACAGCCCCACCGCGTTGTGGTGGAAGCAGCTGGCAACGGCGGTGGTCTTCGGATTGGGCATTGCGACGGTTCTGACGCTGATCGTGACGCCTTCACTGTTGGCGTTGCGCGTTTGGGTTTCAACCTACACGATATGGCTGGGCCGGGCACTGGCGCGCGCGACATCCGGTCGATCCAGCCAATTGGCGCAGGATATGGCGATTGGCAAAGCCGTCCGTCAGGCACAAGCGACCGAGGTGGTCTGGGGCGACGAAACGCCCCCTGCGTCCAAAGATACCCAAGCGCCCGAACATCCGCCGGGATCACCCCTAAAGGCGGCAGAATAAAAGAATGGCGAGCCCAACGGTTCGCCATTATTCGTTTCAGACAGGCTTAGTCAGTAAAGACGTATTCACCCAGATCGCACAGGTCTACGCCGTAGTCTTCGGCGCTGGACCCGTCGGAAAACGCGCCGCGAATATCATAGACGCAGGTGGTCAGACCGTCAGCAATCAACACGTCTGCTTCGTATCCCGGCGCGATGTAATCGCCTTGCAGCAAGTTTGCTTCCCATTCATTGGACGCACTTGCCGAGACATTGAATTCGACCAGATCGACGCTGCTTTCATTACCCAGCAAAAATACCAGATCCTCGGCGGAGGCGGTCGACGCAAACAGCGACGCCAGAACGATCGGCGCAGCAAAGAATTTCTTCATTAGTGTTTCCCTGATTTATTGCCCAACACCACTCGGTTGGTACTGCCCGTCATAATGGAGCAATATCATCGGTCAATCGGCAATCACCCACAGTCAGAGTGCTGGTCGTAGCACAAGACTTAGTTGCAACAAAATCTTGTCAGAAGGAGCGGGTCACTTGGACAGACGTGTCCACTTCTGGTGCCCGCACACAACATGCTCGCATCCGCGCACGGTCAAGGTGTCACCGCTCAGCGTCATTTGCGGCACCACATCCACATTGACCATGGGAATCCAGAAATCACCGCCGCCATATTTGCCGCCCCCTTCGCTGGCCACATCCCAGAATAGCTTTTTGCCGATGTTGGGGGTCTGCACCTCTTTCCCAGATTTGTCATAGGCCGATTGAATCTGACCACAGAACTTGTCTCCGCAGGCAGATATCTGGACATGCGAAATCAGGTTCTTGCGATCCGGTTCGGTTTTCCAGACACCGACAATGGGATCAGCCGCCGCCATCACTGGCATCAGCACGGCAATAACGACCGGAACAACAGAGGTTCTTTTTAATCTGCGCATCAAACCAACTCCTCCAAAAACCCATTCAGTATATCACATAGTCCAGTCGGAGGCCGGTTTCGGTTCAGGCAGCCTGCGCATCCGATTGCTGACGGCTCCACAGTTGCGCATAACGACCCTCGCGTTGCAGCAGCTCATCATGGGTGCCCTGCTCCAATATCTCGCCTTGCTCCAAAACAACGATACGGTCGGCCTCGGCGATGGTGCTGAGACGATGCGCGATGGTCAGAACCGTACGCCCCTCTCCGGCCCGCGCCAAAGCATCCTTGATGTCCTGCTCGGTGTCGGTATCCAGTGCCGAGGTCGCCTCGTCCAGCAACAGGATCGGGGGATTCTTCAACAACGTGCGCGCAATACCGACCCGCTGTTTTTCACCGCCAGACAGTTTCAGCCCACGCTCACCAACCTTGGTGTCATACCCTTCGGGTAGCGTTACAATGAATTCGTGAATCTGGGCTGCCTTGGCTGCGGCTTCGACCTCTTCCTGAGTGGCGCCATCGCGACCATAGGCGATGTTGTAGCGGATCGTATCGTTGAACAGCACCGTATCCTGTGGCACCACACCGATGGAGGCATGCAGACTGTTCAGGGTCACGTCGCGCACATCCTGCCCGTCGATCCTCAGCGCTCCGCCAGTCACGTCATAGAATCGGAACAGCAGCCGTCCGATTGTGGATTTGCCCGAGCCGGTAGCCCCGACAATAGCCACGGTCTGCCCCGCCGGAACGGTCAGTGAGATGCCTTTGAGGATTTCACGATCCGCATCATAACCAAACCGTACGTTGTCCAGCGTCACCTCACCGCCATTGATCGCAAGGTTCGGCGCGCAGGGCTTGTCTGTTACCTCGGTAGGTTGTTCCAGCAGATCAAACATCTGCCCCATATCGACCAGCGATTGACGGATTTCACGATACACCGTGCCCAGAAAGTTTAATGGCACGGTGATTTGGATCATGTAGGCGTTGACCATGACAAAATCACCCACGGTCAGCGTACCATTCTGCACACCGATGGCGGCCAAAACCATCACGCCGATCAGTCCGCAGGTGATCAGAAAAGACTGCCCGAAATTCAGGAAGGCCAGCGAATAAGCCGTTTTCAGCGCCGCGCCAGCATAGGCTTTCATCGAGACATCATAGCGTTCAGCTTCGCGCTGTTCAGCGTTGAAATATTTGACAGTTTCAAAGTTCAGCAAACTATCGATAGCGCGCTGGTTGGCCTCAGTATCCTGATCGTTCATCTCGCGCCGCAATTTAACGCGCCACTCAGTCACCGCGAAGGTGAACCAGATATAAAGTGCAATGGTCACCGCGACGACGACCAGATACCAGACATCGAACAGCCACATAAGGATGATCGCGACCAGTAGCAATTCCAGGATCAGCGGTCCGATGGAAAACAACAGGAACCGCAACAGGAATTCCACGCCCTTCACCCCGCGCTCAATGATCCGGCTGAGACCGCCGGTTCGACGGGTTACGTGATAGCGCATCGAGAGTTGGTGGATGTGCTGGAAGGTTTCCAGCGCCAGCGCCCGCAACGCCCGTTGCCCGACCGGGGCAAAAGACGCGTCGCGCAGCTGCTGAAATCCCACGGTCATCATCCGTGCAACACCGTAGGCTACGGTTAGTCCTACCGCACCCAGCGCCAGTGGCGGTACGCCTTCACCGGCTAGACCGTCGACCGCGCCCTTGTACAAAATTGGCGTGTACACCGCGATTAGCTTGGCCAGAACCAACATTCCCATTGCCAACACAACACGGCGTTTGACCCAAGGTTCGTCCTCGGGCCAGAGGTATGGTGATACCTTGCGGATCGTTCGCCAGCCTGAGCGGCGCTCGTTCGTTTCTGGCGTATTGTCTGAATGCATCGGGGCTGATCGTCTCATCACGTTCCTGGTCTGCGGTCAGAGATAGCCCCCCGCCCCCGCAGGGGCCAGAGGCTAAAGCTTATTCGGGGATCGTGAAGATCTGCCCGGGATAGATCAGGTCCGGGTCACGAATAGCAGCCCGGTTGGCCTCGAACAGCTTCACATAAAGAACACCGTCGCCAAACCGTTCGCGGGAAATGGCCCAGAGCGTGTCACCCTTCTGCACAGTGACTGACCGGATCGGCGGAGCATCCTCTGCTGCCCCGGGGCTATCCGTCGCCTCGGCGGCGCGCAGCACTTCGGTGGCCTCACGTTTGAATGGCGTTTCAATACGGCTAACGACGGTACCATCCGGTGCAATCTCGTCAGCGCGCAGGGTGTAGACGCCGGGTTCGACCCCGTCCAACTCGCTGCGCCATTTGCCGTCATCGGCCGGGGACAGATCATCGACCAGCCGGTTGTCCAAATACAGGCGCACAGCCGATCCATCCGGTACCCGGCCTGTCAGTTCAACCTCGCCAGCATCGGAATACCCAATGGTGTCGAGTGCGATCTGTTCCGGTTCCTGCGGTTGGCTTGTTGGACCTTGCACCAGTTCAACCCCTTCCTCCCCAGACCGCAGGATAGCGACCTGTTGGTCCGGCGTGTCCTCAGCCGGAGCCTCGGCAACCTGTTCCGTTTGATCTTCGGTCGACGACGCGTCAGTTTCAGCCGTGTCGGAAGAGGGCAAGTCAGTGGCAGCCGTGTCGGTCGACGCCGCCTGATCCGTTTCGGTTGCCCGCGCTACTTCGGGTTCTTGCGTTGCGTCCTCAGCCGTATCCGCGACAGAAACAGCGTCATCCGCAGCTTCAGGTTCGGGCAGTGCAGCAATCACGTAGTCGTCCGAGCGCACCGGTTGATCGCCCTGCGTCTCCAACGTCAAACCGCGCGCTGTATCGGCGAATGGAATCGAAACGAATTCGGCAAACTGACCGCTAGGATCGACCGTGAAACTATGCACCGCTTCTCCGTCCAGCAGCACGTTGACCTCGGAACCCGGTTCGGCAGAACCTGACAGAACCGTATTGCCGTCCGATTCAACAAAAATTTGATCCAACAGCGGTTTCACAGGCGGCTCAGCTTGGGCTGTCTCTTCCTCAGCCGGTGTTTCAGGCACCGCCTCTTCGGCAGCAGGTGGGGCCGCAGCCTCGACGCTTTGCTCATCTTCTGCGGCAGGTGGTGTGGAACTTTCGGCAGGTTGCTCAGCGGGCTCAGCGCTGTCCTCCTGGGTCTGAACTGCGACTTCGACCTCTGGTGCCGGTTCTTCCGAGTCCCCCCCGACCATACCGGACCAGTACAATCCACCCGCTCCGATTAAAACTGCGATACCGGCGATCACCCCCCAGGTGAAGGTGCCAGAGCTTCCGCTTCCCGACTCGGCGTTCATTCTTTTCCTTTCACTCCGCAGCGCAAGTGCCGTGCCTTCAACACATTCTGCCCGGCGGTTGAGCCAATCTATCAATCCCGCTATCAGGGGTCAAAAGCCCAGGCACAACCCCGGAGAGCGTTCACGATGTCTCAGAAATCTGTTTGTGTGTATTGCGGGTCACGCAATGGCGCAATTTCCGCCTATTCCGAAGCCGCAAGGGCCTTCGGAACGATGCTGGCACAAGAAGGCTGGCGTTTGGTCTATGGCGCCGGGGATGTCGGCCTGATGGGCGAAGTTGCCCGTGCTGCGCAATCCGCTGGCGGCGACACATTCGGCGTGATCCCCGTTCACCTGCTGAAACGCGAGGTCGGCAAAACCGACCTGACCCGCTTTGTGGTCACCGAAACGATGCACGAGCGCAAAAAGGTCATGATCATGAATGCAGATGCTGTGGTCGTGCTTCCGGGCGGCCCGGGGTCGCTGGATGAGCTGTTCGAGGCGCTGACATGGCGGCAGCTGGGCCTGCATGACAAACCCATTCTGGTCATGAACGTGGATGGTTACTGGGACGCGCTGCACGAGCTGGTGCAGCGCGTCATCGGTCAGAGGTTCGCGGATGAGTCGTTGGCGGATTACATCACTTGGGTTGATGATCCGGCCTCGGCGATGTCGACACTGCGCGGGTTCCTGACCTGACCGGTGGACGGACGGCTGAGACCACCCACCGGGGGATAAATCGGCTAAACTGCCGGGTTCAGGCGGCTGGTCAGAAGCTTTTCGACCTTGTGCATTGGGTGGTTGGTCAGGGTCTTGTCCACCTCGGCCACGACCTTGGCAAGTACCTCGCTGTGCAGGCGACGGCGCAACAGGCCCAGCACATGCGGGCTGGCAACCAGAACCAACCGATTGAAGGCCCCTTTCAATCCCTTACGGTTTAGAAGATTGGCAACATCCTGCACGAAAAGGGATTTGGCGTGGGTTTTCCAGTTCGGCTCTTCAACCGACGATTTCTGGTTCGGCCCGGTATCAAAGCGCCGCCCGGCCCGGTCGGTGGGTCGGCTAACCCCATCCTGTTCTTCAACCGAAACAACCACCAGATTGGGGTCTTCGGCATCGGTGATGTTCTCGACGAACAACGCCTTTTCCCCATCGGCAATAACAACCCAGGTTCCCTGTTCAAGTGCGACCATCGTGATCTCCTGTCATGTTTCTACGGCCATCCCTCAATTAACAGGCATAGGTTTACCCTGACGCAACCAAAGGTTTCCGGCGCGTTGCCTGTGCATTTTCATATGGTTAGCGGTTCTCTCCCTCCGCCACACCCAAGGTAGGCACTGCGAGGTTGCGTGCAAACCCGTCTCAGTATGAAACTTTGTTCATAGGCGGGTTTTCTCCTGTCAGGCTGACAGTTCGATCACCGTGATTTCGGGCGTTACACCAAAACGAACGGGCAGGATCGAACACCCGATCCCACCAGACACGACCAAATCGCGTCCGCCTTCGTGTACATGCCCATAGGCATAACGATTTCCGTACTTGGACGGCACCACCGGCGACCAACCAAACAGCCGCACCTGCCCACCATGCGTGTGGCCGGACAAAGTCAGCGCCACATTTTCCGGGATGTCGGGAAAGATATCAGGCTCATGCGCCATCATTACCACGGGCGCGTCGTCGGTCACTTGCGCCATGGTTCCCGGCAGATCATCCAGACCCACAAGCTTGCCATTGCGTCTGAAGGCAAGTTGATCCTCAAGCCCGGCCAGCCAGATGCCCAAATCGTCCAGGCGCATTGCCTCGTTGGACAGCACTGTGATGCCCTGCCCCTGAAACGCGGTGGCGAATTTGTTCGGCCCACCGCCACGCCGTTGGGCATCCTCATCATCCCACCAGTCGTGGTTTCCGAGAACAGCATAAACTCCGCTGCGCGCCTCAAGCTGTCCAAGAACCGGAGCCAGATCTTCAGCTTCGACTTTAGCGGTGATGCCGTCGTAGTGACCCGCATAATCCCCCAACAGCAAGACCAGATCGGGGGCCAGTGCATTGGTACGCCGCACTACCTGCCGGACACGATCAAGGCCGACATAAGGCTCACCAACGTGCAGATCGGACAGAACCGCGATCCGTAGCGGCTGCGCTGTCCAATCCTTGCGCCGCACGCGCCACTTGCGCACGCGCAATCGCAGCGAGGGCTCGATAAAAAACCCATAGGCTGCAACAAACAGGCCTGCCAGCGTGGTCGCCAGCAGGCCCTTTATGAACCTTCTGCGGTTCAAGGATTACATCCGCGATGCAACGTTTTCCCAGTTCACCAGATTGTCGAGGAAGTTCGACAGGTAAGCCGGGCGTTTGTTGCGGAAATCGATGTAATACGAGTGCTCCCAGACGTCACAACCCAGCAGCGCTGTCTGACCAAAACACAGCGGATTCACGCCGTTTTCGGTCTTGGTTACAGCCAGCGAACCGTCCGCGTTCTTGACCAGCCACGCCCAGCCCGAACCGAACTGACCAGCACCAGCAGCGCTGAACTGCGACTTGAATTCGTCAACCGAGCCAAAGCTCTCTGTCAGGGCTTTTTCCAACTCACCAGGCATGGCGTTGCCTCCGGGGCCCATCATTTCCCAGAACTGGTTGTGGTTCCACAGTTGGCTGATGTTGTTGAAGATGCCGTTCTGCGCGACTGCGTTTGCGTCGTAGGTGCCAACGATGATCTCTTCCAGCGATTTGCCGTCCCACTCGGTTCCGGCGATCAGCTTGTTGCCGTTGTCGACATATGCCTTGTGGTGCAGATCGTGGTGATATTCCAGCGTTTCTGCGGACATTCCCTTGGCTGCCAGCGCGTCATGTGCATAAGGAAGATCAGGAAGTTCAAAAGCCATGTCGGCCCCCTGTTATAAATGTAAGTTGCGGTTCCCAAGGTTAAATGCTTTGACAGTCGCCATAGGTCAAGGCCCGTGACAATAAAACCCGGAGGTCCGCGATGCTGACACAGGCGCGCAAGATGTTTTACCGCGCCCGCGGGTACTATGCAGGCAGCCTGAATGGCGAGCCGTTTCATCTGGACCCCTATCATTCGAAATTCTGGCGCAAAGCCTCAGCCGGTGCGTGGGAGCCCGAAACTTTCGCCATTCTCGACGAATATCTCTCGTCCGACAGCGACTATCTGGATATCGGCGCCTGGATCGGCCCCACCGTGCTTTACGGTGCCCGCCGCGCCCGGCACGTGTGGTGTTTTGAGCCCGATCCGACTGCATTTAGGTATCTGGCGTGGAATCTGGACCTGAACGACATCCACAACGTGTCGGCCTTTGGGGTGGCGCTGTCCAACCAGTTCGGCGTGGCCCGCATGGCCTCGGTACGCGGCGAGCCGGGCGATTCTACCAGTTCCTTACTGCATGACGGCAAGCATGGCAGCGACGCCCTGACAATTGCATGGGATCAGTTTGAGGCCGCAAATGACCTGTCCGGCGTATCTCTGGTCAAAATGGATATCGAAGGGGCCGAATATTTCGTATTGCCCACTCTGATTGCCTGGTTGAAGAAACAGCGCCCCGCCCTGCTGTTATCACTGCACGCCCCGCTGTTGGCAACGGATAATCGATTGGAGAAGACGAAAAACCTGTTGGATCTTTTGGGTTTCTATTCCGCGGTCGCTGACGAAAACTCCCAACCAATTACAGCGGAACAACTATTGAATCCGAACGCTCTTGCGCAATACAAAACACTGTTGTTGCGCGATTGACAGTATCCCAAAAACGTTCTGAATAACTGCCTGGAACCTCTTGTTCTTTCTGCCCGTTTTTGAAATTTCCTGTACCCGGATACAAGGAAATCGGAAAAATATGAAATATCTCAGCATTGTTGCTTTGGCCACATTTTTTGCACACGGCGCCATGGCGGAAACAGTTACCTACAATTGCAAAATGACCAAACAGGACAGCCACGGCTGGATCGCGCGGAGCTATGCCTTTCAAGTGGACGCCGAAGACGGTTGGGCAAAGGTAGCGAGCAGACCTGAATGGATCGACACTAAATACAAAAGCCGTGGCAACAAGGGTGTTCGGATGGTCTGGACCGAAACACGACGCGCTTCTGCCGGTGGTAATTTGCGTGTCAAGTATCAGGCAAACCTAAATCCCGCTGATAACAGCCTCAAAGTTCGTATGTCTTTCGTCAGTACAAACGCCTCTAACAAGCCTTACGGTCTTGGCACTTGCAGCGTTGAAAGTTAAAAAAAATCCCCGGAATTCCCGGGGATTTTCTTTTTTCGAGTATACAAAACCAGCGAGCTTGCAGAACTCAGGAAGCGTAAAGGGACTCGATCGTGTTTATTGAACACTCTCCGAAACCCGATGGCCGGTTAAGCACATTGGCTTGAGGAAATCTTGCGATCATGTCCAGACGCTGTTTTTCCGGGTTCAGTGTGGCTGTATAACTTACATACACAAGCCCGCTATTTCTGGCGGGGATTTTCATTTTCCACATGAGCCTGTATTCGCCCGTGCGGGTTGTTTTGAATTTCACATCTTTGGGCTGCTTGTCATCATAGTGATGAATGTAGGCGTCATAAGCCCGCGCACGCTTGTTTTCCGCATCAACACTCAGGATCACACGCTCGGCGATCCATCCTTCTTCCATCCGGTGCAAGTTGCAGTCATAGGTGACGACTTCAGCTTTCGCTGTGGTTGCAGCCAAGGTCAAAGCCAAGGCGGCTATCGCTTTCTTCATCTTCTTACGCTTTCAAGTTTTACCAATAACACTATAGCTTGCAGCCTTATCCCACTTAAAACTCAATACAATCTTAAGGGGAGACTGCCTTTGCACCTCCCTCATAAAAGGGCATCGAAATGTTGCGCAAGATGAAAAAGAAAGCAGCCGCCTTTTTTGGGAAAGGCGGCTGTTATTTGTAACTTTTCTGCGGGGTTTATGAGGTCAATAAAATCCAACCTCACTGCCTGGCTGCGCCGCAACCTTGAGCAGTTTGAACACGTAATCCGCGGCCGACCGGAAACAGACAACACGGAAGGTCTCGGCGTCGTCCATCCAGAACGCCCCTGCCACCTGCGCCAAGCGCGAGCGGCGGATTTGGCCAGGTTGGAACGCCTCGACCGACAGATCGACCGGGGCCAATTTGCCAACCACCTCGCGCGCGCTGGCGCCCGAGATGCGGAATACGGCCCGCGCGTCCGAGACATTGACCGCCAACGCGTGTGTGCCGCTAAGCGCGTTTGCCATTGCGGCCAACTTGGCCTCCACCTCGGCATACGGCACTAGCACCAGCAATTCGTCCGTGGACATCCAGCAAACGCCGGTGTCGCCATTGACCAGAGATTCACGCTGGCCGGGTACTTTCTGGCCTGTGGCATCCTTGACCGCCTTGACCAGCACCTTATCGGACAGGTCGCCTCGCAGGGTGATCATACCCTGCAGGCCACATTCCTCGACTTTGACAATACCGTCATAGCTGGCGTGATTCAGTGCGCTGATGGGTTCAGACATTCTGCTTCTCCCCGTCTTTGTCATAGAAGATCGGGTCCACGATCTTGGCTTTATAGGTTTTGCCGTCGGTACCCGGGAACTCGACGATCTCGCCCATCCGGTCGGGTCCGTGCTTGATCAAGCCCATGGCGATGCCTTTGCCCAGATTGGCCGAGTAATAGGTCGAGGTAACGCGACCGATCATATTACGCTGGCCGTTGGCGTTGACGCCGTCGCCTACTGCGTAAGCACCGTCGGGAATAACGGAACCATCCACAGTCTCAAGGCCCACCAGTTTCCAGCGGTCCGGATCGGCCATATGGGTGCGCGAATGGGCGCGTTTGCCGAGGTAGTCCTCTTTCTTCTTGGACAGTGCCCAGTGCAGCCCCAGATCTTGGGGGATCACGGTGCCATCGGTCTCATCCCCGATCATGATAAAGCCCTTCTCGGCCCGCAGAATGTGCAGACATTCGGTGCCATAAGGCATCACTCCGAACTCCTGCCCTGCCTCGACCAGAGCATCCCAGAACGCCTGCCCCTGAGACGCAGGAACGGCGATCTCATAGGACAGCTCGCCCGAAAACGAGATGCGATAGGCACGGCAGTCGAAGTCGCCGATCTTGCCATCGCGCCACTCCATGAACGGCAGCGCCTCTTTGGACACATCCATGCCGCCCAGCTTCTCCAATACCTTGCGGGCGTTGGGGCCGACAACGGCCACCTGAGCGTATTGCTCGGTCACGTTGGCGACATAAACTTTCCAGTCCCACCATTCGGTCTGCAGCCATTCTTCCATATGGCCGTGGATACGTTCCGCTCCGCCGGTGGTTGTGTGGCACAGCCATGTGTCCTCATCGATGCGGGCAACAACGCCATCGTCGATCAGAAAGCCGTTTTCCGAGCACATCAGGCCATAGCGGCATTTGCCGACCTTCAGCGTGGACATCATGTTGGTGTACATCATGTCCAGGAACTTGCCTGCGTCCGGGCCTTTGACGATCAGCTTGCCCAGCGTCGATGCGTCCAGCAGGCCGAGGTTTTCGCGCGTGTTCTTGACCTCGCGATTCACCGCGTCATGTACGGATTCACCGGGGCGGACATAAGCATAGGTCCGGCGCCAGTGGCCGACCGGCTCCCAATCGGCACCGTTTTTGTCGTGCCAGTCGTGCATCGGGGTTTGACGGATCGGTTGGAACACGTCGCCCCGCGCTTCGCCGCCAATCGACCCCATCGAGATCGGAGTATAAGGCGGGCGGAATGTGGTGGTACCGACTTTCGGAATCTCGGACTCCAACGCATCAGCAAGGATCGCCAGACCGTTGATATTGCTCAACTTGCCCTGATCCGTTGCCATGCCCAGCGTCGTGTAGCGCTTGGTGTGTTCAACGCTTTCATAGCCTTCACGCGCCGCCAGTTGGACGTCGGACACTTTGACGTCGTTCTGGAAATCCAGCCAGGATTTCATGCGCAGTTGAACCTCGGCATTGGCGGGCATCAGCCAGACCGGCTCCATTGCGGCCTCGACCGTGGTTTCACCCTTCGGCGCGTCGGACGTCTTGGGTTTGAAACCTGCGCCATTGGCTGCGGCCTCACCTGCAGTTTGTGCGTCAGCCAGAACATCGCCCAGCGCCAGCGGGCCGTTGGCAGAACCGGCGGCCACGACAAAGCCTTCGCCGTTCGCGCCCAGCGGTGGACGTTCGGGGTCAGGACGGAAATGGGCGTTCGCGTCGTCCCAGATCAGTTTGCCACCGCAATGCGACCACAAATGAACGACCGGAGACCAGCCACCCGACATGGCAACGGCATCGCACTCAACTTCTTCGCGAGCACCACCGATACCTTCCTGATTGCAGATCGCGACCTTTTTGACGCGCTTGCCACCTTTGACTTTGGCGACGGCTTTTCCGGGGTCCACCCGGATACCGAGCTGACGCGCCTCTTCGGCCATCGGGCCCGCAGCGGCACGTGCATCTATCACGCGCAGGACGTCCACTCCGGCCTGTTTCAGGATGATCGCGGTGCGATACCCATCGTCATTGTTGGTGGCAACGATCACGCGCTCGCCCGGGGTGACACCCCAGTTCACCACATAGTCGCGCATGGCCGAAGCGAGCATCACACCCGGAACATCGTTGCCCGCGAAAGACAGCGGACGTTCAATTGCACCGGTTGCGGTCACAACCTGCTTGGCACGGATGCGCCACAGGCGGTGGCGTGGGCCCTGAATGCCCGGAGTATGGTCAGTCAGACGCTCATATCCCAGCACATATCCGTGGTCATAGACACCCGCGCCCATGCAGCGCAATCGCATGGTAACGTTGTCCATTGTTTCCAGTTCGGAAACCAATTGATCCACGAACTTATCCACAGGTGCGCCATCAACGGTGCCCCCATCGACCGGAGCGCGCCCGCCCCAATGGGCTGTCTGTTCGATCAGCATCACCTTGGCGCCGGACGCAGCCGCCGCCTTTGCGGCCTGCAGACCAGCCACACCACCGCCGATTATCAGAACATCGGTGAAGGCATAAAAATGCTCATAGGTGTCCGCGTCGCGGTTGTCTTTGTCGGGCGCTTTGCCCAGACCGGCCGACTGGCGGATGAACGGCTCATAAACGTGTTTCCAGAACGGCTTGGGGTGGATGAACATCTTGTAGTAGAAGCCAGCCGGCAGAAAGCGAGACAGATGCGTGTTCACCGCCCCGATGTCGAATTCAAGGTTCGGCCAGTGGTTCTGTGAAATCGCGGTCAGACCGTTGAACAACTCGGTCGTGGTGGCGCGCTGGTTCGGCTCAAACCGGTTGCCCTGCCCCAGACCGACCAGTGCGTTCGGCTCTTCCGCGCCGCTGGCGACAACGCCGCGCGGGCGGTGATACTTGAACGACCGGCCCATCATCATCTGATCATTGGCCAGCAGAGCCGAGGCGAGCGTATCGCCCTCGTACCCCTGCATCGAGGTGCCGTTGAAGGTAAAGGTGACCTGTTTCGACCGGTCAATCAGCCGGCCTTGTTTTGCGAGACGGGTGCTCATGTTGCGGACCTTTCGCAGGCGGAATTACGGGTGGTGACGCGGGTCATTCGAACTCTCTCCAAGTCCAGCCGGGGCGCTTGGCCGAGATGGCATCCTTAATCTCTTTCGGAGGTTCGGTGACCTGTGCGGAATACGTGCCAAACACCTCAAGCGTCTGGGTACAGCGCGCGGCGTGGAACCACTTGCCACAGCCATTTGCGTGGCGCCAGCGTTCCAAATGGACGCCTTTGGGGTTTTCGCGCATGAACAGGTAGTCGTGGAACTCGTCATCCGACGAGCCCGGACCGAAACGCTTCAGATGCGCCTCGCCACCAGCGGCCAGTTCGGTTTCTTCGGCGTCGACGCCGCAATACGGGCAATTCAGGATCAGCATGTGTTCATCCTTTTGGCGGTCGGTCGGCACAATGGCCGACCTGAATTCTGTTTGTGGGCAACCTCGAGCAGCGCCCCTAGTGCGCCACCCCGGCAGCAACGCTTTCGTCGATGAAGCGGCCCTCTTTGAAACGGTCCAGCGAAAACGCTTCGGTCAGCGGCGAATGGCCGGTGGCCATCAACTGCGCCATCCCCCAGCCGGACCCCGGGATTGCCTTGAAGCCACCTGTGCCCCAACCACCGTTGATGAAGCAGCCTTGTAGCGGCGTCTTCGACAGGATGGGCGAGCGGTCACCGGTCATGTCCACGATACCACCCCACTGGCGCAGCATCTTCAGACGCGAAATCATCGGGAAGGTCTCGACCAACGCGCGGACGGTTTCCTCGATATGGTGGAAGGACCCGCGCTGAGTGAAGTTGTTATAGGCATCAGTACCGCCACCAATCACCATCTCACCCTTGTCGGACTGAGACATGTAACCGTGCACGGTGTTGGCCATCACGACCACGTCCATGCAAGGCTTGATCGGTTCAGATACCAGCGCTTGCAGGGCGATCGCCTCAAGCGGAAGACGGAAGCCTGCCATCTCGGCCAGCTGACCTGAATGGCCTGCGACCACGATGCCCAGCTTTTCGCAGTCAATCGCGCCTTTGGTGGTATCTACGCCAACGACACGCCCGTCCTGAGAACGCACACCTGTGACTTCGCATTGCTGGATGATGTCCATGCCCATGGCCGAACACGCGCGGGCATAGCCCCACGCCACAGCATCGTGCCGCGCGGTGCCGCCGCGTTCCTGCCACAGAGCCCCCAGAACCGGATAGCGCGGACCGTCGATATTGATGATCGGAACCAGCTGTTTGACACGTTCGGGCTCAATCCACTCCGTCTGCACGCCCTGCAGCGCATTCGCATGGGCGGTGCGCTGATAACCGCGGATTTCGTGCTGTGTCTGCGCCAGCATCATCACACCGCGGGGGCTGAACATGATGTTATAGTTCAGGTCCTGGCTCAGGTCCTCGTACAGACCACGCGCCTTTTCATAGATCGCCGCCGACGGGTCCTGCAGATAGTTCGACCGGATGATGGTCGTGTTGCGCCCGGTGTTGCCGCCGCCCAGCCAGCCTTTTTCGATCACGGCGACGTTCTGGATGCCGTAATTCTTGCCAAGATAATAGGCGGTCGCCAGACCATGCCCCCCTGCGCCGACGATTATCACGTCGTACCGCTTTTTCGGTTCGGGCGAGCGCCACGCGCGCTCCCATCCGGTGTGATAGCGCAGGGCCTCCCGCGCCACAGCAAAGGCTGAGTAGTGTTTCATGAGCGAATCCATCCGGTTCGGTGATTGGCGCAGATATGCCGTGCGCGAACACTTTACCCCTGCCGCACAGCGCCACAATATCGAACTATTGCGACATCCGCCCTTTTATTGCGACATGACGTCCTCTCGCGGCCATTTGTCCCTTTTGTCGCCCCGCCGAGAGGTCTAAGTCAGGGCAGCCATATCGGAGAAACCATGTCGTTCCTGGTCGTCACCATTCTAACCGCACTGCTGATTGCCCTATTCCTGGGCTTTTCCCTGCTCCGTAGCCGCAAAACACGTGAGCCTGCGGCGGCATATGATCTGCGTGTCTATCGCGAGCAGCTGGCGGGCGTGGACAAGGATCTGGCCCGTGGCGTTATCGGCGAGGCCGACGCAGACCGGGTCCGCACGGAAATCTCACGCCGCATTCTGGCCGCCGACGCGCAGATGCAGGCCGGGGTTGATCGCGCCGGACCGCCTCGCTGGGCCAGCGTTACCGCCTTTGCTGTCATCGCACTTGTCGTCGTGGGCGGTGCGATCTGGATGTATCGCCAGATGGGTGCCGCAGGGCTGCCGGATCAACCCTTGTCGCTGCGGCTGGAGCAAGCCGAAACCCTGCGTGCCGAACGCCCCAGCCAGGCCGAAGCCGAAGCAGCCGCCCCGCCCGCTCAATTGCCGCAGCTGGATGAGAGTTATGCCAATCTTCTGAATCAGTTGCGCGAGACTGTTGCAGCACGCCCCGATGATCTGCAAGGCCATATCCTGCTGGCTCAACACGAGGCGAATGCAGGCAATTTTCCCGCCGCTTACGCAGCCCAGCAACGTGTGATCGAGCTGTCTGGCGACGATATCCCCGCCGATGCCTTTTCACATCTGGCCGAGATGATGATCCTGTCCGTGGGCGGCTATGTCTCGCCCGAGGCCGAAGAGGCATTGAGGCAGGCGCTGAAACGCGACCCGCGCCATGGGCCGGCGCAATACTATCTAGGGCAGATGATGGTGCAGATCGGACGCCCCGACGTTGGATACCGGGTCTGGGTCGATGCCCTCCGCGATGCCCCTGCCGGCGCGCCATGGGCCGATGCCATTCGGGCCCAATTGGACGAGCTGGCTTTCCGCGCCGGAGTATTCAACGCGCCTGAAATACCTGCTGCCCCCGGCCCCAGCCAAGGTGACGTCGACGCCGCTGCCGAACTGACACCGGAAGAACGGCAAGAAATGATCAAGGGCATGGTCAACCAATTGTCTGAACGTCTGGCCTCTGAGGGCGGTTCACCCGAGGAATGGGCGCGTCTGATTGCGGCCCTTGGCGTGTTGGGCGAAGGTCAGCGGGCCATCGACATCAAAAACGAGGCTATGGAAGTCTTTGCCGGAAATGCCGATGCCATCGAACTGATCGACGCCGCCGCATTGCAGGCCGGAATTGCACAATGATTCACGACGCATTCGAAGAATTTGCTGCCGCCCTGCCGCCGATGACTGCGCTGATGGGTCTGGATCTGGGCGAAAAAACCATCGGGGTCGCCGTCTCGGACCGGATGCGCGGTGTGGCCAGCCCGTTGGAGACCGTGCGGCGCAACAAATTCACCCTGGATTCCGCGCGATTGCTGGAACTGATCGCTGACCGCGAGATTGGCGGTGTCATTCTGGGTCTGCCGAAAAACATGGACGGAACCGAAGGCCCCCGCTGCCAATCCACCCGCGCCTTTGCCCGAAACCTGTCGCGGCTGACCGAGGTTTCCATCGGGTTCTGGGACGAACGGCTGAGCACGGTTGCGGCCGAAAAGGCACTGCTTGAGGCGGATACGACACGAAAACGTCGCGGACAGGTTATCGATCACGTCGCGGCTGGTTATATTCTGCAAGGGGCGCTGGACAGGCTGCGCTTTCTTTAGTTGCAACGGGATACGGCAATGACGAACATGGTTTGGAAAAGGAACGAGGTCGAAAGCCCCTGTATCCAGATCTGTGTCGTTCACCCGACCGAACGTATCTGCACCGGTTGCTACCGCACGATTGATGAAATCTCGCGATGGTCCAAAATGGACAGCAACGAGCGTGCTGAGATCATGGAAAACCTGCCCTCACGCAAACCCCAGCTGACCAAACGCAGGGGTGGTCGTGCCGCACGCCTGAAAAAGTCTTAAATTCTATCCAGATCCTGGACATGGACTGAATCTGCGCCGCTGCAGGTTGGTCTGAACTTCGAGGGGGATCAAGTTCGAACACTTGTGGTGAGTGAGTGGCAACCCACAGCGACGCGCTTCAGTTTTCAGGTTCCTCCGAAGTGGTTACGCGGAAGAACAAGGCATTGCTAATCGTTTTTTGACCATTCAATCAAGAAAAACAAAGCCTGACCTAACATGACCTGACGTAAGCGTCAGGTTTAATCTTGGCCTACCCGGCAGCCAGCCAGGATTTGGCATTTTCGATATCCTCAGATGCAAAGAACTGAGTTCTCGTGCCCAGAACATGACTGGCCGCCCGTTGCGCCATATGTTGCCACGTTTTGTCCCCAACGATGGCCGCGCGATCCAGCATCCCGGCATGTTTCCGAACCAGTTTGAAATGTGATGCCAGCGCTGACAGACCCTGCCAGCCGTCAAATTCCCGCAAGTCGATCAACAACCGGAACCCCTCCTTGGCTTGCAACAGGTTATCGAGGTCCCGTTCCGCCCGGCTGAATTCGTCGGGGTCCAGCTTTCCCAAGAGGCTGATCTGAATGCACGGCCCACCCAGATCAACCACGTGAATCGACCCCAAAGATTCGCGCATCCAGCGTCGGGCGGCCTCCAGTTCGGAAAGCGCAAAGACTTGCACCGGGCATGGCAAGATCGGGGCAGCCAAGCGGATACTGATCTTTACCCAACCCTGATCCGCCGCCACGCCAATGCGATCAAATCCGCGCCAGTGGCTCAGCCCCAGCTTTGTATCGGCCCAAGCGGCACTTAGATCGTAACCCTTGAATTCCGGCTGAACGACGGCCAGCAGACGCACGTTGTCATGTTCGGTCAATGCGGCCTCGATAGCGGGCACCAGAACCTCGCTGTAATCAGTACTGGTCACCTCGCCGGACAGTTCGACTTCCAGCAATGCTCCGTCCGAATTCCTGTGGACTATAATCATCAAAAAACCTCCAAATCCGAATAATGGCAGGAGGTTAGGCGGATTCGATCCATTCGGCTACTCCCCCGGCGCACTCGGGGCGGAAATAGGCGATCATGCGTCCATCCTCCCCGGCCGAGGCATTGGCGCCCCATCGGGCCACCCCATGCAAGCAATGACGGTGCAACAGGTAGGCCTCACCGGGTTTGGCGGGCAATTCGATGCGTGGGCAAGTGTCGAATACTTCGCGGCGCGCAGCCTGATACGCCTCGGTTATATCCACCTGATGCAGACTATTGCGTGGGTGCCCGTCCAGCGCGTGTTTGAACGCGGCGCGCAGGATTTTATGACTGCCTTCCCACAGCACCATGGGGGCGGCATCAATACTGGCATCGTTCAGTGGAATGCCCAATATCCACGCATGCGGCTCATCCACCCGCCGCCGCCGATCCGGTCCCGCTGGCCGCAACCCGTCCACATGTGCGGCGTCCCGCTTTAACCTATATTGCCCGGCGCTGGTGCCTTCGCCCTGCCGCGGGCGTGGATAGCCGGGGTAGATGACCGAGACCTGCCCCTTGTGCAGCGGCAGTTCTCCGTAATGATCGGTAATGAAATCCATGGCTTGGCCGGACAACACCCCCGATTGCCCAACCCTGCCCCGCGGGTCATTGTCCAACGCGTCGACGCCAATAAACCATGTCCCCTCGCAATCCAGCCATTGGGCATGGGCTGGGTCAATGACAGATGCCCGGGCAGCGGGCAGCGCGTGCCCTACCCACTCGGCCAGCGCCGGATCGAAGGGGAACCTGATCCAGCCATTTTCGTGAAAATCACTCATAACCCCAGTGCCTTACGCAGCATGTTCAGCGCGACCAGCGTCAGGAACACGGCAAACACGCGTCTGAGGGGTTTGGGGTTCATCGCATGAGCCAGCTTTACCCCCAACGGCGCGGTGATTGTCGTCATGGCGACAACGATACCAAAGGCGACCAGATTGACCGCCCCGATGGTCAGAGGCGGGCGGTGTTCCGGCGGAACGTCCAGAAACAGAAAGCCCAGAACCGAAGGCACCGCGATGATCACGCCAAAACCGGCAGCAGTTGCTACCGCGCGATGAATGGGCGTGTTGTAAAGGCTCATCAGTGGCACGCCGAAACTGCCGCCTCCGATCCCCATCAACACCGAAAGAAAGCCCACCGGGGGCGACAGTACGGCACGTTTGATCCCTTTGGGCATGGCGTCACCCAACCGCCATTCAGATTTGCCTAGCCCAAGATAGGCACCAATGACCATTCCCAGAACGCCAAACAAAATCTGCAGAACCTCGGTCCGCAGCGCCGAGGCCACCAGAACGCCGATGATCGCCCCGACCGCAATCCCAAGCCCCCAGCCGCGCAGGATTTCCCAGTCCACAGCGCCTTTTTTGTTGTGCGACAGCACCGATCGCACAGAGGTCACGATGATCGTCGCCAAAGAGGTCGCCAGACACAGCTGCATCAATTGCGGGCCGCCATAGCCAAGCGTCTGAAACGCATAGAAAAAGGCGGGCACCAGCACGATACCCCCGCCAACGCCCAGCAATCCGGCCAGCACACCGGCCAGCGCCCCGATTACAAGCAAAAGGCCCAGCATCTGGGCCAGCAACATCGTCTCGGGCATCTTCCCCCCATAGCGGCCTGTGGCCGTGTCTTATTCCGCTCAAACCTCGACCAGAGGCCCCACGCGCTCCAGTGCCTGCAACATTACCTCAGGGCCTGCGCCCTCATGCACCGCGCCTTCGGACAAGGCCCGCCGCCAGGCCCGCGCACCGGGGCGACCGGCAAACAAGCCCAGCATATGACGAGTGATCTGGTGCAACCGGCCCCCTTCGACAAGGTGAGCCTCAACATAGGGAACCATTTTTTGTACAACTTCGACAGGATCAGCGGCCTGCCCGGTGCCGTAGATGAGCGGGTCGGCTTCCGCCAAAATGTCGGTCGGCTGATGATAGGCCGCGCGCCCGATCATGACGCCGTCCAGCCCTGCCTCAAGATGCGTTCGCGCCTGATCCAGAGAGGTAATGCCCCCATTGATCGAGATATGCAGATCGGGAAATGCCGCCTTCATCCGGTGAACCAGATCATAATCCAAAGGCGGAATATCGCGGTTTTCCTTGGGGCTGAGACCCTGCAACCAAGCCTTACGCGCGTGGATCGTCACCCGTTCGCAACCGGCCGCGCGGATTTGGTCCAGAAAGGTTGGCAGAACCTCTTCGGGGTTTTGCTCGTCCACGCCGATCCGGCATTTGACCGTCACGTCAACATCCACAACCTCACGCATAGCAGATACGCATTCGGCAACCCGACCCGGGTCCTTCATCAAAACCGCTCCAAATGTGCCGGACTGCACCCGATCCGAAGGGCAGCCGCAGTTCAGGTTGACCTCATCATAGCCCGCCTCGGTCCCAAGCCGCGCTGCCTGCGCCAATTCCTTTGGGTCGGACCCGCCCAGTTGCAGCGCTACGGGGTGTTCCTGAGGGCTGTATCTCAGCAAATGCATCGCCCCACCGCGCACCAGCGCTGGGGCCGTCACCATTTCCGTGTAAAGCAACGCCTGCCCACTGAGCAGCCGGTGCAGATAGCGACAGTGCCGATCCGTCCAGTCCATCATGGGGGCAACGGACAGACGGGCCGCGCGCCTAAGTCCACCCCCTTTCAGGGCTGTGTTTTCTGCTAAATTCGACATACTTTCCGCGCCCGTCTTGGCCTTGTTCCTCAGGGGATCATTTCAGAACAGCCCTGTAGCACTATTTCGGGATCGAGTGCCACTCGGAATGCCAAATTGTCAGTTTCGTGACGAATCTCAGCCAGGGCGGATGATATGTGACGGGTTTTGACCCTTACACCGCATAACGGCTGATCATCATTTCGACGCTGTTTTCGATGGTTTCGGCCATTTCGGCCTCGCTCAGCACAGACCCGGTGAACAAAAGGGGCCAAAACGCGCGCGCTTTGATCAGGCCGATGAATTCGCGCCCCGCCTGTTCCGGATCGTCGATCCGCAATTGCCCGTCCTCGGCTGCATCCCGCATCATGCCGATGAAGGCGGCAGTTTTGTCTAGTTTGCCTGTCGCCTCGGCAGCAAGGGCCGGGCTGCGCAAGGTTTCGCTGATCACCATCCGGGACATCGCCATCACATCCGGCATCATCAGGATGCGCCCTTCGGCCCAGGCCAGTTCAGTCAGTTGTTCGCGAATATCACGGCCTTTTTTGTACCGGATTTCGACCACTTCGGCAAAGCGGCTGGACAGCTCGATCACAATCGAGCGAAACAGGTTTTCCTTGCTTTCAAAATACTTATACAGCGTACGCTTAGACACCTCGGCCTGCGCCGAGATGCGATCCATGCTGGCTGCGGCAAAGCCCTTGTCCTGGAACTCGGTCACAGCAGCTTCGATGATCTGCGCGTATTTGGTCGCATTCGGTGCGCTGCATTCGGTCATGTCAGAGCTATAGACCTATTGACAGGGGGCGGTCAAATCCCAGGTAAACGCAAGAGTTTACAAGGGTGACATTCTGTGCCACTAGTAAACGCGCCAGTTTACCGACTCAGGTAACCAGCCCAACACGGAAGGTCCCCTCATGGCACTGACATTGAAACTGAATGGCGAAACCCACACGGTTGACGCCGAACCCGGCACGCCCTTGCTGTGGGTAATCCGGGATGAATTAAAACTAACTGGAACCAAATTCGGCTGCGGCGTCGCCTCTTGCGGTGCCTGCACCGTACACCTGAATGGCGAGCCCGTACGCTCGTGCCAGACCTATATCGAAGACGTCGAAGATGCCGAGATCACCACAATCGAGGCCGTCGGCAATGACAAGATCGGCGCCGCCGTTCAGCAGGCCTGGGTTGAATTGGACGTCGTTCAGTGCGGCTATTGCCAATCGGGTCAGGTGATGTCGGCCGTTGGGCTGTTGTCCGAAAATCCCACCCCATCCGTCGAAGAGATTGACGATTACATGCACGGCAATGCCTGCCGCTGCGCCACCTATCAACGCATTCGCGCCGGCATTCAGCGCGCGTCCGAAATTCTGGAGGCCTGATCTATGACCATCAACACCTCTCGCCGTGGGTTTCTGAAAGGGGCCGCCGCTGCCGGTGCTGTTCTGCTGGTTGGTGCGCGTGCCGATGGCGTGCTGGCTGCGACCTCATCCGAGGCTGCGCAATTCAACCCCTTCGTCAAGATTGATGCGAATGGCACAGTGACGGCCATCGTCAAACACTTTGAAAAAGGTCAGGGCCCCGCAACCGGCCTGCCGACGTTGATCGCCGAAGAAATCGGTCTTCGCATGGATCAGATCGACTACGAATTCGCGCCATCTAACGCGCAGGTTTACAACAACCTTCTGTTCGGCCCCTTTCAGGGCACCGGCGGGTCGACCGCGATGGCGAATTCGTGGATGCAATATCGTCAGGCTGGTGCCACCGCGCGCGAAATGCTGATCGCCGCCGCCGCCCAAAGCTGGGGCGTGGATGCCGCGGGTATCACCATCGACGAAGGCATCGTCAAAGCGGGCGACCAATCCGCCCCGATTGCCGAGTTTGTGGCTGCGGCCTCTCAGCTAGACGCGCCCGCCGAGCCGCGCCTGAAAGACCCATCGGAATTCCGTCTGATCGGCAACGAATCCGTGCGCCGCAAGGATTCCGCCATCAAGGGCAACGGTCAGGCCATGTACGCCATGGACGTTCACCTGCCAAACCAGATGGTCGCCATGATCAAGCGCCCTGAGTCAAAAGGCGGTATCGCCAACGGCTTTGACGACAGCGCGTCGAAAGAAGTCAAAGGCTATATCTCAGCCGCCGTTCTACCCAATCAGGCAGGGGTCGCGGTTTACGCCGAAAACACCTGGGCCGCGATCCAGGCGCGTGACGCGCTTGAGGTTGATTGGGATATGTCGGGCGCGGAAACCCGCCATTCGGATCAGATCAAGGCCGAGATCATGGCCGCACTGGATGCCGAACCAACTTATAACGTGAACAAGGCGGACTTCGCAGCAGTCGCAGCAGCAATCGACGGGGCAGACAAGGTCATCGAAAAGACCTTTTACTTCCCGCTGCTGGCGCATGCTCCGATGGAGCCTCTGAACTGCACCATCGAACAAACCGCCGAGGGCGACATCGTCTTGCATGACGGTGCGCAAATGCCGACCGGCCCGCACATGGCGTATCAGCAAATCTTCCAACTGCCGCCCGAAAAGATTCACATCAAGACGATGCTGGCAGGCGGGTCGTTCGGGCGTCGCGCGACACCTGATGCGGATTACCAAGTCGAGGCAGCGCTGGCCTTTGTGGTCACCGACCGCTCGCGCCCGGTTAAGCTGGTCTGGACGCGTGAGGATGACATCCGCAGCGGCTATTACCGCCCTGCCTTTGGTCACAAGGTCCGTGTGGGCCTGAATGCCAATGGCGACATCGTTGGCTGGCAACATCAGGTAGCTGGCCAATCGGTCATCAAGGGCACTCCGTTTGAATCCGTTCTGGTGCATGACGGGATCGACCACAGCTCGATCGAAGGTATCGCCGACAGTCCTTATGCCATCCCCGGAATGGCGCTTGGGCTGACCGACACGCCGAAGGCAACGACGGTACTGTGGTGGCGCTCTGTGGGCCACACCCACACCGGCTATGTCATGGAGACGATGATGGATGCAGTTGCCGAGGCCGCAGGGCGCGATCCGGTGAAGTTCCGACTGTCGCACCTTGCCGACGCCAGCAACCCGGATCAGGCACGCAAAGCTACGGTTCTGAAACTGGCGGCTGAAAAAGGCAACTGGGGCAACGCGCCTGCAGGTCGCGCGCAGGGTATCGCAGTTCACAAGTCCTTTGGTTCCTATGCCGCTCAGGTTGTCGAGGTATCGGGAGATCCGGAAAACGGCATCAAGATCGAAAAGGTCACTTGTGCAGTCGATTGTGGCATTGCGGTGAACCCCGATGTGGTGCGCGCGCAGATGGAAGGCGGCATCGGTTACGGCATCGGGCATGTCATGCGCGATCAGATCACGCTGACAGATGGCACTGTGGATCAATTCAACTTCCCGGATTATGAGCCGCTGCGGATTGGCGACATCGCCGCGATTGACGTACATATCGTTCCATCAGCCGAGGCACCCACAGGTGTTGGCGAACCAGGCACCCCTCCCTCGGCCCCGGCGTTGGCCAATGCAATCAACGCATTGTCAGGCACGCATGTAGCCGAACTGCCAATGGCTGAAAACGGCGTCAGCTTCGTTTAAAGCCCCTGCTCCGCGCCGTCCCCCTCTGGCGCGGAGCAACTTGCTGCAAAACCACTGCGGCAATAATTTGATCAAATTTAGTGACAAGGCGCGTTTAACCCATTACATCTCGGGTAACTCGAAGGATGGAGACCCCGATGGACCTGAGCGCCCTGCACAGTTTTCGTGTTGCTGCATGTGACCTAAACGGTCAGATGCGCGGCAAGCGAGTGCCGCCCTCATATGCCGACAAGCTGACTAAAGGCGCGGTGCGGATGCCCTTTTCCGCGTTGAACGTGGATCTATGGGGCGCGGATATCGACGGCAGCCCGCTGGTCTTTGAATCCGGTGACGCCGATGGAATGCTGCTGCCGACGGACCGCGGACCGGTGCCGATGCCTTGGCTGGAAGCAGACACCGCGCTGGTCCCGATGTGTTTGCATGATGACGCAGGTGTGCCCTTTGCTGGGGATCCCCGGCACGCGTTGGCCGCTGTGCTGGAACGCTATACCCAGCGCGGTTGGTCTGTCATCGCAGCGACCGAACTGGAGTTCACTCTGCTGGACGCATCCGGCCCCCAGCCGCAGCCTCCAATCAACCCGGTCACAGATCGGCGGCTGGCGGATGAGGCAGTTTTGTCCATGGCTGAGATGGACGCGTTCGACGCGTTTTTCACCGATCTCTACGACGGATGCGCAGCCATGGGCATACCAGCCCAGACAGCGATATCCGAAAGCGGCATTGGCCAGTTCGAGATCAACCTGAACCATCAGGATGCCATGCGCTGCGCCGATGATACGTGGCTTTTCAAGACCTTGACGCGTGGCCTTGCCCGCAAGCATGGGTTTACGGCCACATTCATGTCGAAACCGTACGCCGATGACGCGGGCAACGGGATGCACGTGCATTTTTCGGTCGTTGATGAGAAAGGCCGGAACGTATTCGACAATGGCGGGCCTGAGGGCACTGATCTGCTGCGCTGGGCCGTTGCCGGATGTCTGTCGGCGATGCCGGGCTGTACGCTGATTTTTGCGCCCCACGGCAATTCCTACACGCGCCTTATACCCGGCGCGCACGCCCCGACCGGTGCCTGTTGGGCCTATGAAAACCGCACCGCCGCCCTTCGCATTCCCGGCGGCGCCCCTGCCGCGCGGCGGATCGAACATCGCGTCGCGGGCGGCGACATCAACCCTTATCTGATGCTGGCGGCCGTGCTGGGTGCCGCGCTGAACGGGATCGAGGACGAGACCGAACCCCCCGCCCCAATCTCGGGCAATGCATATGAGATCGACAGCCTGCCGCACCTGGCGGCAGATTGGGGTGCAGCCATTACCGCGTTCGAAACCGACCCGAACGTAGCGCGCATCTTCCCCGCCGATCTGATCCGCTTTTTCGCCATGACCAAGCGGCAGGAAATGCGCCGCTTTGCCGACCGCCCGGTGGAAGAACACTGGCTAAGCTATCTCGAAGCGGTATGACCCTCTTGCCCGCGTGAACCCGGTGGGCTAGAATAAATTTGATCAAATTTGGTGACCCATGAAAATCGGCATCCTACTGACCGGCCACCCTCCTGACGTATTGCAGGACCAGTTCGACGAATATGACGCGATGTTTCGCGCGCTTCTGGACGGCAATGGCTTTACCTACGAAACCTTCGCCGTCGTGGACGGGCAGTTCCCAAAAGATGAGCTTCAGGCCGATGGCTGGGTCATCACTGGCTCGCGCCACGGCGCGTATGAGAACCACCCGTGGATACCGCCTCTTGAAGATCTGATCCGCGCTATTCGCCAAAGCGGACGCCCCCTGATCGGCGTCTGTTTCGGCCACCAGATCATTGCGCAGGCGCTTGGCGGGAAAGTCGAGAAATTCAAAGGCGGCTGGGCCGTTGGACGCACAGACTATGAATATGACGGCCAGACCATAACGCTAAACGCCTGGCATCAGGATCAGGTGATTGAATTGCCCGAAGACGCGCGTGTGTTGGGCACAAACACATTCTGCCATAACGCGATGGTGGCCTATGGCGACAACGTCTGGACGGTGCAGGCGCATCCGGAATACGGCGATGCCTTCATTCAGGGCCTCATGAACACGCGCGGAAAAGGCGTTGTGCCCGATGCGCTGATGGAGGCGGCAGCCAACCGCCTGCCCGCCCAGAATGACAATCCGAAGATCGGGCAGTTGATGGCCGAGTTTCTGAAGAAAGAGAGGGCCTGATGGCCGACTGGAAAGATCAACTGCCACAGGCAGCCCGAACTTATATCGACGGCCAACGGCTGGATGAGGTTGAATGCATCATCTCGGACTTACCCGGTATCGCCCGTGGTAAGGCTGTGCCCGCCTCAAAATTTGCAAAGCAGGCTTATTTCCATCTGCCCGATAGCGTTTTCTACCAGACCATCACCGGTGACTGGGGTGAGGCCGCGGGCGAGGATGGGTTTATCGAACGGGACATGATCCTCAAGCCTGACTTTTCGACCGCCTCAGCCGCGCCCTGGACGGGCGACTGGACACTGCAAGTGATCCACGACGCCTATGACCGGGATGGAGAGCCGATCCCCTTCAGCCCTCGCAACGTGCTGAAACGGGTGGTGCAGATGTATCACGACAAGGGCTGGAAGCCGATTGTCGCACCTGAAATGGAGTTCTTTCTGGTCGCCCGCAATGTCGATCCGGCGCAGGGGATCAAGCCGATGATGGGTCGCTCGGGCCGTCCAGCGGCGGCTCGTCAGGCCTATTCAATGACGGCAGTGGACGAGTTCGGCCCAGTGATCGACGACATCTATGATTTCGCCGAACACCAAGGGTTTGAGATCGACGGCATCACGCAAGAAGGCGGCGCGGGTCAGCTGGAAATCAATCTACGCCATGGCGATCCGGTCAAGCTGGCGGATGAGGTGTTCTACTTCAAACGCCTGATCCGCGAAGCCGCTTTGCGTCACGATTGCTTTGCCACCTTCATGGCCAAGCCGATCGAGGATGAGCCGGGCTCGGCCATGCATATCCACCACTCGATCATCGATACTGAGACCGGGCAAAACATTTTCTCTGGTCCACAGGGCGGTGAGACAGATGCGTTCTATAACTTCATTGCCGGGCTGCAGAACCACCTGCCCGCCGGGCTGGCCGTAATGGCACCATATGTGAATTCGTACAGGCGCTACGTGAAAGACCACGCCGCGCCGATCAATCTGGAATGGGCGCGTGATAATCGCACCACGGGTATCCGCGTGCCCCTGTCCGGGCCTGAGGCGCGGCGGGTCGAAAACCGTATCGCCGGGATGGACTGCAACCCTTATCTCGGCATCGCGCTGTCGTTGGCCTGTGGCTATCTCGGCCTGACACAGCAGGAACGTCCCCGCCGTCAATTCTATGGCGACGCCTATGAAGGCGAAGGCGATATCCCGCAGGTTATGGGCAGCGCGCTTGACCTGTTTGATGAGGCCGACGCCCTGCATGAGGTCCTTGGCCCAGAATTCGCTCGCGTCTACAGCATCGTCAAACGCGCAGAATACGAGGAATTCCTACAAGTGATCTCTCCGTGGGAGCGTGAGCATCTATTGCTGAACGTCTGAGGTACGCGATGAACCTGCTCTATTCCAACGACCGCAAGGCCGAGTATCCGGCCAGTTGGTATGCGGCGACGGCCAACCCGGTGGATCGGTTTCCGGCACTATGCAAAGACGAGACAGCCGATGTCTGTGTTGTCGGTGCAGGCTACACCGGCCTGTCCGCCGCGCTGCATTTGGCCGAAGCCGGGCTCAACGTGGTACTGCTTGAGGCGCACCGTGTGGGGTTCGGCGCGTCCGGTCGCAACGGCGGTCAGTTGGGAAGCGCCCAGCGTATGGATCAGGAAGACCTCGAGCGGCTGGTCGGTGACGATGATGCCGCCAAGCTGTGGGATCTGGCCGAGGATGCGAAAGATCTGGTCAAATCTCTGATCGCTAAGCACCAGATCAACTGCGACCTGAAACCGGGCGTTGCCGTTCTGGGCCTCAGCGCAGGCGAGCAGCAAGACCTGCACGAACATGCCGCACATCTATCCGGCCGTTACGGTTACAATCAGATCGAATTGTTGGATGAAACCGCCGGCCACGCGCTGTGCCCATCGCCCTCTTACAGAGGCGGGTATCTGGACATGGGTGCGGCACATCTGCATCCGTTGAACTTTGCCTTGGGTCTGGCACAAGCCGCGGTAAAGGCCGGGGTGCGTATCTTTGAGGGCACTGAGGTCACCGGTATCGACGAAGGCCAACCCGCCAAGGTGCAGACGGCGAACGGAACGGTCAGTGCCGACCACGTTATTCTGGCCTGCAACGGCTACCTTGGCGATCTGAATCGCAAGGTGGCCTCAAGGGTCATGCCGATCAATAACTTCATTGCGGCGACCGAGCCATTGGGGGCCGACGCCGCCCGCGTCCTGACGCAGGACGTTGCGGTCGCCGACACGAAATTCGTGGTGAATTACTTCCGCCTCAGCGCAGATGGTCGCCTGCTGTTTGGCGGTGGTGAGAGTTATGGCTACCGTTTCCCCGCCGACATAGCCGCCAAGGTGCGCAAACCTATGACGGAGATCTTTCCGCATCTGCATGATGTGAAGATCGACTATGCCTGGGGTGGCACGCTGGCCATCACCATGCGCCGCATGCCCTACCTGACGCGGGTTGCGCCGAATATCCTGTCGGCCTCGGGCTATTCAGGCCACGGTGTCGGCACGGCCACCCATGCCGGTCAGCTGATGGCAATGGCTGTCCAAGGACAAGCCGAAGGCTTTGACACCATGGCCCGCGTCCCCGCCCTGCCCTTCCCCGGCGGTCCTGCCCTGCGCAGCCCGCTGCTGGTGTTGGCGATGACATGGTTTGCGCTGAGGGATCGGTTAGGGGTGTGATCCCAGGCAAACCTGATTACTTAAATTCTCTCAGGACACGGAACCCTGCCCCGGCTGTCCGAGAGCTTTCCAAACCACTCCCTCGTCCAGCGACACGTGAGGCGTCCATTGCGGCATAGTACGCTCCACCCCGTGTGACGCGTCTTTCACAATTGGGTTCAAGTGCCTTTTCCAGGTAAAGGTTGGACGTCTCCCAACCGGCATATTGATCCGTCCTGCAGGACATCGTTACTTCCACAACATTGCCGGACATATGGCGCAGGCCCCAGGCATTGGCCGCGTCCAGCAAATCCACCGGTACTGGGACTCCGCGGGACACGAGGTCTGGGCGCTCTTCCCCCAGCATGATCTCTGTTGCGCTTCCCAGAAAGTTCACCTGATCGGTTGTGACTTCCTCGCCTTGTGCAAAAGGGGTCTGCGTCCCGGCGCGCGCGGCGTATTCCCATTCAGCCTCTGTCGGTAAGCGATAGACATCCTTCCCCACTTTACTGTTTAGCCAATCGGTGTAGGAAACAGCGTCCAGATAAGAAATCATGATAACTGGATGGTTTCCAATGACCTTTGCGCGCTGCGATTTGGGTAACCGAATAAAGTCCTCCGGCTCATACCCTCCGCAACCACCATCATCCACGCAAGCCATCCATTGATCGTAGGTGATTTCGTTTCGGCCCATCGCCACGGGCAAGTCTATCGTGACCTTGTGAACCGGCCCTTCGTGAATCGAGCTGTAGGACAATTCTGGGGTGGTACGTATCCAGTTGCCCTCTTTATCGAAATTATAATGCAGTTTCGATTCACCCGGAGGGCCACCCATCAGAAATTCACCCAAAGGCAAGGCAATCATTTCAGGGCAAACATAGCATTCCTGAAATATCTCAAGCGGAGCCACTTCCACGCCGTCTGACAGAACAAACTGAGCATTTGCCACTGGCGCGTACGTTAGTAGCGCCAAGAGAAATATGAACCGTCCGATAATCAAAATAGTGATCCCACCTTGCAACCTAGAGCAACGCAAAAGTTGGGTAATTGGCACCTTACTTTCTCAAAAGTTGCAAGCTCAAAACAATTACCTGGGGCGTATTGCAAGCCAACCAGTGACCCTTTGATTGTGACGGATTGGTGAAATTTCGCCAACATGGCGATTGAGGGGTTTTATTGCCCCCCATTTAGCTTTATCTTTCCCAAAGTTAGAATTTGGGAAAATCAAATATGACGCTTCCTCCAAACGTTCATGACGCCGAACCCATCCCCGCAGCTGCAAAAGAAGCCATCGACGCCCTGATGCAGTCGGGCGACCTGTTCCGCTATACCGCGCCGCAGGATGCGCCGGTGGCTCTGCTCGAGGCGGAATTTGCCGCTTTGCTGGGAACAAAATACGCGTTGGCCGTGTCATCGTGCTCGGCCGCATTGTTCCTGTCTCTCAAAGCGTTGGGCTTGCCGCGAGATGCACGGGTTCTGATCCCCGGCTTTACCTTTGCTGCTGTGCCCTCGTCTGTCGTGCATGCGGATTGCATTCCGGTGCTGTGTGAGGTCGGCGAGAATTATCGCATCGACATGGAAGATTTCGCCACCAAGCTGGACGGCGTACAGGCCGTAATCATCAGCCATATGCGCGGCCACACGTCCGACATGGATGCCATCATGGCGCTGTGCAACGAACGCGACATCCCGGTGATCGAGGATGCGGCTCATTCGCTGGGCACAACTTGGCATGGGCAGAACATTGGCACCATCGGCAAGGTGGGGTGCTTTTCGTTCCAGTCCTACAAGATGATCAACGCGGGGGAAGGCGGCATCCTGATCACCGACGATGCCGACCTGGTGGCCCAGGCCGTGATCATGTCGGGCGCTTATGAGCACAACTGGAAGAAGCACAAAACCCCGCATGGCGACAACTCGCCCGAGTTGGAGCAAGCCTTTGCCCGCTGGCAGAACCAGTTGCCGCTGTATAACCTGCGGATGAGCAACCTGAGCGCTGCCGTGATCCGCCCCCAAATCCCCGAACTGGCGCGGCGCGTGCGTGATGGCCTGTCTAACCACGACTATGTGGCCGAACGGCTGAACACCTCGTCCCATATCGACGTCCCTGCCCCCCTGACACCCGAACGCCGGGCACCGGATTCGATCCAGTTCAATCTGGTCGGAATGAATGAGGCCGAAATCCGCGCCTTTGCGGCGGCTTCAGAGGCACGCGGTGTCAAAGTTCAGGTTTTCGGCCTGAGCGAAGACAACGCCCGCGCCTTCTGGAACTGGCAATTCCTGCCCGAGAAGTTCGACTTGCCGCAGACACGGGACATGCTGATGAAAGCGTGCGACGTCCGTCTGCCTGTACGGCTGACCAAGGAAGAACTAGACGTGATCGCCGATATTCTGCTGGCTTCGGTCGGCGAGGTGACCGGTCCGGTTCCCGTCTACGGAACTTGATAAGGCTTACGGATCGAGGTCAAACACCTCGGTCGACAGAAACAGGGCTGTAATCCCCTCGGGGGTTACACCCACACGCGACAGGATCGCCGCGACTTGGGGGCCGGTCGGCGTGTCCACTAAAAGCGGCGCACCGGAATCTCCCATCATGACCGGGCACAGCGACAAGACCATTCCACCTTCAAGGGGGAGCGGCGCACAGGTCAAAGTCCGACTGAGGACATGAGGCCGAAGACCGGGATACCCCGCAACAAACGACGAAGGCGTCAACGCAGGTGCCAACGGCAGATAACCAACCGTTTGACCAATAGGCTCGGTCAATTCCAGAACTGCCCAGTCCAATTCGGTACGGTCGTCGAACGCCCCGTCAGCGCCTTGTTCCGGATGCAACTTATACCCATCGATACCCGCAACGGCCGCGGCCTCTCCGCGTTGATAGCCAGCGGCAAACCGGATGCTAGAGGGCGGTATCCAGCGTTTGCGTGGGGAATTGTACAGGCAATGCGCAGCAGTCAGGACCTGCCGGTCAGACACCAATACGCCAGTACAATGTGACCGCCGATCCCTGCTGGCGAAATTGAGGCGCCCAATGGCACGCCATGGAGGCTGATCGGCATCCAGGATCTCGCGCGCACGAATGGCATCGCACCCTTCATCAGATTGGGTGCCCATCGTGCAAACCGCAGACCAGCCTTCTGAAAAAACGCCCTGTGATGACACCGGGTGGGCCCAAAGCACCGCAACACTCAGGACCAGCCAGCGCAACACAACAGACGTCAGTTCAACTTGGAGAGCTTTTTCTGCAACTCAGCCAGCTGCTTTTTGATGTCATCCAGATCTTCTTTCGATTCCGGATTGGCATCTTCACCTTCTTCTGGGCCTGACCAATTGCCTGACAGTCCCCCGGTCATCGCCTTGAGGAATGCCTGTTGCTGCGCCTGCATCGCTTCGAAACCCGGTATCTGCGACATCGGGTTCATGGCATTCATATTCTCCATCATCTTGCTTTGGCTTTCGCGCAGCATTTCAAATGAACTTTGCAGGAATTGCGGCATCATCCCGCCACCCGGAATCATGTAGCTGCGCACCAGATCGTTCAGCACGTTGACCGGTAGCACATTTTCACCCCGGCTTTCGTGTTCGGCGATGATTTGCAGTAGATATTGCCGAGTCAGATCGTCGCCAGATTTCAGGTCAATGATCTGCACTTCGCGCCCATCGCGGATGAAGGTCGCGATATCTTCGAGCGTAACATAGTCGCTGGTCTCGGTGTTATACAGCCTGCGGCTTGCATAGCGCTTGATCAACAGCGGTTTTTCTTGTTCTGGCACCGTTTGCCCTCCCCAAGGATGATGCGTTGCAGCAGAGATTATGCGACCGCAGAACAAAAAGAAAGGGCAGGTCCTAAGACCTGCCCTGCGCGATTGCACCAAATGGGAGGAGTGGGTGCGCCTCGCGCCCAAATTTTACTTGGTGGCTGCAGCTTTTTTGGCAGCAGCAGTCACGTCGTTGGTGGCTTTCTGAACAGCAACGGTTGCTTCTTCAGCAGCGTCTTTACCAGCAGCCATCAGCAGCTCGACGGTTTCGGTCTGCAGTTTTTTCGCGATTTCAGCGAAAGCAGCCATGTTTTCAGCAGCAACTTCAGCCGACGCGCTTGCGAAGTCGGTTGCGGCTTTTGCGTATTCAGCAGGCTCGGCCTTTGCTTTCGACATCTCGGTCAGCTTGGACAGTGTGTCTTTGGTCCATTTGTTCGAGATTTCAGCCGACTTCTCTGCTGCTTCCAGAGCAACACCGGACAGCTTTTCGTTCAGCGAAGCGGTCGATTTGAAGGCACCTTCCAGAGCGGTGGTGTCAACGGGGAATGCACCCATCATGTCTTTCAGGGTCGCGGTAAAGTCTTGAGTCTTTGCCATTGTCCTAATCCTTTTTGCCGAACCGGGCCCACCCCGGCTTTCATCAGCTTGAGGACAATATGATTGCTGCAATGCAGCATTGCAAGTTTTTTCTTGCTGCATTGCAGAAATTCTTAAGTTTCAAAATGAAATCAGTTGTTTGGATCGGCCACCACATAGGTCCCGGGTGCTGGTGCAAGCCGTGGGTGATCCGAATCGCCGGTATCGCGGGCAGGAACCTGCTTGCCGGATCGCTTCTTCAACCAGGCCTCCCACAGGGGCCACCACGAACCTTCGTGGAAGTCGGCCTCTTTCATCCAGGTGTCCGCGTCCACCTTCAGATCGGGGTTGGTGTAGTGGCCGTATTTCTTCTTGCTGGGCGGGTTGATGATGCCTGCGATGTGACCGGATTCCGAGACGACAAAAGTCTTGGAACGTGACCCCATCTTTTGCACACCACGATAGCAGTCTTTCCAAGCAGCAATGTGATCCGTCTGACAGGTGATCGCCATCAACGGCACGTCCACGTCACTGACATGCAGCTTGTGCCCGAGAAGTTCGAACCCGCCTTCGGCGAACTCATTGCGCTGGCATAGCCCGCGCAGGTATTGCACCGTCATCTTGGCAGGCAGGTTGGCCCCGTCCCCATTCCAGTACAGCAGATCAAAGGCTGGCGGCATCTCGCCCAGCATATAGCTGCGGATGGCTGGACCGTAGACCAGATCGCGCGAACGTAGGAAGGACATGGTGCGCCCCATGATCCATGAGCGCAGAATGCCTTCTTTGTTTACCTCTGCTTCAACCCCGTCGATGAAGTCGTTCTGCAGAAATGGCGTAAACTCGCCCTGTTCGGAAAAATCCGTCAGCGCAGTAAACATGGTGGCCGATTTGATCGACTTGTCGCCGCGCTGCTTCTGCAACGCCAGGGTCAAACTTAGAGTAGTACCAGCAATGCAATAACCAATCGCGTTCACCTGCTTGACCTTGCAGATTTTCTTAGTTTCTTCGATCGCGGTCAGAAAGCCATCTTCGATATAGTCTTCCATCCCAACATCCGCATAGCTTTCATCAGGATTGATCCAACTGACCACAAACAGTGTATAGCCTTTTTCAGTGATCCATTTGATCAGGCTGTTCTGGGCCTTAAGGTCAAGGATATAGAACTTGTTGATCCAGGGCGGGAACAGCACGATCGGTGTTTCATACACCGTTTCAGTCGCGGGTTTGTACTGGATCAGTTCCATCATACGATTGCGATAGACCACATCGCCTGGAGTGGTCGCCAGATTGCCGCCGACCTCAAACGCGCTTTCATCGGCCAGTTTGACAACCAGCTCGCCGTCATTGGCCTCAAGATCCGAGACAAGGTTTTCCAGCCCTTTGATCAATGACTGCCCTTCGGTTTCAACCGCCTTTTGCAGGGCGTCTGGATTGGTCGCCAGGAAATTCGTGGGGGACATCATGTCGACAATTTGCTGCGAGAAGTACTTGAGGCGGCGTTTGTCCTTGGCATCCAGATCCTCAACCGAGGCCACGGCCTGCGCAATGGCTTCTGCGTTGGTCTGGTATTGCTGCCGGATCAGACGGAAATAGGGGTTGGTTTCCCATAAGGGGTTGGAAAAACGCTTGTCCTGAGGTTTGGGCTGGTCATCGTCAGCCTCGCCCGTGGTCATTGCTTTTTGGGCTTCGGCGAAGTTCAGAACCGACTTGCCCCAGTATTCTATCTGTTGTTCCAGCAGTTTTGCCGGATTTTGCCAAGCTTCGGCCCAATAAGCTGTTGCTGCTCGTGCGAAAAGCTCTTGATTCGGGCCATCCAAAGCGGGGGTATGAGGCTTTTTGGCCGACATGACTTCGATCAGCCGCTTCGAAAGCGCCTCGACCTTTTCCATATTTTCTTTAAGGCGTTCAACGTTTTCTTCGGTCAGTTCTGGCATCTGATCTTCACTTGTTGTCATTTTAACAATTCCCCCCTAACCTCGCTGCTACGCAGAATAACGTCGTGGGTGTCGGGGGGCAAAGCGGCGAATGGTCCAATCTTATTGGCTGACATCTAGGAGGCCCCTTTTTCCATGCGCTACATGATGACATACGACCTGATGGAAACGATGCGCAACACCAACCAATGGATGGGCGCAACTGCCAGCGCAATCGCATCCTACCCCGCGTTTTCCATGATTCCCAACCCCGCAATTAGTATGATGGCTGCCTGGGGTGATGTCACCGAACGTACTTTCCAACGGATGATCGTCAAACCGGACTGGGGCATCCGCACTTTTACATGCGAGGATGGCAAAGACCATCTGGTCGATATCACGACCGTTGTCGAACGTCCCTTTGGTGATCTGGTGCATTTCCGGGTCAATGGGCGCGAGGAACAGCCCCTCAAGGTGTTGCTGGTGGCGCCGATGTCCGGGCATTATGCGACGTTGTTGCGCTCGACGGTGAAAAGCCTGCTGGTGAATTGCGAAGTCTATATCACTGATTGGCATAACGCGCGCGACATTCCTGTTTCCGAAGGCAAGTTCGATGTAGAGGACTATACACTCTATCTTGTCGATTTCATGAAAGAACTTGGTCCCGACACTCATGTGGTGGCGATTTGTCAACCTGCACCGCTGACTCTGGCCGCCACGGCCTATCTGGCCGAGGTTGAGCCCAAAGCGCAACCCAGCACGCTGACCCTGATAGGTGGACCGGTAGACCCCGATGCCACCCCGACCGATGTGACCGATTTTGGCCGCCGCGTCACCATGGGGCAGCTGGAAGAGACCATGATCCAGCGTGTCGGCTTCAAGTACAAAGGCGTTGGCCGCATGGTCTACCCCGGCTTGTTGCAGCTAGCGTCCTTTATGTCGATGAACGCAGAGCGTCATTCCAAAGCGTTCTCAGAGCAGATTCAGCGCGTTATGCAAGACGAAGCTTCGGACCATGATGCGCATAACCGTTTCTACGATGAATATCTGGCCGTTATGGACATGACCGCCGAATTCTATCTGTCGACGGTTGAGCGTGTGTTCAAGAACCGCGAAATTGCGCGGAACGAATTCGTCGTCGCGGGCCACAAGGTGGACATCGGCAAAATCACCAATGTTGCGGTCAAGACGGTTGAAGGCGCAAATGACGATATCTCGGCCCCCGGCCAGTGTATCGCTGCGTTGGACCTTTGCACCGGTTTGCCCGCATCGAAGAAGGCCAGTCATGTTGAACCAGCAGCCGGGCACTATGGCATTTTCGCCGGACGCAGCTGGCGTGACAATATCCGGCCACTGGTGATCGACTTCATGACCGCCAACGCCCGCAAACCACAACGCCGGGCCGCCAATAAGAACAAGATCGCCTGACAAAAATGCGTAGGAGAGCGGCCCACCCAATGCCCTTCTCCTGCGAATGCGGTACTTTGCACGGGCATATCACCGCTGAAGGAGTGCATTCGGGCACCCATGTCGGTTGCTTTTGCCGCGACTGCCGCGCAGCACAGCTGTACTTCGGTCAACCCGATCCAGCCCCCGGCCCTGTCAACATCCTACAGATGAGCCCAGAGGAGATCTGCTTCGAAGGGGGCTCGGAAAAACTTGCGCTGATGCAGCTAAGCCCCAAAGGGATGTTCCGGTGGTATTCCAGTTGCTGCAATGCGCCGCTGGCGACTACCGCGCGGACCGCGAAGTTTCCTTTTGCGGGGTTCGACGTCAAGCGCATCTCCGATCCAAGCGGGCTTGGTCCGATCACAACCCGTGGCTTTGTTCCGCAGCCAAACGGCAAGCAATCGCATGAAAAACTGCGATATGCGGCGGTTGGGATGCTGACGCGCCTCAGCAAATCGTGGCTGTCCGGAAGTTGGAGAAACACGCCGTTTTTTGACCTAGACGACGGCAAACCTGTGGTCGCACCAACGATACTCAGCAAGACTGAGCGCGCGAAATTCTACACATAAGCTGCGCGAGCGGGTGCGCTTAGCCATTGTGTCAGCGCGTCATTCACGAAATCGGGCGCTTCGAGCGTCGGCAGGTGCCCGGCCTCGTCAATAACTTTCAAATCGGCACCCGGTATCAGTTCGGACATAAAGGTATGTTTGCGTAGCGGTGTAAGGGTGTCATGCGCGCCGGACAGTACCAGTGTTGGCACCTTGATACGCCGCAGCTCACTTTGCTGATCGGGACGCCGTTGCAGAGCGCGAATCTGACGTTCGAACACCTCGGGCCCCAGATCCAGCGCCATTGCGACCAAATCGTTCAGAATGGGTATGCGCCGCGGTCCCGGTGCCAACGTGTTCGAGCTGATTATCCGACGCATCACCTCTTCCAGCCGACCCATTTTCGTGGCGACCAACAACTCTTCGCGCGCCGCCGCGGTCTGAGGTGTATCGGCCTGCGCATCCGTCGCCATCAGGCAAAGACGCGACACCCGATCCGGCGCGCGCCGAACCAGCTCCAGCGCAACCACGCCCCCCATGCCCGACCCAGCTAGCGCAAATCGTCGCGGCAGTTGGTCCAGAAGGGACGACGCAATCTCTTCGATACGTTCGCCCAGTGAAATCGGTGCAACCGTAACCGCGCGCTGCCGCGACAAGCTGTTGATCTGGGGTTCAAACAACCGTGCGTCGCACATCATTTCTGGCAGTAAAACCAGCGGCTCAATCACGCGGGGCCTCGCAACACTTCAACTTTATAAGCAATGCTCTTTGCACTCAGGATGAGGGGTTTTGCAGGTTCGGGCAAGTTAAACTTCAGGGATATTTGATGTCCCGGAAAGGCGGGAAATCTGCATATCGGTTGCGACGGGTTTTCAGGTCTTCGCCCGGCTCAGCCCCGGTGCGCAACAAACACCCGCGCGGCGCAATATAGCTGTCGATCCGGCGATGGGGGTGTGGCCTCCACACCAGATTAAAGGCGCAGAGCTTGGGAAAGAACCAGATTTCGGAATAGTCCAGATGATCGTGCATCCACCACGCCAAATCACGCCAATCACGTCCCGTATCGTATTGATCGGCGAACCAAGGGATGACGATTGACGCCCCGGCGATCCGGGCATCCCCTTCGCCCCGATCCCAGATATGGCATTCCAACGGGTTGTCGTTGCGGGCGCAGTTCAATCGGTTCTCATTCCCGAATTGATTCAACGAGGGTGATCGATACCCGGACCGGACCGCGATACGTCCAAAGGTTTCCTCAAGCGGGTCCAGCAGGGTCTGGCAAAAGGAGCGCCCCGTTTCGATGGCAAGGTCAGGATTGTCTGGGAGGTTTTGCTTTTCATGGAAATTTCCAATCTCAGAATACAGGAATTCCCGCATGAAGAAATGCCGGGACAGACGTACACGCCCAAGCGTTTCAAGGCTCCACATGCTGCCCGGCTTGCGCATTACCCATACCCGTTCCAGCAAAAGGCACCGTCCGGTGCAAGCGCAGAGAAAGGATTGAAGGCCACTTCCCAGATCGTCCTATCGGGGGCGCGGAAATACCCGTGATGCCCGCCCCAGAAAACATCAGATGCCGGTTTCAATATCTCGGCTCCGGCTTCTCCGGCCTTGTCCAACACCTGCGCAACCTCGCCCTTTGACCGGCAATTGTAGCTGAGCGTCAGCGCACCATGGCCCAGAGTGTCAACGTCAACTCCGATCTCTTCAGCCAATGCAGACAACGGGTACAAACCTAAAGTCTGGCCGATAAGGTCAAAGGCAATTACCCCGTCGGGGCTGCTGACCCGTTTCCAACCCATGTCCTCATAGAACCCGGCGGCAAGCTCGGGGTCATCCACCCCAACTGTGATCAAGCTTACTCGCTGGTCCACTATTCGGTCCCCTGCTCACTCAGCCAGTCCAGAATACCTGCAACAGTCGCGTCCGTCTGCCCCGGGGACATCAGCCGACCCGCGATCACATGCGACGCCGGATCATCCCCTGGCCCCATTGTCACCAGATTGACCGTCTTCGGTCCACCCCAGGCCTCGGCCACTTTATGCGTCAGATCGGACCGCACGACCTGGTCGTCATCCGAGAACCAGAAAAGCGCCGGCACCTGTGCGTCCGAAAAATCCAGCGCATAGACGGTCTCGACCAGTACGGTCATCGGTACCACGGCCTCCCACGGGTAAACGGCTGTCCAATAGGTGTTCTTTTCCGGGTCCGGCCCTGAGACATCCCGATCCTCCCCCATCACCAAGGGCAGCCACTTCCGCGCCCACGGCAAGCCGGGAATCCACGCGCCCGGTGTGTTCACCCCGAAATTCGGAGACACAAAGACCAAAGCCGCCACGTCTTGGCTCAGTTCTTCATCCAACGCTGCTGCTGCGGCCAGCGTTCCGCCGGTCGAGGTTGAGATGACAACAACCTTGTCGCCAACGGCCCGCGCCGCGGCCAACCCCTCGGCCATATCCTGCATCCAGCCCGTAGCCGTCCCTTCGGCCATTGCCGGGCCATCGCGACCATGTCCCTTCAGGCGCGTATAGACCAGATTGGCCCCCAGCGCGTCGGCCACCTTATCCGGCACCGGACGGATTTCCTCGGACGAGGCCGAAAAGCCATGCACATAGAGAACCGAAACAGGCGTGCGTTGTTCTTTGAACCCGTCCTGCCAGACCACGCGCTTTTCCACTCCGGGCACGATGTCGTCATAGGCGGATTCTGTGCTTTCAAAGTAGACCTGAACCCCTTCGCCGAATTTGCGCGGATCAAAGCGGGGATGCAGGTCGACCTGTTCACGCGGCCCGAACCAATAGATCAGGCCACCGACAACAATCAGTGCCAGCAGCAGACGCCCAAGAAACCACCCAAAGCGCTGCATCAGCTGGCCTCCATCACCTCAAGCACCGCATTTTCGATCAACCCCAGACAGGGGCCGTCCGAGAACCGGTGATCTGCGTCTTTGACCAGCAATAAACGCATATCTGGCCCACTGGCGTGTTCCAGCAACCGCACAGCCGTTTCGGTGGACACCGCCGTATCCGCCGTGCCCTGCAGAAAGCGCACCGGGAAAGGCAGGTCTAGCGCGTCGCGCAGCACCAACCGTTGCCGCCCGTCTTCGATCATCCGCTTGGTGATGATGTAGGGTTCCATATAATCCGAGGGCAGTTCCACATGCCCAACACTATCCAGCGCAGCCTTTTGTTCGGCGCTGAACGACGCCCAATAGCCGTCCTCAGTGAAATCAGGCGCGGCGGCAATGGTCACCATACCAGCGATCCGTTCGGGTATCATTCTGGCAAGCAACAGCGCCTGCCACCCGCCCATGGATGACCCGACAACGATTAACGGCCCTTCGGTCAAGGCTGCCACAGCCTCAATCGTATCTTCGTGCCAATCGCCGATACAGCCATCGGTGAATTTCTCGGAACTTTCACCATGACCGGAATAGTCGAACCGCAAAAACGCCTGCCCGCGCGCCTGTGCCCAGTCTTCCAGATGCACCGCTTTGGTGCCTTCCATGTCAGATTTGAGCCCGCCCAGAAAAACGACGGTCGGGCCATGGCCCTCACTTTTGTGATAGGCCAACCGCCGGTCTTTTGCGGTGATCAGAAATTCCGTAGCTGCCATGAAACCCTCTTTCCATTTGCATCACATCATGCACGGCAGACCAGTGGTCGCAATTCCCGATTTTTGCAGTCTCGCAGCGTCAGTCCTGCTTCCTTCGACACTTGACAGGTTTTGCTGCACCTGCCACATGAGCCGGACACCATAACCCGCAACCGGGCGTTCAGTGGGCGCCAAACCGACGAGGAGAGCCGATATGGCCCTGGATGCAAAATCCGTCTCACTCACCTTTCCCGATGGCAATGCACGTTCTTATGACGCAGGCGTAACGCCCGCGCAGGTGGCTGCCGATATCTCGACCTCGCTGGCGAAAAAGGCCATCTCGGCCACGGTGAATGGCCAGCACTGGGACCTGCAATGGCCCATCGAATCCGATTCCGATATCGCCATTCACACCATGAAGGATGAGGTTCAGGCTAATGAACTGATCCGCCACGACCTGGCGCACATCATGGCCCGCGCGGTGCAGGAGATCTGGCCCGATACCAAGGTCACCATCGGCCCCGTCATCGAAAATGGCTGGTATTATGACTTTGATCGGGCGGAACCTTTCACGCCCGAAGACCTTGGCCTGATCGAAAAAAAGATGAAGGAAATCATCAACAAGCGCGACCCCGTAACCACCGAAGTCTGGGACCGTCAGCGCGCGATTGATTTCTACACGCAGAATAATGAGCCCTATAAGGTCGAGTTGATCGAGGCCATCCCCGGCGACGAGCCGCTGCGCATGTATTGGCATGGCGACTGGCAGGACCTGTGCCGCGGCCCGCATCTGCAGCATACCGGTCAGGTTCCAGGCGATGCGTTCAAGCTGATGTCCATCGCCGGAGCCTATTGGCGCGGTGACAGCGACCGCGCGATGCTGCAGCGTATCTATGGCGTGGCCTTCACCGGCAAGGAAAAGCTGAAAGCTCACCTGCACATGCTGGAAGAGGCCGCCAAGCGCGACCACCGCAAGCTGGGCCGCGAAATGAACCTGTTCCACATGCAGGAAGAGGCCCCCGGCCAAATCTTCTGGCATCCGAACGGCTGGAAAATCTACACCACCCTGCAGGACTATATGCGCCGGATGCAGGAGCGCGATGGGTATGTCGAGGTGAACACGCCTCAGGTTGTCGACCGCAAACTGTGGGAGGCCTCGGGCCACTGGGACAAATATCAGGAAAATATGTTCATCGTCGAAGTCGACGAGGAACATGCCCGCGAAAAGGCAATCAACGCGCTGAAACCGATGAACTGCCCCTGTCACGTGCAGGTGTTCAATCAGGGCCTGAAATCCTATCGTGATCTGCCGTTGCGGATGGCTGAATTCGGGTCTTGTGCCCGTTATGAGCCTTCGGGCGCGCTGCACGGAATCATGCGCGTGCGTGGATTCACACAGGATGATGGTCACATCTTCTGTGCCGAGGATCAGATCGAATCCGAGACCGCCAAGTTCATTGCCTTCCTGTCTAAGGTCTATGCCGATCTGGGCTTCCATGACTGGACGATCAAACTGTCTACTCGTCCGGAAAAACGGATCGGGTCGGATGAAAGCTGGGATCTGGTCGAAAAGGCGCTGGGCGATGCCTGTAAGGCCGCCGGATATGAGTATGAGCTGCTAGAAGGCGAAGGCGCGTTTTATGGGCCCAAGCTGGAGTTCACTCTGACCGACGCGATCGGCAGGACATGGCAATGCGGGACCCTGCAGGTGGACCCCAACCTGCCCGAGCGGCTGGATGCCAGCTTTATCGGTGCCGACGGCGCCAAGCACCGCCCGTTCATGCTGCACAGGGCAACGCTGGGTTCGTTCGAACGCTTCATCGGCATTCTTATCGAAGAACACGCAGGCAAGCTGCCTTTCTGGCTGGCCCCGCGTCAGGTCGTCGTCGCCTCGATCACGTCAGAAGCCGATGATTATGTGGCCGAAGTGGTTGAGACGCTCAAGGCCGCCGGTGTCCGCGCCGAGGCAGACATCCGCAACGAAAAGATCAACTACAAGGTTCGCGAACATTCGGTCGGCAAGGTTCCGGTCATTCTGGCCGTCGGTCATCGCGAAGTTGACGAACGCACCGTCAGCGTTCGCCGGCTGGGCGAAAAACAAACGCAGGTTCAATCGCTTGAAGCTGTAACAAATGAGCTTTCACAGGCCGCGACACCGCCGGATCTGTTGTAACATTCGGCATGGAATTGCCCTGAATTCGGCCCCGCTTTTGGGGCCGAATTGAAATATTTCCTCTTTTCTTATTCAAAAACAGTATATTAACTTACAAGGGGGCATTGTGCGCCCTGACGGGCTTGTGAGACACGGGCTCGTGAATTCAACTCTGGGCCGCAAGCCACTACCTTTGTCATTGTCACAAGCAGACATACGCAGTCATCAAAAGGGATTACCGAGATGTCGAACACCGCAAAATCACTGGTTATCGCAACCGCAGTCGCAGCCGCCGTTTCGGGCGCAGCCACAACTGCCACCGCACAAGCCAAAGAGAAATGCTATGGCATTTCGCTGGCCGGTCAGAACGACTGCGCCGCGGGCCCCGGCACAACCTGCGCGGGCACCTCGACCGTAGACTATCAGGGCAACGCCTGGACTCTGGTCGATGCAGGTACCTGCGCCGATATCGAACTGCCGGCCGAGGCTGACGGCACACCGCGCAAAGGCTCGCTGGAAGCTCAGGACCGCGATCTGCCGGCATAAGTCCGGCCTAAGCTAGTCAGGGGGCGGGCGACTTCGCCCGCCCCTTACTTCTAGAACAAGGAGCTGCCAAATGTTGGATGACACACTCCGTTCGAACCGCCTGCCTCTGGCACCCGGCGTCGGGTACAAGCCGCAGCATTTCGCACAGATCCTTGAACACGCACAGCCAGTTGCCTGGCTGGAAATTCACGCCGAGAACTACATGGGTGACGGTGGTCGTCCGCTGGCGCAATTGCGCCATCTCTCGGAAAAGTTTCCGATCTCGGTCCATGGGGTTGGCCTGTCCATCGGCAGCGAAGGCCCGCTGGATGCCGACCATCTGGCACGATTGAAACACCTGGTTGGCTGGCTGAAACCGGCCAGTTTCTCGGAACATCTGGCATGGTCGACCCATGACAGCCATTTTCTGAACGACCTACTGCCCCTGCCCTATACTAATGCCTCGCTTGCACGCATTTGCGCGCATATCGATCAGGTACAGGAAACCGTCGATCGCCAAATGTTGTTAGAGAATCCGTCCAGCTATCTGGCGTTCGAAGAAAGCACCTGGTCCGAGCCCGATTTTCTGCGCGAAGTTGCACGTCGCACTGGGTGCGGCCTGCTGCTGGATGTGAACAACGTCTTTGTCTCAGCCACCAATCTGGAATTCTCACCGCAGGGCTATATCGATGCCTACCCTATTGAAAAGGTGGGGGAAATCCATCTAGGCGGGCATGATGAGGATGAGGACGACCATGGTCGCCCCCTGCTGATTGACAGCCATGGGCGCGAAGTCGTTGATCCGGTTTGGGCGCTGCTGGACTACGTGCTAGAGCGATCTGGCCCCAAACCCGTGTTGGTCGAGTGGGACACGGACGTTCCAGAATGGCCCGTACTGCGGGCCGAAGCCGACCGTGCGCAAGCGGCCTTGGACCGCGTCCCGGCATGAGCGTTTCGCAAGAGAGTTTTCACGCCGCGCTGATGAACCCGTCAGCCGCCATCCCTAAAGGACTGCTGGACGCGGTCGCACAACCTGCCGGGCGGCGGTTCAGTGTGTATCGCAACAACGTGGCGGTGTCACTGACCGAAGCGATGCATCAGGCATTTCCGGTCATCACCAAATTGCTGGGGGCTCAGAACATGGATGGGCTGTCGGGTATTTTCCTGCGCAAACATCCCCCTTCATCGCCGTTGATGATGTTTTATGGTGAAGAATTCCCCGAATTTCTTGCCGGAATGGAGCAGCTCTCGCATATTGGATACCTGCCTGACGTGGCGCAATTGGAGCTTGCCTTGCGCCGTTCCTACCACGCCGCTGACAGCGAACCAGCCCCAGCGGACGCACTGGCTGTTCCGCCCGAAGACATCATGCGGGCGCGGCTGGGATTTGCCCCGTCGATGCGGGTTCTGCGCTCGGACTGGCCGATTTATTCGATCTGGCGTTTCAACACCGAAGACAACGCCCCCAAACCCGATCCCGCCGCCCAAGACGTTCTGATCACCCGGGCCGAGTATGACCCGGTTCCACATCTGCTGCCCGAAGGCGGCGCGCACTGGATTGCGGGCCTTCAGGCCGGGCAAACCATTGGTGGCGCGTTTGAAGATACTGCAAACCATTTCCCCGAATTTGACCTTGGGGCCACTCTGGCGCTGCTTTTACAAGGCGGCGCAATAACCTCTGTGACTATCGAAAGGCTGGCAACATGACTGCCCTGATCTCATTGCACAACAACACCCTGGGACGGTTAGAGATGACCTCTGGCTGGTTGACACCGACCTTGGCCAGGCTGGTTTTTGCGGCAACATTGCTGGTGTATTATTGGAATTCGGCGACCACCAAACTGGGCAGCGGATTCTTTGGGTTCCTGTTCCCGTCCGACGGTGCCTATGTGCAGATTTTCCCCAAAGCCATGGAAGCCGTCAGCTATGACAGCTCGCAATTGGGGATCATGCATTGGGCCATTGCTGTTGCGGGGACCTGGGCTGAGTTTCTTCTACCTACGCTGATCGTGATCGGCCTTCTGTCGCGGTTCGCGGCATTGGGTATGCTGGCATTTGTCTGGGTTCAGACGATCGTAGATGTCACGGGCCACGGTACGGAATTGGGCAGCTACTTCACCAACGCCGTAAGCCTGCTGGATGATCGGACACTCTGGTCCTTCCTGCTGGCAGTGATCGTGATCAACGGCGCAGGGCCGCTGTCCGTTGATCGCATCCTGCACATCAAGTGATCTAGAAATGCGCCTTGGGCTCGTCCGGTTTACCCGCGGCCAGTCCAAGGAGGCCCGCAACACCCGCAAATGCCACCGGGAACATAGTGAACACGTTAAAGCCAAAGGCGTAATACATCCCAGCCGCTGAGATCAGCAACAAGACCCCTCCGATCAGGGCCCGTGCATGGGCCATTGCACCGCCAGCAATCGCCAATAGCGGCGCAATGATCGACGCGAACTGTATGAGTTGCGCGTTGTCCACCTGCTCGGCCAGCCCGTCGATCTCACCAAACCGATCAATCAGTTCGACATAGCCATAGCCGAAAAAGCCAACAATCATCCCGATCAAACCGGCGATGACACCCAAAATCATAGCAGCGTTACGCATTCAAAATCCTCTAACTTGCGTCAATTCAGATAGTCATCAGGTCACGCAACGCCAAGCCCTGCCTTCGTTTCCGCCGTCCATCCCAGATACAGGGTACCGTCTTGCTCGATCAGGGGGCGCTTCATCAGGGTCGGGTGATCTGCCAGCAGTTCCAGCGGAGGCCGCGCGCGTTGTGCATCGTCTAATCCACGCCAGGTTGTCGAACGGGTATTGAGCAAAGCCTCGCCGAAGCGATCCAGCGCCTGCGTCAGCATCGCTTTGGGTACGCCATCGGTCCGAACGTCGACAAACTCAGTATCTGGAAGTGATTTCAAAGCCTTGCGGCACGTGTCACAGTTCTTCAGACCATAAAGGCGCATTTCGGGTGTCTCCTGTATCTGGTTCAATTTTCAGCAAATTTGCCTGCACGTTTCAGAAATTCTTGATTTTTTACTTCACCATGCAATGTTGAAAAAGACGAAACTCACAATTCGCGCTGTATCGTTACGGCGATACGGTAATCAATTGCGGCGACGTCAATCACTGCCCCCACCAATTATGTGGGACAACGCGTAAGTAGAAGGAGACACGGGAAATGCCAACTGGCACCGTGAAATGGTTTAATACCACGAAAGGCTACGGGTTTATTGCCCCTGATGAGGGCGGCAAGGACGTATTTGTTCATATCTCGGCCGTTGAACGGTCCGGTCTGACCGGGCTCGCTGACAATCAGAAAGTCTCGTATGAGTTGGAAGACGGACGCGACGGCCGACAAATGGCATCTGATTTAAAGCCACTGTAAAACAGTCCCGCATGCTGCGGGTGATCAAAACAGGCCAACGGCCAATTTCCGGCCGTTGACCAATATTCAAAGGTTAGAAACCTTACCCTCGCGCCGGGTCGGCTTAGGCGCGAGAGGATTAGCTTTTTCCATCACAATAATGCGCAATGCGCGAGATCAGCTTTTGCGAATGACCGCTTCGAACTCGCGCCATTCCCGAGCGGTCATGCCCGAATTTTCCTGCGTGACATTTTCCCCGGCCAGCATCCGGCGCAGGCTGTCGACCATCTGAGCCGAAAGGTTCACCGCACCCAGCCGATAATCCTCGAACGCTTTGTAGGCGAAGGGCACCCAGTCGGCGACGATCTTGCACATGGTATCCGCATAGACCCGGATCTCGTACTGCGCATGCGGGTCGGCACGCAGGCGCAAGAAGTGGAACAGGTTGTGCAGATCAACCTTCCAATACCACTGCGTATAGATATTCGCGGGCAGGTTCATCCGCGCCAGTTCACGCGCCAGACCCTGTTGGCCGTCTTGGTTGATCATCGATTCATAGTTGTCATAGCACCGGGCGCTATCGGCCTTGAGGATATCCAGAACTCGCGCGGCCTCTTCCCCTTGCAGCGCATCACCCCGGCCTTGGTTGTTTACCTCGGACTGCGCGGCAACGTGATCGGGTGCGGGGATATAGAACTCGCGGTCCAGAATCGAATAGCGCGCGGAATACTCGTTCACATTTGCCGTGCGGTGACGAATCCACTGCCGGGCGACAAAGACAGGTAGCTTGACGTGCAGCTTGATCTCGCACATCTCGAACGGGGTCGAATGCCAGTGACGCATCAGATAGCGGATCAGACCCTCATCGTTCTGCACCGATTTTGTGCCTTTGCCATACGACACCCGCGCCGCCTGACAGATCGCCGCATCGTCACCCATATAGTCGATCACGCGCACAAAGCCGTGGTCCAGCACCTGATGAGCGGTATAAAGGTGATCTTCCATACCCGCAGCCACAACGCGGCGTGTTGGATGCGATTGCGCCCGTTGCGCTTCGATCTCGGCCAGTTGGTCAGAGGACAGCGGCATAAAAGTTCCTTTCCAGCAATGAGTCGCCCACCACTATATATCGGCAATTCCCCGACCGGAACCGCGACATGTACACCCAGCGGCGCATTTTCAAAATTGTGTCCGCCCTGCCCCTCGACACGCATTTTCCGCGCGCTAAGCTGCAGCCCATCACCTGAACGGAAAGGAAGCCACAATGGGGCTGAGATATCTTCACACCATGATCCGCGTGAAGGATCTGGAAAAGTCGATGGCGTTTTTTGAGTTGCTGGGCCTGAAGGAAACCCGCCGCTATGACAGCGAGGCGGGGCGGTTTTCGCTGATCTTCATGGCGCCCCCGGGGCAAGAGGATCGCCCAATTGAGCTGACCCACAATTGGGATGGTGACGATGCGCTGCCCAGCGACAGTCGGCATTTCGGGCATTTGGCCTATGGCGTCGACAATATTTACGAGGTCTGCCAGCACTTGCAGGACAATGGTGTGGTGATCAACCGCCCGCCCCGCGACGGCCGTATGGCGTTTGTACGGTCGCCCGACAATATCTCGGTCGAGTTGCTACAGAACGGTGACGCGCTGGAAGCCGCCGAACCCTGGGTCAGCATGGAAAGCACCGGACACTGGTGATCCGCTGGCTGACAGCACTGGGACTGGCCGGACTGGCCAGCCCGCTTCGGGCCGAAACCTGTCGCCTGGCCCTGGCGTTGGCTATGGATATCTCAAGCTCGGTGGATGCAACCGAGGATACCCTGCAGCGGCAGGGCCTGGCCGCTGCCCTGATCGCCCCTGAGGTGACCGAGGCGTTCTTTTCCTCTCCTTTGCCCGTGGCATTGGCTGTGTATGAGTGGGGCAGCCGCTCGACCCAGCGCATGATCCTGAACTGGACGATGATCAACACGCAAGCTGATTTGCTAACGGCGGCAGAGACCATACAGCGTTCAGTCCGATCTGACGGTGACTCGGCCACTGCCATGGGGCAAGCTTTGGCTTTTGGTGCGACCCTGATGCAGCAAGCACCACCATGTTTGTTTCAGACCATCGACCTGTCTGGGGACGGCGCAAATAATGACGGTTTCCAACCTGCATCCGCTTATCGCCACTTTCCGTTCGAGGGCATTGTGGTCAACGGGCTGGTTATCAATGCTGCCGATTTCGAGGGCGAAGTTCATCTGATTCCCTACTTCGAAAACAATGTTCTGTACGGGCCTGGCGCATTTCTAGAAGTCGCACAGGGGTTCGAGGATTTCGAACGCGCCATGCGGCGGAAGCTGGAACGTGAACTGACAAGCTTGCAAATCGGCGTGCTGCAGGACTTCTCGCCCAGATGACGCGGCTATTGGCATTTGTCATTAGTTTGATCGCTGGTTCGGCCACGGCAGAGTGCCGACAAGCTCTGGCGCTGGGGCTGGATGTTTCTGGTTCGGTGGACAGTCACGAATACCGACTGCAACTTGACGGTGTGGCAGCCGCTTTGCAGCGTCCTGAAGTGGTGCAGCTATTGCTGTCAAACCCTGCTGCCCCTGTGCGGTTGGCGATTTTCGAGTGGAGCGAGCCGGGCCATCAACGTCTGTTGCAAGACTGGATCGCCATACGTTCGGGCAACGATCTTGACCGGATCGCCTTTTTACTGAACCGAACCAAGCGCAGTGCCGCCCCGCAAGGTACGGCTGTTGGCTCAGCGATGCTGTTTGGGGCTGACCTGCTGTCCAACCAAACAAGTTGCTGGAAACGAACACTCGATCTGTCCGGCGACGGCAAACACAATCTGGGCACTCACCCGCGGGAAGCCAAAAGCGCGCTTGAAGCTTCGGGCATCACCATCAACGGCCTGGTCATCGGCGCGGATGATCCCAGCCACGGCGACAAACGCTATGTGCAGGTTGGAGAGCTGTCTGCCTATTACACCGCTTGGGTCATCCTGGGGCCGGATGCCTTTGTCGAGGTTGCCCTTGGGTTTGAGGCCTACGAGGACGCCATGACCCGAAAACTGATCCGAGAACTCGAAGGGTTGATACTGTCAGACCTGCACCCCTGATCAGTAGATATAGCGGATCTGATCCGTCCAGTACCGCTCAACCCGGCGCAGAGAGGTTGTGATGTCATCAATTCCCTCCATCCCAAGCACGCCACGGGTCTGCAGCCCTTCGGCATGGCGCAAGAATAGTTCGGACACGATATCCCGAATTTCCCGCCCGCGCGGCGTCAGCCGAACCCGAACCGAGCGCCTGTCAATCTCACACCTTTGGTGGTGCATATAGCCCATTTCGACCAACTTCTTGAGGTTGTAGCTGACGTTGCTGCCCTGATAATAGCCACGGCTTTTCAACTCACCCGCCGTCACCTCATGATCGCCGATATTGAACAGAAGCAGGGCCTGAACGGCGTTGATTTCCAACACGCCCACCCGCTCGAACTCATCCTTGATAACGTCCAGTAGTAGACGGTGCAGCCGCTCGACCAAAGCGAGCGCTTCAAGATAGCTGGTCATGAAACCCTTGGTTTCCGGCGCGGAGACCTGCATTTCCATACTCATCCGATCCTCCGATTCAGTCGCGCTGTTTCAGGCAGCATGAATCGAAATCCCCAAGAATCGGTTAAGCTGGATTTTCTTTATTTTTGAAACGTCTGCGCGATATCCGAAACCAGATGGACAAACCCCTCGGGCGGCTGGGCCTGCCCGGTGACCCACTGATACAGATCCTGATCATTTTCGTGTAGCAGCGCGTCGAACTGATCCAGACCCGCTGTATCCATCGCGTCGAGATTACGTTCGGCATAGGCCGAAAGGATCAAATCCATCTCTTTGATCCCGCGTCGCATGGACCGCATTTTCATGCGTTTGATCCTGACTTCCCGTGTTTCGGTCACTTTCCCTGCTCCGACATCAAGCGCAGCTTCTTCTCAAGCCGCGCGGCCCGTTCGGCGCTGGCGCGCATCTCGCCCCGGATTGCGCGTAGCTCGGCCACCGCATCCGCCAGCTCGATATTGGCCTCGCCGTCTTCGACGGGGGCGTCCATACCTTCGCCTTCGCCGGTCAGCAACCACATGATCGAAACGTTGATCATACCCGCCATCATCGACAAACGGTTGGCACGCGGTTCGGACAGATCGTTTTCCCAGGCCACAATAGTCGCTTTTTTGACACCCAGCCGACGCGCCAGTTGGGTCTGAGTCATACCAGCGGCCTCGCGCGCGCCTGCCAGCCGGTCCCCAAATGTCGCTGCCTCTGGGCTATACCAGTCATTTTCGTCGGTCATCAGGGTCTCCATGTCTCGGCCTCATACTGCTTGATCGTCATTCGGGCGCACCCTATGACAGACAGGTTGAACATACAAACTGAGGCCAACATGACTTTCCTGTCTGCGACACTGTCACGCGTAAAACCATCACCAACCATCGCGATGACCGCCAAAGCAGCCGAGTTGAAGGCGGCGGGGCGTGATGTGATCGGCCTGAGCGCGGGTGAACCCGATTTCGACACGCCACAGAACATCAAGGACGCGGCTGTTGCAGCCATTGCAGCGGGCAAGACAAAGTATACCGCCCCTGACGGAATTCCCGAATTGAAACAAGCCGCCTGCGCCAAGATGAAGCGTGATCATGGGCTGGATTACACGCCCGCACAGATCTCGGTCGGGACTGGCGGCAAGCAGACGTTGTATAACGCGTTGATGGCGACAATGAACGACGGGGACGAGGTTGTTATCCCCGCGCCATATTGGGTCAGCTACCCGGACATGGTTCTGCTGGCCGGAGGTACGCCAGTCGTGGTCGAGACGACGCTCGAAAACAGCTTCAAACTGACCGCCGAACAGCTTGAGGCGGCGATCACGCCCAAGACCAAGTGGTTCATCTTCAACTCTCCGTCGAATCCTACGGGGGCGGGCTATAGCCGTTCGGAATTGAAGGCCCTGACAGATGTACTGATGCGACACCCGCATGTGTGGATTATGTCCGACGACATGTATGAACATTTGGCCTATGACGGGTTCGAATTCTGCACTCCGGCCGAGATCGAACCGGGCCTCTATGAGCGTACCTTGACCTGCAACGGCGTATCGAAAGCCTATGCTATGACCGGCTGGCGCATTGGCTATGCGGCGGGACCGGTCGAGATCATCGCCGCCATGCGCAAGATTCAATCACAGTCGACCTCGAACCCCTGCTCGGTCAGCCAATGGGCGGCGGTCGAGGCGCTGAATGGAACGCAAGCGTTCCTGGCCCCGAACAACGAGACGTTCAAACGCCGCCGAAACTTGGTGGTCGAGATGTTGAACCAGATCGACGGTATCACCTGCCCCACGCCCGAAGGCGCGTTCTATGTCTACCCGTCGATCGCAGGACTGATCGGCAAGTCCACTCCGGCCGGCACCAGAATTGACTCGGATGAGGCCTTCGCCACTGCTCTGCTGGAAGAGGCCGACGTGGCCGTTGTATTTGGCGCGGCCTTTGGCCTGTCGCCGAATTTCCGGGTCAGCTATGCGACCTCGGACGAAGCCCTGACCGAGGCCTGCACCCGCATCCAGCGCTTTTGCGCGTCCCTGACCTGATCCGGAGGCCTCTGATGACCGCAGAACTGCCTGAATACTACTTTCGTGTCCGCGAGAATGGCGCAGCGGTTTTTCGGATCGATACCGAAAACCGTCAACGGCGGATCGAGATGGATCAGATCGCGGTCATCAACATCCGCAATGGCGAGGTCAAGCCACAGGGCCAGCGCACCCTGACAGCGGCGGATCAGGCGGAAATCGCACGTTGGATGGACGCCCGCAAAGCCCTGCTGGCGCAACGGGATATCGACGACATTCACCGCGCGGTCGACTATTTGAATCTGACCACGCAATGGGCACAATCCAAGGCGTCGGACGAACAGCTTGAGGATATCACCGACCGGTTGTTGCTGGCGATGCACGACCTGCGTAGCGTTCTGGTGCGCAAAAAGGCGGATCGGCTAAGCAAAGGCTGAAAGCGCGGCTATTCCGCAGGCACCCCTACGGTCTGAACCGAGCGCATCCAGAAACGGGCCATCAGCAAGACGGCCGCGCAGGCAAGCCCAAGTACAAGACCCAGCCAGATGCCGATCCCGTCCATCCCCTGCACAAAGCCAAAGTAATAGGACGCCGGTATCCCAACCACCCAATAGCTGAGCCCGGCCATAACCATCGGCACCTTGGCATCTTGCAATCCGCGCAACAGGCCCAGTGCAATCACCTGTGCCCCGTCGACCAACTGGAACAAAGCGGCCATGGCCAGCAGGCCCGTTCCGATGGCCAGGATTTGCGGGCGCTGCGGATCGTCGGGTTCGACAAATACAGAAATCAGCGGCTCGGCGCAGGTCACAAACAAGATAATCGTCAGAACAGACACCAGCAGAGACATCACGGTCACCGCCTTCGCACCTTTTTCCAGATGTGGTCGATCCTTGCGCCCAAGGGCGTTCCCCGCACGGATCGTGGCCGCGTTAGACAGCCCCAGATGCACCATGAACGTGGCCGAGGCCAGATTCAGCGCAATCCCATGCGCAGCCAGCGGCACCGGCCCGATCCAACCCATCATGAAGGCGGACATGGCGAACAGCGACACCTCGGCAAGCAATGTAAATCCAATGGGAATGCCAAGACGCAGCACGCTGTACAGCATCTCCCAATCCGGGCGCCAGAACCGTTGGAACAGGTTATGTTCGGGCAATACGCGCACGGCGTAGACCACTACCGCAACCAGCGACACCATCTGCGTCACCACCGAGGCGATTGCCGCCCCCATCACGCCCAGTTCGGGCGCACCCCAATTGCCGAAGATCAGCGCATAGTTGGTCAGTGCGTTGACGACAGCGGCCGTCACAGTGATCCACAAAACGATCTGCGTGCGCTCTAACGCGGCCAGATAAGATTTCAGCACCATAACCACCAGCGCCGGGAACAGCCCCCATCCCGCAACACGCAGATATTGCGATGCGGTTTCAGCCACCTGCGGGTCCTGCCCTGCAGCAATCAAAATCGGGTGGGACCACCACAGCAAAGGCATAACCAGCACGGCGTATAACAAGGACAGCCACACCCCCATACGGGTCGAGCGGCGAATGCTGGTCTCATCCTCTTCGGCGGCCGCAGTCGCCACCATGGGCATCACCGCCAGTCCGAAACCGCCGCCAAACAGGAACAGCACGAAATAAAAGCTACTGGCCAGCGTCACTGCGGCCAAAGCCTCGACCCCGTACCAGCCCAGCATGATCGTATCGGTCAAACCAATGGCAAACTGCGCCAGATGCCCGCCGACCAGCGGCAGACCCAGAACTGCAATGGCCCGGAAGTGGGCGCGATATGTCATTACCTTATTCATTTCACCAGCCTTATGCCCGGCCAGAGGCCGGGACAAGAGGTGATCAGTGAAATTTCAAGGTGAGACTAGTGCTGCCGGCAATTGGCCGCTTGCTTCATCGCGCGTCAGGATGCAGGGAAGTGCCCAGAATATGCTCGGACTGATGAATGACGTGATGCGCCTGCCCTACGATCATGGGATCGGGCTGGCCCACGATATTGTGGTCCTTGTCCGGGTAATCCAGCGTCGACAAAAAGTGGCGCATACAGTTCAGACGCGCACGTTTCTTGTCGTTCGACTTGACGATGGTCCAAGGCGCGTCGGCGGTGTCAGTATAGAAGAACATCGCCTCTTTCGCTTCGGTATAGTCGTCCCATTTATCCAGGCTCGCCTTGTCGATGGGCGACAGCTTCCATTGCTTCAACGGGTCGGTTTCCCGGCTTTTGAAGCGGCGCTGTTGTTCCGGCTGCGTGACCGAGAACCAATATTTGTAGAGCTGAATACCCGAGCGGACCAACATCCGCTCCAACTCGGGCGTCTGTCGCATGAACTCAAGGTACTCGTTGGGCGAACAAAAGCCCATGACCCTCTCAACGCCCGCACGGTTGTACCAAGAGCGGTCGTAGAACACCATTTCACCGACCGTAGGTAGTTCCTGAACATAGCGCTGATAATACCACTGGCCTTTCTCTTCCCAGGTCGGCTTGTTCAAGGCCACGACGCGGGCTTGCCTTGGGTTCAGGTGTTCCATAAACCGCTTGATCGTACCGCCTTTGCCTGCTGCATCACGCCCTTCGAACAGAAGAACAAAGCGTTGCCCCGTCTCTTGCGCCCAAAGCTGCACCTTAAGCAATTCGGCCTGCAATTGCGCCTTTTGCGCCTCGTACTTGCCCCGCGCCATCTTGCGATCATAGGGATACTTGCCGCTTTCGAACGCCTGCCGAATTCGCTCGGGGCTGGGTTGCGATGGCTCAGGATTGGGTGTTGGGACAATTTTGACAGAGGATTGTTTTTGTTCAATTTGTGCCGCTGCTTCCATTCAATTTTTCCTTTTTCACTATCCGCAGGAACGTCTAGCAAAAGGCGCAGATTTTCGCTTTGACACGGGTCAAATTTTTGAGCCGTAGCGTAGGAAATTTTCCACTAATGAAGTTCAACACGCTGCGGCAGATTTCTAGCTATGCCCCCAATCCGCCGGATCATCCGAGTTGTTGGGTGAAAGACCCAGAACGTCGCCTGTGGTAGAACATCCAAGCCCAAGAACCGTTCTGTTCGCGTATGAGAAATACGCGCAGACCTGATTGATCTCGAGGATCTCGCCATCGTCCCACCCGGCGTCCCGCAGGGCGCGAACATCAGCCTGAACCATCTGCGCAGGTGCTTCGGTTAGCTTGCGCGCATAGCACATAGCAGCGATCTGGGCGTTGTCCAGCGGTGCGGAATCCGGCGTTCCGGCCTCAATCGCGGAGCGGATGGCATCGCCCCGTTCCGCGTCTGCCAACAACCGCTGCAACCCGCTAAAGTGATGCTCGACGCAATAGCTGCACTGGTTCAGGGAACTGACCCAAACCCCCAGCACCTCAAGAAACCACTTCGGGACTTTATTGGCCGAGTGATGCAGGACGTTCTTGTACAGCGCCATGTGACCTTCCATCGAATGCGGCCGTAAAGAATGCACCATCATTATGTTGTCCACGTTTTTGTCAGGCCCGGTGACCCGCTCGTAAAGCTTTCTCAGCTTGCCGGTGGCTTCGTCAAATGGAACAGTCTTAATCCAGCTCATATGGTCCTCGCCCTGTTGTCGTGCCGCGTCTTCGCCTCCCAGTTTCGCACTCGTATCCTTCTGAGACAAAACTGGATCGCCCCACCATGTCAGGCTAAGCTGACGAAACGCAAGTAAGGGAGTATCTCATGGAAATGGCGGAGAAAACTGTCACTGAGTTCTATGCCAACCACCCAATTTCCGCGCCGCATATCCTGACCAAGCTGACAAGCCTTCGCGGATCGCTTGAGGATGTGACCCCGCAAGAGCTCTACCCTTATGATCAGGATCACTATGACGGCCTGAATGCCAACGCCCGACTGGCCGACAAGGTCCGGATGAAATCTGGTGATCGCGTTCTGGACGTTTGTGCCGGGCTTTGTGGACCTGCGCGATGGTACGCCTCTGAGCATGACGTTGACGTCACTGGCCTCGATATCAGCCCCAACCGCGTTGACGGTGCCAAGGAACTGAACGCGCTTGTCGGACTACAGGATCAGGTGCATCCAATTCTGGGCAGTGCGATGGATATACCCTTTGACGATGCGCATTTCGATGCGGCGGTCAGTCAGGAATCCTTCTTGCATATCCCCGACAAGCTCAAAGCCCTATCCGAAGTGTTCCGCGTTCTGCGCACTGGCGGACGGTTCGCCTTTACCGATTGGGTGATGCATGAGCCCCTGCCCGATGATGAGATGGAATTGTACCACCAACGTTTTGCCTGCCAGTCCCTGCTGAGCATTCCCGAGTACGAAACTGTGTTGAAAAAAACTGGATTTTCGGTTGCCTCAGCCAACGATGTAACGGCGTCCTGGGGCGAAATTCTGGCGCGTCGGCTTAGCATGTATCAAACCTTGGATGCCGAGGCCGAACGCGCTGGCAACCCGTCCAAGGGGGATACTTTCCTAAAAATGTACGCGCAATTTGTCAGCGACGTGAAACAAAGAAGGATCGGCGGGGTACGATTGACAGCGGAAAAACCTTAATAACTTCGGCTTCGTGCAGGGGTGTCACTCATCAAGATCACAGCCAATCGCCCACAACACCTCGCGCCCCTCTTCCCCCGGACCACATCACCTGCCATAATGGGTCTCAACCTAAAAACAAGAGCAGCCCCGATGCCCGACGATCTGTTGACGCCAAGCGCGACCACCACTTACGACGCCTCTTCGATTGAGGTACTGGAAGGTCTTGAGCCGGTCCGAAAACGCCCCGGTATGTATATCGGCGGCACTGATGAGCGCGCTTTGCACCATATGGTGGCCGAAATCCTCGACAACTCGATGGACGAAGCCGTCGCGGGCCATGCCAACCGGATCGAAGTTGAACTGCACGCCGACTACGCCCTGACCGTACGCGACAACGGGCGTGGCATTCCGATCGACCCGCATCCGAAATTTCCCGACAAATCAGCGTTGGAGGTGATCCTCTGCACCCTGCACGCGGGCGGCAAATTCTCGGGCAAGGCGTACCAGACCTCGGGCGGTCTGCATGGCGTGGGCGCATCTGTGGTAAACGCATTGTCGGATTCGATGGTCGTGCAGGTGGCGCGAGATAAAACGCTGTTCGAACAACGGTTCTCACGCGGCATTCCTTTAGGCCCGGTGGAAAAGGTCGGCGCGGCCCCGAACCGACGCGGCACCACAGTCACTTTCCACGCCGATGCCGAGATCTTTGGCCATCACAAATTCAAACCGGCGCGGCTGTTCAAATCCATCCGCTCCAAGGCCTATCTGTTCTCGGGCGTCGAAATCCGTTGGAAGTCCGCCATCGACGATGGCGAGACCCCGACCGAAGCGACCTTCCACTTCCCCGGTGGCCTGTCCGATTACCTGAAAGAGACGATGAATGGCTCGTCCACCTATGCTGAGCAACCCTTTGCCGGTACCGTGGACTTTAACGAGAAATTCGGCACTCCCGGCAAGGTCGAATGGGCGATCAACTGGACGCCTTCACGCGACGGGTTCATCCAGTCCTACTGTAACACCGTCCCTACGCCCGAAGGCGGCACCCATGTGGCGGGGTTCTGGGCCGCGGTCCTCAAGGGGATCAAAGCCTATGGCGAGTTGATCAACAACAAGAAAGCCGGTCAGATCACCCGCGACGACCTGATTACCGGCGGCTGTGCGCTGGTGTCGTGTTTCATCAGTGAACCGGAATTCGTCGGCCAGACCAAGGACCGTCTGGCTACGGTCGAGGCGCAGCGGCTGGTCGAGAATTCGGTCCGCGACCATTTCGATAACTGGCTGGCCGCGGACACGAAATCCGCCGGCGCTATCTTGGACTTCCTCATCCTGCGGGCTGAGGAACGCCTGCGCCGACGGGCCGAGAAGGAAACACAACGCAAATCCGCCACTAAGAAACTTCGTCTTCCCGGCAAGCTGGTGGACTGCTCTAGTTCAACACGTGACGGCACGGAATTATTCATCGTCGAGGGGGACTCGGCGGGCGGGTCCGCCAAAATGGGCCGGGACCGCAAAACACAGGCCCTGCTGCCCCTGCGCGGCAAAATCCTGAACGTGTTGGGCGCGGCCAGTTCGAAACTGGGCACCAATGCCGAGATCAACGATTTGACGCAGGCTTTGGGAGTGGGGCTTGGCACCAAATTCAACGTCGACGACCTGCGCTATGACAAGGTCATCATAATGACCGACGCAGATGTGGACGGGGCGCATATCGCCTCGCTGCTGATGACGTTCTTCTTCACCCAGATGCGTCCGATGATCGACGCGGGACACCTGTATCTGGCCTGCCCGCCCCTCTACCGCCTGACCCAAGGCGCAAAACGCGTCTATTGTCTGGACGAGGCCGAGCGCGACGAATGGCTTGAGAAAGGTCTGGGCGGCAAGGGCAAGATCGACGTGTCACGCTTCAAGGGTCTGGGCGAAATGGACGCCAAGGACCTGAAAGAAACTACGATGGACCCGGCCTCGCGCAAGCTAATCCGCGTCACCATCGACGAGGACGAACCCGGAGAGACCGGCGATCTGGTCGAGCGCCTGATGGGCAAAAAACCAGAACTGCGGTTCCAGTACATTCAGGAAAACGCGCGGTTTGTGGAGGAGTTGGACGTCTAAGACGATCGAACGCGAAAGACATCAATCAGTGCAGAGGCCAAATGTTCAAATCACGTAAGGCAAGACTGTGCTGGTCAGCTGGTATTCTTGTTCTCGCTGGTGTGATTGTGATTTTCGCGGGTCGCAATCGCGAACCGGCCACTGTCGAAGACATCGTAGAGTCCTTTCTTCAGACAAATAATATTCCGGGGGCTGTGCTGGCCTATGGCCCCTCGGATGCAGAGCCCAAAATCGTAGCCTTCGGCGTGTCCGACCCGATTGAGAACACGCCCATGTCAACCGACCAGCCATTTCGCCTGGCCTCGGTCACAAAACCCATCGCAGCCAGAGCACTGATCAAAGCCGAGGAACGTGGCCAAATCGACCTGGATCGTCCCATAGCCGAGCTTGCCGACCTGCCCCCGCCGCATGACCCGCGGGCTGCGCAGATAACGGCGCGGCAGCTTTTGGCGCATGCGGGTGGGTTCGATAGAAATATCAGTTTTGATCCGATCTTCGCGCCCGATCGGCTTGGCCTCGACTGGTCGGCCAGTTGCACCAAAGTGGCCCGGACCGTGTGGCAAACCATGCCGTTGGATCACACGCCGGGCAGCAAGACGGCGTACTCGAATGTTGGCTTCTGCCTTCTGACCGATCTGCTGGGGGCGGAAGCTGAAGTCGCTCTGCAGCAGGTCGCCGATATCCATTTGGAGGGGCCCGCCGGGGCCAATTGGGAACTTCGCAGCGACGGCTGGACCCGCGTGCTGAGTTCTGAGGACGATCAAGACTGGCTTTCAGGCTTGGGTATCGCTGGTGGGGCAATCGGCACGGCCGAGGCGGTCTGGTCCATGGCCTCGACGCCCCAACCGTTTTTCGAGGCGACGGCATCACAGGACGACAAAAGTGATTTCTACGCGTCGGGCTGGCATGTCTGGCCGGAAGAGAACGGCCAGCACCTGACCCATTGGGGCGGGGTCCGAGGCATCTTCACAACCGTCTTTCGATTTTCGGACGGAGAGACTGTTGTCGTGTTGTTCAACGCCTCACCTGTTGAGCCCAATAGTGCATTTGTGTCGCTGCATAACGCGTTGTATGAGTTCAACAAATCGAATAGGTGAGATCAAAATTTACCACACTGAAGAGCAAGCGCCTGATGAGCAAAAAGCCCGAAATGCGGTCCAGTACATTCAGGAGAACGCGCAGTTTGTGGAGGAGTTGGATGTTTGATCAACGGGCATCATGCTTCGTTGATCAATTACCTGCGTTTTGAACAATATAGATAGCACTTATAGCTGGTAGGGTATTTCTGACTGGTATCAACTTTTGGGACATTTACGTTGGTAGCAGAGCTTCCAAATTCTCTTTGCATTGCTTCGGTAAGGTCAATGATAACTAAGCGCGCTCAGATCTTGGCAATAGCATCTTCAGTCGTGTTGGTTTGTAGCGGGTTTACTGTTCTTGCAGAAGAAAACCCCGTTGATTTCTGGGAAAGCTGCCGCTCCGACGATAGCTGCACTATTGAATATAATCACTTAGCCAATCAAGAAACCGATCCCTTTCTATTTTTAGGAAAAGTTGTGGATAAATTGCACCCACAATGGATGAGATACTGGCTAGCTCTGTGGCAATATCCAGACGTTAAAAGTTGTTTGGAAAAAAGCGAGCGCGAGAAAAAAAGCCAAACTTACTTAAATTGGATTGGGATAGAGTTGGCACAGGCTCAGGTGCAGAAGTGTGCGTGTTTCGCCTCGCAAGTAGCCTAGGGAGCGCTGACCGTACATTGACATGGCTGCAGTATCAAAAGTTTCGCTTTCGTGGTCTGAATAGGCGAGGGTCCCAGAATTTTCAGCCGCGCTTCGACACTGAGCCGATTTACCAAGTAACTGCGCGCTGGTCTATCGAGCAGTATAGAGAAGTTAATCCATCCTGGCTCTCGTCGCTAACTGGCTACGAATTGATAAACGAATACCGGCTGGTATTAAGCTTTGACCAATACTCGAAAATCTCCGGAATAAGCGTCAGTACGCCTACCAAGTTAAACTGACGGACATCCAATCAATGTAAGGCGCGGGAATGGTGCTCGCTACCATCGCATGGTTAATTCCAAGTGGTCTTAAACTCCAATTCAACAGAGCCGCAGTCGTAGTACTCGGGGTGTGAGTCGGGCACGTGCTTGATGCTTTGCACTAAGCATTGGGCAGACAGCGCAGGACGTCCCTACAACAAACCCGCAAACACCCCCCTTGCCTAACCCGTTGATCTCGTTCACACTTACCCTCAATCCGTCATTCAAGAACGACATTTGAGGTTCCGAGCGTCCAAGACGCAATGAAGCCAACTACAGATTTTCGAACGGGAGGACGACATGAAGACACTAACCCTTGGGCTGGCCGTTGCGCTGCTGGCCAGCCAGGCGAGTGCGCAGCAGACATTGACCACCGCATCCCCCATTCCGGACGGTGCCGAGACCAAGTTCTGCTACTACAACGGCATGGCCTATTCGCAGGACGCGTTTGTTCTGCTGGTCGGCGACAACACCGTTACCCAGACGGTCAGCACGATCCAGGAACGCCTGCTGCGTTGTCACCGTGAGGACGACGGCACGATGAAGTGGAAACCGCAGAGCACGTTCTCGACCAACAACTAAACGCTTAAGGTGGGCGGGCTAGCCCACCTTCTGCTCCAGCCATTCCGCGATCCGTCCGGCGGGCTGTTTCCAGCCGGGCTCCATGAACAAAAAATGCGCGTGGTTCTCGACGGGCATGAAAGTTGCTCGGTCACCATACAAATCGGCCAGGGCGCGGCAGGTGTTGGGGTTCACCGCCCTGTCCTCAGTCCCTGATACGACCAGCACCGGGCACTCGACCCTGTCGATATCGACCTTCATCGCGTGGTGATCGTCGAACATCCAAAAAAACATCTCGAACATCACCCGCCCGCTTTCGGCGCCCAAACGGTCGAACACCGCGTGCTGTTGCGCCTCGGGCATTTTGTTCAGCGCGAAGGGGGCCATCAGGTCGAACTCGACCCGCATGGGCTGTTTCCAGAACGCCCCGCCCTCCATCAACGCACGCGGGATGGCACGTTCGTCATCGGTTTCGGGCAAGGTGCCCCAAGGCGCGTTCGGGTTGATCAGGACAATCGCACTGGCCAACCCACGTGAGGCCACCTGCTGCGCCACAACTCCGGCGATGGCATGGCCCAACAGAACCGGTTTGCTGTCCAACCCCTGCACGAACTCTGCTATGTCGTTGGCATAGTCCATTACGCTGATATCGGTCAGGCGCGGGTCGGGTTCGGCCTTTGAGTCCCCACCGTGATAGCGCAGCGCGGGGATGTGAACGGTCCAGCCCCGGTCGCGGAAAAACCCGGAATAATCCTGCATACACCATGGCCCTGCAAAGGCACCGTGGATCAGAACAATCTCTTTGGTCATGAAAACGCTCCCTTTTCTCTCGCTACTATGAGAGATCGGGGGCGACTTCAGCAAGGCTGTGTCGCAGGCCTATCAGACGGACAGGCCTATCAGCGCCACTCCGACAGCCATAAGAACCGCTGCACCAAGCCGCCGCATCCAGTTCCCCTCTTTCAGGAAAACAAACCCGATCAGCGCCGCGAAAATAACCGAGGTTTCCCGTAGCGCCGAAACTGCACCAAGCGGTGCGAAGTTCTTGGCATAAAGCACCAGACCATAGGCTGTCATCGAAACAAGCCCGCCCAGAATGCCGATCATCCAGACTTTGGCAGGCAATTCAGCCAGGGTCTTCCGTCGACGGATACCAACAAACCCCGCGATAAACAGATGCAGAAACGCACCCCAGGCCCAGTAGCTAAGCGTATTGCCGGACAAGCGCACGCCAATACCGTCCACGACCGAATATATTGAGATGCAAAAGCCCGTACCCAGCGCAAATCCAAGGGCCCAACGGCCCACACCAGAGCGCAATGCCTTCCAACTGCTGAGCTGGATACCAACAGCGATCAGCGCGATCCCACCCCACGCTTGCAGCGGCAGCACCTCGCCCACCAACAGCATCGCCCACAGCGATACAAGCGCCGGAACGATACCGCGGGCAATTGGATATACGACACTTAAGTCTCCGTGCTGATAGGCTTTGCCGAGCATGAAATAATAGCCGAAATGCACCACGGTTGAGATCAGGATGTATGGAAAGCTTTCGGTACTGGGCAGTGGCAGCAACAGGATCATTACCGTTGCTGGAATGACGTGCCCCAACGCCACCAGACCCAGAGTGGTGGTCCGATCAGCCGCGGTTTTGACAATCGCATTCCAAACCGCGTGCAACACCGCCGCCGTCAAAATGATGGCAATGACAAACAGGGTCACATCCGAACCTTTCGTAAAGGAAGAAACTGTCCTGCAAATCGGACCGGCTAAGTTATTTGCACAGGTTGAGGCCGATCACAACGCAGCTTCGATCAGTGTTTTGAGAATGTTTTCGGTGAGTCTGTTTGGGTTTCCACCGCAGGAGGAAGCGGTGATTGTGCCGTTGACCAGCGCAAGATAGCTGCCCTGCAGGCCAAGCCCTATTGATGCGAAATCTCTACAACTGAACGTGAGGAGTGTTGCCAGCGCGCTGGCGCGCGGTCACTTTGGTGTCATGACATTTGTGACCGAAAATCAACTGCCCCTGCTGATATTGTTCTTTATTATTGGCTCGGTTGGCACCGCGTTTCTATTTCGCAAACCGGCCGGGCACCGGGCATGGAAGCTGGCCGACCTTGTCTGGGTCGTTCTGGGCGGGATCGGCGCACTGGTGGCGGTTCTGGCCGGGCTCTACACCTCGGACAGTTCGCGGTTGGACCGGCAAATCGATGTGGCTTATGCCGCGACGCTTGCTTTTGACCGCGACGCCGCGCGGTTCCGACTGCGGTTCTGCGATCCGGCCTATGACCCGGACACCGCCGTTTTGTGCGATAAGGTTGAATTCCTTTCGGCCTCAACAGCCAGTAATGCTGACCTGCCTTTGTTCATCGCTGTGACCAATGAAGTGGCGCCGCTACAGGGGTTGCATTTCCTACTTGGCGGGCAAGCGAAAGATGAACAGGAGGAAATTCGCGCTATGGCCGCCAAGGCCGATGCGTTCAGCATCGATCAGTTCCTTGTTTTTACCACGCTGGACGATGCAACACAGGTTGCGATCGACAACATGCGCCGGAAAGTGCCCGCCATTGCCGGGGATTATCTGATCCTTGCCCAAAGCTATGATGACCTGGTTGAACAGGTCGGAAAGCTAAAAGACGAATGGGAATACCTGCAGGAAAACGCGCATATACTGGTGTTGCAAATCGTCGCCCTGTGTCTGGTCAGCTTTGCCGCGCCCTTCCGATTGGGCAAATCCATTGTCGAACTGCGCACAACGCTTAGCGTCGGTACGCCTGCGCCAGCTGTTCCGGATCAGCTCCAAGAAAATACCTTGTCAGAGTCCACAGATTCCGCACGCCCCGACGCACCCACCCCGCCCGCGCATAGCGGTCCGCGCTCGTAGCCGCGCGGGTGCTCAGCAGGGTGATGCGGGGCAAGGCGCGCACCAGCGCCACGTCCTCCATCAACGGATGGTCCGGGTAACCTGCGGCTTTGTCATAGGCGCGACGTGACACCAGAAGCCCCTGATCACCATAAGGTAAGCTAAACACCCGGCTGCGCATGTTGGCCCAGCCCGCAACCCAGGCTGGCCAGAACCCGCTGGCCTGAAAGGTCAGACGAAAAGCCGCGGGGTTGCCCGTGGGCAGATGCTCTCCCACGTCCTTGCTCCACCCTTCTTGCAGGACGGTATCGGCGTGCAGGACCAAAAGCCATTCACCTTTGGCTACCGCGCAGCCCCGTCGCAACTGCCCCCCGCGTGAGGGTGGCCCGGTCACGATCTCAGCCCCTGCCTCTTCTGCAATTTCAAGGGTCTGGTCGGTTGAACCGCCATCGGTAACGATCAGCTCTCGGACCAACCCCGTGTGCAACCCCTCCATCAAAGCGGGCAAGGAGTCCAACAAAGCCTCAGCCGCGTTCAGGGTCGGAATGACGATGCTGATTGGTGCTGGCAAGGCGGATATCCTCTGGTCATGGCGACGCGATCTCCTATATCACGGGGCCAAGGGAAAAGACGAGGACCACCCCATGCCCAATCGCCGTATTCTGCGCCTTAGCGGGTCGGACGCTGACAGCTTTCTTCAAGGGCTAGTCACCAATGATATTTCCGGGCTGGATCAGGGGCTGGTCTATGCCGCGCTGCTGACTCCGCAGGGCAAGTATCTGGCGGATTTCTTTCTGAAACGCGACGGCGATACGGTGCTACTGGATGTCGCCGAGGATATCGCCGACGGGTTCGTCAAGCGGCTGGGCATGTACAAGCTGCGCGCCGATGTTTCGATCGAAGATAGCGGCCTGAATCTGCAACGCGGCACAGGCCCGGCACCCGCAGGCGCCCTGCCCGACCCGCGCCATCCAGATATGGGGTGGCGGGCGTATAAGGCTGAGGCCGAAGGCGACGATGGTACGGATTGGGACGCCATCCGCGTGCGACACTGCATTCCGGAAACCGGTATCGAGCTGACCCCCGACAGCTATATCCTTGAATCTGGATTCGAGGGTCTGAACGGCGTCGATTTTAAAAAAGGGTGCTATGTCGGGCAGGAAGTCACCGCCCGGATGAAGCATAAGACCGAGTTGCGCAAAGGGCTGCGTAGCGTTCGGGTTAATGGCACCGCGCCCGTTGGGACCGAAATTACATCTGGCGGCAAACCGGCCGGTACCTTGTTCACCCAATCGAACGGTCAGGGGATCGCCTATCTGAGGTTTGACCGCGCCAGCGACGATATGCAGGCTGCCGAGGCCACCGTCACGCTTGACGCCTAACATGTTGCTATTCCGGCACGGCTGAACCGTTGCGCGGCCCGGTACCCTTTGAACCCTTTCGGGGCGCTGCCACACTGCGGTCAGTCCACTGAACGGATGCGCATATGCTTAAGTTATACGCTGCGATCTGGCGTGCCAGCGCCGGACGGCAAATCATTCTTATTGTCCTGTCCATCGCCATCGCAGGCCTTGCTGCGGTGCCATTAGAGTTTCAGCGCGATATCGTTAACCATCTGACCTCGAACGATATAAGCACCGAGCGATTGCTATATCTGGGTGCAGGCATGATGTCGGTCATCCTGCTGAGCCTCGCCTTAAAGTGGCTGCTGGGCTATCGCGCCGGGACGCTGGGCGAGGATCTGATCCGCATGATCCGCCAGCGGCTTTTGTTGCGCTCATCGGACCTGAGTGAAACCGGTGAGAAAATGCGCTCGGGAACCATGACCACGGCTATTTCCGCCGAGGCCGAGGAGTTGGGAAAGTTCGCCGGTGGCGCCTTTTCAGACCCGGTTGTGCAGATCGGCACGCTGATCAGCGTCATTGGCTACATCTCATCAACGCAACCCGGGCTGGGCATGATCGCCTTTTCAATGATCGTGCCGCAGATCGTGATTGTGCTGGTCTCGCAGCGAAAGGTGAACGTCTTCGTTGCCGAAAGGGTCCGCATATTGCGCAGCTCTACCGACAGGCTGACGACCGAAGACATTGACGCTGTGGCGCGCGATATCGAGGCTCAGTTCGACGATATCTACAACACGCGCCGCCGCATGTTCCTGTGGAAGCTGTCCGCAAAATTTCTGCTGAGCGTAATTAACGGCGCAGGCACGGTCGGTGTTCTGATGCTGGGCGGGTACCTGGTTCTGAATGGCAAAACGGATGTGGGCACCGTGGTAGCCGCCACCAGCGGTCTTGGCCGCATTCAGGGCCCCACGGCCTTTTTGATCGCCTTTTACAGACAAGTGAGTGCCAATCGCATCAAATATGAATTGATGCTGGAATTGTTCGGTCCGAACCCAGAACGATATCGTCGACCCAGAAAGCTAAACTAAAAAAGACCGCGCGGCCCCTGCCATCGCGGTCTTTTCGTGTTTTGTCAAAGCACCGATTTACGCGCGTTCGGAATATTCCATGCTTTCGGTGTTCACCACGATCATCTCATCCTGACCGATGAAGGGCGGTACCATGACCTTGACGCCGTTATCCAGAATGGCTGGCTTGAACGAGTTTGCAGCGGTCTGACCTTTGACCACCGGCTCGGTCTCGACGATCTTGCAGGTCACTTTTTGCGGCAATGTGGCGTTCAGTGCTTCGCTTTCATAGAATTCGACCACGATGGTCATGCCGTCCTGCAGAAACGGGCGGCGTTCGCCCAGCAATTCGGCGGGCAGTTCGATCTGCTCATAGGTCTCGGAATCCATGAACACCAGCATGCCGTCAGATTCGTACAGGAACTGCTGATCTTTCTGTTCCAGGCGCACGCGCTCGACCTTATCCGCCGAACGGAAACGTTCGTTCAATTTCGAACCATTGCGCAGGTTGCGCAGTTCGACCTGCGCAAAAGCACCGCCTTTACCGGGCTTTACATGGTCGACCTTAACAGCAGCCCACAGCCCGTCGTTATGCTCAAGCACGTTGCCGGGGCGAATTTCGTTCCCATTTATCTTGGGCATGACATAAATCCTTCACAAACGGTTGATGCGTCAGTTCCCGTCCCTATATCTGGCGTAACCACACCTGACAAGACAACGAGACCTAGTGCTGCACTTGCAGCAAGCTATGCAAATGACGCAACGCAACTATGCATTTTAGCTGTATCCGAATCACATCTAATAGGTCATAAGGACCGTCACGCCGAAAATGCAAGAGCAAGAACAACAAGGAAGACGAGATGAGAGATTTCGTTGACGGCACTGCCTTTAACAATGAGCAAGGCAATCGTGCACGCAAACTTTTCGCAGCCGTTGTGCTGGCTGCACTGGACGACGCTATTGCCGATGACAAGAAATACGGCAACGGCCCGGAACAGATCGCCCGTTGGGCCCGCTCGCGCGATGGCCGCGAGGTGCTGTCCTGCGCAGGTATCGACCCCAACGAGCGGGTTGTCGGCGGGTTGATGGAGTTCGTTGGTCGTGGCGTGCGTACCTCGGTCGCGCTGTCGCGTGAAGAAAGCGAGCGTCGTAATGCCGCTCAGCAGGCAGAAGCCGCTTAAACCAAGGCGACATCTGCAGGAAAAAGCGCGCCCACTTTCCGGGCGCGTTTTTCTATTTCCGGGTCAGAAAAACAGCAGCCATTGGCGGGCAACCCAAATCTCGGCCCCCAACAATGCGGTAAAGAATAGCTTGGCGGGCGCTGACAGCCCCCTATTCCATAGCACCACATAAGAACCAGCACATATAACGACAGAAACAGGCGCTACCAAAAGCGCGTGATACGCACTGTCCCAATAGCTGACCGGGCTGTGAAAGACCCAATCGCTAAGCGGCCAGAATTGCGGCCGACCGTCACCAGCATGCAGTAGGAAATCCATCGACAGATGCAGCAGCCCTGCGGATGCGGTGACTGTCAAAAACCGCCATCCCCGCCAGTGCCCAAGCATCAACGCTAACCCCCACAGGATGAATGAGTTGTCGATGGCAAACACCGTCTGCCAGGCTGGTGAGAAGTATAGTTCGTCAAAGACGACCTGTGGCGGGATGCTCAAGACGTGCAAGGACACCCCAGCCATGACGTACAGCGACAGATCGGGCAGAACCGAGCCCAGCACCGCAGCCCACAGAATGGCCCCCCGCGCAGGCCGCGCAAAAGCAGCGGCGCCGATCAAAAGATGCGCGGGCGTGTTCATCCGGGGCTTTCCCTTTGGTGTCAAATCAGGTCATCTGCGCCCTAACGTATAGGAGACGACCATGGTTCGCGCCATCATGATTCAGGGCACCGGCAGCAATGTCGGAAAATCAGTTTTGGTGGCCGGGCTTGCGCGCGCTTATACGCGGCGCGGGCTGAAAGTGGCGCCGTTCAAGCCGCAGAACATGTCCAACAACGCCGCCGTGACCGAGAATGGTGGCGAGATTGGCCGCGCCCAGGCCCTGCAGGCACGTGCTGCCAAGCGTCCGACCCATACGGATATGAACCCGATTCTGTTGAAACCGGAAACGGACACCGGCGCTCAGATCATTGTTCAGGGCCAGCGTGCAGGCACGATGAAGGCGGGCGACTATCGCAAAGACAAGTCCAAGCTGTTGGATGCCGCGCTTGAAAGCTTTGACCGGCTGTGCAGCGATGCCGATCTGGTGCTGATAGAAGGTGCCGGCAGCCCGGCTGAAACCAACCTGCGCAAGGGCGACATTGCTAATATGGGCTTTGCCTGTGCCGCTGATGTACCGGTCGTTCTGGTGGGCGATATCCACCGAGGCGGAGTCATTGCGCAAATCGTTGGCACGCAGGCGGTTTTGGATGCCGGTGATCTTGAGAAGATCACAGGTTTCGCCGTCAACCGGTTCAAAGGCGACGTCTCCCTGTTTGATGAGGGACGTGACGACATCGCCACCCGTACAGGATGGCCATGCATGGGCGTAGTTCCGTGGTTTCATGACGCCTGGAAATTACCCGCTGAGGATATGATGGACATCCGCTCGCACAGTGGCGGGGCCTGCAAAGTGGTTGTCCCGCAATTGGAACGCATGGCGAATTTCGACGATCTTGATCCGCTGTCCGCCGAACCGGGGGTCAGCGTTGAAATCATCCCAGCCGGGCGTCCTTTGCCGGGTGATGCCGATCTGGTGCTGTTACCCGGCAGCAAATCCACCATCGGCGATCTGGCCTATTTCCGGGCGCAGGGCTGGGATATCGACCTATATGCCCATGTTCGCCGGGGTGGCCATGTGCTGGGCCTGTGCGGTGGCTATCAGATGCTGGGCAAAACCATCGCCGATCCCGATGGCGTCGATGGCCGACCCGGCACTGTTGACGGGCTGGGCTTGTTGGACGTGACCACCCTGATGGCAGGCCAAAAGCAGGTCACCCTGCGCACGGCACGCACCATTCCGGGACATGAGCCAGTCACCGGGTATGAAATTCACATGGGCCGAACCGAAGGTCCCGATTGCGATCGCGCCTGGCTTGAGATCGAAGAGCGGCCGGAAGGTGCTGCTGACAGCACAGGCCGCATCCGCGGGAGCTACCTGCACGGCATCTTTTCTTCTGACGCTTTCCGCGCCCGCTACCTGCAGCAGTTGGGCGCAGAATCGGACCTGTCATATGAGGATGGGGTCGAGGATACGCTGGACGCGCTGGCGGACCATCTGGAACAGCATATGGACCTGGATCGCCTGCTGGGTATGGCCCGGCCGCCGAAGCGGCCCTAAGGGTTAATCGACCTCGCGCTCGGCCAGTGCGCGGTAAATCTCACGCCGCACCATCTTGCGAACGTTGCGAGTGATACGCTGGCCCAGAACGCCTTGCAGCTCTTCCCGAACGACCTGCGCGATCAGACCGCGCAGTGCGTCTTCGTCCAAGGTCAGCGCGCCTTGTCCGGTAGCCAGAGGAGCTGTGTTCATCACTGGCAAGTCTTTGCCTGCAGTCTGCGCATTTTTGCCAGATGGCCGCACGTGCAGTTCTTTTGCTTCTGATTTCACCGCCTGCGCAGACGCCACGACCGCAGGGTCCCGGACGAAGGTTGCCTTTGTGGCTGTGTCAACGTCTTCGAGTATCGTTTCAGCTTGGCTGATCTTTGCCGAGTAGGTGATGTTGAACTCATCTTCTGCGGCCCACTCCAGCGGTTTTGCCGGTGTCTCGACCTCCGCCGCCCACTCCAGCGGCTTTGTCGGCGTGCCGGAATAAGCATCTTCGCTGTCGCCGTCCGGCTCCCACTGATCTTCGGTTCGGGCAATTGCGGTTTCCAGCGCTTCGATCTTGGCGCTCAGACTGCCGGTCAGGCCGTCCTCTGGCTCAGTCTTGGTTTGCTGTTCGACCGCGGGTTCGGCATGTTTCACGATATCACAAGCCCGCAGAAGCATCGGTTTGACAGAATCTTCGGCCTTGTAAATCGGTTCCGCTTTTTCTGGCTGAGGCTTCTCTTTCACGGCCACTTCACCGACTCGCAATGCGTCGGTCAGAACCAGCCTGCCGGGCTTTCGCGTGTTGGATGACGCCATAACACCCGGAATTTTACGATCTTCTTCGGTGACCAGACGCTTAATCGAGGACAAGACGTCCTCGATTCCCGCTTTTACGACTTTATCCGTCATTGTTCTCTACCGCTCTATCCTCGGGATCGAGTGTAGCTAAACAAACCGGTCCTAACAACAGGTAGTATTGGCCCTTAGTCGCGACGCAACGCTTTGAGGACGCGATCCAAGTCCCGGCTTTGCCTGCTGATCTGCGCCGGAGCCTTTTTAACCAAGTTGTAATACAGGGTTGGATCATAAATCTGGACAGCCAGACCCAGACGTTCAGCCGTCAGCAAACCCTGCGCATCCAGCAGTTGATAAGCGGCACGCGACCGTTCGGTGCGCGATCTAACTTCGGCCAGCTGCGCATCCAGCAAGTCCTGTTGAGCGTTCAGAACGTCCAGCGTGGTACGTGCACCAAGGGTTGCTTCTTCGCGGATACCGTCAAACGCAACCTGCGACGCGCGGACCCGTTCGGTCGATGCTCTCAGGCTGGCTGAAGCAGCTTGGAACGACGAATAGGCATTCACAACACCTTGGGTGATGTCTTTTTGCACGTTCAGCAGGTTGGCGCGCGATGCGTCGCGTTGTGCCATTTGGCGGCGAACCGAAGCTGCAAGACGACCGCCAGCATAAACCGGCTGCTCAAAACGCAGTGCGATGGTTGCGTCTTCGAGGCTATCATCATTGTCATAGCTTTCACGGATACCCGCATCGGCATTCAGACGGACATTCGGACCAAGGTTTGCACGTTGCTGTTGCACGTTTAAGTCCAGCGCGCGCACCTGATGCTGTGCTGCCAGAATGGCGGGGTGATTTCGTTGTGCCAGTGCTACGGCTTCTGATTCCGAGCGCGGCAGGTTCGGCAGACCAGGAAGGCCCTGCGTCCGTCCGGGAGCCTTGCCAACTGCATTCACGTATTCAGCCTGCGCCTGGGCCAGAAACCCTCGTTCGACCGCGAGGTCCGCTTGCGAGCTGGCCAGCTGCGCCTCGGATAGCGCGACGTCTGTCCGGGTGACTTCGCCAACGTCAAACCGGTCCTGCGACGCCCTCAATTCCTCGGACGACACGTCGACGTTGTTCAAGCGAATCTGAACCGCTTCTTCCTGCTCCAGGACGCGCAGATAAGCTTCGGCCCCGCGGAACAGGACACCTTGTTCGACGTCCAGCAAGGTCTGACGTGTTGCCAGAACCGTTTCTTGCGCGGATTGCTTGCCCAGAACCGAGAAGCCACCGTCATAAATCAGCTGGCTCAGGGTGAGGCCGGTGAAAAAGTTGGCTGGCTCATCCCGCACAACACCAGCGCTCGTGCTGTTGCGATTGTAATTCTGACTGACCTCGACCGCCCAGTTGATGATCGGGCGCAGCGCCGACAGCGCGATTGCGACGTCTTCATCAGCCGCGCGCAACAAGGCGCGGTTCTGTTCCAGCAGCCCACTTGTATTGTAAGCCCCGATAAACGCGTCGGTCAGGTTATCAGCCCAGACCGCACGCCCCGGTACAACACTGAGCGCGAGTCCCGCCGTCAGTGCCATCGCCTTAATTAGCTTTCCCCCTGTCCTTGAACGCATGTCGAAATCCTTCTCAAATCAAAATTACGCTGCCCTGAGCGTAGTTTGCGCCGATGTTTTCAACTAATCAAGGTCGCAGAAAAATAAGCGATGAAATTATAGCGAAAATGCACACTCGGCGGAAAATGCCTGCAAAACCGGGGCATTGGCGTTGAATGCATGACGCCACGTCACCCGACCGCCAGATTTATGCCCGATCCGAACGGTTCCAAGCTCTCCTTCGACGAACAGGCAGGCAATGCGTCCGTGATCCTTCAACTGGGCGATCAATGCCTCGGGAACCTGCTCAACCCCGCCTTGTATCATGATGACGTCATAGGGGCCGTGTTCGGTCGCGCCCTGCGCCAGCGGCCCAACATGTACAATCGCGTTGTCGGCGTCTGCTTCCATCAAGATCGTTTGTGCTTCGGCGGCCATATCTTCATCTTCTTCCACGGCAATCACCAGCTGCGCCATACGCGCGGCAACCGCGGTGGAATAGCCCAGCGCCGGGGCGATATCCAAAACAGCCTCGTCATTCGAGATATTCAGCGCATCCAGCATTTTGGCCAATGTCCGCGGTTCGGGCAAGCAACGGTCGCCACCAAGGTCGATCACGCCTTCGGCGTAAGCCGCTTCACGCTGAGCGTCAGGTACAAAATTCTCTCTCTGAACGGTCAGCATGGCGTCAATGATGGGGAATTTCGTTACATCCGAAGGTCGGATCTGCGTATCGACCATCGTGCGGCGCCGGGTTGCGAAATCTGTCATTGGATCGCCCATGTTTTTCCCTAGTGTTCCCGGCTTTTGCCACATCCAGAAGAAACCGGCAACGGCTGCAACGTCGAAAGTTTCACCAGATCGCAGAGACTTGGTGTCGCGCCGCGCCATGCCGCAACACATGGAGGTGGATTTTTGCAATCAACCCACTGGACGCCCCTGACGAAAGGTGTTAAAACGCCTGCCACACCACAGCAAGTATTTGATTTTACTTGAAAAGGCGAGTTGGCGGAGTGGTGACGCAGCGGATTGCAAATCCGTGTACACCGGTTCGATTCCGGTACTCGCCTCCATTTTATTCTAAATCATTGACTTAACCCTGTGGTGCTCGGGTGTGACACAAAGTGGGACACACCTACAATGATGCAGTCATCCTATCTAAGCCTTTCAAGACACGGTGTTTTTTACTTCCGGTGGCCTATCCCTCCGTCTTATGAGCAAAAGAGATCATCTGTAAGAATATCGCTGCGTACTCGTTGCCCGCATAGGGCTGGTGATCTGGCGCGCTTTCTTGCATCTTGCGGTCGATTAATACCGGATCAAACAAACGTGCCCCGACTAAGACAAGACCAAATCCGATCAATGGTGCATCGGTACTTCAAGGCTTCGCTCGACAAGTATTTGGAACGGCTAAACGACAAAGGCTTTCCAGATGGATCAATCAGTGCGATGCAGCAAGAGATTGAAATCCATGAAAACGCTGGTGAAGGCGAGGATTTACTGTCAGACCTCTATCTCGATAGCGATGCGTTTTGCGAAGCCTCTGACATAAGCATGCAGGACTGGAACGACAACGAGATGGACCTTCGCCGGGAGTGGCGAAAGGGGCGCAGAGATATGCTCAGGCGCGTTCTGGAAGCCGTAGAGCGCCTTGAACACTATTCCTATGATGACGCCCCAGCTGTGACTATTTCACCGCCTGCAAAGGCGCTCTCGACCTCTTCACCCATTGGTGCCGCGATTGATGACTTTATTGCGGAACATTCGCGTAAGTGGGCAGAAAAAACAGTCAGGCAGAACCGTGCGTACTTGAACATTCTTATTGAGTACTTTGGGCCGGACAAGTTGCTGGGAATGATAACCAAGCAGGATGCCAACGAAGTCAAAAAGGTACTGCAAGCCTTACCTTCCAGTCGAAACACCAAGCCTGCACTCAAAAACATGTCCTTGATGGAAGTGATCAAGCTGCCCGGGCAGGATAAGATCGCCCCCAAAACGATCAATAGCCATATTCAGATGTTCAAGAGTTTCTTCGATTGGGCCGAGCGGCATGGGTATTCTCCGCATAGCCTCTTCGACGGCATGAAGGTAGCTAAAGACAAGAACAGTAAGAGCCAGCGCAAACCGTTCTCTCCTGAACAAGTACAGCTTATGTACACCGAACTGACCACAAACCTGTCCGGGCTGGTGCGTAAGGACAGTCACAAGTGGGGTATGCTGCTTGGTATATTCACTGGAGCTCGACTGAATGAGATATGTCAACTCGACATTAAGGATGTCCAGCAGGAAAGCGGCGTATGGTTCCTCAACATCACTGATGAAGGTGACGACGACAACAAGAGTATTAAGTCTACAGCAGCGCGACGGAAGGTCCCGGTACATCCGGATTTGATCGGCCTAGGCTTCCTAGAATTCGTGGACAGACGACGGAATGGCACCCGGTTATTCCCAGACTACAACTATAACGCCAACGGTGGCTATGGTCGAACCTTAGGGCGCTGGTGCAACGAAAGTTTCCCGCCCAAGCTGGGCCTTAAGGAGCCCGCGCTAGTATTCCACAGCCTTCGCCATACAGTCGTGACACGATTGAGCCAAGCGGATGTTCCCGAACCCATTGTGCAATGCATCGTTGGCCACGCACGATCAGGCGTCACGCAAGAGGTCTATAATCGGGAAGGCTACACGCTGGCCCAGCTGAAAGAGGCCATTGACCGCCTCGCCATTAACAACGTCAACTGAGGGATACTCGGATCGGGGCCATTCCGCATGGCCTCTTCCATCGTCCAAGCAAAGTGGCTAGCTTCAATCTGCTTGTCCTCACAGTCGCGTTTGATTGCAGTCAAATTGACAGACTTGGTGCGCAAGCAATGTGGTTGTCAGATGGCTTGTTGTTAAGATTAATAGTACTTTCTTAACTGCGCTGGGTGCCAAGTATCGACCATTACGACTTTACCTTCGTAGGTAGTCATATTGCGTATCGACATCGAGACTTCGGCTTCCGCCATCGCGAGCATCCAATACGAGGATGAAGGCTAAGGGCAAAACAATAAGAAACAGAACGAAGGTGGCCACCTTTAACCTCTCGACCACCATGTAAGCATCTAGTCTGCTCTGAGTATAGCGAACGAACTTCGCACCACCCCATACTAATAACCCACATACGGCAAGTAAGATTAAAACGAGATAGGCAACAAGAAACTCGTCGCTGTTTTGCGTTGCAATGCCCACAATCGAAGCGGCTCCAAAGAAACCTATTAGGATGTAGTGAAGTCGTGTCATCGTATATTCTCGAATTGGTTGGCTTTGCGTGATATTCTTTTTTGCCCTAGTGGTGGGGAGAGACCCTCTCCAGTCTCGGCAAACTAGCAAAAGTAGACAATGGGAACGGACTATGCGTCCAGCGCCTCAGTATCGAATGCCGCTTTGAAGTCGGTATTGGTTTGGCCTGTTTCATTAAAGAAGGGCAATCCAAGAACGGTATAGTCCCGACCTTGGAACACCGTCTCAAGTCTGGCCTTGGCTTTCACCTGTGCAAGGAAGTCCTGCTTCCAGTCGTCTTGCGGGCGCAAATGGTGTCCCTTCGGTTCAATGAATAGCTGCAAGATCGTGCTGGCGTCTTCGCCCTTCTTCCGCAGAAACAGAACGAAGTCGGGTTCAAAGGCGCGCCCGGTGTCGAAGTCGTACAGCTTCACCGCCTTTTCGTTCCGCAGCAAGTAGAAGTCGTCATACACGCCGCGCAATTGGGCTTCCTGATCGTGCATATACTTGATGAAGTGCTTTTCTTGATCCGTTCCGTAACTGTCGTCATAGGCGTGCCAGTCCTTGCCGCTTAGGTCAATCTGACCCAGTCCGGGCACGTTGCTCTCCGTCCAGCTTAGCCCGGTCTCGCCCTCGATGCGCAATTTCAGCGTCTTGTCGGTAAAGCGGTCCTTGATGCGATACGGCTTGAAGTCCTTGGTGCCGATATACTCGACACTTTCCCGTTTCACGCCGCTTTCGATTTGGTGAAGAACGTATTGCGCGATGCCCAGCTTTTGCCGTGCGGTTAGGTTGTCCAAGTCATCGGGCAAACCGCGCACGCTCACTGTCACGCCGCCCAGATAGGTGTCAGAGGCGATAAACTGTGCGGCACTGGCGAGTTGCGGAAAATAGGGCCGAAGGTTGGCGAAGTGGAAGAAGCCGTTGGCGTCCATCGCAAAGCCAAGAATGGCCCTGCCAAAGTCCGCCAGTTTGAAGTCGCGGGACACGGGTTCCTTGCTCGACGGCTTCGATGTTGATTGCCCTCCGCCGAAGGCTGAGGCTTCCGTCACCCGCCCTGTCATCAGGTTCGGATAAGTGAAGGAGCCTTCGATCTTGTAGGCGTCCAGTCCCTCCACACCTTCACGCGGGTTCTTCATCCGGTCGTTCACCCAGACATGATCCCGCTCATACAGGTCAGTCTGTTTGAAGCTTTCCTTGAGCCGCAGTCGGACAGTCTTTGGCTCACCGTCCCACATGCCGGTTTCTCGAAGTGCTCGCTTGATGTCGTCCAAGTACTTAGGATTGTGCGAGCAATGGTAGTGCAGTTCCTCCAAGATGCGCAGAGGGGTATCCACGGCGCTGTCATACTTGCGCTTTTCCGGTGCCGCGTCAGGCTGATCCGGGGCTATGAACGGAAAGTATCGCGCCCCACGCCCGATCAACTGCGCCTCGGCCATCGTGGTCTTGCCCACCTTGTTGGCCCTGCCATCGCGGGTATCGTGGAGCCGTACGATGTCGAACAGGTTCAGCACGTCCCAGCCTTCGTTCAGCTTATCGACGGCAAAGATCACACGTATCTCGTTGTCGCGGTCCTCCAAGGCGTTCAACTCAATCTGTCTTCTTTCCAAATCCTTGGGATCGTTGACATTAACCACCTTCTCGGCGGCAAAATCTCCTTGAAGTTCACGAGCGAAATCCTCGCCGCTCATGGCCCTTTCATCCATGATGAAGGAGAATGCCCGCGAAAGGGTCTTATCGCCCTCAGAAGCCGCTCTGAGCGTGTCCAGCGCCTCACCTGACAATCCGGCCATCATCGCCGTGAAGGCCTTTTCGTTCTCGGCACTTTCCTTGATCGTCTTGGACTTCATCAGGATCACTGGCTTGCAATGAAGCCCGTGCGCCTCGGCCACCTTGCGGCGATATTGGCTCAGGACCATTGCCTGCTTCATCCGTTCCGCTGGGGTCAAATCGGCCTGCCGCAACTCAATGTCCTTGGAGTAACCGTCTCCACGAAACTGCCGAAGCGAATAGTCGTAGAGTATCTTGTCGTGATACTTCGCCCGGATCGCCTCGTGCTCAAGGTCCACGGTCGCGGTAAATTCCAACAGCATGTTCTCGGGATGTTGGCGGAAAATCTCGGAAACTGTGCCTTCCCAACTGGCCTTCTCCTCAGCCTCGCCCTTGGTCAGCGTCTTCTTGGTCTCAGCGTTCAGGTGGTGCGCTTCGTCGGAGATCATCACTACCTTGTAGTCCCGGAAGTCTTCTATGTTGACAGCGTTTTCCTTCGGGGCCTGCATCCGCGTGTGCAGCCCTTGAATGGTGGTGAAGTGAATGTTGATCGCATCGCCTGAAACTGCATCGAAGGTGTCCACCGTGCGGATGTCCACGGGTTTGTCGTCAATGCGTATAGTGGGCGCGAACAGGTGCTTGGCCGACGCGGCGTTGAGAAAGTTTTCCTTGGTCTTCTCGATAATCTGGGCGGAGTTCACGAAGAACAGGAAGTTGCGATAGCCGCGCCGGTAGAGGTCAAGGATCAGCGCCGCCATCAGCACCGTCTTGCCGCTGCCCGTAGCCATGTGGAACAGCAAGTGTGGGTTGGACGGCTTTTGCGGGTAGTCCTCAACAAAGAAGAGGAACCGTTCCAGCGCCGTCACCTGATAGGGGCGCAGGGCGATATTCGGAGATAGGTTGCCTGTGATGTGGTCGGGGATGTCCTTTTTCAGCAGTCCCATCTCCACCGCCGCAGCAAGTTTGTCATTTAGGGTCTGGGTCATGCATCCAGCCCGTAGAAAGAGCGGGTTGCAGCGGCGTCTTGGTCAGAAATGTCAAAGTCTGCATCATCTAAGGAGCCTAGATTTACATAGAAGTGGTTGGCATCAAGGCAGTCCATCAACACACGCTTGGCGTCTTCGAGCGAAAGTTCCTCGAAGTCGTCGGCGTCAAAGCCGCACAGGTCCACGTCATAGCGCAGATAGCCGGTGGCTTGGATGTTGGCGTAGATGGTTTGTAGCGTGGTCATGTCCGGGGCCGCTTCGATCCGATCAGCAAACGTAGAGTTTGAGCCCGCAAGCTCAGCATAGACAAACGATCCACCGCCCTTCCATTTGATCACTTTTGAAACCCCTGACTGCTCCCCGGCGATAACGTTTTGGAACCGTTTTTTTGGCAATGAGTTAATGTATTCCAATTGTTCTACCGCTATCCATTTCCGCCTTAGCTTGTGGGCAACTGCAGCTGTCGTTCCGCTCCCAGCAAAAAAATCCACTACTAGATCCCCTTCACTGGTACTTATTTCGATTATACGGCGCAGCAGCTTTTCTGGCTTTTTACCGTTTTTTAGCGTTACACCGCCCTCCTTGGAGATCCCGTTGTACGGGATGTCTGTCCACAAGTTTGTCAACGGCTTCGCAGGAGTGAGAGATCCGTCTATCGACTTGATTTTATTATCATAAAAATACACCTGCCGCCCGTTTAGCACAAATATATCCCCAGACTTCCCCTCAACTTTAAAAACTTTCCCTTCTTCTTTCTTGGATTGGTCGCGTACAGAAACGATCTTGGTTGAAGCATCATTTGCGATTGCCGTGGCCTGGAAAACGGCGCCTCGGTTTTTGAATGCGAACTCCGCCACTAGACCTTCAAAAATGTGACCACCCAACGCAGCTTTGGCTTGTCTGGTATCGTTGTAGCCATTCTGTTTGGCGACGTGATCATTCAGGCCGACAACTTCCCAATCTGAATAAGGAGCGTCTCTGTTAACAACTAGCTTGTTGTAACCGCTGTCATATTCGGAGGCGACATAGTGTACTTCATACACGTACGATGGCTTATATTTAGCATAAAGCAATACGTACTCTGTTTGCGAGTATGGTGATGGGTTTACAGTTTTATGACCCGAAGGATCAGAAGTCTTTATGCAAAAAATGTTGAGAAAGTTCTCTCGACCCAGAACTTCGTCACACAGCACTTTTAGGTGAGCAAGTTCTTTTTCGTCTATGTGGATCATCAAAGTTCCGTCGCGTCGAAGTAAGTCCCGCGCAACCTGCAGGCGGCTTTTCATGAACGTGAGCCATGTTGAGTGATTGAACCTGTCATTATATTTGAAGCTGTCGCTTTCCGTATTGAATGGCGGGTCAATGTAGATCAGCTTAGCCTTCTCAGCATATTTTGCTTTCAATGAATGCATAGCAAACAAGTTATTTCCCCTAAGGAGAATGTTGTCTTCCTCGGAAACCAAGCCCACAGGTTTTGCCTTTCCGCTAGCGACGGCGTCAGCATCCCAACGCTCCCAGCCCGTCATCACCTTTGGCTCAAAAAGCCGAGTAATGTCGTCCGGGGCCAGCGTCGTGTTCCAGAACACCTCGTTCCGGCCCCGGTCCTCTTTCGTCATGCCCCCTTCCAGCACGCAGTCTTTATAAGGCCACACCAACACCACGTCGCGCGACTGACTAATGTAGCCGCCGCGCCCTTCCGTCAGGCCGATGCGGTTTTTGAAGGCAGTGTAGCTGTCAGGCAAGAATGCTTTGTTGGACACAAATTCCTGAAACTTAACCTTGTCGAAGACCAGTACCCCAGCAATATCGGAAAAGAAGTGGGTCTTAATATTCTCGGATTGCATCAACAGCGTCAGCAGTACCGGGTTCATATTTAATGCAGCCTCGACCACAGCGTTCTTTAGGATCGCACCGTCTGCGATAAATGCTTGCTCCGCCTGCAAAAGTTCCGTCAGATCGTGAAGAAGGTTCTGCATCGAACATGTCCCAATGTGATTATTGTTGTTGGCTCTTTTTTACTGCGGAAATGGCAAAACGCCAGCAGCTTCTTATTCGCCCCGGTAATGGGGAACTATAGGGTGGATGGAGAAGTTGTGCTCAATCGGATTTTGCCAAGGAAGCCTTCACCTTGACCTCAGGCACTTGTCCAAACTTGTTGTGGAACTGTTCTTTCATGACTGACACAAGTTCGTCTCGCAGATGAGCCTGCACTATAAAGGCATCATGAACAGGCAAAATCGGATATCCTTGCCGGACAAAGTGCAGCATGACCTTTTCGGCCAGATCACTCTCCTCCCGCTGCAACTTAAGGCCCGCGTCCTGCCCAATCATTCGCTGGACCATCGGGTAGGCATCGAGAACGGATTGGCGGAATTCCTCCACGGTCATCCCATGTTCACTTTCATCAAACCCTCTGGGCTCGGCAATATGAGCATTCTTGGCATTCAGGAACGCGGCCAGCGTAGACTTTGCATGCTCACGCAATTTCTCGCTATTGGATACTCCTTTGACAACTGAGTATGGGTCGCTTGGCAATACCACCCTTGCCTTTGCAAGCAATACACCGGGGTTGAAGCCTCTATAGTCTGCCTCAATGGTAGCATCCCCATTGATCTTTATGATGCGACGCATCTCCTTGCGTATATGTTGCCACCATCCTCCAAAGAACCGCCCACCTTGCTCAAATGTGCTGTTGTTGAAGATACGACGCAGGTGCTTTGCTGCATCGGCAAGTCCCGCATCAGCATGCTCCACCTTGAGGTCATGATAACCCAGCGGTCTTGAGGTGGATATCGCAGCCTGTGCATTCACTCCATTGATCAAGACCAACGCACGTCTCATGGCCTTTGTGTGTTCAGTGTCGACGTACTTGATAGGCTGCTTTTCACCATTCCTTAGTATCAGAACCTCGTCAGGTGCTGTGGTCTTGAAGGCCTTTAGTGTCAACTGTTTGGTGTACAATGCCTCAATGGACTTTGCCGTCATTGCAAAGCGAGTATGCTGCGCATTGTCACCGTACTGATACCCCTGTTCCGTGATGACTATGAGGTCGGTCTTCAGTAACCATTCAAGTGCCATGCGAAGGCGATGAGAAGTCATGTGCTCTGGTCTATACCTACTCTCACGATCAAGGCGTTCTTTCTGTCTTCCTATGCCAACCGGCATCCCCTGTCGCTTCACGTGTGCCCTCAGCACATTAGTGAGGATAATGCCTGCACATTCGCTGAACATACGTTGAGCGCGCGAGTTTGGTCTGCGCACATAACTGGATTGCCATTCGGCACACAGCCTCCGCAGTGTGTTGTCGAGCATACACTGCGTCCGCTCATCATTTAGCTTTAGGTAAGGCTCAAAAGCCCAAGACTGAGCTGCTCCTTGGTCCGGTAAGTTAGCCTCTTCAATGGATTGTTTAACGTGCCTAAGAAACTCTTGGTTTTGGTTAATCACAAAATCCGACAAATTTTTTCGTAACCCTATCTAATAACCTATCCTAGCGTACTTCCCCCGCACCCCCGTGAGCGATGCAACGCAGTCTGCACAGGCTCTTAGCTGCGCAGTTGGGAAGTAACCACCCTAATCAATGAAGTTCGATGATCGGTCGCTTTCTCGGGTGAGTTAGTCCCACAAAAGTATTAGGTGCCAGACGGACCGCGATGTCCCGGCCCGGCTGACCGTAGCTAGTTCCACCATGTCAGTTGGTTTCGCTAATTTACCATTCAAAAGGCTTACAAAAATACGTCAGCCGGACTGGTTTTCTTCCTCATCAGCATCCATCGCGATATCAAGAGCATCATGGATCATGAAAGCCTCCAGCAAGGACAAACCATAACCTGTACCAATTGGGATCATGTCACCAGAAATCGTCTTATCCACGTAGGCTTCGACGTCCCATCTCTCTCTTGCTCGTGCTAGATTTTTTACTTCCATTCGGTACATCGCGTCGTCGAAGGCGAAATTCGCTAATCTGATTGCCTCTTGGCGCAATGCGCCGGTTAACGGTAGAGATGTAATCTCAGATGGCAAGTCATCCTTGCGAGTAGTTTCCGCATTTGCAGATAGATCACTCCACGCTTGAAAGCCCTCTCGAACGGCGATGCGGTTCAACGCTTCTGTGCGTGTTACACCCTCGGCTTTAGCCAGTAGTTTGGCCTCATTCTTGAGTACCGGAATAGGCTTAGAAAGTTTCATATCGAACCTCCAAGTGAGCCGAATTCACAACCCCTCCTTATGCGAACGCCCACATGGCAAATTCGATGATTGAAACACCTTGCACGTTTAGTGCTTTCCCGATTGGAGGGAGGTGGCCTAGGCGGGCCATGTCCAAATGGTGTCATAGTCTCACTTGACGTTCAAGCAAAACAGCCCAGAAGTTTACCTCGGCAAAACACCAAACCAGAAACCTAAAGGTACTGCTCACGACCCATATCCATTCTTCTAAACTGGAAAATGACAGTTCCCATAACACTGGGATAAACACCCGCAGGTCCGACCACTAAAGACTTCACTGAGGAAGCACCCCTGCAGTTTGCCATACAGACTGAACGAACGTAATCAATAGATGTTGCCTAACCCCCGGTGTGACACTAGGGTGCGACACATGATCTAACCTCATTCCCGATAATCCGGGCAATTCAACGACTTAGAAAAATGGTAGCGGGTCCGGTACTCGCCTCCATAAAAGTTAACACCCTGAGAACCTAACCGGCTGATACTGTTTGATTTCAAACAGTTGCCTTGATTTTGCGCGTTAACTTTTTCCAAAATCCCGCAACTTATTCCGCAACCTGAAAACCAGGAAAAAGGAGGGTAAGTTTTTGCGCTAAACAACCTGCTTTACCGCGCTATCGAGGAGGTCGACGAAATCCGAGGTGTCGTCAAAGTAGTTTCGGAATGCATCGCGAATTTGCTGAGGAGTTGAAGCTCCTACAAGTACGGCATTCACCGTTTCTGGAGCCGATTCAATTTGTGAAATGGCGCGAATAGCGCCCCCCAAACTGATGTAGGAATGAACAACCAACTTACCGTCGTTGGTCCTCTGCAAAATACTGTTTTGCCTGATCGCGCCATGGTGCTCAGCCACCTTCAAGCCTTCAATCATCGAAACCATTCGGATCTCGGATTCGAGCTCTCTCAACTCTTCTACGAGTTGAACGTCCGAAATTCCTTCAATGCATGAGGCTCGATTTTCGTGAACCCGCGCAAAAATTTCACTGATAATCTGAAACTGACGGTACTGTTTTGGCTGGACTTCTGAAACTTGAAACGAGCCGCAGCAGTACTGTCGTAAATTTCTACGGCGGTGGCCCAAGCATGTTGGACCGCTGTTCTCAATTGAACTTCGAACTTAAGCCCGTTCCAAGGTGCACCGCTGATTGAAGCGACTTGTCTTTCATAGACGTCATGAATGCCCCGATATCCTGAATCTTTTGGACAAGAAATATAGTCAAAGCGGTCGCGATCATTTGTACGTCTATGCTTTGCACGAGACATTTCCATTTGAGATCGAAAACTGTGCAAGTGATCCTCAGATCTAAAGATCGCTCTTACGCCGGCAATGTCGTGCATTGTCGATAGATCTCTGGACCGACCAGTGTGCAGCTTATCGATTATGGTATTGAAGCGCTTCAGCCTTTGCCCAACAACGGGGCGCTGATCTTTGTCCAACCTTCGCAACCAGGCTTGAGCCGTATTGAGTACCGCGCCGTGCGAAGCCCTCCAGTTGTCAGCGACTTCGAACTCTTCTGTAGGAATATTGAAACCCCAGGCAAGCAATCCTTCATCGCGATTATAAGTTTCAGCAATTTTTTTACCGGCTTTTCTGACTCGGTTCTTGGAAAACGTAGGGGCGGGCCAACCCATCTTGCTTAACCTTCATTAAGTAGTAGTTCTTGAAAACTGGTGGAAATCAGTTTGTTAGGCAACTCGTTATGAGAATTCTTCTCAACAGACAAGGTGGCGTGCAGCGCTCTATCGCTTCATACCAATCCCGCAACATTTCCCGCAACATTTTCGCTTTAGAATGGCGTGAAAAACAACGTAATATATTGTTTTTATGCTGCAATATTTCCTCAAGGGTACTATTTCAAAACAGGTACTCGCCTCCACTTCTTTGATTATCTAACCGGTATTCAACTGCGCTCGGTGTGCGCTATTCGGCCTGACCTCTCTGTGGGATAACTTCATAACCCGGCTCTTCCGGTTCATCATCGTGCATCTCGGTCGGGAAACCGGGCGCCGTGATATCCAGCCCGGTCGCGTCCTCCAACCGCTTGATAATATTCGGTGACAGTTCGCGTTCACCATAGCGGGCGATACCGTCGTCGAAGATGCGGATCATTACCGGGTTGATTTCCAAGGGTACTCCGGCGCGGTCGGCGACGTCTTGGAACAGTCCGATGTCCTTTTTGACAAGGTCCATGGTGAAAGAGATATCGCGGGACCCGTTCAGAATGACCTGGCTTTCTGTTTCATGCACGAACGAAGTACCCGACGAAATCTTTATCGCCTCATAAGTGGTGTTCAAATCCATCCCGGCCGCTTTGGCCGTTACCAGCGCTTCGGCACAGGTGATCAGGTTGGCGGTCGCCAGATAGTTGGTCAGAACTTTTAGGACCGAGGCTGAGCCCAACTCCCCCGTGTGCAACACGCGCCGCCCCATCGTGGTTAAAAACGGCAAAATCCGCTCAAAGGTTTCGCGATCACATCCGGCAAAAATCGAGATATTGCCAGTAGCCGCCCGGTGGCACCCGCCCGAAACCGGGCAATCCACCGCCGCGCCTCCACGCTCGATCACCATGGCCCCCAATCGTTTGACCTCGGCTTCGTCGGTGGTCGACATCTCCATCCAGATCTTGCCTGGCCCGACCTCGGGCAGCATATCCTGCATCACTGCGTCCGAGGCCGCCGGGGACGGCAGGCAGGTTATAACAGCATCACAATCCCGCATCATCTGCGCCGGGCTCTCGGCGGCTTCGGCCCCCTTGGCCGCAAACTCGGCCACCAGATCGGGGTTAAGGTCGTGAACCGTCAGGTCAATCCCGTTGCGCAGAAGCGAGCCGGACAGTTTGCCGCCCACGTTTCCCAAACCGATAAATCCGACTTTCATATTTCCCTCCTGACGGTCGTATTCGGACCGAGTATCTGTGTTGTCTGTCAGAAACGAAAATGATTAATAATGCCAATTATGGTCAAAATAATTTGGTGATATATGGACCGCCTTCCAAACCCCACATGGCTGCGCAGCTTTGAAACCGCCGCGCGGCATTTGAATTTTACCACCACAGCAAAAGAGCTGGGCCTGACGCAGACGGCGGTCTCATTGCATATCCGGTCGCTTGAGGCCGAGCTTGGACAAAAGCTGTTCACCCGGAATGCCCGGCGGTTGGAACTGACTGAGCTGGGGCAGTCTTATTCGTTGACTGTGCGGCGTGCGCTTGGCGACATCGCCCTGTCCACCAACAGCCTGTTCGGCCCTGCCTCGCGCCAGACCCTGACAATCCGTGCGGCGATATCGACGGCCACCTATTGGGTCGCAGCGGAACTGCCCGACTTTACCACTCGCCATCCCGAGATCCCCGTACGCCTTGTCTCGCACATCTGGAATGACAGCGTGGCCCCAGGCGATGTGGATGTGGAAATCCGGCTAGGTTATGGCGATTGGCCCGGCGTTCAGTCCGAAAAGCTGACAGACGAAAAGCTGGTACCGGTATGCCGGGCCGGGGACTCGCCCGCGACCCTGAACGTACTGTGGCAAGGCCCTCTGATTCATATCCTTGGATACGAAGATAACTGGGCGCGGTATTTTCAGGCCAACGGGCTCGCGCTTCCGGACCAGCCGCCCCGACATTCGGTGGACACCTCGGTCGCAGCACTGCAGCTTGTAATGGCCGGGGCGGGCTATGCAACGGTTCTGGAACGGTTCGCCAGGAATGCGATCCGGCAGGCTGCGCCGATTGCAATTGCGGGCCCTGCGATTCCCTTTGCCCAGTCGCATTACCTGATCAGTACACAAGGCGCTGCGCAACCGACCGCTGCGGCAGGGTTGTTTTGCGCCTGGCTGCGGGAACGGCTGGCCGTGCATGCCGCAGATTGACACAGGCTGGTCGCTTTTTTGGTTTGAACGATTTCACCATGCGCCTCGTGCTTGACAAGCCCCCTGCCCGTGCCGCATGTCGCATGCGTTGGTGTCCATCTTCGGATGGATGAAAAGGGAATGCGTCAGCGGGCAACCGTCAAACGCAGCCGCCCCCGCGACCGTGACCGGAGAGGGTGCCCAATGCCACTGGCCCGCAAGGCCGGGAAGGCGGGACATCTGCCGGGGCAAACGCCCCGACATCCGCAAGCCGGGAGACCTGCCAGCGCCCGAAGTTGAAACCGGACGGGGTGATCCGGTGTCGGGTCCATGTGCAGACGTGGCCCGCATGAAACCCCGTCCCCTGCAAAGAGGATTTGGGGGGATGAGAGACGTGACCGAGACTGCACCAGTCGAGCTGCTGGTCTGCACGACCTGTCGGCGTGGCCTGCCGATTGAAGACGATGCGCAACGTCCAGGTGCCCTGCTGCACATGGCACTGGAAGACGCAGATTTGCCCGAAGGTATCGTGCTGAAGCCGGTCGAGTGCCTGTCAAATTGCGATCAGGGTTGTTCCATAGTGCTGCGCGGCGGACCGACCCGCTGGACCTTTGTGTACGAAAACCTGAACGAAATCGACCATGTCGACACCATCGTCGAAGGCGTCACCAAGTATCTCGCCGCCGAAGACGGCTTGGTCAAATGGCGCGAACGTCCCGAACATTTCCGCAAAAACTGTGCGGCCCGTATTCCCCCGATTGGAGCCCTGAAATGAGCAACCTCGAAAAACTCCCCGTCACTGTGATCACCGGCTTTCTGGGTTCGGGCAAAACCACGCTGGTCAAACATCTAATGCAGAACCCGCAGGGCAAGCGTCTGGCCGTTGTCGTCAATGAGTTCGGCGATGTTGGCGTCGATGGCGATATCCTGAAGTCCTGCGCCATTCCCGATTGCCCGGCGGAAAATATCATGGAACTGGCCAATGGCTGCATCTGCTGCACCGTGGCCGATGATTTCATTCCGACCATCGAGGCGCTGATGGCACTGGAGCCGCGCCCTGATCACATCCTGATCGAAACGTCCGGTCTGGCTCTGCCAAAGCCGCTGTTGAAAGCGTTTGACTGGCCCGATATCCGCTCGAAAATCACCGTGGACGGCGTGATCGCCCTGGCCGATGCCGAGGCTGTTGCCGCCGGTCGCTTTGCCCCCAATGTCGAGGCGGTGGACGCCCAGCGCCTGGCCGATGACTCGATCGACCACGAAACACCCCTGTCCGAGGTTTTCGAGGATCAAATTTCCTGCGCCGACATCATCCTGCTGACCAAGCCCGATCTGGCTGGCCCGGAAGGCGTGGCAAAGGCCAAAGAAGTGATCGCAGCCGAGGCTCCGCGCTCCCTGCCCGTCGTCGAAGTTGCCGAAGGCGCTGTGGACGTGCGCGTCGTACTGGGGCTTGAGGCTGCCGCCGAGGATGACATGGACGCACGCCCGTCGCACCACGATGGCCACCACGATCATGAGCACGACGATTTCGAAAGCGTCATCGTCGAGTTGCCTGAACAGACCGACCCGGCCCGACTGGTCGCCAATATCGAGCGCTTGGCCAATGAGCTGAACATCCTGCGCGTCAAAGGTTATGCCGCGGTTCAGGGCAAGCCGATGCGTCTGTTGGTCCAGGCGGTTGGCGCACGCGTGCGACATCAGTACGACCGCCCATGGGAACCCGGCGAAGAGCGCCGCTCGCGTCTGGTGGTGATTGCCGAACATGACGACATCAAAGAGGCCGCGATCCGCGAGATCCTCGTGGGTGTGACCGAGGCCGCCGAGTAAGCCATGCACGTCGTCTTCCGCGAAAGCCACGGGCTCGAGGAAACCGAGACCCCGACCGATCTGGGCCAAAGCCCGGCGGATCTGGTGGTGCTGTCCTTTTCGGACAGCGACCTCGGAGCTTTCGCGGCAGGCTGGCATCGCGGTGGCGGGGCTGAGGGGCGGATGCCCACGATGCGGTTGGCCAATCTGACGGCGCTGAAACACCCTCTGTCCGTCGACACCTACGTCGAACAAACTCTGGAAGGTGCGAAAGGCATCCTGATCCGCCTGATCGGCGGCGTGCCTTATTGGTCCTATGGCCTGCAGCAGGTTCTGGCGCTGGCGCAGGACAAGGGCATCGCGCTGGCTGTCCTGCCAGCTGATGGGCGCGAAGATACGCGGTTGGACGACTTTTCCACCCTACCCGTTTCAACCCTGCGGCGGCTGGCGCATCTGTGCGATACCGGCGGCGAAGTTGCAGCGCAGGCCGCGCTGGCACAGATGGCGCTGGCGGCGGGGCTTTATGCAGGCCCTGTGATGGGCGCTAAAACCATCCCCGAATGCGGCGCCTGGTGCCCGGATCGTGGCGTGATCCCAGTGGAAAAGGCGTTCACGGGCGATGCAAAACGCATTCTCGTGAGTTTCTACCGCGCTTACCTGACCTCGGCGGACGCCGCCCCGGTCGCGGTCCTGATCCGTAACCTACGCGCGCGCGGGTTCGAGGCTGTGGGCCTGTTCGCGCCGTCGTTGAAAGCCCCAACCGCCGCCGAATGGTTGCGCGGAAATATCGTAGCAATGCAGCCGTCGGCCATCATCAACGCCACTTCATTCTCGGGCAAGGGCGCGTCTGGCACATCTCCGCTGGACGCGGCCAATGTCCCTGTGTTTCAGGTCGCTTTGTCAACTGCACGCCGCAAGGCCTGGGCCGAGGCGGAACGTGGCCTCTCGCCCGCCGACCTTGCCATGCACGTGGTGTTGCCCGAGGTAGACGGGCGGATTTCGGCGGGCATCGCCTCATTCAAAGAACCCGGGAAACGTGACCCACATCTGGAATACTCGCGATTTGCCCACCGGGCCGAAGATGAACGGATCGAGGCCATCATCGACCGGGTGACCGGGTGGCTAGCTTTGCATGACAAGCCCAAGGCCGATCAAACCCCGGTGCTGGTGCTGTCCACTTACCCTGGTAAGGACTGGCAGATGGCCCATGCTGTTGGGTTGGACGCGCTGGCCTCAGCCGAGGCGATGTTGGCCGATCTGCAGGGCGAAGGGTACGAAACCGCCCCCGCCCAACCCATTACCGAAACCCTGATGGATGCAAGGGTATCGTGGCCGCTTGCGGATTATCTGGCGGCGCTGGCCGATCTGCCGGATGAATTGCGCGGCGACCTCGAAACCGTTTGGGGGAGGCCCGAGGATGACCCAGCATTCACAGACGGCGCTTTCCAATTCACCGCCTTGCGCCGTGGCAAGGCGCTGATCGCGCTGCAACCCGAACGCGGCACGCCCGAGTTGCGCGAGGATGATTACCACGACCTCTCACGCACCCCACGCCACGGCTATGTGGCCTTTTATCTGTGGCTGCGCAGAGGGTTGGGTGCGGATGCGCTGATCCATATCGGCGCGCATGGCACGCTGGAATGGCTGCCCGGCAAATCGGTCGCCCTGTCGGCGAATTGCTGGCCCGAGGCGCTGATCCGCGATCTGCCGGTGATCTACCCCTTCATCGTCAATGACCCCGGCGAGGCCGCGCAGGCCAAGCGCCGGATCGGGGCGGTCACGCTGGGTCATATCCCACCCCCGATGAAGGAAAGCGGCACGCCCGACCGGATGGTGCGGCTGGAATCCCTGCTGGACGAGTTTTCGAACGCCGACGGGCTGGACCCCAAGCGCCGAGACCGACTGCAAGAAGATATCCGTGATGAGGCGCAGGCCATCGGGTTGGAAAGCGATCTGGGTCTGGATCAGGCCACCTGCACCGCCGAGGCAATCACCCGCATCGACCGGTTTGTCTGCGATATCAAGGAAAGCCAGTTCGGTGACGGGTTGCACATCTTTGGTCGCACGCCTGAGGTCACCGGTAATTTTGACCCCGCCTCTTCCGTCCGTGCGGAACGCAGGGCTCTGCTTGACGCGCTGGCGGGAAAACGGATCGAGGCCGGACCGTCCGGCTCACCCTATCGTGGGCGGTCGGATGTGCTGCCTACCGGTCGGAACCTCTATACCACCGATCCGCGTTCGGTTCCTACCCGCGCCGCCTATACCCAAGGCGTGAAGCTGGCCGAAGAGCTGGTGCGGCGGCATTTGCAAGAGGAAGGTGATTATCCCAAGGGCCTGATCGTCGACCTATGGGGCTCGGCCACCATGCGCACGGCAGGCGAAGAATTCGCCATGGCGCTGCACCTGTTGGGCGTCAAGCCAGTCTGGGACAAGGGGTCCGAGCGAGTGTCAGGCATCGAAGTGCTGCCGATCACCGATCTCAGCCGCCCTCGCCTAGATGTGACCCTGCGCGTATCGGGCCTGTTCCGCGACGTGTTCCCGACGCTTTCGGCACTGTTCGGTCAGGCCGTCCGTGCCTTGTCTGACCGTGATGAAGCCCCGGATTGGAACCCCTATGCCGGGCAAGCCCCTGCCGCGCGAGTCTTTGGCCCCGCGCCCGGCAGCTATGGCGTGAATATGACGCAACTGTCTGAAATCTATACCGATGAAGCCCGCGCGCAGGCGGGTGAAGCATGGCTGCAGGCAAGCTCTTTTGCGTTGGAGGGCGACCATATCGCGCAGGATGTCACCGGCATCACCGAACGCGTCGCCAATGCCGACAGCTTTGTCCACCTGCAGGACCTGACCGAGACCGACCTGCTACTGGCCAACGACTATGCCACGCACGAGGCCGGGTTTGCCGCTGCCAAGACCGTCACCGGCGGCAGCGCGCAATTGTACCACCTCGACAATACCAACCCCGACACTCCCCGCGCTCGTACCCTGTCCGAAGAAATCAGCCGCGTGGTTCATGCCCGCGCTGCCAATCCCGGCTGGATTGCAGGGATGCAACGGCACGGGTTCCGCGGGGCCGCAGAGATCGCGGCGACGCTGGACCATATGGCGTCTTTTGCCCACCTGTCCGGCACAGTCGCTCCGCACCTGTTCGATCTGTACCACGATGCCACGCTGGGTGACGCCGAGGTTGACGCCTTCCTGCAAGAGGCCAATCCGGAAGCACATCAAGCCATGCAGGACCGGTTCCGCGCATTGCTTGACGCGGGGTTGTGGAACACACGCCGGAACTCGATCCGCGCGGATCTGGAGGGGTTGGGATGAGCGCCCCCACCTCAAAACCTGTTGTTCAAGGCTGGTGCCCCGGCGCCCATCGTCCGATGATGTCGGGTGACGGGCTGGTGGTGCGGGTGCGCCCCCGGTTGGCACGTCTGAATGCGACGCAGGCTTTGGGCTTGTGCGAGTTGGCCGAGCGGTTTGGCAATGGCACCATCGACCTGACCAACCGAGCCAACCTGCAATTACGTGGTGTGAAAGAGGCCGATCACAAATCGTTGCTTTCTGAGCTTTCCGCGCTGGATCTTTTGGACGCCGAGCCGGGCATCGAAGTACGCCGCAACATTCTGGTTTCACCGCTTTACGAAACGGGCGATCTGACCGCGCGGCTGACGCAATCTTTGATCCATCGACTGGCAGACCTGCCAGCCTTGCCTGCGAAATTCGGTTTTGCCATCGACACTGGCCCGGCCCGTCTGATGGCCGCGGATTCTGCGGATATCCGGCTGGAGACCGGCGCGGAGGGCCTGATCCTTCGCGCCGATGGATGCGAGACGGGGCGCGCCGTCTCAGAGGTCGAAGCCATAGACCAGCTTATCGCGTTGGCTGAATGGTTTGCCGAAAACCAAACCTCGGACAATCGCCGCATGGCCCGCGTGGTCGCAGCACAAGCTTTGCCTTTGGAATGGCAAGGCAGCCCAGCCAACGCTGTTGGCTCACCGCTACAACCTGGCATTTGTGAACTGGGCACACTTTATGGTGCAGCATTCGGGCAACTGCCTGCGCGGCGTCTGTTCAGCTTGATCGAGGACACAGGCGCTTCCGCCCTGCGGGTGACCCCCTGGCGGCTGTTCCTGCTGGAAGGCGGGGCGGCGATCCCGGCCCCGGCCTTTGTCACAGATGGCACCGATCCGCTGATGACCACCGACGCCTGCCCCGGTGCACCGTTCTGCCCGCAGGCGCAGGTAGAAACCCGTGCTGTCGCCCGAGCGCTGGCACCGCATGTGGAAGGCAGCCTGCATGTGTCGGGCTGCTCAAAAGGATGCGCCCGAATGGGAACAGCGGATGTCACTTTGGTCGGTCGCGATGGACGATTTGACCTTGTCAAACACGGCCGCGCAGGGGATGAGCCCTGCCAACGCGGGCTGACCCCCGAAACACTTATGACCATGGACCTGACCTGATGCCCTATGAATATGAAACCGATGGCGCAGCGATCTATAAGGAAAGCTTTGCCACCATTCGGTCCGAGGCCGATCTGGCCCGGTTCGACGCCGACGAAGAGCAGGTTGCCGTCCGCATGATCCATGCCGCCGGGATGGTTGGGCTGGAAGAGTTCGTGCATTTCTCACCCGGCTTTGTGACCGCTGCCCGCACGGCACTGGAAAACGGCGCGCCAATCCTGTGTGACGCGCGCATGGTCAGCGAGGGCGTGACCCGGTTCCGCCTCCCCGCCGACAATGAAGTGATCTGCACCCTGCATGACGAACGCGTACGTCCGCTGGCCGCCGAGATGAGCAACACCCGTTCGGCCGCTGCGCTGGAATTGTGGCGCCCGCATCTTGAAGGTGCTGTTGTGGCCATCGGCAATGCTCCGACAGCACTCTTTCACCTGTTGAACATGCTGGAAGATCCCGACTGCCCGCGTCCTGCAGCCATCATCGGTTGCCCGGTGGGCTTTGTCGGCGCGGTCGAATCCAAGGACGCTTTGTGGGCGGCGCAACCGGTGCCATCCTGTATCGTCAAAGGTCGTCTGGGCGGCAGCGCCATCACCGTCGCCGCCGTCAACGCCATCGCGAGCCGCGCGGAATGAGCGCGGGCAAGATATACGGCGTCGGCCTTGGCCCCGGCGACCCGGACCTGATGAGCGTTCGGGCCGACCGTCTGCTGCGCAATGCGCGCCACGTGGCGTTTTTCCGCAAACCTGGCCGCAGCGGTCAGGCACGCAAGATCGTCAATGGCATGATCCCCGGCGATGCTGTGGAATTTCCGATGGAATATCCCGTCACCACCGAAATCCCCCTAACCGATCCGCGTTATAACGAGCTGCTGTCTGCCTTCTACAAAGACTGCGCCGCGCATTTGAAAACTCTGTCCGATGAAGGTGAGGATGTGGTGGTTTTGTGTGAAGGTGACCCATTTTTCTATGGGTCTTTCATGCATCTTTACAGCCGCTTGCGTGACGAAGCTGACGTCGAAGTCGTTCCCGCCATCACCGGTATGTCCGGCGCGTGGACAGCAACCGGTGACCCGATCACGTGGGGCGATGATGTCCTGACCGTTCTGGTCGGCACACTCCCCGAAGATACTCTGGCGGAACGCATGGCGCAGACCGATGCTTTGGTGGTGATGAAGATCGGGCGCAACATCGAAAAGGTGAAACGGGCCCTGAAAACGGCTGGCCTGTATGATCGAGCATGGATCGTCGAATACGCTCAGATGCCGAACCAGACCGTGACGAAACTGTCCGAGGCATGTGACAAGGTCACACCCTACTTCTCGATCATCATCGTGCATGGTCAGGGGCGGCGGCCATGAGCGGTTGGGTCAAGATCGCGGGTCTCGGCCCCGGAAACGAGGACCTTGTAACGCCCGAGGTTTCCGCCGCATTGGCCGAGGCCACGGATATCGTCGGCTATATCCCTTACGTCGCGCGCGTGGCCGAACGCCCCGGCCTGACGCTGCACGCCAGCGACAACCGCGTCGAGATTGACAGGTCGCAGCACGCGTTGCAGATGGCGGCCGAGGGGAAACGTGTGGTCGTTGTGTCCTCGGGCGATCCAGGCGTGTTTGCCATGGCGGCCGCCGTGTTTGAGGCGCTGGAAAATGGCCCTGTTGAATGGCGCGAAATTCCCATCGACGTGTTGCCGGGCATCACCGCGATGCTGGCCGCATCGGCGCGTGCGGGGGCACCTTTGGGGCATGATTTCTGTGCCATCAACCTCAGCGACAATCTGAAACCCTGGTCGCTGATCGAGAAACGGCTGCGATTGGCGGCGCAGGGTGATTTCGCGATGGCGTTTTACAACCCGCGCTCAAAATCCCGCCCCAAAGGCTTTGTTAAGACGCTGGAAATACTGCGCGAGGAATGTGAGCCCGAACGTCTGATCCTGTTCGCCCGCGCCGTATCCCGCGCGGATGAGGCGATCCGGGTTTCGACACTGGCCGAGGCAACGCCGGATATGGCGGACATGCAGACGGTGGTTATCGTGGGATCATCCCTGACCCGTGTGATTGATCGCAACAGCGCCCCGATCGTCTACACCCCGAGGTTCACACCGGAATGAGCCAGCCAGTCCAAAACCTGCGTTACGCTCGTCAGTTCGTGTCGTTGTGGCAGGATCGGACGGTCGATCATCAGTACGGGCAGGCCCAACGCCCGCGCGGCATCAATCTTGGCGCGCGCGCCGCTGCCGCCTGCGTTCTTGGATACGACCAATTCGATGTCATGGCGTTGCATCAGCGCCCGGTCATCCGCTTCGGAAAACGGCCCGCGCGACACAACCACATCGCAATTCGGCACGGGCAATTCACCGGGTTCATCCACCAGCCGCAGCAGGTAGTGGTGTTGGGGCTGGGCGGCGAAGTCCTCAAGGTGCATCCGCCCCACGGCCAGAAAGACACGTTGCGCCAGGCCGGACAGGGCAGCCACTGCGCCGTCGATATGAGAAACGTGCTGCCAGCGGTCCCCGTCTTGCGCCGTCCAGGCCGGACGGGTCAGCGCAGCCAGCGGCAGCCCGGTATCGCGGCAGGCGGCAATGGCGTTCAGGCTCATTTGTGCGGCAAAGGGATGAGTTGCATCGATCACGTGGGTGATCGCGTGATCCCAAAGGTACTGCGCCAACCCCTGCGCGCCGCCAAAACCACCGACACGCACAGGCAAGGGTTGCGGGCGGGGGTTATCGACCCGTCCGGCATAGGAATAGGTTGCCGGAACGCCCTGCTCGGCCACGGCCTTAGCCAGCGCGTTGGCCTCGGTCGTACCGCCAAGGATCAGGAGGTGTGTCATGCTTAAAGCTCCGTGGCTGACCGTTCTGGGCTTGGGCGAAGATGGACTGGATGGCCTGCCACCGGCAAGCCGTCAAGTGCTGGAACGCGCCGAAATCGTCATGGGCCCGCCGCGGCACCTGTCGCTGATTCCAGAAACCGGCGCGCAGAGGGTTGAGTGGCCTGTGCCTTTCTCCGATGGCCTTCCGATGCTGGCCGGCTTTCGGGGCCGTCCGACTGTGGTTCTCGCCTCGGGCGATCCCTTCTGGTTTGGTGCAGGTTCAGTTATCGCGCGCAATTTCGAGGCTGGCGAATGGACTGCCCTGCCCGGCCAATCGACCTTTTCACTGGCCGCTGCGCGATTGGGCTGGCCGCTAGAGAACACGCTGACCTTCGGCCTGCACGCGGCCCCGCTGACCCGGTTGCGTCCTGATCTGGCACCGGGAGTACGCGCCATCCTTCTGTTGCGGGACGGCAAGGCAGTGGCGGAACTGGCGACCTACCTAACCGAAACTGGATTTCCTGACACCCGCCTGCATGTGATGGAGGCTCTGGGCGGCCCTCGCGAACGGGCGCGCAGTGTATCGCTGACCGAAGCGCTGCTGGGCGGATTCGACCACCCGGTCTGCGTCGGGCTTGAGGTTGCAGGCGAAGGCCGCGCCTTTCCAAAGGCGTCGGGCAAGCCGGACGAGATTTTTGAAACCGATGGCCAAATTACCAAGCGCCCCGTGCGGGCGTTAACTCTGTCGGCACTGGCGCCGCAGCGGGGCGAACACCTTTGGGATATCGGCGGCGGCACGGGTTCGATCAGCATCGAATGGCTGATGTGTGACCCGACCCTGACGGCCACAACCATCGAACCCCGCGCAGATCGCGCCGAACGCATTCGGCGCAACGCTGATACGCTGGGCCAGGACCGATTGAATGTTGTGCACGGCACTGCTCCGGGCTCACTGGGTGGTCTGACCTTGCCGGACGTGGTTTTCATCGGCGGTGGTCTCAGCACCGAACTGATGGAATGGCTGCAAGCCGCCCTACCCAAAGGCACAAGGCTGGTCGCCAACGCGGTGACGTTGGAAAGCGAAGCTTTGCTCGCGCAATGGCAAGACAAGCTGGGCGGCGAGCTGTTGCGGATCGAACTGGCGCAAGCCTCGGCACTTGGCCCCCGGCGCGGCTGGAAGTCCGCTTATCCGGTGGTGCAGTGGAGCGTCACCCTATGATCGTCGCGGGATTGGGATTTTCATCTACGGCCACGTTGGACAGCCTGCGCGCGGCCTTTGACCGGGCCAGCGACGGGCAGCGCGTGGATGCGCTGGCCACGGTGGCGGACAAAGACGGACATCCTGCGTTGATCGAATTCGCCTCGGCCATCGCACTGCCCTTGCATTTCGTCGCCCCTGCCGATCTGGCCGGGCAGCGCACGCTCACCTGCTCGAACCGCAGCCGCGCCACGTATGGCACCGGCAGCGTGGCCGAAGCATCCGCCCTTGCCGCTGCCGGATCCGGTGCGCGGCTGACCTCACCCAGACAAATCTCAGACGACCGGCTGGCCACCTGCGCCATAGCCATCGGAGGACAAGCATGACTGTTCATTTCATTGGCGCCGGTCCGGGCGCTGCCGACCTGCTGACCCTGCGCGGACGTGATATCATCGCGTCTTGCCCGGTATGCCTTTACGCCGGGTCGCTGGTGCCCGAGGAAATCCTTGGTCACTGTCCCGAGGACGCAAAGATCGTAAACACCGCGTCGATGGATCTGGATCAGATCATGGCCGAGATCGAGACCGCACATCAGGCTGGTCAGGATGTGGCGCGCCTGCATTCCGGCGACCTGTCGGTCTGGTCAGCGATGGGTGAACAAATCAGACGGCTGAAAGAGATGGGCATCCCGGTCAGCGTGACGCCGGGCGTGCCGTCCTTTGCTGCTGCGGCGGCTTCACTGGGAACCGAGCTGACCCTGCCTGGACTGGCACAATCCGTGGTGCTGACCCGGACGCCGGGCCGTGCATCCTCGATGCCCGAAGGTGAGACGCTGGAGAATTTTGCCCGCACCGGTGCGACTTTGGCCATTCACCTGTCGATCGGCAATCTGGACAAGGTGATTGCCGATCTGACCCCCGCCTATGGCGCGGACTGCCCGGTGGCCGTGGTGTATCGCGCCAGTTGGCCGGATGAGAGGATCATCCGCGCCACGCTGGACACCTTGAAAGAGGCGCTGGATGAAAGCATCTCGCGCACCGCACTGATCATAGTGGGTCCGGCGCTGGCAGGCGAAGGGTTCGATGAAAGTTGCCTGTATTCAAAGGATTACGACCGTCGCTATCGCCCCCAAAGCGCCGATAGCCCGTGGTCAAGCTGGAGCCACGGTGATGACTAACCCCCCGGGCCTTCTGATTTCGGCCCCATCGTCGGGTACTGGTAAAACAACGGTCATGCTGGGCCTGTTGCGGGCCTTGGCCGAGGATGGGCTGACCGTGCAACCGTTCAAGAGCGGTCCGGACTACATTGATCCTGCCTTTCACCGGGCAGCAGCCGGGCGGGCCTCGTTTAATCTGGACAGTTGGGCTATGGGTGACCCGTTGCTGAGTGCGATTTCGGCTCAGGCTGAGGGTGCGGATATCGTGGTCGCCGAGGGATCGATGGGGCTGTTTGACGGCGTCGCCAAGCCGGGCGAGCTGGGGCACGGGTCCAGCGCCGAAACCGCCCAGCGCATGGGCTGGCCTGTGGTGCTGGTGCTGGATGTGGGCGGTCAGGCGCAATCAGCGGCGGCAACTGCACTGGGGTTTCGGATGTACAACCCCGATCTGCCCTTTGCCGGTGTAATCCTGAACCGTTGCGCCAGCCCGCGGCACGAGCGTCTGACGCGTCTGGGTATGGAGCGCGCGGGTCTGCCAGTTCTGGGCGTTTTGCCCCGACGCGGTGATCTGACCCTGCCGGAACGCCATCTGGGTCTGATTCAGGCCGTTGAGCATCCCGATCTGGAAAGCGCAATTGTCGGCTATGCCGCGTTTCTGCGCGAACATGTGGATCTTGAGGCGGTCAAGGCGGCGGCTTCCTCAGGCCCCAATGGGCCATCGTCAGCCGCGCTACCGCGCCCTCCGGCGCAACGGATTGCGCTGGCCCGCGATGCCGCGTTTTCCTTTACCTATCCGCATTTGCTGGAAGGCTGGCGCGCTGCGGGTGCAGAAATTCTGCCGTTTTCACCTCTGGCGAACGAGGCACCTGCTGCCGATGCCGATCTTGTCTGGCTGCCCGGTGGCTATCCGGAATTGCATGCGGGCACACTGGCTGCCGCCGACACGTTCCAGACCGGACTGCGCAAACACGCTGAGTCCAAACCCGTGCATGGGGAATGCGGTGGATACATGGCGCTGGGACAGGCCTTAATCGACAAAGACGGCGAGCGACATCAGATGGCAGGCCTGCTGGGGCTGGTGACCTCGTATGAAAAGCGCAAGTTCAATCTGGGGTATCGGCGCGCAGAATTGCTGGCCCCGATGCCCGGTTTTGCAGCCGACACAGCTCTGCGGGGGCATGAATTCCATTATTCTTCGATCGTAGAACAGCCGGACGTACCGCTGGCGCGGGTGTTTGATGCTGAAGGTGCTGAAGGGCCGCAAACAGGTTCGGTGCGCGGGAACGTCACCGGTACGTTCTTTCACCTGATCGCCGAGGCCTCGGCATGAGCGGTTTCGTATCCTTCATAGGTTCCGGCCCCGGCGATCCTGATCTTTTGACCCTGAAAGCAGTCGACCGGATGCAAAAAGCAGATGCGGTGCTGTTTGATGACCTCAGCAGCGGCCCAATCCTAAGTCATGCGCATGACGATGCAGATCTGGTGGGCGTGGGCAAACGGGCCGGGCGACCCTCACCCAAGCAGGATCACGTAAGCCGCCTGTTGGTGGATTACGCCAAGACCGGCGCTCGCGTGGTGCGATTGAAATCTGGTGATGGCGGGTTGTTCGGCAGGCTGGAGGAAGAACTGGTTGCCCTGCGTGCGGCCGGGGTCGAATATGAAATCATCCCTGGCATCCCCTCGGCGGTTGCGGCGGCGGCAGCAGCAGGAATACCCCTGACACGACGCCTCACTGCGCGGCGGGTGCAATTTGTCACTGGCCACGATGTCAGTGGCAAACTGCCCGAAGATCTGAACCTGCCCGCGCTGGCCGATCCGGATGCAACGACTGTGGTGTTCATGGGCAAACGGACCTTTCCCCTGTTGGTACATGCACTGCATGAGCATGGCCTGCCGCTGGAAACACCAGCCCTGATGGCCGAATCCGTATCGACTCCCGACCAGAGCCTGCACCGTGCAACAATTGGCGCGCTGTCGCAAAAGCTGGAGGCCGAGATCGGCACAGCCCCGGCGCTGATCCTGTATGGCCCGTTGGCAGAGTTCGACGATGTTTGAGTTGTCTCTGATCGGAATTGGCACTGGCAACCCGGATCACGTGACCTTGCAAGGGGCAAATGCCATCCGCGATGCAGACCTGATCCTGATCCCGCACAAGGGCGAGAACAAGGCTGATCTGGCCGGGTTGCGCGAAGAGATCATTGCAGCTGTGACTGACACTCCGCCGCAGATCGCCTATTTCGACATTCCCAAGCGCCGGGCCGATGATGGTTATCTGCGCGGGGTCGACGAATGGCATGATGCCATTGCCCTGCGCTGGCACGAGGCGATTGCGGCCCACCCGAATGCGCGACAAGTGGCGCTGCTGATCTGGGGCGACCCGTCGCTTTATGACAGCTCGCTGCGAATCGCGTCGCGGCTGGACCCTGAGCCCACGACACGGGTGATCCCTGGCATCACCGCGCTGCAGGCATTGACGGCCGCCCACGCCATCCCGATCAATGATCTGGGCGCCCCTTTTGTTGTGACTACCGGACGGCGGATCAGGGATGAAGGCTGGCCGGCAACTGCCTCGAAAGTAGCGGTAATGCTGGATGGCGAGTGTTCGTTTCAATCCCTGGACATGGCCGATTATGACATCTGGTGGGGTGCCTATGTCGGCATGAAAGAGGAAATCCTGATCAAAGGCGCTTTGACCGATGTAGCGCAGGAGCTTCTGGACACCCGCGCCAAGGCACGTGCCGATCATGGCTGGATCATGGATATCTATTTGCTGAAAAAGCGCGTGATCTGACCTAAAAGGTCGCAAATGACGATTGCACCAGCGGCACCATAGAGGCTAAATGAACGCGTCTGGTCCTGCCGGAGACATCCGGATGCTAAGAGGGAATGTGGTGCGACTGCCATGGCAGCCAAATCCACAGCCGCCCCCGCGACTGTAAGCGGAGAGCCCCTGTTCAACCAGCCACTCCTGTTCTCAGGGGGAAGGCGAACAGAGGCATCGACCCGCAAGCCAGGAGACCTGCCAGGCGACAATTGAAACACCGGCCGTCGGGTGCGGCGGCAAAGGAGAATAAAAGATGGCAACACAAACGCAAACAGCATCCGCCTCGCGCGCTGGTATCCTTCCGGTCATGTTCGCGGTGGTTCTGGGTCTGGGTATCATCACCCTGACCGGTCACGTACAGGCCGCGGCGCTGCATGACGCAGCACACGACGTGCGCCACGCGACCGGCTTCCCCTGCCACTAAGACCATGTTCAGTCGTATACTGACCAGCGCGTTGTTCGCTGGTGCTGCAGCGGGGCTGATAGCCGCCTTGCTGCAGTTGGTCTTTGTGCAACCTGTTTTGTTGCACGCGGAGCTGTACGAATCCGGCGAGTTGGTGCACTTCGGAGCCGAAGCCGTTTCGGCGCATCCCGAATTACCGGGCATGTTCTCGGAACTGACCCGTGACGCGCTGAGCGTCATTTTCACCATGCTGACCTATACCGGTTACGCGCTGCTGATGGTTGCCCTGATGTCCGTGGCCGAAGGCCAGGGCCACACGATTGATGGCCGCACCGGCGTGCTTTGGGGTCTGGCTGGGTTCATCGCCTTTCATCTGGCGCCTGGCTTTACCCTGGCACCAGAGGTGCCTGGTGTAGCGGCGGCTGACGTCTATGCCCGACAGGTCTGGTGGTTTGCCACTGTTGGTGCTGCGCTTGTTGCGCTGTGGTTGATTGCGTTTGGCGGCAACCTGATCAGCTATGTGATCGCAGCAGCCCTGTTGCTGGCACCCCATCTGATCGGTGCGCCCGAACCGGATGTGTTCACCGGCCCCGTCCCGACCGAGATCGGCGCTCTGTTCGCCGCTCGCGCCTTTGGCATCGGTCTGGTGGCCTGGGTTCTGGTCGGTGCCTTTGCCGGGTATTTCTGGCAAAGCGAAGGCAAACGCGTCGAAGCAGCGGCCTGATCCTCTTATATAATGACGCGCCGGGTTCTGCCCGGCGCGTTTCTTTTTGCCCTAAAGGAAAGAAAAAATGGCACGCTCACTTGCCCTTTTTGCAATCGGCCTTGTGTTCGGTGGTGGTGCTGGTTTTGTGCTAGCGGCAGCCAATGGCGTCACGTTTGACGGCCACGATCATGGCGATCCATCCCATCACGGCGGCGCGCATGCCGAAGCGATGGCCCATGACCATTCGACCACGGTAAACCTGCCCGCAGGGGCGGACGCCCCCAGTGTTGCAATCGCGCTGACCCAGGACCCGATGGCCGGGTGGAACCTGCACGTCATGCCGCAGAATTTCCGGTTTGCCCCGGAAAACGCGTCAACAGCCGACGTAGACGGCGAAGGCCACGCGCATGTTTACATCAATGGCGAGAAACTAGCCCGGCTCTACGGCAACTGGATACACATCCCCGACCTTCCCAAGGGAGAGGTCGAGGTTTCGGTTTCGCTGAACGCAAACAGCCACAGCGCACTGACGGTCGACAACGTACCGGTCAGCGCTGCCGTGACCGTTCAGGTCGATTAAAGCGCCGGTATCCGCGCGCGCAAACACATCCGAAGTCGCCCGCAGGGTCGGGCGTCTTCGATCCAACCTGCGGGACTGTCCAAATAGGCTTTGCAGGTCGCGACGATGTCTTCGGCATCGGTAACGATATCGACCCCCGAAAACACGTAAGACGCCCGTCCTGCGGCCTGCAATGCCAATGCGGTCGGCTCAGCGCAGCCACTGAAACAGGCGTGATCAGAGATGACGACCCGACCATTCAGCCCTGCACGCACCAGCGCGTTATCCACGGCCTGCCTCTCGGCCACTCGGTCACGCGTTCCCGCACAACTGCTGCAAATCAATAGGCGTATCGGGTCCACGTGTGGCCTCGTGTTTGATGGTTTGCATGTTTCTGCGGCTTTCTGGACGTCGGCGCAATCCTGAATACGCACGGAAATGTGCGTGCGCGGAACTCGAATTTCTGGCATCACTCAGACAGTCACATTGAACGAGGCACCGTCATGCGCACGCTTTTGGGTTTGCTCTGTCTTCTCGCCCTGCCTGTCCGGGCCGAGGAACCATTGTCGGGTTGGGCAGTGTATCCAACCGTCAAAAGCTATGAAGAACTGGTCGCGGATACGAAGGCTGCGGTGAAGGAAAACGGGTTGATCGTGGTCACGCAGGCTGGTCCGACCAAGGCGGCTGCAGCCCGTGGCATCACTATACCCGGCAATCTGGTGATCGGTGCCTTCAACAACGACTATGCCGTGCGCGTTCTGGAAACCTCTGTCAGTGCAATGATCGAAGCGCCGATTCGCTTTTACGTGACTGAGAACGACGACGGCACCGCCACCCTGTCCTACAAAACGCCCAGCTTTGTCTTTGCCCCCTATGTGTACGAGGGCGGAGAGCCTTTGCTCGATATTGCCCAAGAACTTGACACAAAGTTTCAGTCAGTGGCGGAATCCGCAGCCAAATAGTCACACTGACGTGAACCTGCTTGCGTCTGGCTACGTCCTCCGCAATCTGCTGAGCAACGAAAACTTCGGAGCATAACGAATGCAGGACCTCTCCCCCCGCGCGGCTGACCTTTTGGCCCAAAGACTATACGAGGCCGGATGCCGCCACGCTTTTGGCATGCCAGGCGGAGAGGTTCTGACGCTGGTGGATGCTCTGGAACAGGCTGGGATCACCTTTCACCTGACCAAACACGAAAACGCCGCCGGCTTCATGGCAGAGGCTGTCCACCACCGTGATGGCGCGCCTGCCATTCTGGTGGCCACACTGGGCCCCGGCGCAATGAATGGAATCAACGTTGTTGCCAACGCGCTGCAGGACCGGGTGCCGATGATTGTTCTGACCGGCTGCGTCGATGCGGATGAGGCGCTGACCTACACCCATCAGGTGATGGATCACGCGCAGGTTTACCACTCAATCACCAAGGGAACATTTACACTGACGGCGCAGGGCGCAGATGTGGTCGCAGACAAGGCGGTATCACTAGCCAACCAGCCCCGCCCCGGTCCGGTTCATATTGACGTGCCGATCTCGGTCGCGGATATGCGCGTATCCGGGAGCAAACGCCGCCGTCTGGTCAAACCCGCTGCGGTCGCGCCCGAAGGGAACTGTGTTGAGAAAGCCCGCCGCTGGGTGACCGAGGCCGAACGCCCCATCGCGATCGTGGGTCTGGACGTGCTTTATGACGACTCGCGCAATGTGGTGCAGGCGTTTCTGGAACATTTCAACATCCCCTTCGTGACCACCTACAAAGCTAAGGGCGTCGTGCCCGAGGATCATCCATTGTGCCTGGGCGGCGCAGGTTTGTCGCCCTTGGCCGACAAGCATCTGGTGCCGTTGGTCAAACAATCCGATCTGGTGTTGTGTCTGGGGTATGACCCGATCGAAATGCGCCCTGGCTGGCGCGAGATCTGGGACCCCGAGGAAAAGCGCGTCATCGATATCTCGGCCGTCGTCAACGATCATTACATGCATCAAGCCGGGTTGAATCTGGTCGCCCACACGGGCGCCACGCTAGAAGCCATCGCCAAGGGGAACCCCGCCCGCGCGACGTGGCCGGGTGGTGAACCCGCGCAGGTTAAAGCCGCACTGGCGCAGGCCTTCCCCGCGGATGATGACTGGGGCCCGGCGGCCGTGATCGCCGAATCTCGCGCCGCCCTGCCCGCTGATACGCTGGCCACCGCCGACAGCGGCGCGCATCGTATCCTGCTGAGCCAGATGTGGGAGTGCCACGAAGAACGCGGGCTGATCCAATCCTCGGCCCTGTGTACCATGGGCTGCGCCGTACCGATGGCCATTGGCCTGAAACTGGCTGAGCCTGACCGCCCGGTCATCAGTTTCTCGGGCGATGCTGGTTTTCTGATGGTTGCCGGAGAGCTGTCGACCGCAGCCGAGATGGGCTGCAATCCGATTTTTCTGGTCTTTGTCGACGCCAGTCTTGCGCTGATCGAGTTGAAACAGCGCCAGCGTCAGATGGGCAATATGGGCGTGGATTTCGACCGCCACGACTTTGCCGCCATGGGGCAAGCCTTTGGTGGCTATGGACATACCGTCCGCAACCGCGCAGAACTGCGGTCGGCGCTGGAGCAGGCGGTCAAAGCCGACCGCTTTACCGTCATCGCTGCAGAAATCGAGCGTGGAGGATATGATGGCCGGATCTGAGGGACCGCTGAAAGGCGTCAAGGTGCTGGATCTCAGCCGCATTCTGGCTGGGCCAACCTGTACGCAGCTGCTGGGCGATTTGGGCGCCAACGTCATCAAGATCGAAAACCCGGCCAGTGGCGGCGATGATACCCGGCAATGGGGCCCTCCTTACGTTGAAGACGCTCAGGGCAACCGCTCGGACCTGAGTGCGTATTTCATGTCGGCCAACCGCAACAAGAAATCCGTCGCCATCGACATCACTACGCCCGAAGGCCAGGCTGAAATCAAACGGCTGGCATCGCATGCCGATATCCTGATCGAGAATTTCAAACCCGGCGGGCTGGCGAAATACGGGCTGGATTACGCCACGCTATCGCCGGAGTTCCCGAGCCTCGTCTATTGCTCGATCTCGGGCTATGGCCAGACCGGGCCGAATGCGTCCAAGCCCGGCTATGACCTGATGGCGCAAGGTTATGGCGGGATCATGTCGCTGACCGGCGACCCCGAAGGCGCACCGATGAAGGTGGGTGTTGGCATCGCTGATGTGATGTGCGGAATGTATGCCTGCGTTGGCATTCTAGCCGCTCTGCGCCACCGGGATCAAACCGGCGAAGGCCAGCAGATCGACCTGGCATTGGTCGACTCACAAGTTGCCTGGCTGATCAACGAGGGCGTCAATTACCTGACCTCGGGCAATGTTCCGCAACGGCGGGGCAACGGGCATCCCAACATTGTGCCTTATGACGTTTACGAAACTTCGGATGGCCATGTGATTCTGGCCGTGGGCAATGACGGACAGTTCCGCCGTTTCTGCGACTTTATCGGGCGGCCCGAGCTGGCCAATGATCCGCGCTTTGCGACCAACCCGGCGCGCCTGGAAAATCGCGATGCTTTGAACGCAGTTCTGCTCCCGGCGGTTCAAGCCCATGACACTGCCACCGTCATCGCCGAGCTGGAAGACCGCAAAGTACCCGTCGGCCCGGTGCGGACTTTGGATCAGGTTTTTGCCTCGGATCAGGTCGCGGCTCGGCAAATGCAGATCGCCATGCAGGCGGCACCGGGGACAGTGCAGCTGATCGGGAATCCGCTGAAATTGTCACGCACTCCGGTCACCTATCGCGCTGCCCCGCCCGAATTCGGGGCGGACACTCAGGCCGTTTTGAACGCCAAAAATCCATTCGAAGATTGAAACACTGTGTCCGTTTCGGCGGCATGTTGCTGAAACATGCCGTTGAATCGGCGGTTTTTTTCACGTTTTACACACACGGCTTTTCACCAATTCGAGAGCAGAGGCGATACTGATACGACGCCGTCAGAGTCTCTGCTACATCGAATAGTGTAGAAAATTAAAATTGGATCGGACCAATCGCATGAAACAGGATGTTTTCGGACAGATGAACACCCTCAGCCATTCGGCAAGCGTCGAGGCGTGGAACGGTGTTCTGCTTGGGTTCATGGCGCATGCGGCCATTACTCCGCAACATCTGGGCAAGGTGCTGGAGCTTGAGCCCGACTTTGCCCTGGGTCACGCCATCAAGGGGCTGTTCATGGTTCTGCTGGGCCGGCGTGAGATGACGGCGGTCGCGGTCGAGGCCCTGTCAGAGGCCAAAGCCGCGATGGAACGGCAACCGATCTCTGAACGTGAGCGCATGTATGTCGAGGCGCTTGGCCTGTATCTGGAAGATCTGCCCTCGCAGGCGATTCAAAAATTTGAGCAGATTCTGCGCTCCCATCCGCAGGATACTCTGGCGATGAAACTCAGCCACGCAACCCGGTTCGTTCTGGGTGACCCGACCGGTATGCGCCGGTCAATCGAGCGGGTCTTGGCCGCTTATGAACCGGATCACCCAGGGCGTGGCTATCTTCTGGGCTGTCACGCTTTCGCGTTGGAGGAAACGGGCGAATACCAAAAGGCCGAGATTGCCGGACGCCAAGCCCTTTGGATGGTTTCGGATGATGCCTGGGGTCTGCATGCGGTGGCCCACGTGCACGAGATGCAGGGCAATGCGCAATTGGGTCTGGACTGGTTGGCCGGACGCGAGGACGCTTGGACCCATTGCAACAACTTCCGCTATCACGTCTGGTGGCACAAGGCACTGATGCACCTGGACCTCGGTCAGGTCGACCAAGTGATGGAGCTGTACGATACCCACGTTCGCCAGGACAAAACGGACGATTACCGCGATATCTCGAACGCGACCTCACTGCTGTCTCGCCTAGAGCTGGAAGGCGTCGACGTAGGCAATCGCTGGGAAGAGCTGGCCGATCTCAGCGCGGCCCGGACCGAGGATGGCTGCGTGGTCTTCGCCGACCTTCACTATCTGCTGGCATTGACTGGTGACAACCGCAACGAAGCGACCAGCAAGATGTTGCAGCGCATCCAGAAAGACGCGCAACGCAATCAAGGCGATACTCCGGTCCGCATGTCCGACCCGGGTATTGCAGCCTCCAAAGGGCTTGAGGCTTTTGGTGAGGGGCAGTACGCCGCCGCATTCGACTTTTTGTCGAGCGCGCGCAATGGCATGCAACTGGTAGGTGGCAGCCACGCCCAACGTGATGTATTCGAGCGCATCACCATTGATTCGGGCCTGCGCGCGGGCCGTCTGGATGCTGTCGAGCGCATCTTGGACGATCGCCGCGCCAAACGGGCCGGAGGCGAGGACAATTACGCACTTGCGCGCCGCGCATTGATCGACGCGGCCCGCGACAACGGAGACGCACAAAGCGTCCCGGCTGAATAACAAAAACAAAGACCAAGAAGGACAGAACACGTATGGCGACTGCATCGCCCGCTTCTGATTTTGCGCCTGTGGCCGCCTCGGCGGCCGCCCCTGCCCGTGTGCGTGATCCGCGCCTGGATTTTTACCGCGGCATCGCGATGTTCATCATCCTGATCGCACATATCCCCAATGACCCCTGGGCCAAATGGATCCCCGCGCGGTTTGGCTTTTCCGACGCGACCGAAATTTTCGTGTTCTGTTCCGGCATGGCCTCGGCCATCGCTTTTGGCGGGGCGTTCCTGCGCAAGGGCTGGTGGTTGGGCACCGCCCGCGTGGCGTTCCGCATCTGGCAAGTCTACTGGGCACATATCGCACTGTTCTTCTTTGTCGCCATGTCCATGGCCGCGCTGAATGAAAGCGGATTGTTCGAGAAAAACTATATCTCTTCGCTGAATCTGCAGCATTTCTTTAACGATCCTGCGCCGCAGATTGTCGGGCTGTTCACCCTGACCTACGTGCCTAATTACTTCGATATCCTGCCGATGTATCTGGTGGTTTTGGCGATGATGCCGCTGGTCATGGGCCTGTCGCGGATTGGGTTCTGGGCGGTTGCCTTGGCCTCAGTCACGCTGTGGCTCGTGGCGCAGACCGACGTTCTGGACTTGCCGGCCGAGCCGTGGTCGGATCGACAGTGGTTCTTCAACCCCTTCGGTTGGCAATTGCTGTTCTTCACCGGCTTTGCATTCATGCGCGGCTGGATTCCCGCCCCCCCGGTCTCGAAAACGCTGATCTGGGCAGCGGCGCTGTTCCTGATCTTCTCGATGCCGTTTGGCTCATGGAAAGTGTTCACCTGGATCAACGCAGCAGCCCCCGATCTGGCCGACGAAATCCGAAAAGTTTGGCCCGTTACTAAAGAGTTCCGCGACAAGACCGATTTTGGCCTGTTCCGGTATCTGCACTTCCTGTCGCTGGCCTATCTGGGCTGGGTCGTTGCGGGAGAACACGGCCATCGCCTGATCGCCACCGGTCACGGCGCGGCGGCCAAAATTTGGCAATTCCTGCTGACCGTGATCACCAAAGTCGGGCAGCAATCGCTGGCAGTATTCGTTTTTTCCATGGCAGCAGCACGGCTTATCGGCGTCGGACTGGACCTGAGTGGGCGGGATGTTGCCAGTGTGTTCATCGCTAACATGATTGGCTTTGCGATGATCATCGGGGTGGCATACATGGCCGCTTGGTTCAAATTACAACCTTGGAAGTCAAAGAAATGAATTTTACACGTCGTGCATTTCTGGCCTCGACTTCGGCGCTTGCCTTTGCGCCTGCCACATTTGCCACCGGCGGGGAAACCCCCTTTGACCGCAATGATGTCATCGCGATGGCCCGCGATCTGGCCAGCCGCCCCTATGCCGAACGCGAGATGGTGCCGCAGGAATGGCAGGACCTGACCTATCAGCAATACCGCTCGATCCGGTTCCGCCTGGACCGGGCGCTGTGGTTTGAAACCGAGACGCCCTTTAACGTCGATTTCTTCACACCCGGCTTATACTTCCCGCGCACCGTCAAGGTGTCGACGGTCGAGGGTGGTTTCGCAACGCCGGTCGCGTTTGATCTGAGTATGTTCGACAAATCCGAGGATGTGCCTGAACTTCCGATCGACGACACGCTGGGCTTTTCCGGTTTGCGCCTACGCACCGAGATGCACCGCCCCGGCAAAACCGACGAGTTCTGCGTCTGGCAGGGTGCCAGCTATTTCCGCGCCATCGGCCTGCACGAGGTGTATGGCCTGTCCGCCCGCGGTCTGGCGCTGAAAACCGGCGATCCGGATGGTGAGGAATTCCCCGAATTCATCCGCTTCTGGCTGGAGCGCCCAAAACCCGGCCAGCGTGACATGGTGGTTCACGCGCTGATGGACAGCCCCAGCGTGACCGGTGCCTACCGATTCAATGTCACCGCAGGCGCGGATTGCGTCATGGATATCGAGGCCACCCTGTTCCCGCGCGAAGAGCTAACACATGTAGGAATCGCGCCGGGCACTTCGATGTTCCTGTTCGACCAGACCAACCACAGCCGGTTCGACGATTTCCGCCCCGCCGTCCACGACAGCGACGGTCTGCTGATCCGCAACGGTGCCGGAGAAGTTTTGTGGCGACCGTTGGCAAACCCGACGCGCCTGCAGATTTCGTCCTTCGTTGACATGAACCCACGCGGGTTCGGCCTGATGCAGCGGAAACGCGAGTTCTCGGACTATGCGGATCTTGAGGCGAATTACCACAAACGCCCCGGCCTTTGGGTCGAACCGAAGGGCGACTGGGGCAAAGGTACTGTAACGCTGGTTGAGATACCGGCAGATCAGGAAATCTATGACAACATCGTCGCCTATTGGCGCCCGATGGAGCCTTATGGAGCGGGCAGCCAGGTCGACCTGTCCTACCGTCTGATCTGGGGGGACGAGCCGCAGCGCACGCCGATGCCGCGCGTGATCAACACCGCGATGGGTGAAAACACCTTTGGAGAAGGGCGCCTGGCCGTCATCGATTTTGAACCCTCTGAGTTGTTCGAAGACCCCGATGCGATGACGATCTTTGTCAACTCACCCCACGCCGAAACATCCGAGGGTGTGCTGCAACGCAACCCCGATACCGGCGGGCTGCGACTAGCCTTTTCCTTCCAGCCGGGTGACAGGAACCACGTGGAACTGCGCGCGCAGTTGCTGAAAGACAAACAGCCTGCCTCTGAGGTCTGGCTCTACCGTTGGACCGTATGACCGAAGACTTGCATATCATGCCGCCCGAGGCACCGCTGGCCATGCCCGCGCAAGATTTCAGCGCGGGCTTCCGTGACGCGCAAGTGCCCGAGGGTCAGCGACCCTCAGCCGGGTTCTGGCGCGCCTTGGCGTTTTCGCCTGCGATGGCCGCGACTTTAGGCCTGCTGTGGGTAATGAGCGACTGGTTTGGGGCCGAAGGGATCAACCTGATCGAAGCCATCCTGCTGTCGCTGATCTCGTTCAACTTCTTCTGGATTTCCTTCACGGTCTGTACCGTGCTGCTAGGCATGGTTTCCCTGTCGCGGCAGGAACAGCCCAAACGCGAGGGCCGTCCACAGCCCTTGCGCGTGGCACTGTTGATGCCGGTTTATAACGAGGTGCCGTGGAACGTGCTGGGCAATGCCCGCACGATGCTCGAGGATTTGCAGGCGCGGGGTGGTCAACACTACTATGCCATGTTCATCCTGTCAGACACCCGCGACCCCGAGATCGCAGCACAGGAACAGGCCAGTATCGAGGCGCTGCGAACGACGCTGGCCCCGGGTCTGGAACTGTATTACCGCCGTCGCGAAGAAAACACGGACCGCAAGGTCGGTAACATCGCCGACTGGGTCAGCCGTTGGGGCGCGGATTGGGATGCGATGTTGGTGCTGGATGCCGACAGTCTGATGACGGGCCGTGCCATCCTGCGCCTGACGGATTCACTGGCGCGCGATTCTGGCGCGGGCCTGATCCAAAGTTATCCGCAACTGATCGGCGCGCAATCGGTCTTTGCCCGGATGCAGCAGTTTGCCAACGGCGTGTATGGCATTGCATTCGCCGAAGGTCTGGCGCGCTGGTGCGGGCAAGAGGGCAACTATTGGGGTCACAACGCGATTATCCGCACCAAGGCCTTCGCCAATTGCGCTGGTCTACCGAAACTGCTCAGCCTGAATGGTCAGGAAAAACTGATCATGAGCCACGATTTCGTCGAGGCCGGTCTGATGCGTCGCGCCGGTTGGGGCGTGCGGTTCCTGCCGCGCATCCGCGGCTCGTACGAGGAAACACCGCCCACACTGATCGACCATGCGCTGCGCGACCGTCGCTGGTGCCAGGGCAACCTGCAGCACCTGAAGCTGCTGGGGTCTGCCGGGTTCCGGGCAGTGTCGCGGTTCCACATGTTCCACGGGGCGGTGGGCTATCTAATGTCGCCGTTGTGGTTCGCCTTGCTGGTGATGTGGGCGCTGATCGGTCAGGGCGAGGATGCCTCGGTCCTGCATTATTTCAGCCCCGACAACCCGCTGTTCCCGCAATGGCCCGAGATGTCGGAAACCCGCCATGTGCTGATCATTCTGGTGATGTATGCGATGTTGCTGGCCCCCAAGGTGCTGGGCGTACTGGCGCTGCCCCTCAGCGGAGTGCGCTATGCGGATTTCGGCGGCGGTTCCAAATTCCTGACGTCGTTTCTGGCCGAGGTCATCCTGTCGATCCTTTACGCTCCGATCCTGATGGTGCAACAGATGATCGCAGTATTCCGGACGGCGCTTGGTCTGCAAAAAGGTTGGTCCCCGCAGGCGCGGGATGGTGGCAGCTATAGCCTGCAAACGCTGATCTTGTGCCACATGCTGGAAACCATCAGTGGCATCGCACTGAGTGTGGGCATCCTGTCCGGTCTGGTGTCGATCTGGCTGGCCCCGATTGCCATCAGCCTTGCGCTGGCGATCCCTCTCTCCGCACTCAGCGGTGTGTCAGCTGGTACCGCGCGGCGCATGGTCGGGATGAAAGAGGATTTTCACGAGCCCGCCATCACGCGATCCGCCCGGCGTCATCGGAACGAGCTGAAGCGCCTGATCGAGGGTAAGACGGTCATGACCCCTGCCGAGTGATTAGCCGCCCGGCAGGCCTTCGTACCAGTCCACCATCATGTCCGCCCAACCCTTGGGCACTGAGTGGCCACCGGGAAACAGCGCGAATTCCAGCATGCCGCCTTCGGCACACCCGCTCCATCTGCGTCGCATGAACTGACCGGTGGTTGAAAAACCGGTGGGCTTGGTATCGACGCATTCATTGGCAACCCGCCAGATTTCCAGCCCGGCAAAGATATCGCCTTGATGGAACCGGCCACCGCCCAGAATGCGTCCTTCTAACGGCACCACATTGTCGGTCCAGCCGTGGGTGTGGAACATCCGTACCGGGCCTTCGCAGCTTTCGGGATGCGGTCGCCAGAAACCGCCAGACACCGGTACATAGGCCGAAAACGTATCGGGTGCCGCGCAGGCCAGGTAATACACCATGAACGCCCCGGCCGAGAAACCGCCCAGAACCACGCGATCCGCATCCACACCGAAACGGTCCGAGGCATCCTGTACCGCTTCGGTCAGAAAGGCGGCTTCATCCCGCCCCTCCCAACCTGGAAAGAAGTTCCAGCTTTGGCGGCCATTTCGTTCTGACCCCTCGGGGGCCATGACCGCATAACCGCGCGCCAGCAAAGGCTCGACCATGCTGCGGTTTTTCAAAGTACCGGTAGCCGAACCCCCATAGCCATGCAGAAAGACAACCAATGGTGGGCTATCCGCCTCGGGCAATTCGATGTGGTACCCACCCGAGGCCGTCTCACACACGCTTTCCTGATCGGCACAGGCCGCCAACCCCGCCTGCCCGGCGAATATCAAACCCGCTGCCAAGGTGAATGCCCGGATCATCCTGTCTCTCCTGTATTGTGTTCAACCGGCAAACCGGCCCGTACCCATCCCGGCCCTGCGGCGGACCCCAGCATTCCCTCAGGCACATCAATGATGTTTGTGAACCCTGCCTCGGTCAATCTGTTGCTCAGTCGAGCCGACCTGACCCCACGCGCGCAAATCAATGCAACAGGCGCGTTCCGATCACCACCGGTCAGCTGTGCCAGCGCCTGTTCAAAATCATCGCGGCGCATATCCAACGGATGCGCCCCCTGGCCAACGCCCGTGGTCTGCCATTCCCGCGGCGTGCGAATGTCGACCAACAACACATCCCCAGACACCGCTTGCTGATGCGCGTCCTGAACACTCAGCCTGTCACCCGCATAATCTTGCGGGATCAAGCGATATTCCCGAACAGCAAAGCCAGCAACAATGGCGGCGCCACCGCCCAACAGAACCCATCGGCGTGTTCGGTTTGTTTTGTCTGCCACGCAGCTCCCTCCTGATCCGATGGGATGTGCTTATCACAGCCCGAATTTCGAATCCGCGTTGAATTTCAACCGGCAGATCAAGATCGCGTCATTGTTTCGCACCCCAATCGATGGCGCTAGGACTGCGGGTAAAACTTGCAATAGCTGGACAGTTAGAAAATTATCCTTAAAAACCAGTACTACATTTGACCGCCCAGATCGGAGTATCGCACTTGTCCCTATTCCTCATCGCGGCCCTTCCCTTCCTCGGAGCTGTTTTCCCAGCCCTTCTGATCCGGGCAGGACGAAACGCAGCAGCATCAGCCGCCGGGCTGACCACCTTTCTGGCACTTATGGGGCTGTTGATCCACATCCCGTCCGTCATGCGCGGAGAGGTTGTCACGGCGCGGTTCGACTGGATACCGGCGCTGGGGCTGAACGCGAATTTCATGCTGGACGGTCTTGGGTTCTTGTTTGCCCTGCTGATCCTGGGGATCGGCTTGCTGATCATCCTCTATGCGAGGTTCTATCTGTCGCGCGAAGATCCAATGGGGCAGTTCTATACCTACCTTTTGTTGTTTCAGGGCGCGATGGTTGGGATCGTCCTGTCCGACAACATCCTTCTTTTACTTATTTTCTGGGAACTTACATCACTAAGTTCATTCCTTCTGATCGGGTATTGGAAACATCTGCCCGAGGGACGTCAGGGCGCGCGCATGGCGCTGGCCGTAACCGGCGGTGGCGGGTTGGCGATGATCGCGGGGATGCTGATTCTGGGCAATATCGTGGGCTCATATGACCTAAGCGTCATCCTGCAGAACAAAGAGCTGATCCAAGCCTCACCGTATTACATGCCCGCGCTGGTCCTGATCCTGCTGGGCTGTTTCACCAAGTCGGCGCAGTTCCCGTTCCATTTCTGGCTTCCGCATGCGATGGCCGCGCCGACGCCGGTTTCTGCCTATCTGCATTCAGCCACGATGGTGAAGGCCGGGTTGTTCCTTATGGCCCGGATGTGGCCGGTTTTGGCAGGAACGGATGCGTGGTTTTATATCGTGGCGACCACAGGTTTGGTGACCATGTTGATCGGGGCCTGCATTGCCTTGTTCAAAGACGATCTTAAGGCACTGCTGGCGTTTTCGACCGTGTCGCATCTGGGTTTGGTGACGATGCTGCTGGGCTTTGGCACCAAGATCGCAGCTGTGGCGGCGATATTCCACATTATCAATCACGCCACTTTCAAATGCGCTCTGTTCATGACCGCCGGGATCGTGGACCACGAAACCGGAACCCGAGACATCAAACGTCTGGGCGGGTTGCGTCAGTTGATGCCGATTACATTTACCATCGGAACGATTGCCGCGCTGTCCATGGCCGGTCTGCCTCCGCTGAATGGCTTCCTGTCCAAAGAAATGATGCTTGAGGAGACAGTCCACACCACCTGGCTGCACTCGCACTATCTGGTACCGGGTTTGGCGCTGCTGGCGGCACTGTTCTCGGCTGCCTATTCCTTCCGCTTTGTCGGACATGTCTTCCTTGGCCCGCAGCGCAACGATTATCCGCACCACCCGCATGATCCGCCTGTCGGTATGTGGCTGGCCCCGGCCTTCCTTGTGGTGCTGGTCGTGCTGATCGGTCTGAATTCGGCCGCGCTCGTTGGGCCTCTGGTCGCGGTAGTATCCAGCGCCGTAATCGGCGGAGAGAAGCTGCCCTACTACTCACTGAAGCTCTGGCATGGCTTTACGCCCGCGCTTTACATGTCGGCCGTAGCCACATTAGGCGGTCTATTCCTGCTGGCGCTACACCGTCGTGGCGAACAGCTGTGGAACGCCCTGCCCCGCCCCGAAGCGAAGGTCATCTTCGAGGCAGTCATCGGCGCGTTTACCGCACTCAGCCGCTGGATCACCGACACATTACATAATGGTGTGATCAGCCGGTACGCCATCATCCTTGTCGCGTTCACCGTCGGGCTTGGCTACTACGCCTATTCAACCGGCACGATAGGCCCCGAAACGCGCGAGCCCCTGCCCATTCAGATCATTCCGTTCATCGGCTGGACTTGCCTGGTGGGCGCGACGCTGGCGATCATGTGGTTCCACCGCAATCGTCTGCTGTCGCTGGTGCTGATCGGCGTCGTAGGCCTGATCGTTTCGATGGCGTTCAACTATCTTTCGGCCCCGGATCTGGCGTTGACTCAGATCTCGGTCGAGGTGGTGACGATGATCCTGTTGCTCCTGTCGCTGAACTTCCTGCCCACGGATACACCGTGGGACAGCAGCGCGGCGCGACGCTGGCGGGATGCGGCGATCTCAGTGGTGGCCGGCCTTGGCACCGGCGCACTGATCTATGCGCTGATGCTGCGGGATTTTGCCTTTCCCACGATTTCCGAGTTCCACTTGGCCAACTCGTACAAAGGCGGTGGCGGTACCAACGTGGTCAACGTGATCCTGGTGGACTTCCGGGGCTTTGATACCTTTGGCGAGATCATCGTTCTGGGCATCGCCGCCCTGATCATCTTTGCCCTGACCGAGGCCGTTCTGGGCACCAACGTCCGCAGCTATCTGTTGAACCGCAAGCCGCACTGGCCGCAATCAGGGGATTCACATCCGCTGATGATGGTTGTGGCAACCCGCGTGATGATGCCGATTGCCCTGATGGTTGGGGCCTACATCTTTTTCCGCGGTCACAACCAGCCTGGGGGCGGGTTCATTGCCGGTCTGATCGTCGCGATTGCCTTCCTGATGCAATACATGGCCAGTGGCTACACATGGGCCATCGAACGACAGCGGTTCTACTATCACGGCACCATCGGCTGGGGTGTTCTGATCGCTGCCGCCACCGGGATCGGAGCATGGTTCAACGAACGCCCGTTCCTGACCAGCGACTTCGGCTATCTCCATTGGCCACCCCTGGAAGAGTTCGAATGGGCCACCGCCATCCTGTTTGACACCGGCGTGTTCCTGGCCGTGCTGGGTGCGGTGATGCTGGCGCTGGACAGCCTGTCGCGGTTCGCGTGGCAGCCGGGCATGGCGCAAGAGTTCCCGATGGATATCAACCCGCTACGGGACGACTCGAAAGACGAAGATAAGAAGGAGCAGGCCTGATGGAAGCGCTCGTAGCCTCAGCCGTAGGCATCATGACCGCCGCCGGGATTTTCCTGATCCTGCGCCGCCGCACATTCCCTGTCATTCTGGGGCTGTCGCTGATCACCTACGCGGTGAACGTGTTCCTGTTCGCCACCGGGCGGCTGGCGCTGGATGCGCCTGCGGTTCTGAACAAATACGAAGAGGTTCCTTATACCGACCCGTTGCCACAAGCGCTGGTGCTGACGGCCATCGTGATTTCCTTTGGTATGACGGCGGTGATCGTAATGATCGCGCTGTCCGCTTATCTGTCGTCGAAGGATGACCATATCGACATGATCGCACAAGACAGCGTCGACGGCGCGGGAGAAGATGCATGAACCACTGGATCGTAGCGCCGATCGTCCTGCCCGCGATCCTGGCCCCGTTCATCATCATGGTCCTGCGATATCACCTGGACCTGCAGCGCATCTTCTCGGTCGCCGGTGTAGTGGCGTTGCTGGGGATTGCCCTGACCATCACCGCGCAGGCCGCAGGTGGCGATATTCTGGTTTATGAGCTGGGCGATTGGCCTGCGCCCTTCGGCATCGTGCTGGTGCTAGACCGCCTGTCTGCGATGATGGTCTTGCTGACCGCCCTGCTCGCCTTGCCCATTGTGCTATACGCTATTGCGTCCGGGTGGGACGACAGGGGCAAGCACTTTCACGCGCTGTTCCACTTTCAGCTCATGGGCGTCTGCGGTGCCTTCCTGACGGGCGATGCCTTCAACCTGTTCGTTTTCTTCGAGGTGCTGCTGATCGCTTCCTACGGCTTGATGACGCATGGGGGCGGGTCGGTCCGGCTGAAGGCCGGGGTGCAATATGTGGCCTATAACCTGTTGGGCTCGACCTTGTTCCTGTTTGCGCTCGGCACGCTTTATGCCGTGACCGGAACGCTTAACATGGCCGATCTGGCTGTTCGAGTCGCCGAAATTCCGCCCGAGGATACCGCCCTATTGCGGGTTGGAGCGGTTTTGTTGCTGTTGGTCTTTTGTATCAAGGCGGCCGTCTTGCCACTGCATTTCTGGTTGCCTGCCAGTTACGCCAATGCACCTTTGCCCGTCGCCGCACTGTTTGCGATCATGACCAAGGTGGGTGCCTATTCAATCCTACGCGTCGATACGCTGGTCTTTGGGCCCGATGTGGCTGTAACGCAAGGATTGCTGGGCGACTGGCTGCAACCTGCCGCGCTTCTAACGCTGGCCGTGGGTGCCATTGGTATTCTGGGCTCGCAGCACATAGCACGGATGACGGCCTTTTGTGCCATCGCATCAATGGGCACATTGTTGATCGCAATTTCACTGTTTACCGAAACGGCCACAACTGCCGCGCTGTACTACATCTTTCATTCGACCCTTGCCACGGCGCTGATGTTCCTGGTGGCTGACCTAGTGATGGAACGCCGGGGCGGGGCCATCGCGCCAACGGCCCCGATGGCGCAAAGCGGGCTGGTCTCGGCCCTGTTCTTTGTTGGGGCAATCGCGATGGCGGGAATGCCCCCACTGTCGGGTTTCATCGGCAAGCTCCTAGTGCTGGATGCGGCGCGCGACGCACCGGATGCAAACGCAATCTGGGCAGTGATCCTGATCGGGTCGTTCGTGACGATCGTCGGGTTGGCGCGCGCAGGCACGCTGATCTTCTGGAAAAGCCATGACGCACAACACAACCCGGCGCCCGAGTTGGAAGATGACGAGGAAGCACCAGCCCTGCCCGCACCCGAACCAAACCCCGGACTGGCCTTCACCGCCATTTTTGGCATGGTAATGGGGCTTGTGATGCTGACCTTGTTCGCGGGCCCTGCCCTGACTTACGCTGGCAAAACAGCCGAACAGTTGTTCACACCCGAAAACTACATCTCAGCCGTTCTGGGGGGAGAGGAATAATGAGACTTCTGCATCGAATATTCCCCCACCCGCATCTGACGATCCTGCTGACGCTGGTGTGGATGCTTCTGGCGAATTCGCCTTCGCTGAACTCTCTGGTGTTCGGGTTGCTGCTTGGGATTATCATTCCCTTCATTACTCAGCCCTACTGGCCCGACAGACCCAAACTGCGAAACTGGCCGATGATCATCGAGTATATGCTGGTGGTGCTGTGGGATATCGTGATGGCCAATATCACCGTGGCCCGTATCATCCTGTTCAAACGCGATGCCGACCGACAGCCCAACTGGGTCTGTATCCCACTTGAACTGCGCACCCCCGAAGCGATCACTGTATTGGCCGGAACCATCACCATGACCCCCGGAACGGTCAGTTGCGATCTGTCGGCGCAAGGCCACAACCTGCTGGTTCACTGCCTGGATGCGCCCAACGTGGATGAGGTGCGCGACCAGATCAAACAACGCTATGAGCGCCGTCTGAAGGAGATTTTCGAATGATCGAGATTGCGATCTGGTTTGCCTTCGCCTGTTTCGGGGCGGCCATCATGCTGTGCCTGTATCGGATCATCTCGGCCGAGGGTGTGGGCACACGTGTTCTGGCGCTGGACACGATGGTCATCAACACAATTGCGCTGATGATCCTGTACGGGCTGGCTCTGGGGACCGAGATCTTTTTCGAGGCTGCCATGATCATCGCCATGCTAGGTTTTGTCTCAACCGTGGCCTATGCGCGCTTTATGCTGCGCGGCAATATCATTGAGTGAGGGCGCCCCAATGTTCATAATCGAGTTTCTAGTCGCCTTCTTTCTGATTGTTTCCGGCATCTTCGGTTTTGTCGGCTCGTACGGGATGATAAAGTTGAAGGACCCGATGTCGCGTCTTCATGCGCCAACCAAAGCGACGACGTTAGGTGTGGGTGGTGTGCTGCTGGCGTCGATCTTTCATTCGGCAGTAATCGAGCAGCATATTTCCCTGCACGAGCTGCTGATCACCCTTTTCCTGTTCCTGACTGCGCCGATCACGGCCCTGTTCATTGCCAAATGGCATATTCATCGCCATGAAAAGCCCGATGATCTGCCAGATGCGGGTGAGGATGAGCTTTGGGCCACCCACGCGGTTGAGCAGGTCGAAGACGTACCAGACCACACAAAGACCTGAATTCCATGCATCACCCTCCGCTGCCCCTGACCCGTGATCTGGTTCTGATAGGCGGCGGGCATACCCACGCGCTTGTACTGCGGAAATGGGGCATGAACCCTTTGCCCGGTGCGCGGGTGACGGTGATCAACCCCGGTGCCAATGCCCCCTATTCCGGTATGCTCCCAGGCTTCGTCGCCGGACATTACCAGCGTTGGGAGCTGGACATTGATTTGGTGCGCCTTGCCCGATTTGCCGGTGCGCGCGTGATCCTGGGCCCGGTTGATGGTATCGACATCGACCGGCGTCAGATACACGTGCCTGGCCGACCACCCGTGGCCTTCGATGTGGCGTCGGTCAATGTGGGGATCACCTCGGACATGCCGGCCCTGCCCGGATTTGCTGACCATGCAGTTCCCGCCAAGCCGCTAGGACCGTTTGCCTCCAGGTGGGCGGAGTATCTGGATGGCAGCGGCCCCGCCTCAGTCGCCGTGATCGGCGGTGGGGTCGCGGGGGTAGAACTGGTTATGGCCATGGCTCATGCCCTTCGCGCCAAAACCCGCACGGCGCAGGTGACACTGATCGACAATGCCCGGGCCCTGGCGGCGACGGGGACCAAGGCGGGCGCGACCATTCGTAAGGCGATGGCCGATCTGGGGATTGAGCTGATCGAGCATGCCGCGATTTCACGCATCGAACAGGATCACGTTCTGCTAGAGGATGGCCGCAAGGTTCCCGCCGAATTTATAACCGGGGCTGCCGGTGCCCGCCCCTATGACTGGATCACCCAGACGGGCCTTGATCTGCATGACGGCTACATCCGCGTGGACGCCCATCTGCAATCCAGCGATCCGGCGATCTTTGCCGCCGGAGATTGCGTCCATCTTGCCGATAACCCTCGTCCCAAGGCCGGTGTCTATGCGGTCCGAGAGGCTCCGGTCCTGTTCAACAATCTGCGGGTCGCTCTGGGGGCCGGGAAGATGCGGCGATATCAACCGCAGAAAGACTACCTAAAACTGATCTCTTTGGGTGGTAAATCGGCACTGGCCGAACGTCTTGGAACCTCGTTCAGCGGGCCAGTGATGTGGCGATGGAAGAACCATATCGACCAGAGCTTCATGAATAAGTTCCGCAACCTGCCCCAGATGGCACGCCCCGCCCTACCTCGCCACCATGCAGCGGGCATGCAAGAAGACCTGGGGGAAAAACCTATGTGCGGCGGCTGTGGGGCCAAGGTTGGACGCGGCGCATTGCAAACAGTTCTGAGTGGCCTGCCAAAGCCGAACCGGGACGACATCACCCCCTTGCCCGGGGACGATGCCGCCCTGCTGACAACCGGCGGAGCGCGGCAAGTGATGACCTCGGACCACCTGCGCGGCTTCACGAATGACCCAGTGCTAATGACGCGCATCGCCGCTGTTCACGCACTGGGGGATATCTGGGCCATGGGGGCCAACCCACAGGCGGCGACGGCAACGATCATCCTGCCGCGCATGTCCCCGCAATTGCAGCACCGCACCTTGTCCGAGATCATGACGACGGCCACCGAGGTCATCCGCGAAGCCGGGGCAGAAATCGTGGGCGGTCACAGCTCACTCGGGGATGAGATGACCATCGGCTTCACTCTGACCGGACTGTGCGACAAAGACCCGATCACTTTGTCCGGAGCACGTCCTGGGGATGCATTGATCCTGACAAAACCCTTGGGCAGCGGGGTGTTGATGGCCGCTGAAATGGCGGGGCAAGCTGATGGCAGTTGGGTGGCCGATGCCTTGCGGCAAATGGTTCAGCCGCAAGGCGCGGCATCGCGCATTCTGGCCGGGGCACATGCGATGACGGATGTAACCGGATTTGGACTGGCCGGGCATCTGATAGGCATGTGCGAAGCCTCGGATTGTGGTGTAGTTTTGGATCTGGACACGATCCCTCTGATGATTGGCGCGCTGGAATTGGCCGCTCAAGGTGTCCGGTCGACAATCTTCGAGGACAACCGCGCAATCGTTCCGGGCATTCCATCCTCGGACAAGGCCGACCTGCTTTTTGACCCGCAAACTGCTGGGGGATTACTGGCCGCCGTCGCATCCGATCAGGCGCACGAATTGTGCGAACAGCTAAGGCACGCGTGCTATCCGGCGGTCATCATCGGGCATCTGACTGACACTCCGGGTTTGCGGCTTCAGAGCTGACCCAGAATTTCTTCAACCCGAGCGGCTGCGGCGTTCAGGCCCGCATCGTCCAGCGCCGCCACGTCGATTTGCGCGATAATCTTGACGGCGCGTGTTTTGGAGGATTTGGCATAGGCCGGGTCATAATGCTGTTCCATCAACGCCCGCGTCAGCGCCCGTTTATCCCCCGCATCGATCAGCGTTAGCCATCCATCCACCACATCGTGTCCTCGATGGAACCGTAGCGGAGACAGGCGATCGCGCAAGCGCTCGGTATCCGAGAGGATATCGTCGTAAGCCTTGACCAGATACGCGGTACGCGCCTTAAGGGAAGCGGACACCTGAATCCGCGGTGCCGTCCGCAACGCAGTCCACAAGCTTGGCGGCAGGATCAGCGACCCGATCTTGGAGGATTCAGCCTCGACAACCACCGGGCGCGCTGGGTCCAAGCCGCACAATGCGGCGGATAGAGCGGACTCGAAGGCTTTCTGGCTGGGCTGCCCGCCCGGCATTTCACCTAGCAAAGATCCCCGGTGGTTGGCTAGGTCTTCGAGGTCCAGAACCTGAACGCCACGCGCCTTCAAATGCAGCAGCAGGTCAGTCTTGGCTGTGCCCGTATACCCATCGAGGGCCACCAACCGGTGCGGCAATGGATCGTCATAGAGGTAGCGATTCACCAATCGGCGATAGGCTCGGTATCCGCCATCGACCACTTCGGCCCGCCAGCCGATCTGTTTTAACATCCATGTGAATGACCCCGACCTCTGACCCCCACGCCAGCAATAGACCAAAGGTTTCCAACTGCCCTCGTGGTGCGACAGGCTGTGTTCTATGTGATTTGCCGCGTTCCGAAACACCAGCGCTGCGCCAAGCTTGCGGGCCAGAAACGGACTTTCCTGCACGTAGATCGTACCTACCTGCGCGCGTTCATCGTTATTAAGCACTGGCAGGTTGATGGCGCCGGGCAGATGATCCTCTGCAAATTCAGCAGGGCTGCGCACGTCGATCACAGTGTCAAAATCATGCGCATAAAGGCCGGGCAGATCAGTAAATTTCAAAGCCATGCCAACGGTCTATCCTGCGAACTTTGAAATGAAAAGGCGCCCAGTCACGCCGGGACAGGTTCAATCAGGTCCGGCCCGTTGGCCCGGTTCGAATTCACTGCTGGATCAACGCGGTAGAACTCCAAGACTCCCTCGGCCCCGGGTTGCATCAAACGTGCCGCGCCTTTCCCCGCCTCCCCTAACCACAAAGGCCAATCGTCAGGCTCAAGGATCAGTGGCATCCGATGATGAATGGCGCTGAGGTGGCGATTTGCCGGTGTTGTTACGATGGCGCAAGTGCCCTGCTGCGTACCCTCAATGCCCCAATCCTGCCAGACCCCGGCAAATGCAATCGGTGCGCTATCTTTGCGGTGGATGTACCATGGCAGACGTGTTCCCTGTTCAGTTTTGGTCCATTCATAGAACCCTGTTGCCACGATCAGGCAGCGTCGTTCGCGGCAGGCGGCGCGAAATGCAGGCTTTTCGGCCAGAGTTTCGGCACGCGCATTGATCAGCAAAGGACCGGCGGTTTCAGTCTTGTACCAATGCGGCAGGAACCCCCAGCGCAGCGAATCCAACTGGCGTCCGCCTTCGCCAAAGCGCACCACATGCACTTGATTTGTCGGGCAAACATTGAAGTTCGGTACAGCAGGCAACGTGTTTGCAGGCCGTGCTGAAAACAGCTGCGCCATTGCGTCATTTGGAAGGGTTATTGCAAACCGTCCGCACATGGGTAAAGAACCATCAATAATCGTTTCATACAGGCACAGGGTGTCACGGGGTCACATGCAAAATCAAACAGCGAATACCCTCAAAGGCAAGGCGGTGGCTGCTTTGGAAGCAGGCAAGCTGCAACAGGCGCTGAAGAAGGCACAGTTGGGCGTTAAGAAATTCCCCAAGGATTCTGATTTCCACGCCATCTCGGGCTTTGTGCTGACCGAAATGAAGCAATACAAGAAATCTATACCGCATTTCGTCGAAGCGTCACGAATGAAGCCAGACGACCCTCAATTCGTGGAAAACCTGGCAAATGCGCTTATGCAAACCGGGCAGATCCCCAGGGCGCTGGAATATACTGAACAAAAGCTGGAACAGTTCCCAAACAACAAAGAACTGAACCGCGTCCTGGATGAGATTCACCTGAAAGGCAGCAACTGGCGCCTGGTCATTGAACATGCGAGCAAGAAGCTGCAAGCCGAGCCCGACGATGTAAACCTGCTGGGCAAACGGGCCCGTGCCTATTCGAAAATTGGATTTGTCGAGGACCACTCGCGCGATGTTTCTCGCGCCTTTGAGTTGGAACCGGAAAACATAAAGATTGCTTTCGCAAGGGCCGTGAACCTGCACCAAAGCGGTGACAAAAACGGGTCAAAGGAAATCTTGCAGCGTATTCTGGATACAGATCCCGAAAACATGAGCGCTTTGCTGCAGTTGTCCCTTGTAACCTCCAAGGATGACGGCCCGAAACTGATGGAGGCGGTCGAGACCGCAATCGCCAACAAGGACGAAGACTATCAAGAGTTGGAGTTCGCCAAGGCGCACCTGATCTCGGTAATTGACGATCTAAATGCCGCCATGCCTCAATTTGTGCGAGCCAACAAAGTACAACACGATAGCAACCCGTACGACGCCGCTGAGGAAGAGAAAAAGCTGAACCAGATCACCGGTCTGTTCCCCATTGGAACCGATTTACCCGCAGCCGGACCAAGCGATGGGCCGGTTCCGATCTTCGTTCTGGGTCAGCCCCGTTCGGGCACCACGTTGATGGAGATGATGCTAAGTTCGGCGCCCGATATCGCCGGGTGTGGTGAGTTGACGTTGGCGTCTGACCTGTCGCATGAATTCCAATTGGGCAATCAGCGTTTTGACGCTGAAAAAGCCACTGAATTTGCGCAGCAATTCCGCGAACTGATGCCACCGATTCCTGACGGATCGGTCGCGTTCGTTGACAAGATGCCACACAACTATCAGCTTGTTGGTTTCTTGTTGGCCGCCTTCCCCAATGCAAAGATCATCAACATGCTACGTGACCCCCGTGATGTGGGGTTGTCGAAATGGATCCGGCGGTTCCCGGCTGGTGGGATGCGTTATGCGTCGAACCTGACAGCCATTGCTCATTCGGCGAATATGTACCGCCGCTATATGGCACATTGGGATACAGTGTTCGGTGACCGCATACTGACCGTTCCTTATGAAAAATTAGTGGCCGATCCAAAAACCTATAGCCAACAGGTTGCTGCGTTCTGCGATATCGAATGGAACGAAACCATGATGCATCCCGAGAAAAACACCAAGCAGGTCAGAACGGCCAGTATCGATCAGGTCCGCAATAAGATCTCGACCAAATCCATTGGTGGATGGCAGAGCGTGTCCGAACATCTACGCCCCATGCTTGACGGGTTCGATCCCGCGCTCTGGCCCGAATACGATTTGGGCTGAGTGCGCCCGAAACACGAAAGGCCGCATCAGGGATGCGGCCTTTTTCTTTGCTATGTCGCAGAGTTACTTCTGCTTGATACGACCGTCCAGATAAGGTTGATAGGGCGCATTTTCAGCCAAGTACTCAGCCGTGACATCTGCCAGGTCCGGACCAAAGTCATAGGCATTCTTGTCGTCGCCTTCGAACATGTTGTACCCGTCGCCGCCGTTGCGGACATAATTGTTGGTCACAACCAGATACGTCGCTGCCGGGTCAATTGGCGCAAAACCATCACCCTCGGCGACCATGACCTCGGACACGCGCCCTTCGTTCGGCGCAACCGCTGGATCCCAGATGAATGTCAGACCCGCAACCTGCGGAAAGCGGCCCTTTACATCTTCGACCTGGCTAACGCCGTTCTCCAGCGCGTCGATCACCCCCTGACCACTGATCTCGAAGGTAGACAGTGTATTCTGGAATGGTAGCACCGTCAGCACCTCGCCCATGGTTACTTCGCCCGGGTCGATTGAGGCCCGCAGCCCGCCAGAGTTGGCAATCGCAATCTGTACACCCTGATCGGCCACACGCGCCAACATGGCGTCGGCGACCAGGTTGCCCATCTCACATTCCTGCACACGACAGACAGAACGGTCCCCCTCGATGGCGTCTGCTGCATTCGCCACCACCTTGTTGCGGATTTCGTCCAGCGGCACGGCCAGTTCGGCGATACGGTCCAACGCGGACTGATCCTCGGTAACGGAGTTGTCCATGATCAACGGCTCGCCCACCGCCTCAAGCACATTGCCGTCATCGTCGAAGGTTACGTTCAACTCACCCAGAAACTTGCCATAAGCATAGGCCTGCACGATCTGGACACCGTTGACCACGGTCGGGTACGGACCCGCTGCCTTGTCGGACACGTTCGAAAGGTAAGTGTTCGAATGACCGCCGACAATTACGTCCACCCCGCTGGTTTCCTGCGCTACGCGTTGATCAACACCATAGCCGGAATGGCTGAGAACGACGATTTTATTAACGCCTTCGCCGGTCAACTTGTCCACTTCGGCCTGCACTGCGGGGGCCGGATCAGAAAAGCTGATATTTGGACCAGGAGAGGCAAGATCATGCGTGTCTTCCGGTGTCAGGCCAATCAGGCCGATCTTTTCCCCGCCCACTTCGATGACAGTCGATTTCTTGATCTTGTCGATCAGCAACTCTTCGTCGGCAATATCCGCGTTCGACATCAAAACCGGAAATTCCACCGAGTCGATGAAGCCGCGCAGCACTTCGGGGCCATCGTCGAATTCGTGGTTGCCCACGGTCATCGCGTCATACCCCAGCTTGTTCATGAACTCGGCTGCGACCTTGCCCTTGTAATAGGTATAGAACAACGAACCCTGAAACTGATCCCCACCATCGACCAGGATCGAGTTTTCGGACCGCGCGCGCGCGTCATTCACCGCAGTAACCAACCGGGCCGAACCGCCGAAACACTTGCCTTCTGCTTGGTCTTCCTCATCGCAAGCGCTGTCGTATTTGTTGATCGGCTCAAAACGCGCGTGGAAATCGTTGGTATGCAGAATCGTCAATTTATAATCGGCTGCGGCCATACCTGCGGTTAGGCCCAGAACTGCAGCAGACGCCAAAAAGCGGGTGAACATCTTCATACTCCTTGTTTTTTGTTTGGCGTGATGGTGCGCCCGCCAACAAGAAGAGTCAAAGGGGGAAATCCGTCTTGATTCTGCCCGTCACGCGGGGCATCACCACCTCATGCTGATTTACAAGATATTCAGGGCCGAGGAATGGGCCGCACTGCAGGATCAGGGTGCCTCGGACGGCGCACCGATTGATGTGTCTGACGGATATGTCCATTTCTCGACCGCCCAACAGGCGGCTGAGACCGCAGCCAAACACTTTGCCGGTGTCGAAGGTTTGACCTTGTTGGCCTGCGATGCCGATGCCATGGACGATGATCTGAAATGGGAGGTCTCGCGCGGTGACGCCTTGTTCCCGCATCTTTACCGGCAGATCCGCATGACAGATGTCGTCTGGTCGCGCCCCCTGCCCTTTGACGGGCAAGCCCACCAATTCCCCGAGGGGATGGAATGAGGTCTTTTGTCGACCCTGACCGCACCCAGTTTGCGGCGTTCAAGGCGCTGGACCGTGATCATCCGATCGAGATGTTGAATCTGGTCAAGTTTCGCGACTTGGCCGAATACCCGACGGGCCACGAACTGGCGGATGCCGGGCTGACCGGCGCGCAGGCTTATCGAAATTACGGCGCGGAAACCGCCCCGATTATTGCGCGCCTTGGGGCGTCGATCCTGTGGCGCGGCGCGTTTCAGACCACTCTGATCGGCCCGCAGGACGAAGATTGGGATGAGGTATTTATCGCCCGCTATCCGACTGCACATGCGTTTTTGGAAATGGTGACCGACCCGGATTATCAGGCTGCGGTTATTCACAGGCAGGCGGCGGTTGCAACTTCGCGCCTGATCCGCTGCGCCCCGGCCAAAGGTGGAGAGACTTTCGGATGAAACTGACCGAGAAACTGGGGCTGGCGGTCCTGCACAAGATGGACCCCGAAGCCGCCCATGGCATGTCGATCAAGGCGTTGAAGGCCGGGCTTGCCCCGATGCCCGGGCCGGTCATATCGCCGCGGCTGAAAACTCACGTAGCTGGACTGGACCTGCCCAACCCGGTGGGTCTGGCTGCGGGGTTTGACAAGAATGGAGAGGTTTTGACCCCCCTCTCACGCACAGGCTTTGGCTTTATCGAAGTGGGCGCTGTTACACCACGCCCGCAGCCCGGCAACCCCAAACCTCGCTTGTTCCGCCTGACCGAGGATAAGGCCGCCATCAACCGCTTTGGCTTCAACAACGAAGGCATGGAGGTCATGGCGCGCCGTCTGGCCGACCGCCCCAAGAATGCGATCATCGGGCTGAACCTGGGCGCGAACAAGGACAGTGACGACCGCCCCGGCGATTTTGCCAAAGTGTTGGCCCATTGCGCCGAGCATCTGGATTTCGCCACGGTCAATGTCTCATCCCCCAACACCGAGAAACTGCGGGACCTGCAGGGCAAGGCCGCGCTTGGCGCATTGCTGGGCGGCGTGATCGAAACTCGCAACGGACTGTCCCGGCCTTTACCCATTTTCCTGAAAATTGCCCCTGACCTGACCGAGGCCGAATTGCAGGACATCGCCGATGTGGCGCAGGAAAAAGGCGTTGACGCGGTGATTGCAACCAACACTACACTGTCCCGCGATGGGCTGCGCAGTGGGCATAAGAGTCAAACCGGCGGCCTGTCCGGCGCGCCCTTATTCGAAAAATCGACCCGTGTTCTGGCACAGCTGAGCCAGCTGACCGAGGGCAAAATCCCGCTGATTGGCGTGGGCGGTATCAGCAGGGCGGAACAGGCGTATGCCAAGATCTGTGCCGGGGCATCTGCCGTGCAACTTTATACCGCGTTGGTGTATGGCGGTATTTCTCTGGTCGCAGATATCGCGCAAGGTCTCGATAAATTGCTGGAACGAGATGGGTTCAACAACGTCGCGCAAGCAGTTGGAAGTAAACGAAAGGATTGGCTTTGATTTCATATTGGCACAACCCGCGCTGTTCGAAATCCCGCACCGGGCTGGCTCTGCTGGAAGAGAATGGCGCGCAGGTCGAGGTTCGGAAATACCTGGAAGACGCACCCTCGACCGATGAGCTGCGTACAGTGCTGGGCAAACTCGGCGTCAACGCCATAGACATGATGCGCACGGGTGAGAAACAGTTCAAAGAACTGGGTCTGACCAAGACCTCGCCTGCTGACGAGTTGATCACCGCAATGGCCGAGAACCCCATCTTGATCGAGCGCCCTCTGGCAATCGCAGGTGACAAGGCTGTCATCGGGCGCCCGCCCGAGAACCTGTTGACGTTGATCTAGGCCACCTGTGCCTCCAGCCTGGGATAACGCCAGCCCATGGTGACGCCGCGCGCGATGTTCAGAACCATCAGCGCGGCCCACAAGCCGTGGTTACCAAAGGCCGGCACCAGTAGGAACAGGGCCGCCACATAGATCGCAACTGATTGAACCATCGCGTTGCGCATCGCACGGGTCCAGGTGGCCCCGATATAGATGCCGTCGAACATCCAGCTGGCCACCCCGATTGCCGGGGCCAGCGCGGCCCAGATCAGATAGTCTCGCGCCGCCGCGCGCACCTCGGCCGAGGTTGACATCAGATCGATCAACGCAGGCCCAGCCAAATAGAACACAGCCCCCAGCAGGAACGCCCCACCTACGCCCCATTGGGACGCCATGATTGACGCCCGCCGGACCTGAGACCGGTTCCGCGCGCCCACGGCACTGCCGACCAGAGCCTCGGCGGAAAAGGCGAAGCCGTCCAAGGCAAATGCGGTGATCTCAAGAAATTGCAGCAAGACCTGATTGGCAGCCAGGTTAACGTCTCCCAGATCGGACCCAACGAACAGAAATGTCGTGAACGCGCCCGTCAGCAGAACAGATCGGATCATGATGTCAGCGTTCACCTGCATCATCCGGCGCAATCGCGCTGCGTCGAAAATACGTGGCCAGTCGCGCCATTGATTCCCTGTGAACGCTTCGCGGCACAGATACAGGCCCAGCGCCAGCCCGGTCCATTCCGCGATCAGGGTAGCAATGGCCACACCTTCGACGCCCCAGCCCAACCCAAGCACGAACCACAAGTCCAGCAAGATGTTCAACCCGTTCATCCAGACCTGCAGGAGGAACACGCCCCGTGTCTGCTCTATTGCGATCAGCCAACCCGTAACGGCAAAAAGCGCGATGGTTGCCGGGGCACCCCAAATGCGGATTTGCAGGTAATCCTGCGTCAGCGCCTCAACCTCGGGGCTGGCGGGTGACAGGGCAAACGCCCCCCAGAACAGCCCGACTTGCGTGAGAATAAAGAACAGCCCCGCCGCGCCGCCCAACAGCAGCCCGCGCATCAATAGCGCACCGGTTTCCGCCGTATCCCCTGCCCCGCGTGCCTGCGCCGCCAGACCGGTCGTGCCCATGCGCAGAAAGCCAAAGATCCAATAGATCGCGGACAGGATAACCGCGCCCATACCGACGGCCCCGATGGGCGCAGCCAACCCCATCTGACCGACCACACCGGTATCCACAGCGCCAAGTATCGGAACCGTGGCATTCGACAGCACAATCGGAACGGCGATTTTCAACACCCGCGTATGTGTCAGGGGTGCCGAGGCGCGCTGCGTCACGGGTTACTCTCTTTCCGCTTTCGGCTGCGGCATCAGGAAATGCCCCGTGGCCTGCGCGATGGGTCGTGCGTGATTGTCCTGCCAGGCCTCGACCCGGACCGAGGCATAGCGCCTGCCAGATCGGCTGACAAAGGCGCGCGCATAAGCATCCCGCGGCAGGCCAGAGCGTAAGTAGTCAACCGTGAAATCAACGGTTTTTGGAAATCTCACCGCATCGGCTTTGAACAAATCTTCGGCGTCGATCTCACCGCTTTCGATGCGGGGAAAGAAGTGTTCCCAACTCAGCGTGATGACGGCCGTCACCTCAAGAAATGCGGCTGTAACCCCGCCATGCAGCGCGGGCAGCAATGGATTTCCGATCAGCTTGTCGTCAAAGTTCAGCACCCCAGTCAGCTCATCGCCGCGTCGGTCGAAGGTGATATTGAGAAAGCGGATGTAAGGAACTCCGTCGACAATCGCCTTCAGGGCCGCGTCGCGACGTTGCTTGACCACCTGCATGGGTTCGGGTCGGGGACGCGCCATTACAATCCCTCCACCGTAAAGGCGCCTGCCGCTGTTGCGACCGGGCGTTCTTGATCGTCGTCCATCGCGGTCGCCCGAACAAAAGCAACATTGCGCGTAATGTGATAGCAGGTCGCACGCGCCGTAATGCTCTGCCCCGGCGTCGCCGCGCGCATATAGTCAATTCTCAGGTCAATTGTGGCCGTCCCGCCCGGAGCTGACGGATGGGACATAACGGCCGCCCCACAGCAGGTATCCAGGGCGGCAAACACGGCGCCGCCATGGATAACGCCAGTTCTGGGGTCTCCGATCAGATCCGCATTATACGGCATTGAAATTTCAGCCTCGCCATCGCTGATGGTCGTCAATTTAAGACCAAGTGCGTTGGCATGCGGAATCGCCTCAATAAACTGGCGGGCAATCTCTACTTTGTCGACCATGTATGCGTGTCCTTTGGATTCCGTCCTTTATGAGCCTGCGCTTTGCAAAAGAGCAAGACCGCCTGTTGCGCTTGCCGCCACGACGCCCTAGTTTGCTGCTGAGGAGACAACAAATGACTGACAACCGTTTGTCATTAAACGAGATGTGCGAAGAGTTCGACGTAACCAAGCGCACTTTGCGTTATTACGAATATATCGAACTGCTGCAGCCCGAACGCGAAGGCCGCTCGCGTTATTATGGGCCGCGGGAATGCGCGCGGATGAAACTGATCATGCGTGGGCGCCTGTTTGGATTCTCGCTGGAAGAGATTCGCCAGTGGCTGCTGATCTATGAAGATCAGGGGGATCAGGCGCAAATGGCCGAGTTTATAAAACTGGCCGACCGGCAGATGCCTGAACTGCAAAAACAGCGTCAGCAACTGGACGAGGCGATGGAAGAACTGCAGCGCCTACGCGACCAGACCGCTAAATCTCTGGGTTGATCTTCGACAGGATCAACTGGCCACTTTTAACCTTTAGAACATTCTGCAAGCGCAGCGCTGCGTCAGAACCATTGTCTGACCGTTAGGCGTCAGCCCCCGCCCCACAGCTAAATTCCGTTACGTAACGTTTTCAATTGGGCGTTATCCGCACCTTGACGCGAGAGGATGCTACGTCAACTTTCATAGTGACGTAGCGTTTGCATTACGTGAACGTCATCTACGTGTTGTAACGTGCGTATCAACTGCGCAACTGACTTTGATAGACGCCAGTGACAAGAGTGCTGAAACCATGACCGAAGATCTGATGACCATCCGTGAAATGTGCGAGACATATGATGTCACGCCGCGCACTTTGCGATTTTACGAGGCCAAGGAACTTTTGTTTCCGATCCGCGAGGGCCAGAAACGTCTGTTCACCAAACGTGACCGGGCGCGCCTTAAACTGATCCTGCGCGGCAAGCGCTTTGGCTTTAGCCTGGAAGAGATCCGGCAGCTGCTGGACCTGTACCATGTGGGCGACCAGCAAATGACCCAGATGACCCGTACGTTTGAAATCGCACGGGAACGTCTGGCGGATATGGAAGCCCGCCGCGAAGAACTGACTCAAGCCATTGACGATCTGAAAGAACAGCTGCGCTGGGGCGAAAAAGTCATCGCCTCGATGAAGAACGAGAACAAAGCCGCCGAGTAACCCTGGCGGCCCAATCCCCGGACATCTGAATTTAAGGGAGCTTCAAATGCCCGTCTATAACGCGCCTACAAAAGACACTCAGTTCATTCTGCACGATGTTCTGAAAATCTCAGACTCGGATATTCCGGGGTACAGCGAATTGGAAGCCGAATTCACCGGTGCCGTTCTGGAAGAGGCCGGCAAGGTCGCGACCAACGTATTGCATCCGCTGAACGTGGTGGGTGACACTGAAGGGTGTCGGTTGGAAAATGGCATCGTGTACACGCCCACGGGCTTCAAGGACGCCTTCGAGCAGATGAAAGAAGGCGGCTGGACCGGCCTCGACATGCCCGAAGAGTATGGCGGTCAGAACATGCCCTACGTCATCGGCACGGCTGTGGGCGAGATGTTCTCGGGCGCGAACCAGGCCTTTACTATGTATCAGGGCCTGACCCATGGCGCGGCCTCGGCCATTCTGGCGCATGGCTCGGACGAGCAGAAGAACAAGTACCTGCCCAACATGGTCAGCTGCGAATGGACCGGCACCATGAACCTGACCGAACCGCATTGCGGCACCGATCTGGGCCTGATGCGCACCAAAGCAGAACCGCAGGGCGATGGCAGTTATAAGATTTCCGGCCAGAAAATCTTTATCTCGGCCGGCGATCACGACATGGCCGACAACATCATCCATCTGGTACTGGCCAAGATTCCCGGCGGTCCCGAGGGTATCAAGGGCGTGTCGCTGTTCATCGTACCCAAGTTCATCGTGAACGAAGACGGGTCACTGGGTGAGCGCAACGGCGTCTCGGTCGGCAAGATCGAAGAGAAGATGGGCATCCACGGCAACTCGACCTGCGTCATGAACTATGACGAGGCCACCGGCTGGTTGCTGGGCGAAGAACACAAGGGCATGCGCGCCATGTTCACCATGATGAACGAGGCGCGTTTGGGTGTCGGCATGCAGGGTCTGTCTCAGGCCGAGGCTGCGTTCCAGAACGCCTTGGAATACGCCAAGGACCGCCTGCAGGGTCGCGATGTGACCGGGGTGAAGAACCCGGACGGTCCCGCCGATCCGCTGATCGTTCATCCCGATATTCGCCGCAATCTGATGGATCAGAAAAGCTTCACCGAAGGGGCCCGCGCGTTCATCCTGTGGGGCGCGACGATGATCGACAAGGCGCACCGCTCAGGTGACAAGGACGCGGACGGGCTGATCTCGCTGCTGACGCCGGTCATCAAAGGCTTCCTGACGGATGAAGGCTACGACATGACCGTTCAGGCGCAGCAGGTCTATGGCGGCCACGGTTACATCGAAGAATGGGGCATGTCGCAATACACCCGCGACGCCCGTATCGCGATGATCTACGAAGGCGCCAATGGCGTTCAGGCGCTGGACCTTGTCGGTCGCAAGCTGGCACAGGACGGCGGCAAGCACGTCATGGCGTTTTTCGAGATGGTCAAATCCTTCTGCAAGGAAAACGGCGGCAAGGATGAGGCTTATGATAAGGCCTTCATCGAACCGCTGAAGGCCGCGTCCAAGGACCTTCAGGCTGCCGGCATGTATTTTATGCAGGAAGGGATGAAGAACCCCAATAACGCTCTGTCCGGTTCGTACGACTTCATGCACATGTTCGGCCATGTCTGCCTGGGCCTGATGTGGGCGCAGATGGCCAAGGCGGCGCAGGACGCGCTGGATGGTGGTGCGTCGGACAAAGAGTTCTACGAGACCAAGCTCAACACCGGTCGATTCTACATGGCGCGCCGCCTGCCCGCCACGGGCATGCATCTGGCGCGCATCCAGACCGGCGCGGAAACGGTCATGGCGCTGGAGGCCGCTAACTTCTGAACATAACCCGGCCTTGGGGTCCTACCCCCGAGGCCGGACTTTCGAAAGAGAGACAATGCCAAAACGTTTTCGCCTGACCCGCCGCTTTCCGGTCGCTATGACCGAGGACAGCTATCGCAAACTACGCGGCTTTGCGCGCGAGGCCGGGTTGGACGAAGGTGAGGCGCTATCCTTTCTGTTCGAGAATTTCAACAGTGTGATCAATGAGGACAAGCTGACCCGAAGGCTGCGCGAATTCAATTCTGAGCTTGAGGCGCGCAAGCGATGATTAAGGCGCAACAGATATTTGCACGCGCTCAACTCGAGGTTGGGCGCCTCCGGCGGGAGTATTTTTGAAAAGATGAAAATGTGATGCGTCCCTGCCACCGGGCGCACTCACCATCAGGACAGGAACGACTTCACCTTTTACGGTCATCGGCTCTCCAGCCTGTACCGCTCGGCCATATCAAAGGAACAAGGTTGATAAATAGTGAACGCGAAGTCTTCATCTTTTCAAAAATACTCGAATCCGACCTGACCACGCACACCACGGGAGGGGTGATCGCATGACTATCAAACTGCACTGTTTCGGCGAAAGCGGAAATTCCTACAAGGCCGCGCTGGCGCTTGAGATGTCAGGATTGGACTGGGAGCCTGTCTTTGTCGATTTCTTCAACGGCCAGACCCGCACACCCGAATACCGTGCCGACGTCAACGAGATGGGCGAAGCACCCGTTCTGATCGATGGCGATTTCCGCACCACGCAATCCGGTGCCATTCAGGCCTATGTGACCGAGAAATCTGGCAAGTTCGGCGGCAAGGATCGCGACGAGAATTACGAGATTTTCCGTTGGGTTCTGTGGGACAATCACAAGCTCAGTTCGATGGCCGGGATGACCCGCTTTCTGATCAACTTCTTGCCTGAACAGCACCGCAACCCGGATGTCATCGCCTTTAACCAAGGTCGGTTGAAAGCGGCCTATCAAATCCTGAACGACCATTTGGACGGCCGTGATTGGATCGTCGGTGATGGCGTGACCAACGCCGACATCAGCTGCTGCGGCTACCTCTATTACCCCGAACCATTCGGCTTTGATCGCGCCGACTGGCCCCATATCGACGCCTGGCTGACCCGCTTGTCGGAACAGCCCGGCTGGAAACACCCATATGACCTGATGCCCGGCAAACCGTCGGATCGAGCTTAAGGAGAAGACCCATGACCGAAGCTTACATTTATGACGCCCTGCGCACTCCGCGCGGCAAGGGCCGCAAGGATGGCAGCCTGCACGAGGTAACCTCGGTGCGCCTGTCCGCCCTGACCCTGAACGCGATGAAAGAGCGTAACAACCTCGAAGGTCACGCCGTCGAGGACGTGATCTGGGGCAACGTTACGCAGGTGATGGAGCAAGGCGGCTGTCTGGCACGTTCGGCGGTTCTGGCATCGGATTTGGATCAGTCGATCCCCGGTCTGGCAATCAACCGCTTCTGCGCATCCGGCATGGAAGCCGTGAACCTGGCGGCAAACCAGGTCAAGGGCGGCGCTGGCGAAGCCTATATCGCAGGCGGTGTTGAGATGATGGGCCGTGTGGCCATGGGCAGTGACGGTGCCGCGATTGCCGTTGATCCGACGCTGGCGATGGACACCTATTTCGTGCCGCAGGGTATCTCGGCCGATATCATCGCGACCGAGTATGGTTTCAGCCGCGACGACGCCGACGCGCTGGCGGTGGAATCGCAGAGACGTGCAGCAGAGGCATGGGAAGACAACCGGTTCGAGAAATCGGTCATCACCATCAAGGACCAGAACGGCCTGACCATTCTGGACCGCGACGAGTACATGCGCCCCGGAACCGATATGCAAAGCCTCGGCTCGCTGAACCCATCCTTCGCGATGATGGGTGAGCAGATGCCCGGCTTCGACAAAGTGGCGATGCTGAAATACCCGCATCTTGAGCGGATCAACCACATCCACCACGCGGGCAACAGCTCGGGCATTGTGGACGGCGCTGCCGCTGTTCTGATCGGCAACAAGGAATTCGGTGAGAAGTACGGCCTGAAACCGCGCGCCCGGATCAAGGCGTCCGCAAAGATCGGCACCGACCCGACCATCATGCTGACCGGCCCGGTTCCGGTGACCGAAAAGATCCTGGCCGATAACGGCATGAAGATCAGCGATCTGGACCTGTTCGAAGTAAACGAGGCCTTCGCCTCGGTCGTGCTGCGGTTCCAGCAGGCGTTCGATGTCGATCCTGCGCTGGTCAATCCCAACGGCGGCTCAATCGCTATGGGTCACCCGCTGGGTGCAACCGGTGCGATGATCATCGGCACGCTGCTGGACGAACTTGAGCGTCAGGACAAGGAAACCGGTTTGGCCACGCTCTGCATTGCGTCCGGCATGGGTGCGGCAACCATTATCGAGCGGGTCTGATGCCCAAGCTGGATCTCTCTCAGATCCCGTTCAAGGGGGGCTCGGCCTATCCCGGCAAGCTGGCCGAAGCGACCGCCGGTCGTTTCGTGCAGCGTGTGGGCGACGCAGGCGGGCTGACCCAATACGGGGTCAATATCGTGCGGCTGGAACCGCAGGGCATGTCTTCGCTGCGTCACTACCACATGAAGCAGGACGAGTTTGCCATCATGCTCAGCGGCACCTGCGTGCTGATAGATGACGATGGCGAGCATGAAATGCAGCCCGGCGACTGCGCCGCTTGGCCAGCAGGTGAGGCCAACGGCCACCACCTTGTGAACAAAACCGGTGCGCCCGCGACCTTTCTGGTGGTGGGCACACGGACCCCGACCGAGACCGGCTATTACAGCGACATAGACATGATGGTGAAGGATGACGAGAACGGATTCGCCTTCACCCGCAAGGATGGCAGCCCGCTGACGGCTGACCAGATTGGAGATGACAATGACTGATTTCACTCTGAGCAAAGACGCGGACGGCGTCGCCTTTGTTACCTGGGATGCCCAGGGCAAATCCATGAACGTGCTGACGCGCGAGGCCTTTCAGGAGGTCAGCCAACTGATCGATCAGGCCCTGAACGATGACGAGATCAAAGGTATCGTCATCACCTCGGGCAAAGAAGGCTCATTCGCGGGCGGTATGGACCTGAACACGCTGGCCACCATCCGTCAGGAAGCGGGCGAGGAACCAGCGCAAGCGTTGTTCGACTTCGTCATGGGCGGCCACCACATCCTGCGCAAGATGGAATTGGCGGGCATGGACCCCAAGACCAAGAAGGGCGGCAAGCCGATCGCCTGTGCCATCAACGGCACCTGCGCCGGTATCGGGACCGAGATCGCGCTGGCCTGTCACCACCGCGTCATGACCTCGAACCCCAAGGCCAAGATTGGTCTGCCGGAAATCATGCTTGGCATCTTCCCCGGTGGCGGCGGCACCATGCGTTTCAGCCGTATGGTTGGCGCGATGGCAGCGGCCCCGGTCCTGCTGGAAGGCAAGATGATGGACCCGGCCAAGGCCAAAGGCGCGCAGCTGATCGACGCTGTGTCGGACGACCCGGTTGCTGCGGCGAAAGAGTGGGTTCTGAACGCCAAGGACGCCGATCTGGTCAAGCCTTGGGATGCCAAGGGCTACAAAATGCCCGGTGGTGCGCCCTATCACCCTGCCGGGTTCATGACATTCGTCGGTGCCAACGCCATGGTGAACGGCAAGACTCAGGGTGCTTTCCCGGCAGCCAAAGCATTGCTGAGTTCGATCTACGAAGGTGCACTGGTCGATTTCGACACCGCCCTGCGGATCGAGGCGCGGTGGTTCACTTCGATCCTGATGAACCCGTCATCGTCGGCAATGATCCGGTCGCTGTTCCTGAACAAAGAGGCACTGGAGAAAGGCGCGGTGCGTCCCAAGGATGTGCCCGATCAGCGCGTGAAAAAGGTCGGTGTTCTGGGCGCTGGTATGATGGGGGCTGGTATCGCACTGGTCAGCGCTCAAGCAGGTATGGAAGTGATTCTGGTCGACCGCGATCAGGAAGCCGCTGAAAAGGGCAAGGCCTATACGGAGAGCTATCTGGACAAGGGTATGAAGCGCGGCAAGGTCACGGCTGAAAAGAAAGAGGCCATGCTGGATCGCATCACCGCGACCCCGGATCTTGATCACCTGAAGGGCTGCGATCTGATCATCGAAGCTGTCTTCGAAGACCCGGGCGTGAAGGCCGAGATGACCCAGAAGGTCGAGGCGATCATCCCCGAGGATTGTATCTTTGCCTCGAACACCTCGACTCTGCCGATCACCGATCTGGCCAAAGCATCCGCGCGGCCTGAACAGTTCATCGGTATCCACTTCTTCTCACCGGTCGAGAAGATGTTCCTGGTCGAAATCATCAAGGGCAAGGAAACCGGGGATCGCGCGGTGGCCAAGGCGCTGGATTATGTACGTCAGATCAAGAAGACGCCGATCGTGGTCAACGATGCGCGCTTCTTTTACGCAAACCGGTGCATCATTCCCTACATCAACGAAGGGGTTCGGATGATTGCCGAGGGGGTGAACCCTGTATTGATCGACAATGCCGCACGTCAGTTGGGCTTCCCGGTGGGGCCAATCCAGCTGACCGATGAGACCTCGATCGATCTGGGGGCCAAGATTGCCCGCGCGACCAAGGCGGCGATGGGCGATGCCTACCCGGAAAGCCCCTCGGACGATCTGATCTTCTGGATGGAAGAACAGGGCCGTCTGGGCCGCAAGGCAAATGCAGGCTTCTTCGACTATGACGACAAGGGTAAGCGCGTCGAATACTGGAAAGGCTTGCAAGAGAAATACCCGCATGCCGAGGATCAGCCTGACCTGATCGAAGTGCAGGAACGTCTGATGTTCGCACAAGTTCTGGAAGCGGTCCGCGCGCTGGAAGAAGGTGTTCTGGAAGACATTCGCGAAGGTGACGTGGGTGCGATTCTTGGTTGGGGCTTTGCGCCTTGGTCGGGTGGTCCGCTCAGCTGGTTGGACATCATCGGCACCCCGTACGCGGCCGAGCGCTGTGATCAGTTGGCCGAGGCCTATGGCGAACGTTTCACCTGCCCACCGCTGCTGCGTGAGATGGCTGAGAAAGGCCAATCCTTCTACGGCCGCTTCAACCCCGAAGCAAAAGCCGCCTAAAGAAAAACGCTGGCGCATGCCCCCATGCGCCAGCGTTACTTTGCAGTCTCAGATACAGCTTCCCAGTCAGATCATCATGACGGGCCGTCCCGGGCGCCCAGGACGACGTGCACCTCTGGCCGGTCTGGTCGGTACAATCGGGTGATCAAAGATCGGTGCAGGCAGCGAGCCCAGTGAATTGGCCAGAACGGCAATATCGCGACGTCTTCCGGTCAGATAGATCAAATCCGCAGCAGCCTCGGCCGAGACAACCTTATATGACGCCCTACCAGGGACATTACGTGATCCAAAACGCCCCGAGGGGCAGAAGGCCCGGAAGCCGCCCTCGATATAGATCACCTCATCCTGATTGAAGAACAGGGTGCTGATATCAAAACAGGACGCAGGCACATTCGAAGTGATGCGAAACATGCCGCTCAGCAACCTTGCCGAAACAACAGGCAGGCTGACCGGCAGCGCGATCGGATCATGGTCCAGCTTGGTGTTATCCAACGCCACGCCCTGTTCCGGCATCAGCCAGACCGGCCGACCATTATAGGCCGCATGTGAAGGTATGCACACCGGCATGCTATCAGCATTGGTTTCATCGGGCGGCACCGTAATGCAATCCGTCGCAATGCGATTTATCGCCTTGAAACCATTGTCCAATGTACGAATGAGGTCGCCAACCTGAAGCTCTTCTACCAGCTTCCATCCACCTTTGGTCGCAACCTTGGTTCCATGTACCAGACCGCCCCGGCGTGCGTTCAACGCGGCCTGCGGTTCAGCGGTGCCCTGGTACTCAGAACGCTCTGCAAAATCAATGACACTCTCTACTTTCAACAAGAACCGAACCCACTCTTTACTCACTACAACTACGTTCGATGATTAACACAGGATTAAGTGGGATGACTTATTTTTGACATATTACGGCCAGATTTGGGCCATTTCGGGGTCGATAAACGACCTACACCCAAACAACACCGCGAAAATTAATAAAATTGGGCTCGAATTGGAAACTATGCGCGGTCAATCGCATCAAATGCATAGCCGAATCTAGCGATGTCTTCAGCACAGGCTTCGGCCACAGCATTGGCGGTCTGATCCGAATAATACTCGCGGTAATCTTCCAATCGCTCGGATCGATTGAGCCTGGGTAAGCTTAGGTGAAAACCCAAATGGTCGAACAATGGGGCCGCGTCCTGATCGAAGTATTCCAGCCGAATGTAGAACCGGCATTGTTCGACTCCATCCGCACGGGTCATATAGTGCCGCGCCGGGTTCCGTCGGAATGACTGTGTCGTATCGGGGTGCAAGACAAACTGGTCAAAAGTCAGAGCCTTTGCCAGCGAAACCGCCGGGTGGTCAAAGCCTTGCACGCGCAGCCAGTGAAAATAGCTGACGATCCGATCCCACGGGTTGCGCACCATAGTGAAAGTGGTCAGAGCCTGCAATTCAGGGACCGACAGAACTCCGTCAATATCGGTCAGGGTCGAGTGTTTCCATAACCTTCCCCTGCCCTTCAGCGCCTTGGCCCGATTGCGGCGCCTCACAGCTTTGGGAGTATCCCCAATCAGGATGTCATCCTTCATCGCCCGTGCTTCCAGCGCCTGCGCCAAAGACGTGCCGCCGGTTTTGGGAATATGAACGAACACATAGCCGCGCCCAGGCGAGATGATCACGCCGCCTCTCCCAGCGCGGCCGCGCGCTTTGAGCGCCAGCCCAGCAACGCACCCGCTACCGCGATCAGGCCAATCCCCAAAATTTGCATGACACCAATCGTCTGACTCAGTGCCACCCAGGCGAATAGCGGGCCGAAAATCATCACCGAATATTCGAACACAGCTACATAAGAGGTCTCGCCGATCTGATAGGATTTGATCAACATGAAGACTGCAATAGTTGAGCCGACCGCCTGTATGACGACCCAGATCAACGCGGGTTGCATCTGCCAGACCATACCGCGCGTCACGAACCCGTCGGGGAAGGAATGTGGCACGAACGAGAACACAGCCAACCCAATCGCACCGGCGAGCCCAAGCGTGATAATCATGGCCGCCAACAGGGCGACTGTGCTTTCCTGTGCGCAGTGGCTGCGTGTGACGAGGGAACTGAGGGCATAAAACAACCCTCCGGCCACTGGTAGCAGCGTCTTGGCGTCAAACTCATAAGGGTTGAGTTGCAATACGCACAAGGTCCCCGAGAACCCGATTACAACTGCCAGAATGCGCCAGGGGCCGATCCTCTGCCCCATTGCCAGTGCCGAGATCAACATCACAAAAATCGGGGATGTGAACAGGCCCGCCAGTGCCTGCGCAATCGGCATCAGCGCCAGTGAGGCAAAATAGAACAGCAAAGCCAGTGTAATCAGCACACTGCGCAGAATAACTGGCCCCAAACGCCGCGGGCGCAAGCTGCCCATTCCCAACAAAGACAGGACGACGATCAGAGGCAGCATCATCAGGGCGCGGATCAGGTGGAACTGCCACAGGCCGATCGTTTCGGCCAATAAGATCACCACGTTGTCGATGACCCCAAGGATCGCCATGGCGCTGACCATCAGGACCGAGGCCAATATCGGTGAGGTCTGAGTATCTGCCTGCATTTTGCACCCCAGTAGCAAAGTGGTGCGTGACACTCTGATCTGCCGCGCGTCGCGATATACAGCACAATTACAAATCGGCGCGCAACAGGTTTGCGCCTTTGGATTTTACCATGCTAAGCTGAAACAAAATAAGTACGAGCATTCCTCACCTTGAAGACAGCACTTAAACAGTACCAGCGGATCGAAGCGACCGGTCTGTGGCGTCCCTCGCCCGATGTGCAGCGGCGCGAGGTGGTGGTGTCGATTGGTGAGGCCACGCTGACGATCTCGGACTTCAACGAACAGGCGCTGACTCATTGGTCCCTGGCCGCGTTGGTGCGCCAGAACCCCGGCGATTTTCCGGCCCTGTTCAACCCCGACGGTGACCCGGACGAAACGCTGGAGCTGGAGGAAACCGAGACCACGATGATTGAGGCCATCGACCGCCTGCAGCGCGCCATCGACCGGGCGCGACCGCATCCCGGCCGGTTGCGTTGGCTCAGTGTTGCGGGTGTGGTGGCCGCCGTTGCCGCGCTGTTGCTGCTTTGGATGCCGGCTGCGCTGCAAAACCATGTCGTCTCGGTTGTGCCTGACATCAAACGCGCGGATATCGGGAATACCATCCTGCAGCGGATCGAGCGGGTCTCGGGGCGGGCCTGTACGTCCGAAGATGCGCAGGCAGCGCTTGATCAGTTGGCCGCGCGCACCGGCGTTCGGAAAATCGTCATTCTGCCCGCAGGCGTGCAGACAAGCCTTAGCCTGCCGGGTGGGATCGTTTTGCTGAACCGGGCGCTGGTCGAAGATCACGAGGACCCATCGGTCGCAGCTGGCTACGTCATCGCCGAACGTGCCCGCACGCAGGCGCAGGACCCGCTGGATGATCTGCTGGACCGCACCGGCGCCACAACGGCTTTCCGTTTGTTGACGACCGGAGAGCTGACGCCGACGAATATCGACGCGTACACCGAACAGGTTCTGTCCGAACCCCGCCCGTCCCTGCCCGAGGATGATCTGTTAGAAGTGTTCGCCCAGGCCGCGCTACCGTCGACACCATACGCCTATGCCGTGGACGTCACGGGTGAGACGGTTCTGGGCCTGATCGAGGCCGACCCGATGGCGGGCCGCCCCTTGCAACAGGTACTGCCGGACCGCGATTGGGTCCGGTTGCAAAATATCTGCGGCGAATAGCTTACTTGGTGCCAAACATCCGGTCACCCGCATCGCCGAGACCAGGCATGATATAGCCTTTTGAATTCAATTCCCGATCCAATGCCGCGGTGACGATTTTGACATCCGGGTGGGCTTCTTTCATGCGCTCCACACCTTCGGGTGCGGCCAGCAGGCACAGAAACCGGATATCGGTGGCCCCGGCCTCTTTCAGCAAATCAATCGCTGCGGCCGAGCTGTTGCCGGTAGCCAGCATCGGGTCAACGGCGATGACCAGACGGTCCTTCAGCCCTTCGGGGGCTTTGAAGTAGTACTGTACCGGTTTCAGCGTTTCCTCATCCCGGTAGAGACCAACAAACCCAACGCGGGCCGAGGGAATCAATTCCAACACCCCGTCCAGCATCCCGTTCCCGGCGCGCAGGATCGACACCAGCGCCAGTTTCTTGCCGGCCAGAATGGGGGCGTCCATCTCCTCCATCGGGGTTTCGATGTGGCGTGTGGTCAACTTCAGCTCGCGCGTGACCTCATAGGCCAACAGCAATGTGATCTCACGCAGCAATTGGCGGAACACGGCAGTGGACGTGCCCTTGTCCCGCATGAGCGTCAGTTTGTGCTGCACCAGCGGGTGGTCAACGACGGTCAGGTGTTCGCTCATGATCTCTCCAGTCTTTTCTTGACCCGCGCGCGGGTGTCATCATCGCAAAAGGCAGCCGCAAGGGCCGTGTCGTTCAGGGCGGCAAAGTCCTCGGCCTCCCAACCGAAGGCTTTGCCCAGCATCTCATATTCGCGCCGCATGGTGGTATGGAAAAACGGCGGGTCATCGGTGGAAACGGTGACTTTGACGCCTGCATCGCGCAGTTTCGCAATCGGGTGGACGTCGAAATTGGGAAACAAGCCCAGAACCACATTTGACCCTGGGCAAACCTCGAGCGTAACCTCACGGTCGACCAACTCGCGGATCAGGTCCGGGTCTTCGATGGCACGGACACCGTGACCGATCCGTTCCACCCCCAGATCGCGGATCGCATCGCGCACGCTTTTGGGGCCGCCGAACTCTCCGGCGTGGGTGGTCAGGCGCAACCCGGCCTCGCGCGCGCAGTCAAAGGCCCATTTGTAATCGCTCTGCGTGCCAATAGACTCATTACCGCCCATGCCGAAACCCGTAATCCAATCTCCGGCGGTTTCTGCAGCGCAATGGGCGCTGATCTTGGCCTGCTCCGGCCCAAAATGGCGGACACAGGTGACGACGCCACGCAAGGTGATGTCGAACTTGCGCTCAGCCTCTTCCGCCGCATCCTGAATAGCACTCAGGTAATCGCGCCAAGCATCCAAATCCCCGCCACCGCAGAAATCAGGACTTAGGAAGGTTTCGGAATACACTACACCATTCGCCGCACTTTCTTCGAGGATCGCGAGGGTGAGACGGCGGAAATCCTCGGGCGTTTTCAATACTTCGCAAGCGGCCTCATAGACGCTGAGAAAATGGGCGAAATCGCGGAAGTCATAGCTACCATCCGGCTTGAAAATTCCGCTCAGGTCTATGCGCTTTTCATGCGCCAACTGGCGGATAAAGGCGGGCGGGGCCGCGCCTTCGTGATGCAGGTGTAGCTCGATCTTTGGCAAGTCTGCGACGGTCATAGAAAACTCTTCCCCGGCCCCTGTGCCGGAATATTCAGGTGGTGTGCGATGCTGGCGGCGATGTCGGCGAAATTGATGGCACCAATCCGGCCTGCACCTTGCCCTGCGATCAGAACAGGCACTTGTTCGCGCGTGTGGTCCGTGCCGATCCAACTGGGATCGTTACCGTGATCAGCGGTCAGCAGCATCAGATCTCCGGGACGCAGCTTTTGCAGGATCAAGCCGATTTCACGATCGAACCATTCAAGCGCGCGGGCATAGCCGCTGATGTCGCGACGGTGGCCGTAAAGGCTGTCGAACTCGACGAAATTGGCGAAGGTCAGGCTGCCCTCTTCGGCGTCATCAACCAGATCGGACAAATGCCCCATCAATTCGGCATCCGAGCCCTTACGTAAAGTGTCGATCCCCTGCATCGAGAAAATGTCACCTATCTTACCCACCGCATGCACGCGCCGACCGGCATCTTGTGCCCAGTTGGTCAGAACCGGCGCGGGTGGTAGGATGGCGAAATCCTTGCGGTTAGTGGTGCGGGTGAACCCGTCTTCTGGCGATCCGACGAAGGGTCGCGCGATAACGCGCCCAACTTTCATTTCGTGCAGACGGGGTGCCAGCGCCTTGCACATCTTCAGCAAACGGTCGAGGCCAAAGCTTTCCTCGTGCGCCGCGATTTGAAACACGCTGTCGGCCGAGGTGTAGCAGATCGGCCAACCGGTCCGCATATGCTCGGCCCCCAGTTCGGCGATAATCGCCGTGCCAGATGCATGACAATCACCTAGAATGCCGCCGGTTCCGGCGGCCACGGCGGCGGCACGCGCTAAATCAGGTGGGAATGACGGCGTTGTATCCGGGAAATAGTGCCAATCCCACGGCACCGGCAACCCGGCCAGCTCCCAATGACCCGAGGGTGTATCCTTGCCCAGAGAATGTTCACGTGCGCAGCCCCATAAGCCCTTTGGTACAGCGTGCAAACCGGGTGTCTCTGCACCCGAGGCTAGGCGCGTCGCGGCCCCCAAGCCCAGCGCATCCAGATTGGGCAGGTGTAATGGCCCTGTGCGACCGTCTTCTGCCCGTCCGTCAGCACAGGCCTGAGTTATGTGGGCCAGCGTGTTGGTCCCGGTATCGGGGGTTTCTCCGTTAAAAAAGCGGTCCGCATCCGGCGCGCCGCCGATGCCCACCGAGTCCATCACCACCAGAAAGGCACGGGTCACGGCCTGATCCTTTCATGCACAAGCGTTGGGGTCATGGCTGTGTCTTTGCCTATCGCGATGGCCCGCAGGACCGTGTCGGCCGCCTGTCGTGCCGCGTCTTCGCGGGCTGCGTGGACCACGGCCAAGGGGGTGCCTTTGTCGACCTTGTCCCCCAGACGAACAATGCCCGATAAGCCAACCGCGGGGTCGATGACGTCGTCTTCGACCTGCCGCCCACCACCCAAGGCGACCACGGCGAGGCCCAGCGCCTCACCGTCGATTGCCGCAATGTAGCCCGCATCCGGTGCCGGAACTTCAAGGATCACGCTTGCTTCGGGCAGGTAGCGTGACCAGTTGTCTACAAACTGTAGCGGCCCGCCCACGGCGGCCATCATACGGCCGAACCGTTCCGCCGCACGGCCATCGCGGATCACACCGGTGATCTTGTCGCGCCCCTCATCGGCGGTTGCGAACATACCGGCATCTGCCAGCAAAACCCCGCCCAGTTCCGCCGAAATTTCAGCCAATGGAGCGTAATGGTCGTGGGTCAGGACATTCATCACCTCGGCCACTTCCAACGCATTGCCCAGCGCCGGAGCCAAAGGTTGGTGCATGTCCGTAATCACCGCCGACGTCCGACACCCTGCTGCATTTGCAGTTTCCGTCAGGGCCTTTGCCAGCTTGCGGGCGTCTTCCAGCGTTTTCATGAACGCGCCGCTGCCCACCTTGACGTCCAGCACCAAAGCTTCGGGGCTCGCTGCCAGTTTCTTGGACAAAATCGACGCGGTGATCAGGTCCAGGCTTTCCACCGTCGCCGTTACGTCGCGGATCGCATAAAGCCGCTTGTCCGCAGGCGCGATCTGCCCGGTCGCGCCGACAATGGCCGCACCGGTATCGCGCAGGATCTGGGTCAGACGATCCTGCCCGATCTGGGTACTGACGCCCGGAATGGCCTCAAGCTTGTCCAGCGTACCGCCGGTATGACCCAACCCACGGCCTGAGATCATCGGGACATAAGCCCCCAATTCGGCCAGCGCTGGGGCCAGCACCAAACTGACGCTGTCGCCGACCCCTCCGGTCGAGTGTTTGTCGATTACCGGGCCATCGAAATCCCAGCTTAGAACGTCTCCGCTGTCCCGCATCGCCACCGTCAGATCGGCGCGGCCCTGCGCGCCCAGCCCACCCATGCAGACGGCCATGGCAAAGGCCCCGGCCTGGGCGTCGCTGACACCACCGTCGGCAAGGCCCTGCGCGAACCAAGTCAGTTCCTCCGCGCTGGGCACTTGTTCGCGGCGCAACTTTGCAATGATCGAACGGGCATCCATAGCCTCAGACATCCGCCATGTGCGAGGCGTCAAATGCACCCGGCAGAAGGTCACCGATGGTGGTTTCCAGTTCGGCGCCATCGACGCTGGCCAAGGTCACCTTGACGTCACGATTGCCGAACTCGGCCAGTTTCTGTCGGCACCCCCCACAGGGCGGCACCGGCTGCGGCGAGGAGGCAACCACGTAGACTTCGGTCAATTCCTGTTCGCCTGCCGCGACCATAGCAGCGATGGCACCAGCCTCGGCGCAGGTGCCTTCGGGATAGGCTACGTTTTCGACGTTACAGCCTGCAAATACCTGGCCCGACGCTGCTCGGATCGCTGCGCCAACCTTGAAATTGGAATAGGGCGCATAGGCTTTTTCCCGGACAGACAGTGCTGCATCTTTCAAAGTCATGGCGATTCCCCAATTTTTGATCATCTGGTCAGAAAGTCATACCCTAAATGAAACCGACCGGGGAGTTGAAGCCCCGGACAGCAGATTCCTGGGCCAAAATCCTCTTAGTCCAGCGTTGTGTTGAACGTACCGGGCAAGGTGACCTCGAGCAGTTCAATATCCTCGGACGGGTCGGACAGACGTGTGCGCATGCCGGGTGGGATGACAAAGGCGTCGCCCTGCTCCAGCCGATAGGGATTACGGCCTTCGCCCTCCAACGTGACCTCGCCCCCCATGACAAAGGTAAAATGGATATCGGTGTTGTGTGCAGCCCAAACCGGATCACCCTGCCCCTTGCGCACGACCTGCACCCCGGCAACGCCTTTGGTGTTCTCGGCAATCGTTGTGTCGCGGCAGATATAACCCGGCAGGCGGAACGGGGCCCATTCGGCCCCTTCGGCCTGATTGAAGACAAACCGTTGACCCTGCCATTCCCGGTCAGGGCGGTAATGGGGCGTGGGCAGGTCCATTTCATGATCAATTTCGGTGACGTGTTCTGCGGGGACACCAATTTCGATCACCTGCACATTGTCCGAGGCCTCAAGCACGCGGTGGCGGATTTCAGGCGGCTGGATAAAACAATCGCCCGCGGTCAGGCGCATCTTGTCGCCTTGATCCTCATAAACCACATCCACCCATCCGTGGATGCAGAAAATCAGCTGAAAACCGACCTTGTGAAAATGCACCATGTCCGGCACCGGCCCGCCGTCAGGAATGCGGATATGGCTGGCGATGATCGATCCGCCCAACCGGTCTGGCACCAAATCACGGTAATGCATTCCGGCCCGCCCGATGATCCACGGGGCCTGATCCTTGAGCCGGCGCACCACGAAAGAATGCACCGTTTCCGGCATGACCATTGGCGGGTTCAACTCATCAATCTCGATCCGTGTGCCGTTGGGGGCCACCAGATTGCGCTGGCCACCTGCAAATTCATCCGGGTTGTCTGTCAGGATGCGCAACGTGCCGGGGGACTCGGGCGCGTCTTTTTCGATCCGCACACGCAGGCCGTGGCCGGAAAACACGGCGGTGCGCGGATCGTCGGCGGGATAGATCATGTCCATCCGCATCCCCAGAACCTTTGTATAAAACGGGATGTCGTTGCGCAGTTCCTGCGTGGGCAGGCGGATTTCAGCGCATGTCCGAGTTTGGGATTTGCTCATCTGATGTTCCATCGGGTTTGGATTTTGGCCATCCGATCAGAACGGCGGCCAAAATGCCAATCGAAAAGAACATCTCCAGCGTTTCTTCCAGCACGAATAGGCGAGTTGCCATGATGGTCGTCATCTGGTCACCCAAGGCGCTGCTGACCTCTTCCAGACCCTGCGCCACGACGGCACACATACCCGCCAGAAAGAACACCAGCAGAAATGGCGCCCGTTCTTTTAGTGCCCGCCACCCATTTGGCACTCCATGCCAGACGACCCCGCCCAGCACGATAACCGCCAGAATTACACGCACAATCGTCATATCCAGAAGAACATCCATCCCGTGCAGAATGAAGTACGGAACACTGTCTACGGCATAAATATCAGCCTCAAGCTCTCGTTCCGCCAACAGCAGCAGAACCACGCCGATGTATAACCGGCTGATCCCGCGATACCGTACCAATGCGGCGATACCAGCCACCAGCAATGCCGCGGCCGAACCCGTTTCGATCAGACCGCCTTCCTGGTTGAATGCCTCGGCCTGCCTCGGCCAAACTGAAATCGCACACAATACCAACACGGCCAGAACAAGGGCCGCGCGAAACGCGAAATGTTCAGTTCCAAACTTGCCGGTATTCAGCGATAAAGTCTTATCAACCTCGCCGTTTTCTTTAGAGCGCATGCTGTTATTCTCGGTCCAGAAGGGGGTGTGTTCGAAAGTCGCGGGAGTTTAAGTCTTTTGCCACGGAAAGCAACCACAGCGACAAAACGGCCTTGTTTGCCGAATTAAGTCGCACAACGTAGCCAAGCAGAAAAAAATAGTTTAAGGCTAAATCAAATTTGAAAACGGAGCTGAGACGCCATGTCCGACACACCCAGCCTGCGGCAGGCCGCGCTTGATTACCATGCCTATCCAAAGCCCGGAAAGTTGGAGATCAAGGCGACAAAACCCATGGCAAACGGCCGTGATCTGGCCCGCGCGTATTCCCCTGGCGTGGCCGAGGCCTGCCTTGAGATTAAGGCTGACGCGGCTGAGGCCGAACACTATACGGCACGCGGCAATCTGGTGGCGGTCGTCTCGAACGGGACAGCGGTTCTGGGGTTGGGCAATATCGGCGCGCTGGCATCCAAGCCGGTGATGGAAGGCAAGGCCGTTCTGTTCAAGAAATTCGCCGGGATCGACTGTTTTGATATTGAGGTCGATCAGCCCGACCCTGAAAAGCTGGCTGATATCGTTTGCGCGCTGGAACCGACCTTTGGCGCCATCAATCTGGAAGACATCAAGGCACCCGATTGCTTTACTGTCGAGAAGCTGTGCCGTGAGCGGATGAACATTCCGGTCTTTCACGACGATCAGCACGGCACCGCCATCGTGGTAGGCGCCGCCGCCAGAAACGCACTGCACGTTTCAGGGAAGAAATTCGAGGACATCAAGGTTGTCTCGACCGGCGGCGGAGCGGCAGGGATCGCGTGCCTTAGCATGCTGGTCAAACTGGGCGTAAAGCGCGAGAACATCTGGCTGTGTGACATTCATGGGCTGGTCTATGAGGGCCGCGCCGAAGATATGAACCCGCATAAGGATCAATTCGCCCAGAAATCCGACCTGCGCACTCTGGATGATGTAATTGGTGACGCCGACCTGTTCCTTGGCCTTAGCGGCCCTAACGTCCTTAAGCCTGAAATGGTCGAAAAAATGGCCAAGCGCCCGATCATTTTCGCATTGGCGAACCCGACACCGGAAATCTTGCCACAAGCCGCGCGCGAGGTGGCCCCGGATGCCATCATCGCCACCGGGCGCAGTGACTTTCCCAATCAGGTCAACAATGTTCTGTGTTTCCCATTCATCTTCCGCGGTGCCTTGGATGTAGGCGCGACCGAGATCAATGACGAGATGCAAATTGCCTGCGTAGAGGGTATCGCGGAAATGGCCCGCGCTACCACCAGCGCCGAAGCCGCCGCAGCTTACAAGGGTGAGCAACTGACATTCGGGCCGGATTACCTGATCCCGAAGCCCTTTGACCCCCGCCTTGTTGGTGTGGTCTCTTCGGCCGTTGCCAAAGCTGCGATGGAAAGTGGCGTGGCCAAGCGCCCGATCGCCGATCTCGAGGCGTACAAAGAGCGCCTGAACCAATCCGTGTTCAAATCCGCCTTGCTGATGCGCCCGGTTTTTGAGGCCGCATCGGTCGCCTCGCGCCGGATCGTCTTTGCCGAGGGCGAGGACGAGCGGGTGCTGCGCGCGGCCCAGGCCATTCTTGAGGAAACCACCGAAACCCCGATCCTGATTGGCCGCCCCGAAGTGATCGAGACTCGTTGTGAACGGCTGGGGCTGGCGGTACGTCCGGGTCAAGACTTTCAGATCGTCAACCCACATGACGACCCGCGCTATTACGACTATTGGTCCTCGTACCACCAGATCATGCAACGCCGCGGCGTCACCCCAGACCAGGCCAAGGCGATCATGCGCACCAACAACACGGCCATCGGTGCCATCATGGTGCATCGCGACGAAGCCGACAGCATGATCTGCGGCACGTTCGGCGAATTCCGCTGGCATTTGAACTACGTGGAGCAGGTTCTCAACGATGGCGACTTGCGCCCCCATGGCGCCCTGTCGCTGATGATCCTGGAAGATGGCCCCCTGTTCATCGCAGACACCCATGTGCGGCAACTGCCCACCCCTGAAGAACTGGCCGAGACCACAATAGGCGCGGCCCGCCATGTGCGCCGTTTCGGAATCGAGCCCAAGATCGCCTTCTGCTCACAATCGCAATTCGGCAATCAGGCCGAAGGGTCCGGCAGGCGACTGCGCGATGCCATTGCGATCCTGGACAGCGAACCCCGCGATTTCATCTATGAGGGCGAGATGAACCTGGACACTGCTTTGGATCCAGAACTGCGCGAGCGGATCTTCCCGAACTCACGTCTAGAAGGTGCCGCAAACGTGTTGATTTTTGCTCATGCGGATGCGGCCAGTGGCGTGCGCAATATTCTGAAGATGAAAGCCGACGGGCTAGAGGTTGGGCCGATCCTGATGGGCATGGGAAACAAGGCACATATCGTGACCCCGTCCATCACCGCGCGTGGATTGCTGAACATGGCCGCGATTGGCGGCACTCCGGTCACGCATTACGGCTAGTTCGCCCCCCCCGGTCGAACCGGAGGTCAGTATAAAAGAGCCCTGTCATTGCTACGCGGTGCACAGGAAACGTTATGGTATTGCGACCAGTGTTGCAGATGCCATCGCGTCGCTTGATGCTGTGTCGCCGTGTCTTTTATACTAGGTACTTGCCAGAGACGGCCCAAGGGGCACGGCCCTATGCCCCGCCAAAACGCCAGCCAAGTTGATTCCCGCGTAACGCATGATTTGCACGGTAGAGTTTGCACATTTGCAAAACCGTTACACGCCTGCCAACAAACCTTTCAAAAGCACGTATTTTGCAAAAATTTGCATAGCAATGTGACCGAAGTTGCAAATATTTTGCGATAAACTGACGCGCCATCTGCTGCACGGCTTGCCCGGTTTGCTAAGGATGCCTAACACATTCCAAAAGCTGTGTTGGAGGAGGGCGCCATGGCCTATCAGGACGTATATGAAAGCTGGAAGAACGACCCAGAAGGGTTCTGGATGGAGGCCGCTAAGGGGATCGATTGGGTTCAACCACCGACCAAAGCTCTGTTTGACGAGAACGCGCCGCTTTATGAATGGTTCTGCGATGCCAAGGTCAACACCTGCTGGAATGCAGTAGACCGCCATGTCGAAAGTGGCCGAGGCGAGCAAACGGCCATCATCTATGACAGTCCGATTACCCACACCAAGCGCGAGATTTCATATGTCGAGCTGCGCAACCGCGTGGCCACGTTGGCAGGGGCATTGCGGGCGAAGGGTATCGAAAAAGGCGACCGGGTCATCATCTATATGCCGATGATCCCCGAAGCGCTTGAGGCGATGCTGGCCTGCGCCCGTTTGGGGGCCGTGCATTCAGTGGTGTTCGGCGGCTTCGCCAGCAACGAGTTGGCGGTGCGGATCGACGATTCCAAGCCCAAAGCAATTATCGCCGCGTCCTGCGGGATGGAGCCAGGCCGCGTGGTTCACTACAAACCGTTGCTGGACGGTGCCATCGACATGGCCAGCCACAAACCCGATTTCTGCGTGATTTTCCAGCGTGAACAGGAAGTGGCGCAATTGATCGAGGGGCGTGACTTTAACTGGCACGGCTTCCAATACGGGGTCGAACCTGCGGAATGTGTGCCTGTTGATGGCAATGATCCGGCCTATATCCTCTATACCTCGGGCACTACCGGAGCACCAAAAGGCGTCGTGCGCCCCACCGCTGGTCATTTGGTGGCACTGAACTGGACTATGAAAAACATCTATGACGTCGACCCCGGAGACGTCTTTTGGGCGGCGTCGGATGTGGGTTGGGTCGTGGGGCACTCCTATATCTGCTATGCCCCGCTGATCCATGGCAACACCACGATTGTATTCGAAGGCAAACCTGTCGGCACCCCCGATGCGGGCACCTTCTGGCGGGTGATTTCCGAACACAAGGTCAAAAGCTTCTTCACCGCCCCCACCGCCATTCGCGCTGTCAAGCGCGAGGATCCCTCGGGTGAGTTGATCGCAAAATACGACCTGTCCAACCTGCGCGCCTTGTTTCTGGCCGGTGAACGCGCCGACCCCGATACGATCGAGTGGGCACAGGACGCGCTGAAAGTGCCGGTGATCGACCACTGGTGGCAAACCGAAACTGGCTGGACTATTGCCGGAAACCCGCTGGGGATCGAAGAATTGCCGGTCAAGCTAGGGTCCCCCGCCAAGCCGATGCCGGGTTATGACGTGCAGATTCTGGACGAAGGTGGCCATCCGATGAAGCCCGGCGAACTGGGTGCGATTGCTGTGAAGCTGCCGCTACCCCCGGGTACACTACCAACCCTGTGGAATGCGAAAGAGCGGTTCAAAAGCTCGTACCTCAACCAATTCCCCGGCTACTATGAAACCGGCGATGCGGGCATGATTGATGAGGAAGGATACCTCTACATCATGGCGCGCACCGATGACGTGATTAACGTGGCCGGTCACCGCCTGTCTACTGGCGGGATGGAAGAGGTTCTGGCCGCCCACCCTGACGTCGCCGAATGCGCAGTGATCGGTGTTTCAGATCAACTCAAGGGTCAGATGCCAGTAGGCTTCTTGTGTCTCAACGCGGGTTGCGATCGCGATCACGGCGAGGTGGTGCAGGATGTGGTCAAGCTGGTGCGCGAAAAGATCGGCCCGGTGGCTGCATTTAAACAAGCCGTTGTGGTGGATCGCCTGCCCAAGACCCGATCCGGAAAAATTCTGCGCGGGACTATGGTGTCGATTGCCGACAGCAAGGAATTCAAAATGCCCGCAACTATCGATGATCCGGCCATTCTGGACGAAATCACCGTGGCTTTGAAATCCATCGGCTTTGCGCAGTAGACAAGCCTCGGGCGGCCTTTGGTCGCCCGCTGCACGGCTTTCCCTTGCAACCGGACACAAGGCCCCTACTGTCTGCTCAAGACAGTGAGGCCCCATGACATATACAGACATCTGGCGTCTGACCGCCACCGACCTGACCGCCCTGACCCGCAGTGGCGATGTGAGCGCCGAGGACGCGGTGCAAAGCGCCGTTGACAGAATGCATCAGGCCAACCCCGGCCTGAACGCAGTGGTCGAGGACTTGAGCGCCGAGGCGTTGGAGCGCGCACGCGCCCTTGATCAGAAGCGGACACAGGGCGCACAAACCGGTCCGCTGCACGGGGTGCCAGTCACAATAAAAATCAATGTCGATCAAAAGGGCCATGCCACCTCAAATGGCGTTGTGGCCTTGAAAGACGTGATTGCGCCTGATGATGCGCCGATTGTCCGTAACCTGCAAAACGCCGGGGCGGTGGTGATCGGGCGCACCAACACGCCCGAGTTCTCGTTTCGCGCTGACACAGACAACCCGCTGCATGGGCGCACGCAGAACCCCTGGGGTCGGCACATCTCGCCCGGCGGCTCGTCAGGGGGCGCAGGGGCTGCCGTAATGGCCGGGATCGGGGCGTTGGCGCATGGCAACGACATTGGCGGCAGCTTGCGGTTTCCAGCCGCCGCCAACGGTGCAGTTACCGTAAAGCCCGGCCTGGGCCGCGTGCCTGCCTGGAACCCAAGCCAACAAACCGAGCGCGGATTATTGGCGCAATCCATGTCAGTACAAGGGCTGATCACTCGCTCTGCTGCCGACCTTCACCTGTCGATGCCCAGCCTGATTGCAGCAGACCCGCGTGATCCGTTTCACGTCCCGATGCCTTGGCGCGGTGCGCCGATGGATGGCCCTATCAAGGTAGCCTTCACCAAAGACACCTTTGGCTATGCGCTGCATCCCGAGGTCGACAGGGCCCTGGACACCGCGCGCGATGCGCTGAATGACGCGGGCTATCAGGTGGAAGAGGTCTCGCCGCCGGACGTATTCGACTGTGGCCGAACCGGGTACCGTGCGCTGATGGGCGAAGTTCTGACCCTTTTGAAAAGCGATATCGAGGCCGCCGGATCTGAAACCATACGTGATATCTTTGACGTTTATTTTCAGGAGTTTCCGCCCATTCTCGGCACCGAACTGCTGCAGGTAATGGCAAAACGCAGCCACTATGCGCGGGAATGGTCGTTGTTCATGCAGGATTACCCTTTGGTCCTGTCACCCTTCCTGCCGCAGCCCTTCTTCAAACCTGACCGGGACACCGAAGGGCCCGAAGGCGTGCATGAGGTTCTGGGTTGTGCGGTCTATTCCTACGCAATGAACTTCCTGGGGCTTCCTGCCGCTAGTGTGCCGGCGCGTCTGGCCGAATTGCCGCAAGGGCCGCAACCGATCAATATCCAGATCGCTGCACGTCAGTGGCGCGAGGACATGGCAGTTGACGCCGCCGCCGCGATCGAAGCGCGCGTGGGTCATATGTGCCTGCCGCTATGGCAAAATATGGAAGAACGCGCTTGAATACGCTCAATCACAAAAATAGACCCCGGGTTCTTGTACCCGAGGTCCGCTTGCTTAAATAAGCCCGGAAATCTGACAACGAGCGTAGCACCACCTACCCTCGCCGGCGCGAAAACTGCGCAATCATTCGAAAACGCCGTCTGGTGGCCACTCACTCCCACCTTGGCGTGTTCTCCGGGCAAGTTAAGATTACCAAAGGGTGAGTCAAACGCCTGTGAACTGGATCACACAAGTTCGAAAAAGTTCACTTTTGAGAGATCAGGTGAACTGCTCCGAGATCAAACGCTCCTCTAATCCGTGCCCGGGATCGAAAAGAATACGGTGTTGGATCGTGGGTTCCGAGCGAATCTCAACCCAGTCTATATCCGGAAAGGAAACAGAATCCGCGTCAGCCATGACTGGACGTTTATCCGCGTCCAGCACGTCGAAACGAACCTTCGCGATCTTGGGCAACAGGGCCCCACGCCAACGGCGTGGACGGAACGCGGCAATCGCCGTCAAGGCCAGAACATCCGACCCAATAGGCAATATCGGCCCGTGCGCCGAATAGTTGTAAGCCGTTGATCCGGCGGGCGTAGATAGCAAGGCCCCATCGCAGACCAACTCATCCATCCGCACCCGACCATCGACACTGATCTTCAACCGCGCGGCCTGCGGACCGGCCCGCAGCAGCGATACCTCGTTGATCGCAAGCGCTTCGTGCATTTTGCCGGATTGATCCATGGCCTGCATCGCCAGCGGGTTGATCACCTCTTCTTCAGCCGCTGCCAAACGATCCAACAGATCGTCCTTGTGGAATTCATTCATCAAGAACCCGATGGTGCCGCGATTCATGCCATAAACGGGCGTGTCCAGATGCTGCATGTTGTGCAGTGTGTGCAACATGAATCCATCGCCCCCCAACGCGACCACTACATCCGCATCTCGGGGCGCTGCATTGCCATACCGTTTCACAAGGCTTTCCCGTGCAGATTGCGCCACTTTGACGTCGCTTGCGAGAAAGGCGATTCTCTTTGTCATCTTTTCCGGTTTCCGGTGTTGTACATTTGGTTCCGAAACAAACATACCTTTCCCCAATAGGCCAGACTTGACGCCGTAGCGGGCCAAATCGTCGCTTTACAGCTTTTGCATATGAATCGTTTCCGATAGGAAATCCGCAAGATTCTTACCCAGCCCTGTGGAGCCCCCATGAACGCTAACCTTCGTGACACCGGTTTTTTCACCCAATCCCTATCCGACCGTGACCCTGAGCTTTTTGGCTCGATCACATCTGAGTTGGGCCGCCAGCGCGATGAGATCGAG